>SVFK01000001.1 GCA_015056915.1 Lachnospiraceae bacterium
TATCCTCACCAAACACAAAAATCTTTCCTGCATCCCGTTTTATAATATCCAGAATCAAATTGATGGTCGTTGTTTTTCCGGCTCCGTTTTGACCGATAAAACCGCACACAGATCCTTTCGGGACTTCCCTGCTAAAACCTCGTCTGTCCCGATATTCTCTGATTGCTTCACCAATCACTTTCATACCTCCGTTTCCGAGAAAAAAGAGGTGCAAGCACAATGGCCTACACCTCAACGGTTAAAACTATTCAGTTATTTCCTCTTCTTCCTCTTTTTTCTTTGCTACAAGTGCTGTAGCTCCTGCAAGTAATGCAGCTGCACCAAGACCTACATAAAACATAGGATTGAAGTCATCCCCGGTCTGTGGAAGCTTAGGTTCTGTAGGTTTGTTTGTAAGACTTAAAGTATAAGTTACAACTTCAGGAGCTGCATCATCATACTGTAAAACAACCTCATGAACCGTTTCATCAAGGATATAACCGTCAGCAGCCTTAGTCTCTACCACATAATACTTAATATCCTCTACAAACTCGCCATCCTTAAATACTGCAATATCAAGCTCTTTTGACTCTGCATGACCATCCTTGTCAGTTACAAGCGTTTCGATGACATTACCGTCCTTATCACGGATTTCGAACTCAACTCCTGCAATACCCTTACCGGAATCCTCACAGGTCTTTTCAATGATAATCTTGCCCTTCACAAGCTCATCCTTCATAGATACCTTCTGAATTTCTACAGTCTCAGTCACTTCAAATTCCACATCGTTAGCTATCTTATATCCATAAGGAGCAATTTCTTCTCTGAGGATATATTTGCCTACAGGGATTCTCTCGATATAATGAGCAGTACCGTCAGATACCCAGCTTTCCACTACATTACCCTCTGCATCAATGATGGAGAGAGTTGCACCCTTAAGCTCATGCTCTCCGGTAATGTCTGTCTTGGAAATCTCAAGCTTTGTAGGATAGTTTACAAACTCAGCTTCAAATTCAATAACAGCAACACCTTCCTGGTATTCTGCTACCACATCAAATACCTCGTCTGACTTCACATATCCCTTTGGAGCCTCAATTTCCTTCACATAGTAGTTACCAAGCGGAAGGTCTGATAAAAATGTCACTGTACCGTCTTCCCCTGTTACAGCTTTTTCAATCAAAGTGTCGGCGGAAACAATTACTCTGCCTGTTGCATCTACGATATCCTCTTTTGCATAGAGACCAAAGATTGCACCGGATAAAGCTTCCTCTGTTTCAGCATCCTTCTTGATTACGGAAATCTCTACCTTCTGTCTTTCATTGGTTACATCCATACCTGCATATACAACCTCTGTGTGCTGGTCGATATAGGTAAGCTCTGCCTCAATCGGTGTTGAATCAAGCACATAACCCTCAAGAGTCTGTGTCTCTACCAGATAATACTTACCAAGCGGCAAATCAGAAATCATAGCGATACCATCATCATTGGTAACGATGGTTGCAACAAGCTCGTCTGCCTTATAATAAACAGTATCCAAACCGTCAGGACTTACGATATCTTCTCTTGCATACACTTCAAAGGTTACTCCTGCAAGGGAATCCTTGAAATAATCAAAGATAAAGCTGTACCAGTGATCAGCCACAAGGTTCACATCACAAAGGAACTCTCCGTCTTTGTTGATAATGATAGTACCGGTAGGCACTTCATCCTTCATAACAACGCTCTGAATCTCCTCTGTATCTGCTACAGCAAACTCAATGTCAGTTGCCTGTAAATATCCGTAAGGAGCAAACTCTTCACGAAGAATATAGGTCTTACCAACTTCAAGCTTCTTAAACACATGTGCCTTGCCTGCCTCAGATGTCCATGTTTCAATTACATTTCCATCCATGTCGATTACAGAAAGTGTTGCACCGGATAATTCTGCACCGCTGGTAATATCCTCTTTGGTAAACTCAAATGTGGTAGGTGTATTCAAGAACTCAAAGCTGTACTTTGCAACCTTTTCATTCTGTCCCTGATATTCCACATCAAAACCGATTACTGTATCATTAGATACATAACCCTTTGGAGCTTCCAGTTCCTTTGCATAATAAGCTGCCATCGGATAATCCTTTACAAACGCTACAAGACCGTTTGCATCAGAGGTTGCCACCTCTAAAAGCTCATCCTTTTTGATGATAACCTTACCCTCTGCATCTACAAAATCGTTTTTAGATATTGTTTGATTGCACATAATTCTTTATGCGGAAACTCCATCCAATTTTGTGAATACTCAGTGCTATTTTCATACTCTTCAAAAGCACGAACGACAGTTTTGAGCAAATATACATAATCTATATCGTTGTATTCACAAATCAATTCTAAATCATTCAACTTACTTTTCATTTCATCATAAGAAACATCTCCTATTACATTTCTAATATCTGCAAAAAGCTCATCATGACAAAATTCAGAAAAAGCAATTTTAATATTATAGAGGTCGTCTATTTTATCAATAAAAATTATATATACTCCCGGTTCCTCATCCCATATGACATATTTACTATATTGAGGCTTATCTCCTAATTCAGATAAGATTTGAAGAAACAATTTCGGCGAATCATTTCCCCACGCATCAGAAGCTGTAACAACAACTTTCTCCTTGTTTGTTTTAAACAGTACATCAAACCATCCTGCATATATTCTCTGAATCTCAAAATTAATTAGTGCCCGCATATCATTCGCTCCTAAATCACTCACATCTCATCCAACAAAAAAGCCATATACAACGGCAATGTAAGAATCTGATTCTCATTACCCACATTGTAATCCCCCAATTTGATTGCTCTATTAACATGATACTTTTCCGGATGATTTAAAATGGTTCTTGTACTTTTGGTATTACCGGTTGTAGCTTTTACTTCTACCAACGTACACTCTCCTTTATATCTCATAACAAAGTCGATTTCCAAACCGGAATCTTTATGGTAGTAATATAATTTACGTCCCATTTTAGAAAAGATATCTGCTATTAAATTTTCAAAAATAGCCCCCTTATATCCATACAGTTTCCCCTGCAAAATATCATACTGTGTGCCGTCCTCCAGCATACTGATAAACAATCCACAATCTTTCATGTATACTTTAAAAACATCTTCTATTGCATTACCATCCAAAGGCAATTCGGTAATAGATAAATTATAACACCTAGATATAATCCCTGCATCTTCTATCCATTGGAGACTTCCCATGTATTTTGATGCTGTAGAACCTTTTTTAATGACAGCATATTGAAACTTTTTATTCTCCTTACTTAATTGCTTTGGAATAGACTGAAAACATTCTTTGATTCTGGATTTATCTGCTTTTTCAGCATATTTCACCATATCGTCCTCATATGATCGAATAATATCACGCTGAATACTAAGAACATCATTCATTTGCTTCGTATTAACAAAGGTTTGTACAACATCAGGCATACCACCTACAACCGTATATTGCAATAAAAGCTGCCTCATTTTGTTATGAATCGCCTCCTGAACAGGTTTCGCCTCTTCCAGACACTTTCTTAACATATTTATTATTGGTTCTCCAATATCATTTGCCCAAAGAAATTCCTCAAAATCTAATGGATACATATCGATCACTGTCTCATATCCTACTGGAACAGATCTAGGTTCTTTTCCATATCCCTTTACCCCTAACAATGAACCGGTACCTATCACATCAAAGCGACCATCCATTTGAAAAAACTTAAGTGCGGTTCTTGCCTCCGGACACTCCTGGATCTCGTCAAGAATAAGAACGGTTTCTCCCGCTTCAAATACTGCACCTTTTCCTAACAATGCTGAAAGCATCATAATAATGTTGTCAATTTCTAGTGAGCCTGAAAATACTGAAGCATAGTCCGGATTTTCAAAGAAATTTAAATACACAACATTCTTGTAATTATTCTTTGCAAATTCCAATACAGAGAAAGTCTTTCCACATTGTCTGCAACCTTTGATAATCAAGGGTTTATGCTCCTTAGCATTTTTCCAATCTATAAGTTTCTGTTCAATTTTTCTTTTCAACATAACAAAATCAACTCCTTTTATTATAGTATATTCACTTTTAACAACTTTTTCAAGGGAGTTTTTTTGAAAGAATGTATATTTTTTTATCCAGATTTTTGCATACCATGCAACTTATAGTTACATATTTATCCAAAATAAAACAGGCATATTCAAAACCTTTGAACACGCCTGTTTTAATTACACACATCTATAAATCCATTAATATTTCCATCTTCTCTGCCTTGTCCCAGTCCTTGCCATAATATTTTGCAAGATAATTAATTGTTTTATCCAATTTTTCTAGTTCTATTTCATCTCCGGCAAAAAATGCAGACAAATAAGTGTACATCCTATTATTTATATCTTTATTTAAAATCTTCATAGTCTCATTATCCAGACACCTACCTTCAGAATGTAACTTTTCTACAATTCCGTTACGAAAAACCAGATGTGTTAATGCTCTTGACATATTCTGTAATATTTCTTCATTCATAAATTTATTTTCCCTTTTTCTTGAACATTAGTGCTCCAGCATATTTTCTATAAAGATCCCATATCCTCTCGTACTGTCCTGGACCAGTACATGGGTGACTGCGCCGATGAATTTTCCGTTCTGGATAATGGGGGCGCCGCTCATCCCCTGTACGATGCCGCCAGTGATTTCCAATAATTCAGGGTCGGTAACAGTCAATTCGATTCCCCTGTTAATATGATCGTTATCAAGATAAAGCTCTGTAATTTCTACGTCATAGTACCTTGTGGTGCCGTCTACAGTACACAGAATCTGGGCGGGACCTTTCTCGATTTCCTGCTTAAAACCAATGGGAAGTGGTTCTTCAGTTGCATACGACATTGCCTTGTCATTGCATTCACCAAAGATGCCACTGTTACTGTTTTCTGTGATGTCTCCCAGAATTTTGTCATCTGAATATACAATCATCCCTGTCATTTGACCGGGTTCACCCACAGTTCCTTTGTTAATGGCTATAATCTCTGTCTGATACAATGTTCCATCATCCGTATCCATCAACGTGCTAGTGTCTATATCGTTAATTCCATGTCCCAATGCACCGAAGCCGCCCTCACTGTCAATGTAGGTCATAGTGCCCACGCCCTGCGCACTGTCACGAATCCATACTCCCAGCTTATAAGCACCGCTCTGATCCTGCATGGGCGTCACCTTTACATCAAATACGTCTCCTCCTCGCTCCACTGTGAGCGTCTGCTCCGTTCCATCGCATTTCTCAATTCTGGCAATAAAATCATCCTTATCTGTCACTGCTTCCCCGTTTAATTTCTGAATATAGTCTCCCGTTTTCAAAATATTTTTTGCAGGCGCATATTCCTCACCATCCAGGCTCATAAATTCACCTGCTCCAATCACCAAAATACCGCAGGTTTTCACATAAATACCAATCGGAACACCCACCGGTATCAGCTCTTGATCCTCAATTACCTGAATCCCCACCTGTTTGAATGGTAAAAAACCAAAAAGCTTAACTTGTAGCTGATATTGCTCCAAATCTCCCGCCTTTACAGTTACCGGCTGGCTTAAATCTATGGTCACGGCCCCTTGCGGGATATTACTTTTCCCCTGCTCGCTTGCGCTGACGATTTCTGCCTTTGCCGGAACGCCCAATTCAAAGGACTGTTCCTCATCAGCACGCACATAAATAGTAGACGGAATATCACTATCGATTTGATACAAGGTAACTGCTGTCAACGCTATACAGCTTAAAGCCAATGCTACACACAGGCAACGCCGATAGATTCGGTATCGCCTAAGCTTCCCCTTCCAGTTATGCAGCAGAATAATCATTTCTTCCTCTGCCTGCTCTTTGATTTTATCACGCTCGCTTATCCACAATTTCATCTCTATACCACCTGAACCCACACATTTTTTTGAATCAATCGTTTTAAATTGGTACAACTTTTCTATGTTCTATTATGTGTTTCTTTCAGTTTTTTACTTATAGAAAATGAAATTGTTTATAATTGCTAATTCTTATATTCTGTCACTTTCGTCTCCCGTATCACTTTACGAACCGGTAATACGCTTCCCGGTGAAACAGACAACTCATCCACTCCCATTGCCAGAATTTTCCCAATCATTTCGGTATCTGCTCCCATTTCACCACAAATGCCTACCCAAATTCCTGCCTTATGAGCATTTTCCACTACCATTTCGATCATTTTCAGTACAGCCGGATGGCGAGAATCATAAAATTCATCCAGTTTGGGATTCTGCCGATCAATGACCAGTGTATACTGAGTCAAATCATTGGTTCCGATACTGAAAAAATCTACTTCCTTCGCAAGCTCACCACTCATCATTACTGCTGCCGGAGTCTCAATCATAATTCCCTGCTCGGGATTACCAAAAGCAATTCCCTGCTCTGCCAACTCTGCTTTTACCTCTGTGACGATTTTTTGAATTTTATGTACCTCGTCCACGCTGATAATCATAGGATACATGATAGCAATATTTCCGAAAGCACTTGCCCTGAACAAGGCTCTCAGCTGAATCTTAAAAATATCCGGACGTGTCAGACAGATACGAATAGCGCGATAACCCAATGCAGGATTGGCTTCCTTCTCTATTTTAAAATAATCACATTGCTTATCTGCACCAATATCCAAGGTACGAATGATAACTCTTTTGCCTGCCATGGTCTCAGCCACAGTTTTATATATCCTAAACTGTTCTTCCTCCGTGGGAAAAGTATCCTTCTCCAAATAGATAAATTCACTTCTGAATAGCCCGATGCCACCGGCGTCATTCTGTATCACTGATTCCAAATCCTTTATATTCCCAATATTCGCATGAAGCATCACCCTTTGACCATCAAGAGTAATATCCTCTTGCTCTTTTAGTGTCTGGAGCGCCTCTCTTTCTTTTCTCTCCTCACGCAGACGTTCCTGCATCAACGTAAGAAACTCCTCATCCGGTTCCACATAAATCATACCGTTTGTGCCGTCCACAATACCAAGCTTGCCATCAATCGTATCATCCAAGGGAATATCGGTTCCAACCAGTGCCGGAATTCCCATGGTTTTTGCTAAAATAGCAGTATGAGAATTAACCGAGCCCTGTACGGTTGCAAAGGATAACACCTTATCCCTATTCAACTGTACCGTCTCCGAAGGGGCCAAATCCTCCGCCACGATAATAATCGGTTCTGTGCTCTCCACCGTAGCTATGCTTTTACCGCCAAGAATTTCCAACAAACGCTCAGATATATCCTTTATATCTGCTGCGCGTTCCCGCATATATTCATCCTGCATAGCAGTAAACATCTCAGAAAAATTGTCCTCTGTGGATGCCACGGCATATTCAGCATTTACCTTTTGCGTGCAAATCATATTTTCCACAGATTCTTTAAAATCATCATCCTGCAGCATCATCTGATGAATTTTAAAAATGGCAGCATTGGCTTCTCCCACCTCCCTAAGAGCCCTTTGATATAGCTCCTGAAGCTGAGAAACGGCCGTATTCCTTGCCTTATGAAAACGCGCAATTTCCTCCTCTACATCTTCAACTTCAACACGTTTTACCTGCTGTTCACTCTTTTTATAAACAAAGATTTTGCCGATGGCAATACCAGCAAATACACTTTTGCCTTTCGCCTGAAGCATGGTGCATTCTCCTTCTCTTATACTGTGTGTCTATATTTTTATTCTATCGTTTTTTGACATCAGGTCAACCATGATATTCGCATTTGATAACCCATTCTCACAATAAGAACCTGTTACAGCTTTACTCTGGCATAGACTGCTTCTATCTCTTCTCTTGTTGCAAGCATTTCGGAAAAAGCACTGGCACTACCTGCTGCAACTCCCCTGCGAAAAGCGTGCCTGTAATCCTTTGTCTCCAACCAGCCTGCCATAAATCCTGCCACCATGGAATCTCCTGCACCTACACCGTTTACCAATTTTCCGCTTGGTGCCGGCGCCTCCAGCACCGTGTTATCCTCTGCAATCAATACCGCGCCCTCGCCTGCCATGGAGATTAACACATTACGTGCTCCAAGCTCCCGAAGCCGTTTTCCATAGGGAATTACCTCTTGTCTGGTGTTTAACTCCACGCCGAATATTTCCCCCAACTCATGGTTATTTGGCTTAATCAGAAAAGGCCGATACTCTAACACATTCATTAACAGCTCTTTCGTGGCATCCACCACAATCATAACTCCCCTGTTTTTTAATGTGTCCATAATCGTCTGATAAATGTCACTCGGCATAGAAGAAGGAATACTGCCTGCCAAAAACAATACATCTCCTTCTCCAAGTATATCCAGCCTGTTCATCAGCTCCTGCAGCTTCACATTGTCAATCAATGGGCCACAGCCGTTAATTTCTGTACCTTCGATATTTTTCAATTTCAAATTAATACGGGTGAGTCCTTGTTCGATTGGAATAAAATCTGCTTTCACTCCCAATGCCTCCACCGCTCTTACAAGCTCATCTCCTGTAAAGCCTGCCACAAATCCCAATGCTGTGTTCTCCATTCCCAAATTACCCAGCACAATGGATACATTAATACCCTTTCCGCCCGGAAGCAGTAGCTCTGAAGCAGTTCTGTTCGTTATCCCCAGCCGAAAATTATCCACTGTTACAATATAATCCAGCGACGGATTAAAGGTGACTGTATAGATCATATGCTTCCCTCCATTTCCTTTTTGTAAAAAGAGAATGAACAGTAGCCGTCCATTCTCTCATTATGCCATATTATTCTCTATCCTATTACGTGCAGGCTTCATTTCACATGTCATTTTCCTTAAAAGCTCTTGCCTGTTCCTTCATCTCTCTTGCATTAGAAAGAGCCGCCGAAGTCAAAGTATCGCTTCCCAGCAATCTTGCAAGCTCAGCCATACTTTCCTCGTTCTCCATATACCGGATATCTGTAATAGTGGTAGCATCTGTACTGCTCTTTTCTATTACAAAATGCACATCAGCCATCGCCGCAATCTGGGGCAGATGAGTGATACAGATTACCTGATGATTGCGTGCCACCATATCTAGCTGCTCTGATACCTTCCACGCAGTCTTACCACTGATGCCTGCATCAATCTCGTCGAAAATCAAGGTATCAATGTCATCCCTGCCTGCCAGTACTGTTTTAATAGCCAGCATAATCCTCGACAATTCACCACCACTTGCCACCTGACTTAAAGGCTTCATAGCTTCGCCGGGATTGGTAGAAATCAAAAATTCCACGTCATCATAGCCCTTCGCCGTAATAGACTGTCCGGGTCTCACTGCAATCTCAAATTCCACAGTAAGAAAATTAAGTTGAACCAGTGCCTCCTTCAATTTGGCAGACAGCAGTCCGGCATTTCTGCTTCGAATTGCAGAAAGAGCTTCACATGCCTGTTGCAGTTCTCCCTGCTTCACAGCAAGCTCTTTTTCCAGCTTCTGCATATAAGCATCATAATCTGCCAACTTTTCCAAAAGCTTTTGTCTGCTCTCACCATAGCGGATAACAGCCTCCAGCGTGTTACCATATTTTCCCTTTAAATGATTAAGCAGATTTAATCTGTCCTCAACCACTTTAAAATCTTCTTCGTCAAATTCGCAATCACTCATATATTCTGCCACATCATGATTATAATCGGCTAAAAGACTCTCAACCTCACTAAGCTGTTCTTCCAGCTGTTCCAGCCGGGAATCATACATTGTGATGCTCCGAAGCAATCTGACTGCCCTGCTCAACGCATTACCTGCTCCCGCATCCGATTCACTACCTGTATATTGATAGCTTTCTGCAAGAGCTTCTGTAATCTTCCTACTGTTGGACATCAGTCGATAACGCTGCTCCAGCTCCTCATCCTCACCGATTATCAATCGGGCTTCTTCTATCTCACGATATTCAAACTCAGCCAACGCCTGCTCCTTTGCCTTGGCTTCTTCATCCATAGCTTCCTCATCTATGGTCTGGCGCAATGTATGGCATTGCTGATAAAGCTCTCCTACCCTTGCCGCAGGAGTCATAAATTCCTCTCCACAGTAGGAATCCAATATTTCCATGTGATTTTTCTTATGCAGTAAGGATTGATGCTCGTGTTGACCATGAATATCAATCAACACCTCCGCCAATTCCTTAATCTGTCTGGTCGTCACAGTCTCACCGTTTATCCTGCAGACACTTTTTCCCACTTGCATCTTTCTGGTGATTATAATGGTGCCATCCTCTTCCACCGGAAGCTCCATATCGGTAAGCTTTTGCAATACCTTTGCATCCTGACTGTGAAATACCAGCTCTACTAAAGCGCTGTCAGCACCGCTACGCAGCATTTCCCGCTCGAATTTGCCGCCAAGTGCCAGATTCACAGAACCAATTAAAAGAGATTTGCCTGCACCCGTTTCTCCGGTCAGTATATTCAGGCCTCCTCTAAATTCTACCTCCGTCTCTTCCAGCAGTGCCAGATTTTTCACATGTAAACTTTGTAACATACTATATCACTCCTTATGCACCTCTCCGATACATAACCACATTCGTTTCTCTATTTCCCTTACTTTTCAATCATTACATGTAGCTTTTCCATCAGTACCTGTGTCTCCTCCACGGTTCTGACAGCTATCATAATCGTATCATCTCCGGCGATACAGCCTACGACCTCTTGAAACTTCAAAGCATCTACGGCAGCAGCCACCGCCATTGCCATACCGGACACCGTCTTTAATACGAGAATATTCTGCGCCATATCCATGGATACAAATCCGTCACGGAGCACACGTATGTATTTGTCACCCATATGACTGTCGTCCTGCTTCAATACAACGTATTTTTGCTTTCCATTACCGGTAGGTACCTTCGAAAGTTTCAACTCCCTGATATCACGAGATACGGTTGCCTGTGTCACAGAAAATCCGGCTGCCTTTAAATAGCCTGCCAATTCCTCCTGCGTTTCCACATCATACTTCTTAATAATCTCCACAATCTTACGGTGTCTGATTTTTTTCATACTGGCGTTTCCTTTCTCTATTCCCTCGTAGGTATCTGTTCCTAGAATTCACGCATTTTCTTATGTAATATCTCCAGAAAGCTCACCTGATTCAACTTAACAAATTCTGTGGTTTTATCTGATTTAGCAATACAAATACGATCACCTGCACGTAAAGCCACCTTATGGCTTCCGTCAAAATTAACCTCCACAGTCTGAAGTCTTCCTTCCCTTCCTACGGGTATTTCTATCTCAACCTCGTCCTCCGGGGACAATATAATGCTTCTTTGATTTAGTGTATGAGGACAGATTGGTGTCAGCATAATCAGCCTTGCTTTAGGTTCAATCAGGGGACCTCCCGCAGACAGATTATATCCGGTAGAACCGGTAGGCGTGGTAACAATCATACCATCCGCCGCATATTCATGTAAAAACTGTCCGTTTACATAGATGCTGTATTTAATAATTTGTAAGGAACCGCTTCTGGAGATAACAATATCATTCAGTGCCCAGCCTTCCTCCGCACTGCCGTCACTGTGTATCACTTGTCCTCGCAACATCATACGGCTTTCCTTTTGATAGTCTTCGGCTATCAGTCTGTCCAAGGCTTCCTCCAGATTAGCCGGCTCAATCTCCGCCATATAACCCATATTTCCCAGATTGACACCAATAATAGGAATGGACAGCTTCTTGACTTCCCTGGCCGCTTCCAACACAGTACCGTCACCACCCAGTACAATCAGACAGTCTGCATCATACGGAATGTCCTCTGCTTCCTGCAAGGGCTCCTCCTTCCAGTCGGCATCCTTGATTTTCATAGTCACTTTTTGCCCTTTTGCTTCAAGGTAGCTACGAACCCGTTCCGTAATAATAAGCTCCTTGTCCTTATACTGATTGGTATAAATCAAAAAATGCTTCATAGACACTCTCCTGCCGGTTACCACTCTCACAAAAACTAGATACTGTGCGAATTGCTTACTATCGCCTTTATCATATCATTCCAGTCCTCCGTGTAGGAAAGACCACTCTTCTCCTCAACAATCTGCTTTAATTGCTCTTCCGCCTCGCGCTCGGTAATACTTCTTAGCATATCCTCAGGCTCTTTGTCCTTCCTGATGTGAAGCAGATATTCAATATTGCCCTCCGGTCCCTTGATGGGGGAATACTCTAAATGCAATACAGTAAAACCGATACTGTGAGCGTAATCAATAATTTTCCGAATAACCTCTTCATGAATTGCAGGCTCACGAACCACACCGTTCTTGCCAACCTTCTCTCTTCCCGCTTCAAACTGAGGCTTAATCAGACACACCATCTGGCCGCCCTCTTTTAGCAGATTTCTGGCCGGTATCAAAATCTTAGTCAAGGAGATAAAGGACACATCCACACTGGCAAAATCCAGATCATCCTGAATATCTTCCCGAACCATATAGCGGAAATTAGTCTGTTCCATACAGACCACCCGCTCATCATTGCGTAGCTTCCACGCAAGCTGCCCATGACCAACGTCTACGGAATATACCTTTGCCGCACCATTTTGAAGCATGCAATCCGTAAAACCGCCTGTAGATGCACCAATATCCATACAAACACAATGGTCTAATTTGAATTTCCACTGTTCCATGGCCTTTTCCAGCTTTAAGCCACCACGACTTACGTATTTTAAACTACTTCCTCTGACCTCAAGCTGTATTTTGCTCACATCAAAGGAGGTTCCTGCCTTGTCCTCCTTCTGCCCATTGACATAGACATTGCCGGACATAATAATCGCCTTTGCCTTCTCCCGTGAGGGGGCATAACCCATATTTACCAAAATGACATCCAAACGTTCCTTCATGTTCTGCTTTTGCCTTTCGCATTCCTTCATTTCTTGCTGCTGAATCAGTTTTTATGCCTTTGATAATTTGTCGCAAATTCTGTTGACAATACTGTCTGCATCAATACCGATTTCCTTCTTTAACAATTCCACATTGCCATGCTCTACATAAGCATCCGGAATACTGATATTCAGATACATATTCTGCTTACCATGAGCATTCAGGCAAGCAAGCACCTTTTCACCATAGCCACCGCAGGCAACATTTTCCTCCATGGTAACAATCAGTCTATGATTGTCACATGCACTAAGCACCGACTCCTCATCAATGGGTTTTACAAAACGTGCATTAATAAGGCTGACCTGATGTCCCATCTCCTTTAGCTTATCCCTGACTGCCTCTGCAGTTTTCACCATACTTCCCACCGCAAAAAGGGCAATTTCCTCTTCACGGTAAATCCATTCCGCCCTTCCTAAAACAACCGGCTCACGGAATTCTGCCAGACCTGCATAGGCGTTGCCTCGCGGATAACGTATCGCAATCGGACCATTAAAATCCACTGCAAACTTCATCATATCCGAAAGCTCCCATTTATTCTTGGGTGCACATACATGCATATTGGGAATACCTGTCAGATAGGTATAATCGAAAATACCCTGGTGAGTCTCGCCGTCGCTGCCTACCAGACCGGCTCTGTCAATGGCAAATATCACCGGCAGATTCTGGATACAAACATCGTGTAGTATCTGATCATAGGCTCTTTGCAGAAAGGAAGAATATACCGCAACGATAGGCTTTAAGCCTCCTGCCGCCAAACCGGCTGCAAAGGTTACTGCATGCTCCTCCGCAATTCCCACATCAAAAAATCGTTCCGGGTACATATTATGAAAACGTTTCAAGCCTGTACCGTCCGGCATAGCGGCGGTAATAGCTACGATTCTCTTATCACGCTGTCCCAGCTTGCACATAACCGTGGAAAAAACGTCTGTATAATTTGCCACGTTTCTGGGATGGGAAGGCAATCCTGTCTCAATATCATAGGGCTCTGCACCATGAAATCTTGCAGGATGTCGCTCTGCCGGTGCAAATCCTTTCCCCTTCTGTGTCAATGCATGAATCAATACAGGGCCTTTTACGCGCTGTGCTTCCTTGATTACATTTACAAGCCCCTCTATATTATGACCGTCCACAGGTCCCAAATAGGTAATGCCCATATCTTCAAAGAACATGCCGGGAATCACCAGCTGTTTAAAGCTACTCTTGGCACGGCGTAAACGGTTTACCATATTATCGCCACGTTTTGTTCCCCGCAATGCATTATATATGCCTTCTTTAAAATCAAGATAGCTTGTGGCAGTTCGGATATTATTCAGATATTTGGACACACCACCCACGTTTTCAGAAATAGACATATTGTTGTCATTTAACACAACAATAAAATTTGTATCCAGCTTTGCTGCATTGTTTAATGCTTCATAAGCCATTCCACCGGTCAGGGAACCATCTCCTATTACCGATACAATGGTATTTTTTTCACCCTTAATATCTCTCGCTTTTACCAGACCCAGACCCGCAGATATAGAGGTAGAGCTATGACCTGTGTCAAAAGCATCAAAATCGCTTTCCTTCCTTTTCGGGAAACCGCTCATTCCACGAAACTGGCGCAGCATATCAAAGCCGTCCTTTCGTCCGGTCAACAGCTTATGGGTATAGGATTGATGTCCCACATCCCATATGATTTTGTCCTCTGGCAGATTTAATGCCAGATGCAATGCCATCGTCAGTTCTACTGCTCCCAAATTTGACCCTAAATGTCCACCCGTTACACTGATTTTTTCAATCAAAAACTGCCTGATTTCCTGTGCCAACTCAGCATAATCTGCTTTGTCTATTTTCTTTATGTCATTTGCGTTTTCGATTCTTTCCAATAACATACGCTTTTCCTCTTATTACTTTCCCGTCGTACCAAATCTGTCAAAACTCTTCCAATCCGACTTTTTCAATCCATTCGTATTGTCGAGTAATCAGCTTCTGCGATGAATCAGCTGAAGAATTAACGTCTCTAAAAACTCATGGTCTCCATCAAAGCTGTTTAAAATTTCTACAGCTTCCTTTGAAAGTGCAGCAACAGCTGCTTTAGACTGCTCCAAGCCGTTTATGGTTACATAGGTCTGCTTGTTGTTTTGGGCATCACTGCCCACCATTTTTCCAAGCTCCTTGCTGTCACCCTCCACATCAAGGATATCATCCTGAATTTGGAAAGCAATACCGATATTATATGCACATTTTTCTACTGCTTCCAATTCAGCCTCACCGGCTCCCGCCAGCACAGCACCAATCATCATAGCCGCCTGAATCAAGGCTGCAGTCTTATGCTCATGTATAAACAGAATCTGCTCTTCCCGAACAGCTTCCTTTTGCTCCTCCGCCTCAATATCTGCAGTCTGACCGCCAATCATTCCGTAAATACCGGCTTTTCTACCAAGAAGCTTTAACGCCTCAACCACTGCCAGCATACGCTCCGGTGTCATCCGCTCTCCTTCACATACAGAAAAAGCCTGTAATGCTGTCTCAAAAGCATAATTCAACAAACCGTCCCCTGCCAGAATACCGAATGCTTCGCCATAAACAGACCATGTGGTTTTGCGACCGCGACGATATTCGTCATTATCCATGGACGGCAAATCGTCATGTACTAGAGAATATGTATGAATCATCTCGATAGCTGCCATAAAGGGCTCAACAATTTTTCCGTTGCCACCAAACAGCGTAAAGCACTCCTGCATCAGCATAGGGCGCAATCTCTTGCCTCCTGCCAGAATACTGTAATTCATGGCCTCTATTACTGTTTTCTGATAGCCTGCTTCCTCCGGGAGATATATTACCAAAATTTGCTCAATATCAGCTGTTTTCTGTTTTAATGTTCTTTGAAATTCCTGTGTTTCCATGTCCGCTCCTTTTTAAAGCTCTTCTAACTCTCCCTGCGCACTGAGCTTTAACACCTTTTTCTCCACTCGATCTATCTGTTCATTGCATTCTTTTAAAATATTCATCCCTTTACTGTACGCAGCAAACGCTTCCTCAAGAGAAATATCCTCTGCTTCCAGCTGCTCTAACAATGCATCCAGTCTTTCAAAATTTTCTTCAAGGCTGTGTTGATTTTCCTGCTTTGTCATATATGCCTCCTATTGTGGTTACCGTCGTACCGATGATACCGTCCCGTACCCGGATAGTCAACTCCTGTCCCACCGAAGCTTGTGCGACGGAACGGATATTTTGTCCTTTTGAATCCTCCACATAAGAAAAACCACTGTTTAGTTTTTCCAAGGGAGACAATCCCTTTAATCTTTCTATATAGAGAGCAAGCTCGTGATGCTTTCGGTCAAGAAGCGTACGCATTCGCTCCTGCAATCGCTCCTCTAACTGCATGCTAAGCATTTTCTTTTCACGTAATCGATTGATAGGGCTTAGATACTTCAGTCCGGTCTCATAATGCCGTGTTCTTTCACGCGCATCCTGAATACGTCTCTGCATCCGCTCAGTCAATCCCTTTCCGTAATCTGCAATATCATCCAGAATCTCGCGGATATCCGTCACCGCAAGTTCTGCCGCCGCCGACGGTGTTGGTGCTCGCAAATCAGAAACGTAATCAATAATGGTAGTGTCTGTTTCGTGTCCTACCGCAGAAATAATCGGGGTAGAACAATCGAAAACCGCCTGGGCAACAATACGCTCATTAAAGGCCCATAAATCTTCCATAGAGCCACCGCCTCTGCCCACAATTATCACGTCCACCTGCTGTCGCTCTAAGGCGCGGATACCGTTTACAATACTCTCCGCTGCGGCCTCGCCTTGTACAATGGCCGGATAGAGAATAATCTGCACATAAGGATTACGTCTGCCGGCAATCTGAATAATATCACGCACGGCTGCACCGGTATCGGCAGTCACTACCCCCAGTGTTTTAATATATTTCGGAATCGGCTGCTTATATTCCTGAGCAAACATACCCAGTTCCGCAAGCTCACGTTTTAATTGTTCAAACTTCTCATAGAGAAGTCCCGCTCCATCCAATACAATCTGCTTGGCATAGAGCTGATACTTGCCGTCCCTTTCATATACGTCCACCATGCCGCCTACAACCACCTGCTGGCCTTCAGCCAAACGAAAAGAAAGACCCGCTCGGTTCCCTGCAAACATTACACAGTTTATGGTGCCCTTAGGGTCCTTTAAAGTAAAATAAATATGTCCAGAAGAATGATATTTGCAGTTGCTCACTTCGCCTTTAACGAAAAGCCCCTGCAAAAGATAATCCTGCGTGAACATATTTTTGATATAAGCATTTAATTGTCCAACGGTATATATATTTCTAATGCTGACTCACATGCCTTTCTACAAACTACTTTGCAAGCTTGATAATCTTGCCTAAAATAGCATTCACAAACCCACCGGAGGTCTCCTGTCCATACTTTTTGGCAATTTCTACTGCCTCATTAATAGCTACACTTCCGGGAATTTCATCGTCATATATAATTTCGTATGCAGCAAGGCGAAGAATCGTAAGCTCCACCTTTCCCATGCGGGCAGTATCCCAGCCCTCCGTATTATCATCCAATAACTTATCAAGCTCCGGAATCTTTTCCTGAATCATAGCGACTCTTTCGGAAATATAATCCACGTCCTTTCGATATGTTATCTCTTCATTGTCTTCCATGAAAAGTTTTATCTGCTCCGGCATATCCTCCGGCGTATTAAACTCCACACGGAATAAGAGCTTGAAAACCTGTTCTCTCTGCTCGTGTCGTCCCATAGTTATATCCTATTTATCCTTTTATTTGTCCTTTTTCATATTTACACCGGCAATACGAATATTCACATCCGTACAATTCAGTCCGGTCATGTTTTCAACAGCGGTCTTTACCTTCTGCTGCACCTTCTGACAGGTAGCCGGAATATTGTAACCATACTCCATGGTTACTGCCAAATCAACCGTCACATTGTTCTCCAGTATATCTACCTTGACACCCTTGGTCAGGTTCTTCACACCCACCTTACTCATCAGTTCATTGGTAATATTGCCCGCCATTGCACTGACACCTTCGATTTCTGTAGCGGCAAGGGAAGCAATCATTGCTACCACGTCATCTGCAATCTGTACTGCACCAATGCTGTCATCCTCTTTTAAAATAACGGTGTTCTTATCTATTTCTCTTTCCATTTTCTATCCTCCTGCACATTTCGGAACATGACCGTATCGTTCACCAATATTTACTATAACAAATAGTATACCAAATTACTACTAATTTGTCACCCAAAAAGTCAATGACAGTTGTTTATCATTATTAGTATAGGAAACTGAGATTTCATCCTCCGACAGATACTCAAATATCTCCTGATTGTCTATCAGTGCCTCCTTTATCTGCAAATAACACTCCTCATCCACACATTTCACTGTCACATCGCCTCGGTTTTCCTCAAAAGCCCGCGCGAACAAACTGCTCATCTGCTCCTTATCATAGCTGTCAAACAAAGCGCCCTGACGCACATAATAATTAGCAGCCGTATCTACACATTCCGGTAAACTGACAACGTTCTCCAAGATATGCGTACAGAGCAGCTGTTCTGTCGTTACGCAGAAATAATCATAATTGATTTCCGGTAAAAAAAGACCCTCCGAATCCACGCCATCATCTAAGAGATAAGATGGGTCTCCCCATGTGGTATCGATATAATAATAGCTTCCGTCCACATGGACAAGATTCCACGCATGCCCCTCTCCGCTATCTACACGCCCCTGCACAAGCACACATTCCACGCCTAAGCAATTCAGCAAATACTGTGTGGCCTTGGCGTATCCCTGACACACCGAGGAACCTCCCACAAATACGGAATAAATATTCTGGTTATCCGGTGCATTCAAATCGTATTCCGTATTCAGAATAATCGTTTCATACACATATTTTACTTTATCATAATCCGAAGCCATTGTGTCGATTCCCGCAAGGATAGGCTGCAGTGCACAGTCTATCTCCTGCCTTCTAACCGATACCTCCTCGGGTGAAAGCAGATAATTGCCTTCAAAGACAATGGACACAATTTGTTCCCCACGACTGTATTGCGTATAAGTATAGCCGTCTACGTAAAATATTTCGGGATGGTCGTTTAATACACATTGAAAAATCTTGTCAATACAGCTTTCGTCCAATCCTGCCTGCAACGCCTGCTCTGACAAAGTGATTTGGTCCACCATACCTCCCAAGGCCTGCAGAATATCTTCATACCATATCTGTTCCTCGGCCGATAAGCTGTTATAACAATATCCGAAGCCTTCCTCCGGTAAGCTTTCCCTGTCTTCTCCCGATACAGACACAGTCTCCGACTGACTTTGACTTTCCGTCTTTCCTGCTTCCAATCCTGTCATCTCCGACAGCGTCTCATCCGCCTCTATAGCAAATCCCCCATCTTTCGACCGCTCATCCTTTGGCGAAGTCTCCTCCAACACCGCCTGCATGGTCAACGGCACCTCAGACAGAAAATCCTCTGTGGAACACCCGGACAGACTATATACGGTTAAAAGCAGCAACAAAACAATTCTGCTCCTTATTCTCTTATACATGCAGACTCTCCTATCTGGCTTTCTATTAACTAATTCCTTCCAAATTCTGTCAGAACAAGACCTTTATTCCTGTCAAGAGTCATACCGATACTCCATGAATTGACAAATAAAAGTAATGGGTTGCCTCTCATATCCTTTACCTTCTTCATGTCGGAAGTACCTGTGAGCTTAGCGAGATCAACCTCATCCTTGTTTTCGATCCAACGGATATGCTCATAAGGCAGATTTTCCAAACGAATCTCCACATTATACTCATTTTCCAGACGATATTTTAATACGTCAAACTGAAGTACACCTACCACGCCTACGATAATTTCCTCCAGTCCGGTATTATATTCCTGGAATATCTGAATAGCGCCTTCCTGGGCAATCTGCTCAATACCCTTCACAAACTGCTTTCTCTTCATGGTATCCACCTGACGTACTCTGGCAAAATGCTCCGGTGCAAAGGTAGGAATGCCTTCATACTGAAATTTCTCCTTGGGCATACAGATGGTATCTCCAATGGAGAAAATACCCGGGTCAAACACACCGATAATATCTCCTGCATAGGCTTCCGAAAGAATCTTGCGTTCATCCGCCATAATCTGCTGGGGCTGTGACAATCTCATCACCTTGTTGCCCTGTACATGACGAACCTCCATATTGGCATCAAATTTACCGGTACAGATTCTCATAAACGCAATTCTGTCGCGATGCGCTTTATTCATATTGGCCTGAATCTTAAACACAAAGGCGCTAAAATCCTTTTCTGTGGGACCAATCACACCAATGTCAGCCTTTCTGGGAAGAGGCGTTGTCGTCATATTTAGGAAATGCTTCAGGAAAATTTCCACACCAAAATTAGTGAGAGCCGAACCAAAGCATACTGGGGTCAAATCACCTTTTCTGACCTCCTCTAAGTCAAACTCTGCGCTGGCACCGTCCAACAGCTCAATCTCCTCTAAGAGCTTGTCCGCTGCCGCCTCGCCGATAACCTCCTTTAGATGGGCTTCATCCTTAATAGGAATCTCGGTGGCAATACCTTCCTTAGTTCCCTTTTCCGTATCGGAATAAGCAATCACACATTTTTTCTCCCTGTCATAAACGCCCTTAAATTCCTTGCCGGAACCAATGGGCCAATTCAGCGGACAGGTCGCAATTCCCAATTCCTTTTCAATGTCATCCAACAATTCAAAGGTATCGTTTGCATCGCGATCCAATTTGTTAATAAAAGTGAAAATAGGGATTTTGCGCATCACGCACACCTTAAACAGCTTACGTGTCTGAGCCTCCACACCCTTGGAGGCATCAATAACCATGACAGCGGAATCAGCTGCCATCAGGGTACGATAAGTATCCTCCGAGAAATCCTGATGTCCCGGAGTGTCCAAAATATTAATACAATAGCCGTCATATTCAAACTGCAACACAGATGAAGTTACGGAAATACCTCTCTCCTTTTCTATCTGCATCCAGTCGGACACAGCATGTCGTGCAGTAGCCTTTCCCTTTACGCTTCCGGCCAGATTAATAGCTCCTCCGTAAAGCAAAAATTTCTCTGTTAAAGTCGTCTTACCTGCATCCGGGTGGGAAATAATCGCAAAGGTACGGCGACGGTTAATCTCTTCTGTATAATTACTCACTGTTATGTCCTCCATCATTCTTTTTTTGGAAATACTCGTAAAGCTGTCAAAGCATAGACTCGCCTGCAAATTCAGGTCTAATATCAAAATAATCAAGCACCGTTGCACCAATATCGGCAAAGCTACTACGCGTACCGAGGTTTGCCGACCGTAGTTTTTCACCGTACATGATAAAAGGCGTGTATTCCCTTGTATGGTCTGTTGTGGCAGTATAAGCCGGATCGCAACCGTGATCGGCAGTAATCATCAATAGATCGTCCTGGCGAAGTTTCTTCATAATTTCGGGCAATTTTGCATCAAATTCAGCAAGTGCCTTAGCATAGCCGTCAATGTCACGGCGATGTCCGTACAGCATGTCATAGTCTACCAAATTGATAAAGCATAAGCCTTCAAAATCCTTATCCATGTATTCCAGTGTACGGGCAATTCCCTCTGTATTACCTCCGGTATAGACCGATTCCGTGATTCCTCTGCCTGCAAAAATATCCGTAATCTTACCCACTGCAATCACAGCCTTACCATGCTCCTTCAGCTGATCCAACATAGTTGTAGCCGGCGGTGTAATCGAAAAATCATGTCTTCGTGAGGTTCTGGTATAATTGCCATTCTCACCGATAAAGGGACGTGCAATCACTCTTCCCACACCATGCTCTCCCTGCAAAAGCTCCCTTGCGATACGGCAATATTCATAGAGCTGCTCTACAGGGACTATCTCCTCATGCGCTGCAATCTGGAATACACTGTCCGCAGAAGTATATACAATTAAATCTCCACTGCGCACATGCTCTGCACCGTAATCCGCAATTACCTTTGTACCGGAGTACGGCAGATTGCAAAGCACACCTCTTCCTGTTTTTTCACAAAAAGCATCTATGATACTCTGCGGAAACCCTTCCGGATAGGTTGGCAACGGCTTGGGCGAATGAATTCCTGCAATCTCCCAATGTCCTATGGTAGTATCCTTGCCCGCTGAGGTCTCCTTCATACGAGCTACAACACCCTGCATTGCTCCGGCTGTCTTGCCCGTGTGTTCTGTCAAAGCCTCCGGGCAACAGTTTCCTCTACAATGCTGTTCATCCAGTGTCACTCCATCTATTTCAAACAATCCCAGCTTTCCCATATTGGGCATATTGAAAAAAGAACTGGAAGACACGCTCCTTATGGTGTTGACATTATAGTCACCATAAGAAGCCGCATCCTCCATCTCTCCGATTCCAAAGCTGTCTAATACGATTAAAAACACTCTTTTCATGTAAAATCCTATCCTTTCGTACATCACTTCAATATATCATATTTTTTATGTATTGTACACAATTTTGTTACAGTTTAACCCTCAAACGCCTTATGGCTTCACTCTATTGCGCCACTGTGCTGATTACAATGTTCTCAGCCGCAATTTCTGTCTTCCGCTTCACAATATCCTCAATCTGTGCACGTTGGGCATCAGTGAGTTCTGCAGCATTGACTACCACATCCACAGCATCACCGTTGATACTTACCACTACATCCGTAAAGCCCTTTGCCTCCAGTAATATCTCTGCTGCTGCCTCCATCTCTGCATACTCTGTCATCTGCACCATGCTGTTGACAGCATCCTGCTTTTGCTCATCCGTAAGCCCACTGCTGTTGATAATATCCATTAAAGTTTCCTTGTTTTTGGCTCTTGTCTGCTCCTTCAACAGCTTAGCTTCGGACAATACTGTCACTCCATTAGTTGAAGTAAACACAGCTTCTCCGGGGATTTCTCCTGTTTCCGGTGTAGCCTCTGCCACCATTTCTCCCGTTGTCCCCTCTGCATCCGCAACCTGCCCGCTTGCAGTATCCGACACCTGCATATCCTCTGCCAGATAATCTTCCACAATCACATCTGATTCAGAATCCAGACTTTCAATCTCAGTCAGTCCAGCAGACAGCAAATCCTCCTCCGACAAATCAAGAAGTCCGTCCAATTCTGCCGCTTCCTCCACATTGCCTGCGGTATAATTGTCTGTAATAACTCCGCCGGAATCCACACTCGTCACGTTTTCTTCATCCGCATTCAGATATTCCTCTTCCAGATTGTTCCCCGCAAACTGCAAATATCCTGCAATCGCTATCATAATAGCAAGTGCGGTAATCATAAGCTGATTTTTTTTGATTAAGCTTTTCACAGTAATCTCCCTTTTCCTATTTGCAGTCCATCCGCCAGGCCGACACGGAATAGCTGCTTCATTTTTTATATTTCATTGTATGAGTTTAGCAAGGGATATATGCCACTGTTTGGAAGGATTTGTGAAAGGGTATCTCACCCCATCATTACTGCTCACTATCCATAGGCACCACCTTTACTTTATGAACCTCCACATCAAACAGAGCCTGTACAATCTCTGTAATATTTCTATTGATATCACCGCTACCGGCGCCCTGTGCCACCACTAGAATCCCCTCAACCTTCGGCAATATCGTTTTTACCACATATGGCTCACTGTTATTCCCCTCAGTGCGATATATGGTTGTCTCCTGCGAATCCACCTGCGAAATCACTCTGTTGCCTCCCTCGGAGTCCGTCTCATTCGTATTGGAGCGTGCAACCGGCGAATCCTTTTCCACAACCAGTTCTTCCGAGGATTGCAATGTCAGCATTACCTCCACCCTTCCTACACCACGGATACCGGAGAGTGCCTTTTCCAGCCGTTGCTCCAAATATGCCACATAATCATATTGGTCAACCGCTTCCTCACTGACTGTCTTATTGACGGCTGTTTCCGATTCCACACTACTCAAACTCCCTTGTAGCCCTCTGCTTTGCGTTTCTTGATAATTATCACTTTTTGTTTCCTTCTTATCCTCAATAGGTAAAGCAATAATGAACAGCAGAATTCCCGCCAATACTAAAACAATCAAATTGTCCCGGTGAAACCACTTTTTCAACCCCTTTTGGTTCCCATTCTCTTCTCGCCATTGCTCTGTTTTCTCCACATTATCTTGTCCGGCATTCTCCCGCATTCTGTCACACCTTTCCACCCTGTTAAGGGGCTTGCTTCTATTCGGCATTGCCAACGTATCCGCTTTACTCCTGAGATATTTCCACATCAATATGCACCTGCTCCACCACCGAAGCCTCCTCCTGCTGCTCTGCCAGCCTTTCCTGTACCTCCGACAGGCTCATTTCTTCCAGCTTTTGTCCTGCAATTTCTGCATGAAGATTGGCCTCCTTCATACTGCTTTCCAAATCCATTTGAAATTGCGCTATACTGGTCGAAAATTCCTGTCCTGCCACTCCAAAAATCAATCTGCAAAAGGGTTGAAATATCTGAAGCAGAATCATAACACTAAGGAGCATCCGCAAATATTTTTCATAAGCCTCCTTGGGGCGAAAGTGCGCAATAGTCTGGGCACATATCATAAATACTGCTATCTGGGCAATAGCTGCCTTAAATTCATCTTGCATATTTTATGACTCCTTTTTCACTTTGCATAGAATACAAATTCTGCTATTGTCGCCATGATACTGATTAAAAACCACGATTGGTAGCCGTCGCCACCACAGATAATGTAATCATAAAGAGAAACATGGCAGTTCCTGCAGTTCGAAACAATAATAAACTGGCATCTCCCACACGGTTGGCACAGGAGGTAATTCGTTTCCCACTGACCACCCCCATAAAGGCGGCGGCACATTTAATCAGAACAGCTGTCAGAAAAATCTTTAAAAGCGGTGCTGCACAAAGTACAATCAATAAAATCAGCAAAACCACGCCGATTCCATTTTTGATAACCACTGCCGAACCAACGACCATTTCTACTACCCCATCTGCCGTATTTCCGATTCCGGGTATCGCCGAAATCACCTTCTGTAACGTAGAATTCTTCACTGAATCTATCACCGGTGTCACCACTGCCTGAAAGATACTGATACCTGTTACGATACCAATTGCAGCTTTTAGTATCCAGCCGATACACTTTTCAATCAATTCAATCAAAAGTGCCAATTTCTCCTCCACCCAGATGCCATTTATCATAGATAAAAGGCAATAGCTGTACACCAGAGGAATCACCACTCCCACCAAGATTTTTTGCGCAGCATATATCATCAGCAGCAATAACTGATAATAGGCAGCAACCGTAGTGGTTCCCGTTGCCAAGCCCACCGATACCAAATAGGTAGGCACTAGCATTTGCACAAACAACACAATGCTTTCTATGGTCTCTGTTGCTGTTTCCATAGCCTGTGAGAAACACTTGAGCAAGATGACAGACATCAGCAGATAGATAAAATAGTAGCTCAAATCTGCTATCTGGTGCTTGTCAAAAACATCCACAAAATGTGTCATCATTGCAGACACCACGCCCAATACAATCAACCATACCATAATATCCTTCATACCGATAAGAGAATCGGCCATTCCGGAAATCATTCCTTGAAGAAATTGCGTAAGAGCTCCCAGAATATCACCGGTCATTATCTCATCCAGTAAATCATTCAGTGAAAGATTGTACTCCGGGAAAAGAGAAGCCATTCCCTCTTCAAGCTGATCCAGACCATAATCCTCCCATATACCTTCCAACTCCACCATATGCTAAAGTACCTCCTGAATCTGCCGGATCACGGCAAAAAGAATGGGAAGTCCTGCAAACATCACGGACAGCTTTCCTAATATTTCAATTTGGTCAGCAATGGAATGAAACCCTGCATCCTTACAGATTCCTGCACTGAATTCACATATATAGGTAATCCCGATTACCTTTAAAAGAATAGACAGATAGCTTTGGGCATCCCCCAAGTATTTTCTTATAAACTCAATCTGATTAATGACCGCGTCTACCTGCCGCAGTACATAGCCAAATACAAGTATCCCTATTCCCAGACCTATGTACATGCTGTATTCCGTCTTTACTGACTTAAACTGGATTGCCAACAACACCCCCACAATTCCCAGCATTCCAACCTTGATCACTTCGCTCATGACACTTACCTCACAATGCAAACAAAGACTGTATCGTACGGAACAAATCATAGATATATGGCACAATCCACGTAAGCACCAGAACAAGACCTGCCAGACTTATCAAAAAAGCATGCTCCTCTCTGCCACTATGCTTCAACACCTGACTGAGTATCGTCACCAGAATACCTACTGCTGCAATTTTAAAAATCAGATTTACCGCCATAATTTTCCTCCCAATGCCAAACTCCTTAAATCAGGATAACCACCAGCAGCAGTCCGCTCATTGCTCCCAGTCCCACAGCCAATCGGCATTTTTCTTTATTTTCCTTTTCCGCATTTTGGATAGACAGGCGTAACAATTCACAGCTCCTCTCAATGGCGCGCAGCTGCATACGCCCATCCTCAAAGCTTTCGCCGGACACAAAGGAGAGAAAGTGTTCTCTGTCTTCACTTGTGATTGGCAGTGTCTTAAGACACCCCTCCATATTTAGTAGAAACACCTTTTGAAAGCTTTCACCGCTATTTGCTCTCATGGCGTGATAAACATCGAGAAAGCAGCTTCGAAAGGGCTCCTTCTGCCTCTCACTGATTCGCTTACAGCATTCCGGAAGTGTCGCCTTGCTGTATTGAATCTCACTCATCAAGGTTTCCAATATGCTTAACAGATTGCGCAAGGTTTGCAACCGGCATATAAACTGCTGGCGATACCACATCCCCAGACCAAAGCATCCCAATATTATCATGATTCCGCCCATGAATCGCAGCATAAGCAGCATCCCTCCCCTTAATTTCCTTTATAACCGGCTGCCCCTTCTCTTTGCCAAGTAGTAGATAGCATTCAAACAATCTCTCCAGTAGCTCTCCCCCACCTCCAAAACGCCTGACCACATCCTCCATACCGGCTCCGTGGACAGTGGCAATAATCCTGCTGCCGCAGGAGGCTGCCATCTGTAAGGCATGCATGTCCTCTTCCCCGCCAAGCTCATCAATAGCTATTACCTGAGGTGCCATGGAACGAAGTAACAACATCATTCCCATTGCCTTAGGACAACCATCCAAAACATCTGTCCTCATGCCGACATCATTCTGTGGCATCCCCTGATAGGAACCGGCAATCTCAGAACGCTCGTCTACTACTCCCACACACATTCCTCTACTATAGGCATTCCCATCTGAAATCTGACGTATCATATCTCTCAGCAGAGTTGTTTTGCCGCAGCCCGGCGGAGAAATAATAAGCGTGTTTTTTAATAAACCCTTCTCAAATATGTACGGAAGTAGCTTGTCCGCCACGCCCCGAATTTGATGGGACACCCTGATATTAATACAGGAAATATTTTTTATGGTACGCACACTCCCATCACTCTCTAGCACAACTTGTCCTGCAATTCCTACCCTGTGTCCGCCCGGCACGGTAATATATCCCTGCCGGATCTCATCTTCAAAGGCATACAGGGAATAATTGCAGATATGATTCAACAGAGCTTCCACCTCTTCCGTCTCCGCGCGATAGGCAATATCCGGGTTGTCCAGAAAAGAGCCGTCACGATTTAAAAACCTTTCTCTTCCATTTACAATTACCACAATCGGCTTATTGCAACGAATACGAATCTCCTGAATATGTACCTGCTCCTTAGCAGTTGTCTGCCAGAATCCTCTTCTATTCATGGGAAAAAGTTGCAACAGACTTCTCTGCATGCTGTGTCTCCTTTCACTCCAAAAATCATCCCGGCATTTTCCGCCTCTTCTCATGTATATGATGAGTTGTCCAAGATATGCCTGAATTTTGTCCGTTCTTCTCTTTTTTATGAATGTATGTTATAATTGCTTTAAATGTTTTACTGGTATACTAAAAGCAGCCCCTAAACCGGGCAGATTGGAGAGACATGAAAATTATTATTGTTGGGTGTGGCAAGGTGGGTTACACTCTGGTAGAGCAATTAAGTGGTGAAAACCATGATATCGTGGTCATTGACGAAAGAGAAGAAAAGGTAAATTCCATTACAGATTCCTTAGATGCTATGGGTATTGTCGGAAATGGAGTCAGCTTTCAGACATTGGCTGAAGCCGGTATTACGCAAGCCGACTTGCTCATTGCCGTAACAGGCTCCGATGAACAAAATCTCCTTTGCTGCGTTATTGCCAAAAAGGCCGGACATTGCAAGACCATTGCTCGTGTGCGCAACCCTATTTACAATAACGATATTGAATTTTTGCGTGATGAACTGGGACTTGCTATGATTATCAATCCTGAGCTTGCCAGTGCTACCGAAATCGCTCGTATTTTCCAATTTCCCTCAGCTGTTAAAATCGATTCCTTTTCCAAGGGACGAGTGGAACTTCTTCATTTCCGTGTTACGGAGAATTGCCTGCTTGCCAATTATGAATTGATTCACATTCGTACCACCCTGAAATGTGATGTACTGGTCTGCATGGTTACGCGTGGGGATGAAGTGCTGATACCTCGAGGAGATTTTGTATTTCAGGAAGGTGACGTAGTCGCCATTATGGCTACTCCTCTTCAGGCAAATGATTTCTTCAAAAAAATCGGTATTGTTACCGGAAGAGTTCACACTGCAATGATTGTAGGCGGCGGCACTATCGCATACTATCTTGCACGCAGACTTTTAGCTACCGGTATCAGTACCAAAATCATAGATATGAACCCCGAACGATGCGAAGAATTGAGTGCGCTGCTTCCCAAAGCAACCATTATTTGCGGGGACGGTACAGATGAGCGTCTGCTGATTCAGGAGGGTCTGGAAAAGGTGGAGGGCTTTGCTGCTTTGACCGGACTGGATGAAGAAAATATTCTTCTGTCCCTTTATGCCAAGAGAACCTCACCTGCTAAAATTGTAACGAAAATCAATCGTATTAACTTTAGTGGCGTTTTGTCCGACATCAAGCTGGATACCATTTCTTATCCGCGATTACTGACCGCGGATGTGATTATCAAGTATGTGCGCTCCATGAATGAATCATTAAACAGCAACGTGGAAAATCTCTACAAGCTGGAGGAGGGTCGGGCCGAAGCACTTGAATTTTACATTAAAGAAGCCTCTGCTGTTACCGGCATACCCTTGGGTAAGCTTCGCATCCGCAAAAACATTTTGGTCTGCTGTATTAACCGCGGTGGTAAAATCATTATCCCCGGCGGACAAGACGAGCTACGTGTAGGTGATTCTGTCATTGTAGTACTGACCCACTCCAGACTCAATGACATAAAGGAAATTCTGGAGGTCTAGCTCATGAATTTTGCGATTGTACGTTATATCATCGGATTTATATTACAATTTGAAGCGGCATTTATGCTGTTACCGGGTCTTGTCGGAATATGTTACGGTGAAGTAAAGGAAGCAATTATTTATTTCTTGATTGCGCTCTTATGCCTGATTTGCGGATTCTTACTTCGTATGAAGCGCCCCAAGCAAATGCAACTATTTACCCGCGAAGGCTTTGCCTCTGTAGCACTCAGCTGGCTGATTATGAGTTTTTTCGGTGCTCTCCCATTTGTGATAACAGGAGAGATTCCTCATTTTATCGATGCGTTATTTGAAACCATCTCAGGCTTTACCACTACCGGTGCCAGCATTCTCTCCGATGTGGAAGCACTCTCCCACACAAGCTTATTCTGGAGAAGCTTTACACACTGGATTGGCGGTATGGGCGTATTTATGTTTATTATGGCTATCCTTCCCATGATGGGAGGGTCCACCATGAATTTGATGAAAGCGGAAAGCCCCGGTCCTTCCGTGAACAAGCTGGTCCCCAGAGTAAAGGATACCGCCAAGATTCTCTATCAGCTTTATATCGGTATCACTGTTTTAGAAGTCCTCGTGTTGTGCTTATGCGGAATGCCCATCTTTGATGCGCTCACTACCACCTTTGGTACTGTAGGCACCGGTGGTTTCGGTATTTATAATGACAGTATCGGGGGTTATTCGCCCTTAATTCAGATAGTGATAACCGTATTCATGATTCTCAGCGGTGTCAACTATATGGTTTATTTCTATCTGCTAAGTAGACATTTTAAGGAGGCTTTCTCCATAGAAGAGGTTCGCTGGTATTTTCTGATTATTCTGGGAAGTATTGCAATTATTGTATGGGACTGCCACAGCTTATACTCTTCCCTCTCGGATAATCTGCGGCATGCAGCCTTTCAGGTAGGGTCCATTATTACTACCTCCGGCTTTTCCACAGTGGACTTTAATGCCTGGCCGCAGCTCTCAAAGACTGTTTTGATTATACTGATGTTTGTGGGAGCATGCGCCGGTAGTACCGGCGGCGGCATCAAGGTGTCTCGTATCGTCATTCTGTTCAAAGCCTTTCAAAAAGAGCTTTCCATGATGATACACCCTCGAATGATTAAAAAAATAAAGATGGATGGGCATATTATTCCTCACGAAACGCTCCGATCCACCAATGTATTTATGTCTGTATACTTTCTAATTCTATTCCTTTCCATATTACTAATCGGAATAGATGAATATGATTTTACCACTAATTTTACCGCTGTTGCAGCAACCTTGAACAATATAGGACCGGGCTTAGAGCTTGTAGGACCCACTCAGAATTTCTCCCTGTTCAGCCCCTTCTCCAAATGTGTCCTCATGTTCGACATGCTTGCCGGAAGACTGGAACTCTTCCCCATGCTGATTATATTAAGACCTGCCTGCTGGAAGAAATATTAACGCTCGTATAGAATACGCCACAAAGATATTCCTCATAAAAAGATGCTCGCTCCTGTAAGCGGCGGTCACTGGGAAGAAATGCGGAGTAACAAATGTGCGCGTTTCTCAGATGCATCCTTTGGAATCGGATTCGTGTCTTTTCACCTGAACACGCTCCTCGCGATTTGTCCGCTCCGGGAGTACAGGGATATGTTGCGAAACAAATGATGGAATTTCTAAATGTGCTAACTTTGGAATTTTCGATCGTTCGTGGTTTTTATGAGCTGGGACAAAAATTGGGAGGTGTGCGCGGTAGACGGAAAGTTGAGAAAAATTCTCACTTTCCGTCTACCGCGCACACCTCCCAATTTTTGTTCAAGACCATAAAAACACGAACCCTATTCCAAAGTCACGCACATAAGAAATTCACACATTTGGTTTCGGACAACATTCCCTGTACTCCCGGAGCGGACAAATCTGCGATAGGAGTGTGTTCTGTTGAAAAAACACGAATAATAAGGGATTCCAAAGGACGCATCTGCAAGAAACACCACATTTGTCACCCCGCATTTCTTCCCAGTGACCGCCGCTTACAGAAGCGAGCATCTTTTTACCACGTATATATATTGTGGTAGATTCTATAATAGCCACCGCTCAAGTCATCTACCTGCAATTGGATGGCAAAATGCTCCATTTCCATTTGTTCCAGAGCCTTCTTTACATAGCCCTCCTCATAGCTGCCCTGTCCATATGCTTTTTCAACAGTACTCCACAAGGATTTGGGAACCACATTGGTGAAATATTTTTGTCCTGTGCCAACCTCTACCATTTGCTTTAGGCAGTCAGCGTAATATTCTGTCATATCATCCATTACAGCCGCTTCCGTAATCCCTGCCTTTTTCAGATTTTCCTCCTTCTCCCTTTGTGCTTTTGCCTCTTCATCAACGTAACCGTTAGGGTAAAGGCCATCGGGATAGGTTAGCGGTTCCTGAGGGTCAGGATTAATATATGCATCCAGATTACTTCCCGCAATCTCCTCCTGAGAAGTGGTATCGTCAGAAATATTCTCAAGAGTATCCTCGCTATTCGTATTAGCGGCAACTAGTGTACCGCCGGTACATGCAGGCAAATACACAGACAAGCTCTTTCTTACATGTGTCTGCGCAAAATCTATATCCGTCTTATTCAAAAAATCATAGGTGGTCGGTTTGGTATCGTCCCAGGTAACATCTACATTATAATAATTTCTCTTTAACTCAATGATATTCCATGCGTGATCCTCTCCGGAATATCCCGTACAATAATAGCACGGGATGTTTAACTGCTGCATAAGATACTGAAATGCTCTTGCATAGCCGGCACATACACTCTCTCCATTCACAAGTGCGCTGTATGCACTCTGGCTCATTTTGGCATTAGCACGATACTCGACTCTCTTTACCAGAGCATCATGTACATAGACTTCCTTATCATAATCGGAAGCCTGCTTCACCGCACCGTCAAGAATAAGCTGTGCCTGTTCTTCAAACTTCTTTTGTGCTTCCTCCAAATCCTTCACAGTATCGTTATAGCACAAGGAAATTTCCAAACAAATTCCCTTTTGTGTGTACTTACAGGAATACTCTGTCTCCAACCAGAACAACTCCGGATGGTCATTATACACTGCCTCAAACACATCCTTTACACGCTCAATTCCTACAGTAATTACAGGAGCAAAAGCTTTTTTCTGCTCCAATGCATTGGCGTAAATCTGTCGATACAGCATCTGTAAGTCTTCATCCAGCATCGCATAATAGGGATACATCCGAGAATCAAAGGTTAAATATTCTCCCACTTCTCCCATGGGAAGACTAGATCTCATCAAGGCTTCTGCCTCTTCATCCTCCAACAGCTTTTCATTGCTTCGAACCGGCTCATAATCACTTTTGCCATAAACCTGCTCCGGCAGAACCACTGCATCCTCAGCCGGTGGTATATATCCCACCTCTATAGGCTTTGATGTCGTATTAACAGAATCTGCTATAATATCATTCTGTGCATCTTCTAAGACACCTGCTCCTATATTTTCTCCGACGACTGTAGCATTCTCCTCTAAACCAAGCATCTCTGACAAATCTTCTGTCAATGCCGGATTCAGTGCACACACCAAAATCAAAACGCAACACGCCATAATTAAAAATGCAATTCCATAAAATAATTTTTTAAGTAGCCTCACCGTTCAAACACTCCTCCAGAAAATTCAGATTTTCATCCGAATGCTCAACCTCTCTTGCATAGCGATAAGCTATTTCCACAAAATCATGCATATCAATATATTTATCGGCTAAAATCCACTTACACATTACAAATTCCTGAATAAAGTCTGCACTAAAAATGGAAAAAGCAGCCTTGCTATATATCCAATCATCATAAACAGCTCCACAAAAATATGTGTATAAGAAAAAGAAAAGCAGATTTTCCTGATATAACTCCCACTGTAAATTCCTGCTGCCGCCCGGTCCAAACTCCTTTTGGAATTCCGAACAAATCTTATTGTACCTTTCTAAGCCTCCACTATATAAGGTACTTTTTGTCTCCTGCAGCACTTCGCTCCATTCCTCACGCAGCCGCTCCAGCTTCTCCAGATAGGAAAATCCCCTACACATACGCATATACTGCGTTTCCGCATCCTCATATGCCTCTTCCTCTATGGGCGCCTGTATCTGTCCATACTTTTCATAATCAGCAATCAAATCATCCATATCAAACAAACGATTTTCATCTACACACGCCTGCATTTTTCTTGCCAATTCACAAATTATCTTTTTACGATATCTTATGGAACAGTTACGGTTCCGCAAGATATGAAATATCACTTTTCTTGCATCCTCCAGCTGTGTAAAAAGAAGCAAATCAAAATCTTCAAATTCTTCCTGTAAGGGATCCTGTTCATCATCCTCATCCACTAAATAAGCAGCCGCTTCCGTGCGATTCAATATAAGCTCAGCTGCCACCGGACAGGAAAGAGACAACGACCATTCCCTCACCCCTTCGTACTCTTCCACATGTCTTGGGTATCTGCTACAGGTCTCACACAGCCAGTCCTCGCCCTTTTCCAATATGAGACTACACAGATTGTGCTCGTTCAGCATAGAGCAACGCCTATTATATTGGATAAAGCTTCCCTCCTGCCAGTCGATTCCCTTGCGCAATGTTGCTTTGAAGGCTGAGGTATCCTCCGCATATTTTTTCAGAGAAGCATCATCTATCATGATTTGCCAGCCTGCACAACAGGTATCGGGACATTGCTCCGCAGTGCATCGGAATTCATCAAAATAGTCCGGCCTAACATATCGCATATTTACTCGTCCTCCGCCAGCAAATTTCTTAACTGCACACGCTTTGCTGTAATCATACCCATAATTTGTAGAGCTTCAGCGCTATCCTGCCGTCTGGCAGCATCCCTGATTCCTCTCAAATAATTATCAAAACAGGTAATTCCCAATTCACCGCAACGTACCTTCAACCTCGCACTGTTACTCATCACCAGATGCCATTGTTTTCCTTGTATACAATGTCCCAGGCGCAGAAAATCCTGTCCTTGAAGAAGCTTTCTCACTTCACCTCTATATGCTTGCCAACTCGGCTCAACAGATTGGGATTCTGTTCCTAGCAGAGAAAGTATTGTTTGAATTTTTTCCATAAAACCTCCCCGACTCTAAAATTCCCGGCAGGAATATTACACTTCCTGTCGGGAATTCATTTTCTGAAACATAATAGTCCTTATAGCTGATGCATTTGCATCCACGGAATCAATTCCTCCAGCATTATCGGCTTGCTATATAAATATCCTTGGAAAGCATCACAGCCCAATGCTGTCAGCCTATCCCTTTGCTCTGCAGTCTCTACATACTCTGCAATGGTTGTAAAATCCAAGGACTGCCCCAAATATACGATTGAAGCAATAATATCTGCATTACGCTTGTTCTCCATAATATCTCTTGTCAATGCACCATCTAACTTTACCACATCAAAATAATTGGTTTGAAGGTAAAGCAAAGAGGTATGACCCATTCCAAAGTCGTCTATTAGGAATTTATGACCCTTGCTCTTTAATTTTTGTAGCTTTTCAACAATATGAATAGACGATGAAATAGCATCTCGCTCGGTTATTTCCAACCACAACTGTTCACCGCTGATATTATATTTCTTCATGCTATTCTCAACACACTTCTCAAAACCATCCCATTCCAGGGATTCATTTGTGATATTAACCGATATTTTGAATTCTTGGGAAATATCCTTTTGAATTCTTGCAATAGCACCTGCTGCCTCATCAAATATAAATGCTTCCAGCTTACTCAGCATCTTTTTCTCTTTTGTTAACTGTATAATCAAAGGCGGATAAATAAATCCTGCACCGGGATGCTTCCAACGAAGCAACGCTTCTGCACCAATGCACCTTCCATTACAGTCTATTTGCGGCTGATACATGAGGAACAGTTCCTTCCGCTCAATAGCATCCGCCAAGTCAGCAGCCAAAAGTCTGGCTATATTACCTACTTCATCATCTCTTGCTGTCAAAGCAGAAATACTACCATTCTCTTCCTGACGTCTAACCTCATCCACAAGCATTTTCACCTTGTCCACCAGTCGCTTTTCGCTCTGCTTTTCAAAAACACGAACAAACGGCATATAAATGATAACACCAATCGCAAGTGTAATCACCTGCAAAACAGCACCGACCCATGAACCTGTCGCCTGATAACCGCTTAACAACACCGGTGTCGTCCACTCAACTTCCTGTACCACAGGCGGCACTATACCAATATAAATTGCCACATAGGAAATAACGTAGTTGACAATCGGCACAATCATATAAGGAATCAGAAAAATCGGATTCAAAATAACCGGAAGTCCGAACACCACAATCTCGCTGATATTAAACAATACCGTTGGGAAAGCAAGCTTTACAATATTGCGAAGATTTTTCTTTCTGGAGAACAAAAGAATCGCAATTACCAGACACAATATTGCGCCACAGCCGCCCATAATAACAAAAACATCCTGAAAGGTCTTACTAAAAATCCCGGCTTCCACGTCAGAATAATTCTGAGTAATAACAGTATCCAATACATTACTTCCATGAATTCCAAAAAACCATAAAGTATGTGTAGCAAGTAGCACAACAATACCTGCCCATACATCACTATCCATAACTGTCAGAATACGGTTGATAAGTATTTCCAGCAAATCCTGAATATTATTCACAGAGAACAACATTGTGAACAGCTGGCGGAAAATTGCAAAAAATAAAATAATTATTACGGCAGGAAAAATCCCTTCCAGCGCTTCCATGTAAACAGTGTCATTATGAAACCTCTGCTTTCCCGCCCGAAAAAGCTTGCTCCTCTTTAATGCAAAAAACATTTCTCCGGAAACAAGTGCAACAAAAAGTGCCGTAAAGGTATTAATATTACTCAAAGCATCAATGGAAAAATCATCATACTGAATTCCAAAGTAACTTATCAGCGACACCAAGGTAGTAACTGCCAAAATAATAATGTCACTAAAGCCTACGTATTGCTCGACTTTTTTTCTTTTCAGCAATGTATAACTGATACTTGTGGCAACTGCCAAAATCACAGAAAAGAACCGAAATACTCCACTGTATACATAATCCAGTATTTCTACTACTACTCCACCCAGCAGATTAGTCAAAAAATTCTGATAAGCCGGAATGGGCAGACTTATTAACATCAAAGATAAGGAGCCTGCCACTAAGAAGGGCATAATCATTACCATACCCTGTCTGATTGCCATAAAAGCAATATTATTTTCTATTGAATTTGCAAGTCTTATTATATGCTCTCTTGTACGTTTCTTCATATATACATTCCTCTTACAAACGGAATTCCCATGCATAAATGACTTCGTTTTACTTGAAAATATGTACTCATTTCCTATTGCATAAAATTCTAGTATTATTATATAATAATCAACTCGTTTCCACAAGTACATATATTCTATAAGACAATTCTAACTATATTCTACATGACAATTTTAAGTTGTTTTAAAAAAATTATATGTTGTTCTTTACGATAATTATATGTAGAGTGATACACCATTTAGAGTGTGGTTTTTAAGATATACTTTTCTTCTTAATAACATATAGCTTTCATTTTTGAAGTATTTTTAGACACTGAACTAGGTATTCTGAGAGGCAAGCCCTTCTTCTTAGGAGATTGCAGCGGATAGATATTTAGATTCCGAGTTTTCTAGATGACTCTTGCTCCCTCTTCTGAGCGATTTCGGCGGATAGATATTTAGTTTCTAAGGTTTCTAGATGACTTTCTCAATAAAAATGGACTAAGAAGGATTACATCATCCTTCTTAGTCTGATATTCTTTTCCAATAAGCAAATAATCAATAGAACAATGGTACACTGAGGCCAGTTTTATAATCTTATCTCATTTTACTCCTTAACAGCCAACGCAGCCGGCGGCTTAGAGATAATTCCATATACCGTCAATACACTTATCACAATGTGCGCAAGATAAATAACTGCCAGTAATGCTACAACGGACCACCAGGGGAGCAACATTGCCATTTCAAGGGACGGAACGGAGCTGACAAGCTTGATAATTCCGCTTGTTATCAACACCGCCGGAAGTGAGGTGTAGCAGGTGACAATTATCATTTCCAGCATATACGCCTTTAGTATACTTCCCCGTGAGATTCCGATAAGGCGATATACTGTAAGCTCCTCACTTCTGGAAGCCGCATTTGATTTGACAGTAAAGTACACCATCAGCACAGAAATAATGACACCTACCGCTGCAATCAGATTTTTTGTTCCGATATTTACTGTATGCGCCTCCTTATACTCTTCGATCTCTAATTCATAGGGCACTGAAAATGCAAGCTCAAAGGCCTGCTCATAGCCCTTAGCGCATTCCGTAAAATGCTCCATGGCAGCTTCCACGGTAGCTGCATCCTCAATATAGAGATAGCAAAATTTACTGTCATATATCATGACATCTCTTACATTGATACAGCCCTCATCAGATAGAACATAATCCACTCCTACGCTGTCCGGAACGGTTCCTACCACCTGATAGGTATGCTGCTTGTCATCTCCTATGTTTATCGCATATCCTTCTTCCATACCCATCGCACTGTACAAGCCATCTCTTATAAGGACTTCATCCTCTGCAAGCACCAGGTTATCATATTGACCCGGACATTCAGCCTGTATTTCCGTCACACTGGCCACCTGATATGCCTTCGTATTAAAGCCTAACAAAAGATTCTGGGAGCAATAGATATTAGGTTGACCGGTATCACTGATACCTACAACCTCCATTTCCGTGGAATGAGTAGCGTTTACAAGCTTTGCTCCCACATAATCCTCCACCGTTTCATACAACGCAGCCACCACACCGTTAGACTCCATCAACTGCTCCACTATCCTGATATCAAGTATAATTTCTGTACGCTTCTTCGGCATTCTTCCGTAGAGCAATTCTTCTTCCTCCACATGCTCATAGGAAGCATAAGAAAAATCCTTCAGGCGCTGCAAAAGATTGGTCATCTGCGCATAGCCAAAGCCCCGCAAGTAAATATTAGTGCTCGGCACGGCAAACACCTCTCCGTATGTATTGTCATCAAGATAATCCCCTGTATATTCCAGTATCTTTAACCGTTGCTCGGTAACTCGTACTGAGGACACCTTAGTAAAATCAACCCGCAGATAATGTGAATCCGTCTTAACAATAGATTCCTCCTCAACAGACACTGTGTTAATAAATTCAGCTAAGGTCACCGACAAAAGAACTGCGGTAATAGCTAACACAGCAATGACAAATGCCTGCTTTCTTCCCATAAGTACAATGTTTTCAAGCGCCATGCGCCATATTTCCCGCATGGGAAGACGGGAATACCCCTTACTTTTCAGCTTTGGAAGCTCATAGGAAAGCTTTTCCACATCATCCATGTCAAACTTAGGGCGCTCTTCATCCAGCATCTGTACGCCGTTTCCGGCATTTGCAAGCAATACATCACAGCCCATGTGATTCTTAATATACAGCTTGCCGTCCTTCCATGCAAAGCTTAGGCTGATTTCTCTTTGCCCCTCTTCCTTACCCACGTATACCTTGAATCTGGCAAAATCATTTTCCAGTGTAGCACAATCCATTTCCTTCAAATAGATATTGGCATCATCACTTCTTTCATAGGTAGCGGAAGCAATATTTTTTTCATCCTTAAGAATTTTACCGTCACGAATCTCAATAATTCTGTCAGCAAAAAATTTCGCAATTCTCTTTTCGTGGGTTACCAACACCACGAGGCATTCCTTGGAAATACTCTTCAAGATGCTCATGGTTCTGATAGTATTCTCTTCATCCAGATTACCTGTGGGTTCATCTGCCAGAATAATATCAGGTGCCTTCACCAAAGCTCTGGCAATGGATACCCTCTGCTGTTGACCACCGGAGAGCTTTGAAACAAGCTTTTTCTTGTACTTTCCAATACCCAACATATTCAGGACATAATCCACCCTTTGCTCCTTCTCCTCCTCGCTCAAATCAAAGCGATTCAATGCCAGTTTGACATTGTACGCAACGGAGTAATCCTGCAGCAAGTAATAATTTTGAAAAATATAGTCAAAACGGTCATTTCTGATATTTTCTCTCTGCTTTGATTCCCTTTTGGTAAGCACTGTTCCATCAATCTCTATTTCACCATCAGAAAAGGTATCCAAACCTCCCAACACATTTAAGAGGGTGGTTTTGCCGGAACCGCTTTCTCCCAGAATACACACCAAGCCCGTGCGGTCAAATTCCAGATTGATGTCGGACAATACGTGCTCTTCATTCTTTTTGTCCTTGTTATAATATTTATGGAGCTTACTGATTCTTATCATGCATTCAACCGTCCTTTCAGTAAATGATTAAACGCTGCCGCGGTGAACGCTGCAAGTAGAAAATTGTAAAGTATAAAGGTTACATAAGCACCCAAATGATAGTACCACATCATTTCACAAATAAAGCTAACACCGATAAATCGCAATATCCACATTGTTACTATTGTGAGCACTACTGCAACTGCACAGCATATAGCAAGCTCAAAATAACTGATTTTCTTTAGTGCCTGCATTTTCATACCGATAAATTTGAGTACATAATAATCCTTCATGCGGATTTTCATTAAAGACTTAAGAATCAGTATTTCCGCAAGGAAAAGTGCTATAAGCACACCTGCTGAAATAGCAATCAGAGTAAGCCTCTCATAGACAAGGGCATCCACATAATCTGTTACACTGGTGCGATAGATACTGATTGCCTCATAGCCCTTATCAGCCAAGTCCCGAATCACTCTGTCCGTCTTCGCATAGCTTGTGATATATACAGAAGCCTGATAGCTCTCCTTGTCATAGTAGGTATCATAGAATTCCTTACTTACTTCCATAAAATCACAGGTTGACTGATTGACCTCAGCAAGCACATTTACTTCAACCTCTACACTCTCCTCAGACAAATTCCCCTCCAAATCCTTGTCGTTAAAATGAAACAACACGGGACCTGCCACCGGATTTTCAAATCTGTGTGATATACGCACCGTATTGCCTGAAAGATCATCCGCCACAACAGGAATCACCTCCGGCTTCAGCTCATAGTCCTGCTTGGAGAAATCATAAGCATAATACAGGCGATACACACCGGAATCTACATGCATGGACAGCATGCTACACAGTTCCTTCGTAAAGTACACCTGCTCTGTCTCTTCCCTCAATAATCCGGTTATAACAAGCTCTGTCTGATAATACTCTCCCGAATCCCATATATTATTGGCAGTAAAATAGCACAACAGTTTCTGACCAATGAGAAAGGAATCCTCTGAATAGAGAACGATTTCATTTCTTGCCTCCGGAAGCCGTCCCTCTGCCAGTGCCTCCTCGTTAATACAATCCACAGAACGCATAAAATGCTCTTCATTCAAAAAGGAAACCACCTTCGTCTTCTCTTCTCCTTTTCTGCGATTGCCGTACAAATACTCGTAATCCCGATTCTCTATCAGATAATAATTGATGTCGTTTGCAAAATCACAGGAATCGACTACCGTCACATTTCTGACATCTGCAATCCGGTCAATATCCGCCTGCGTAAACGCACTTCCGTCCGTCTTCTTTACAACCAGTCGCGTATCATCCATGTGATAAAAACCCTTTTGCGAATATTCCTTGGTGAAAATATCATCCTTGTTCATAAACAGTTCACCAATAAACAAGAAGGAAACCACACCTACCATAAATAAAAACACAGTAAACAGAATACTTCTGCCGGGCAAGGTAGTAACATTTCTGCGCGCAAAATAAGATGCCAGCTTCAGCTGACCTGCAAAGCCTCTTCCCTTTGTATTTGCCTGCCGCCTGTCTACCACGACCTTGTTTTCTTCTGCCACATCGGCTTCTGTGGCACCTTCGCCTCTACCGCTTTTTACATCTGATATTACTTCACCGTCATGAATGCGTATCTTTCTGGTAACATAGCTTTCTGCCTGATCATAATTATGTGTAACCATGATAACCAGCCTGTTACGGGAAATTTCCTTTAAAAGGCGGATAATTTGCTCACCGGTCTCACTGTCCAGGTTGCCAGTAGGCTCATCTGCCACAATAATTCCCGTATTTTTGGCCAAAGCTCTTGCAATGGACAATCTTTGCTTCTGTCCGCTGGAAAGTTCATTTGCCTTATGCTCTACATACTCCCTGAGCCCTACCTGTTCCAGATAGCCTAATGCGATTGCTTCCGCCTCCTGCCTCTCATAACCCATAATAAACAGAGCGCTCAACATGTTATCGAGCACTGTATAATGTCCAATCAGGCTGTAATCCTGAAATATGTATCCGATTTTCCTCTGCCTATATTCCTCCCAATCGTTGTCATCATACTGAAAGGTAGGCTCCCCGTCGATAAACATTTCTCCGTCATCAAAGGAATCCAAGCCTCCGATAATATTTAACAATGTAGACTTACCGCTGCCGCTTTCTCCTGTAATAGCGATAAATTCGCCCTCGGAAAAGGACAAATTAACCTTTCTGAGCGCCTGCGTAACCGCCGTCTCAGAATAATAGCTTTTACTGATATTCTCTAATCTGATTCGCACCCTCTGCATCTGCTTTTTACCTCAATCCGACTCTATATATTGGCTTTCACAAATTCCAATAGCATCCGGGTCATAGTCTCATTTCCCTCCGGTGTAAATCCATGTCCTTCACCCTCAAACACTTCAAGACGGACATTTTCATAGGTTGCTTTAATTCTTTCGCTATATCCCAGTGAAACAATAGGGTCCTGATCCCCATGCATAACAAGAATATTCCGGCAATATTGACCAACATGCTCAAACACATCATAACCGTGTATGCTTTCAAAAAATACGCGTCCCAGCTTCATTCCCCAAAGTTCTTCCTCTTCCGGAATATCTTCCTTGTTGGGAAACCTCTCATTCCAATTATCTGCAATGCAGAATGCGGGATATAATAAAATCATTCCTCGTATTTCTTCTGACATGGAATCTGCTGTCAGCGCCGTAACAAGACCGCCCTGGCTTCCGCCAAAGAGAAACACCTTATCCTCATCAACCTTCTCTAATGCCTTTACCTGTTCAATTACTGCCTTCAAATCTTCCATTTCCGTAAACAATGTCATATCAGTGGTAGCCATACCGCTTTCATCTCTGTTGGAGCCACCGCAAAAATCGTAACAAAATGCTGCAACCTTATGCTCTACCAGATATTTTGCAGACAAATCAAAATCCATTTTATTGCCATTATAACCATGACTGAATATCACTACCGGATATTTCCCACTCTCGGCAGGCGCATAGAAATGTCCATTTACATGCCTGTCATGATGATATACCTTCATTTGCTCCATTGTTCCGTTCTGCATCTTTGTTCTCCTCTTCTTCTCAATTTATTCCATTATTCTAAATTTCCGGTAATCCTTTCCAACATAAGGAAAAGTGCTTGCTTCTCTGCTTCCGAGAATCCTGCAAGGCTTTTATGTTCCAGCTCTTCCATCAGAAAATACACCTTATCCGCCATAGCTCTTCCGGTGTCTGTAAGAAAAATTCCCTTGGCTCTTTTGCCACCCGATACAAAAACAGGTGACTTCTCTATATAGCCCTCCTTCTCCAGTCTGTCCAACAATACAGTCATTGTGGAAGGCTTAATCTTACACATATCAGCCAAATCCTTTTGGACGCAACCATTAAATTCTCTTAATATGTATAATATTTTGGGTTGACCGTCAGACAGCGAAAGCTTCTGAAATTCCTTCCTACTCTGTGTCCAGTGTGCTGCCTGTGTTTCCATTAGGGCTAAAAAAATTTTATTCGTCATGCTTAAATCTCCCTTAATTAGATTACTAATTAATGATTTTATTGTAACTATTTTTCTATCCTCTGTCAATATTTCTCCATGCCAAAGCATCCCTATCACATAAAATGATAGGGATGTTTCATTAATCTACCGCATAATCGTATGTTACATTTTGACCGCTCCAGATCTTCTTTGCAGTCCACTCAACATCCGGCTTACTCCAAAAGTCATGACTTTCAGGCAGACCCAACGCCAGAAATACGCTGTTGCAAAGATACAGGCTTCCTACACAGATATAACCCTCTGCCAAATCCGGCTGACAACCGTATACACCCGGCAACAGCCAACCGTTTTCATCAAACATGTCCTCATTTTCCATTACCTTTCGAATGACAGCATCCAATGCGCATCTCACCTGCTCATAGGGTAAACGCTCCGGCAGAAATTCCTGCAAAGCCGCCTGTGATAATAACTGAAAGGCTCCGAACCTGTAGGTAACGGAACGACCGATTACAGGATAACTGCCATCGGCATTAATTAATCGCTCCAGGATTTCCGCATATCGACCTGCTCTCTTTTCACATTCCTTCAACAATACTCCGTAATCCTCTTTTATCCCCTGAAAGGTGCGAAGCACGTCCAGATACATGGGATGAATGACAAAGCTGTTGTAATAATCCCAGTGTAAGTGGGGACCGTCTCCATAGGTTCCGTCTCCCAGATACCAGTGCTTGAACATATTCACCGCGTAATCAACTCTTGTCAAATCGTAATCATCTTCTCCCATGATGTATAATGCCGCCTCCACCATTGCAGAGAAAAACAGCCAATTTGATACAAAGGGGGTAAATTTTCTCGTCAATTTCAAAGCCTGTATTACATTCTTTTTGTCAGCATCAGCCAATAAGTGATACAGCTGTTTGGGTGCACGTACGATACCGTGTGCCAAAAATGCCGCATCCACCAATGCCTGTCCGTAACCCTCGGAGAAATTCATATAATCATCGGAAGCAGGATTGGTTGCCTCTGCGATTGCCTTTCTCACCAGTATACGATACTTTTCCTGCATTTCCTTTTCGTTTTCCGGCACCTCCTCCAGCTCCAGCCACGGCGCAATCCCGCATGCCGTTCTGCCGAGGGCCTCCAACAAGATATATTCCTCTCTGTCAGGATGAAATGTTATGGGAATACTTTTTTTCAAGGTTCCCTCTGCCAGATGCTCCAATACCGGATTGGAAATCTTTAACATGGCATTAAGCCAGTAACTTCTTTTATCATTCATAGCCTCGCCTCCACCTTATCGCTTACCAAAGAAACAATTCTTTGTCACATAATTTGAAAATCGCTTCCGTAAAATAATAATCGCCATATATAATTGTGAAATTATGCTCCTTATCATGATATGCAGCTGAACACTTCTCCAAAATATGATCCGTTGCACAGTCCCAATTACATCTATGCTGTTCCAAGGTGGTCAACAGCTTTATAGCTGTGTTGTGGAAAAACGCCTTTTCCTCTTCCTCAGCCACACATTTAGCGATTTCCAGCATACCACATGCCGCAATTGCCGCAGCTGTGGAATCTTCCCACTCACAGTCCCTGTCCTGATCAAAATCAACGGGAACAAAGCCACTTTCCGGTAAGCTTTGCGCAAAATACTTTGCAACCTTCTTAGCCGTATCCAGATAATCATTATTTCCGGTATGTAAATAGCTTAATGTAAATCCATAGATTGCCCACGCCTGACCTCTGGTCCATGAGGAGCCTACCTGTATACCCTGTCCTCCCAAGGTACCTGTTACCTCTCCCGTCTCCGGGTCAAACTGAACGATATGATTCACCGAGCCATTCTCGCGAACGAACACCTTCATGGCAGTATCCGCATGGGCTTTTGCAATATGGGAAAATCTCGGGTCACTTGTCTGCTCCTTGGTCCAATACAATAAGGGAAGATTCATCATACAATCAATAATTGCCCAACCGGCAGTGTTGCCATCGCCACTGTCATTCCATGCTCTGATAAAATTGCCTGCCGGGTTAAAACGACCTGCCAGATTGGCAGCTGCCAACAGCGCCCTGTTTTTGGACTGTTCCTTCTTCGTCATCTTGTAATTTGCCACAGAGGTAAGAAGCCATTTGAAACCGCTGTCATGATCCATTCCCATATAATCCATCAGACTTCCGTCCAGCTTCTCCTCAATATTCTCCGCCACCTGACGGAATATATCATCCCCATAGGCATGATACAATTGCCACATCTGACCACCATAAAAACCATTGGTCCACCAGTTGATTCTGTCCGACCAATCATCAAAGATTCCATTGACTGTCAGATAAGGTATCTTATCCTTACTACGCTCCGCTGATGCCTTCGACTTGGCATAAATCTTCTCTGCTACAGAATTCGCCCAATCCTTTTCATTCCTATGCATACACTTTCTCCTATCCTTTTATTAACCTTTTATGTAAGATAGCAATTTTAAACCTATTGTAAAGCATTGACTTAGCTTAGGTAATATCATATACTACTTTTTACTAACCTTTTTAACTATTTTGATATGGGAGAATTCTATGTTTGAATTAATTAGAGGTGGATGTTTTTCAAGACATGCGGCAGATTTTATTATGAATCGTCCCCAGGGCTTACCCTACTATCTTTTTCTCGTAATAAAATCCAATTCCGAAATAAATATTGATGGTGTTTTACAAATATGTAAACCTAACAGTATACTCCTTATCAAGCCCAATACCCCTTATTCCTACCGGAATCCTGACGGCGAGTATATTGATGACTGGCTTCACTTTAGCTGCCTGCCACAGGATATTTCTTTGCTTGATGAAAATATGTTTCACAACAGCATTTCCATTAGTAATCCCCGACTGTTTACCACTTATATACAGCAGTTATTATGGGAAAACAATTTTGCAAGGGCAACCTCCAGAAACTATTATGTTGACTCGCTTTTTAGAATCCTGTTACAGCATATTTGTGATGAGTTTCGCTCCGAGAGCGCAGACGAATACAGCCCTTATCGCTATAAATTACAGCGACTCAGGCTGGAAATACAGGCTGCTCCATATAAAAAGTATTCTGCTCAGAATATTGCTTCCGACTTGAGTATAAGCACATCCTATTTGCAATATTTATATAAGCATTTTTTTCATATTTCTCTTCAGGCCGACATCATTAATATGAGGGTGGATTACGCAAAGGAGCTGATTACCTCTACCACTCTGCCCTTGGAGCAAATTGCCTACGCCTGCGGTTACTCGAACGAAATACATTTCTACAGACAATTTTTAAGAAAAACCGGCATGACCCCCGGTGAATATAGGAAGCATTATGTGTGAGGAAGCAGGCTTCCTTCTCCACCCATAAGTCTCGTCATTTCCTCAATTCGTTCTAAGGGAAACGGAGGTGTCGCAAGTGGTCTCATTGCTCGTATAATTCTCTGAATATTCTTATCAGACAAAAAATACTCAGCTGCCAATTCTGAAATTGACATTCCCGCCTCAAAGCGTTTGTAAATCTGCCGGTTACGTTCCTCCAATCCTGCAAGGGTTCCGATTTTGGCTCCCCATGTCATATGCTCGTCCTTTTTACGCGGAACATAAATCATCTGACCACTCACATAATTTTGAACCAGCTCCAAAAGCTCCGGCGGAAGTACTTCCTCAGCACTTATATAGCTTAGTCCTCCTAAAATACAATTACCGCTTACATCGGCGTTCCCACCTCAATTAAATTGCCGTCGAGATCATAAAAACGAATTACCTTTTGTCCCCAGCTATGCTGCATAAGTCTGTTAACATATTGAATAGAAGGATATAAACGCTCCAACTTTTCGATAAATGCTTCTATATCTCTTTCTTCAAAATACAATTCACAGGTATTGTTTTCCGGAATAATATCCTTCCCCAGAAACTTCTTCCAAATTTTCTCATCCTGAAGTACAAGACCTTCTGTCAAAATCATATTGCCGTCATTATCAAGCACCATATCCAGGCCAAACAGGTCATGATAAAATTGTTTTGATTTTTCTATATCTTTAACAACAATTAAAATATTTTTAAGTTTCATTGTCTTTTCCGCCTCCTCAACTTAAGCAAGAGCCTTAATACACTATCTTGGGCAGCTTGCATTTCTCCACCATTCTTCATGATGTTTGTAAATAAAAAAGCCTCTCTTATTCGTCTTTGTTTGCAGTTTTTTCACCAAATGGCAGAATTCTACTCTATATGTTCAATAAGATGAGGCGGAAGAAGTCTTAAAAATAACTCCTCTGCATCTTCATAAATAATTGGTTTTGAAAGGAAATCATCAAATCCCTCACTAATATATTCCTTTCTTGCTCCTGCTAATGCATTTGCCGTAAGCGCTACCACAACCGCATTTTCACTAGGATAATCTTTCATTTCTTTTAAACGATGCAGGGTCTCTTTACCATCCATCTCAGGCATCATGTGATCCAGAAATACAATATCGTAGCGATGCTCTTTCACTTTATCAATACATTCAAAACCGCTTTCTGCTTCATCAATATGAATTTGAGTAGGTTGAAATACTTTAACAAATACCATTCTGTTTAATCTATTATCGTCTACTACAAGAATTCTTGCTTTCGGAGCCGTAAATGTGCTTGTTCTGTGTTTCTTAACCTGAATTTCTTTGCTTTTCTTCTGATAGTCTGCAACTGTCATAGAATCCACAGCTGACTGTTTAAGCTCAAAAAAGAATTCCGAGCCTTTTCCGTATTCACTTCGAACCTGTAATTCACTTCCCATTAACTTTAGCAATCGCATGGTAATGGTGAGACCCAAACCGGTTCCCTCTATATAGCGATTAGACTCATCCTCTATTCGCTTGTATTCATCAAATAAGCTGGTAATGTACTCTTCCTTAATTCCAATTCCGGTATCTGTTACACTACAATAAAGAGTGACTATGTTATTTTGTAATTCGCCCTTAATATTTAATTCTACTTTTCCTTCTTTTGTGTACTTGATTGCATTAGAAAGCAGATTGGTAAGTATTTGCCTTATTCGTACATCGTCTCCGTATAGATTAACCGGAAGTGTTTTGTCTAAATTAATATTAAATACCAAATTTTTAGATTGCGCCTTAAGTGATATCATAGCTGTCAAATCTGCTATCAGCTTACTTAAATTATACTCTGTTTCCACAATTTCCATCTTGCCTGATTCAATTTTGGAAAGATCCAAGATTTCATTAACTATTGAAAGCAATAATTGTCCTGCACCATTGATATCCTCTGCATACTCTAATATATTTGCTTCCTTGCTTTCTCTTAATATAATCTCATCCATTCCAAGAATTGCATTAATCGGGGTCCGAATCTCATGGGACATCTGCGCTAAGAAACGTCCTTTGGCCTGATTTGCCATAACTGCTTCCTCTTTGGCTTCTTCTACTTTTCTCTTTTCATCCATTAACAGTTCAATCAATACATTATCCGGACTTTCCACTGTGAGATAAAATCCAATACAAAGTAATGTAATACCTACACTGGACAAAAGATGGGTGGGATAAAAAAACTGATACACTCCAACGCCCACCTCACAAATCAGAGATATTGCAATTGCTTTTTTCTTTTTGAGGGGAATGATTTTTCTGAATTGCACCAAGTAGATTGCAGCAGTTATTGCTAATATGTATACACTAATATAGACTGCAACAATCCCGGGACCATAGGAGTAACTTGCCGCTTCTTCATGCTTGTAATAAATAGGTAAAAATAATACTCCAATAGTTGATAAAACAAAGGGTAAAAGAATCCAATTACTCTTTTTTACACTTTCTTTTGTTTCATCCGATATCATGGAAAGTATATATGAATATACTTCATAGAAAATTACCAGAAACAAAATTAAGAATATTTGGTGCACTCCTCGATTTACCCATGCCGGCACTGTATCTTTATGAGTTAGCGTGTAAAGCGCTCCCTGTTCTGCAAATAAATGTATCAACGAAGTAATGACCATTGTTCCATATATTCTATGCATTTGTGTATTCTTTCTCTTAACAGAAAAAAACAGATATGCAATAACTGACACAATTATTATACAGCCTATTCCCAAACTATAAATGCCCATTTACTCACCCCGTACTCTACGTATTTTATTAGTCACAACATCATTATATTTCATATAAATAGTGATTGTAAATATTAAAAACATATTAAATTTTATCAACAAAACCCCCTTTCCGGCACTACACCGGAAAGGGGGTTATTATTTCACACTATTCACAATTACAGCGTAACGATATCCTACTTATTATTCAATGCAGCCTGTGCTGCTGCCAGTCTTGCGATAGGCACACGGAAAGGTGAACAGGATACGTAGTTCAGACCAATCTTGTGGCAGAATTCGATGGAAGAAGGATCTCCACCGTGCTCACCACAGATACCAAGCTTAATGTCAGAACGTACTGCACGACCCTTCTTTGCAGCCATTTCTACCAACTGACCAACACCGGTCTGATCCAATCTTGCAAAAGGATCGGACTCGTAAATCTTTGCCTGATAGTAGGAATCAAGGAACTTACCTGCATCATCACGGGAGAAGCCGAAGGTCATCTGGGTAAGGTCATTTGTACCAAAGGAGAAGAATTCAGCTTCTTCAGCAATGGCATCAGCTGTAAGTGCTGCACGAGGAATCTCAATCATAGTACCAATATGATACTTGATGTCGGAATTCTTCTCTGCCTTAACAGCTTCTGCAACCTCTACAACAACATCCTTAACATACTTTAATTCCTTCTTCTCGCCAACGAGAGGAATCATGATTTCAGGTACTACATTGTAGCCCTTCTCATTCCTCACTTCAATAGCAGCTTCCATAACGGCTCTGGTCTGCATTCTTGCGATTTCAGGATAGGTAACTGCAAGACGGCAGCCTCTGTGACCCATCATAGGGTTAAACTCGTGAAGAGCATCACATTTTGCCTTAACTTCTTCAACAGTCAGACCCATATCTTCTGCGAGAGCCTTAATATCCTCTTCCTCGGTAGGAACAAACTCATGAAGAGGGGGATCTAAGTAACGAACAGTCATAGGCTTGCCTTCAAGAACCTCATACATTGCCTTGAAATCTGCCTTCTGGAATTCGCCGATTGCCTTCAAAGCTTCTTCTCTGGCTTCTACACTGTCAGAGAGAATCATTCTGCGGAATTTAGGGATTCTGTCCTCACCAAAGAACATATGCTCTGTACGGCAAAGACCGATACCTTCTGCACCAAGCTTAACAGCATTCATGGTGTCAGCAGGAGTATCTGCATTGGTACGAACCTTAATGGTTCTGAACTGATCAGCCCAAGCCATAATGCGGCCAAAGTTACCGCCTACGGAAGCTTCAACAGTCTTGATGTCACCCTTATAAATCTTACCGGTAGTACCGTCTAAGGAAATATAATCACCTTCATGGAATTCATATCCACCAAGAGTGAATACCTTTGCCTCTTCATCAATCTTGATATCACCACAACCGGATACACAGCAAGTACCCATACCACGAGCAACTACTGCTGCGTGAGAGGTCATACCACCACGAACAGTTAAGATACCCTGAGATGCATGCATACCCTCAATATCCTCAGGAGAGGTCTCCAGACGTACTAAGATAACTCTTTCACCTCTTCCGCCCATACCTGCTTCCTTAGCTTCATCAGCAGTAAAGTACACCTTACCTGCTGCAGCACCGGGAGATGCGGGAAGTGCAGAACCGATAACCTCACCAGCCTTTAATGCAGCTGCATCAAAGGTAGGATGTAATAACTGATCTAAGGACTTAGCTTCGATACGAAGTACTGCCTCCTCGGGAGTAATCTTGCCTTCGTCAACCAAGTCACATGCAATATTGATAGCTGCAGGAGCAGTTCTCTTACCATTTCTGGTCTGTAAGAAGTATAATTTACCTTCTTCAATGGTAAACTCCATATCCTGCATATCACGATAGTGTTCTTCCAATTTATTAGCGATTTCCATAAATTCTTTGTAACACTCAGGCATATCCTCTTCCAGCTTAGAAATAGGCTGAGGTGTACGCACACCTGCAACTACGTCCTCACCCTGAGCATTAATCAGGTATTCACCAAAGATACCCTTCTCACCGGTGGAAGGATTACGGGTAAATGCAACACCGGTACCGGAGGTCTCACCCTTATTACCGAATACCATACACTGTACGTTTACAGCAGTACCCCAATCACCGGGAATATCGTTCATACGTCTGTATACAATAGCACGAGGATTGTCCCAGGAACGGAATACTGCCTTAACAGCACCCATCAGCTGCTCTCTGGGGTCCTGAGGGAATTCTTCACCGTTCATAGCTTCTTTATATACAGCCTTAAACTTTTCAGCAAGATTCTTTAAGTCATCTGCAGTCAGTTCGGTATCAAAATGAATACCCTTTTCCTCTTTCATTTCATCGATAATCTTCTCGAAGAATGACTTCGGTACTTCCATTACAACGTCAGAATACATCTGAATAAAACGACGATAGGAATCATAAGCAAATCTGGGATTGCCTGTTTTCTTGGCAAAGCCTTCAACAGCTACATCATTCAAACCTAAGTTAAGAATGGTGTCCATCATACCGGGCATGGATGCTCTTGCACCGGAACGAACAGATACTAACAGGGGATCCTCGGTATCACCGAATTTCTTACCCATAAGCTCTTCCAGCTCAACAATGTTCTGGAAAATCTGCTCTTTAATCTCGTCTGAAATCTGCTTACCGTTCTCATAATAATCAGTACAAGCTTCTGTAGTTACAGTGAAGCCCTGAGGAATCGGCAAGCCCAAATTAGTCATCTCTGCAAGGTTAGCTCCTTTACCACCGAGCAGATTTCTCATGTCGGCATTACCATCTTTAAAATTGTAGACCCATTTTTTCATGCTTTTTGTCTCCTTTTTTTATTTTATTTTTGACAAAAATTAGTAACCTACACATTACTCAACCGAAACTTTTGTACGTGCATATTGTAACAATCTACCAAAAGAATATCAAGCCGAATTTGATAATTCTTTGACACACTGCTCATTTTCGTTGATTTTGCACAATTTTTTTAATTTTCCAATCTCAATCTTGTATAGTACTTTCCTCTCCTCTGTACGCTTTCGGCCGTCAGTCCCTTAACTCGGGGATAAAGCTGTCAAATATAAACACTTCAAAATGCTCCTTCGCCAATTCCAATTCTCTCTGACTGCGAATCGTCCACGCCACTGACAGACTTCGAAATAACACACGACACAATGTTCGCGAAAGCACATGCGGATGTTGATGGTTATATGCAATGAAATCCGGCCGCGACAAAAAATTTAACAGCAGATATTGCAGACTGAAATATAACAGATTTTTTTGAGGATTCTCTTGTTTCCAAAAATAATCTGCGAGCTGTCCGCGTACAATATCATTATGATGCTTGCGATACCATGACACAGCCAGAGGATTGAAGGACTCTATGCAGTACCGTCCCCGATATCCCCGCAAAATCGCATCTGCCACAGGGCACACGGATATGTCTGTAGACTCTGTTTTAAATTCAATAATCAGCGGCACCCTACCGTCTACCAGCTTCAGTACATCAGCGAAACGGGGAATTATTTCATCGGTTCCACATAAGGAAAACCCTTGCAATTCCTCATAAGTATAATCGCTGACATTGCCTTCCACACCGCAGATTCTTGTTAATGTGGCATCATGAAACACAACCGGTATCTTGTCCTTCGACAGCTGCACATCCAATTCAATACCGTAGCCGGCATTCACTGCCTTCTCAAATGCCCTTATGGAATTCTCAGGGGCATCCGTAGTATTATCGTGAAGGCCACGGTGTGCATACAACCATTCCTGAAAAGGAATCGTATCCGGTCTTCTCACCACGCGGGGCATGATAGCCCACAGATACAGCAAAATGACCGCAATCACAGCAATCGGAAATATATAAAATATTGTCATTAACAAAACCTTCTATCTAAAATAATCTGTTAGTCTTCTACGTCAAAGTTTTCCAACACGCTCTCCTTCTTGACCGGCTTTACATCACCGTGACGAACCTGTGTCATGGTAAGAAATGCCAGCAGTGAGAATACCAGTGCATAGGGAAACAGTGTCCGATACGAAATATTCTCCAGCAGAAAACCGGATAAAATCGGGGTTAATATTTGGGCTGACATGGAAAAGGTATAGTAGGTTCCCGTGAATTTACCCACGTCAGCGCCCTTGCTCATCGCCACTATCATAGGGTAGGAATTCACATTGATAGCCGCCCATGCCATACCGATTAACGCAAATGCAATATTAATCAGGAAATGATACTCCCCTACAAAGGTAGCTGCAGCGTAACAGCCTGCCATTAACAACACTCCACCCATAATGGTCTTCTTACGTCCGAATTTAGAGGCAATATGACCAATCGGTATATAGCTGATAATCGCAGCCACCGTAGCTACCATCAGACAATCTGCAAAGCCTCCGCCCTCCAGCTTCCACACCACCTTCGTGTAGCGTGAAAATGCAGTGGTAACAGCATTGTATGCCGTAAACCAAAAGAAAATGGATACAAGCATAAAAATCATGCTTCTTTTCACTTCCTTTGACAGAACTGTTTTCTGCGGTACGTCCTCAGAGGCATCCTCTGCATCATCTGTCATATAGGGCTTCATTTCCTGCTTAATTCTATTCTCTCTGACGGTTATTACAAGAATACCTACTGCGATTACCATCAATGCCGCAACACTGACAAACAATGGCATATAATCCGGTGTATCACCGGCACCCACCAACAGCTTAATCATAATCAGGGAATATACACCACCTACCGCTCCCATCAGATTAATCACCGCATTGGCCTTACTGCGCAAACGATTGGGTGTCAAATCCGGCATCAGCGCAACGGCCGGGGAACGGTAAAGTCCCATAGATATCAGCACCAAAAACAGTACCACTACAAACATGGGCAGATGACGCATTTTATCCGAAACAGGTAACAGCAGCATGAAGATGACCGCAAGAGTCGTACCACATATAATAAAAGGAGTACGTTTTCCCAGCGGAGTATTTACCTTGTCCGACAGCAAGCCAAAAACCGGCAGAAGCACCAGTGCCAGCACATTATCCATGGCCATCACCACACCGGTTACTGTCTCACCCATTCCGAAGCTATTCTGTAAAATCAAAGGTATTATATTATCATACACCTGCCAAAAGGCACTAATACTTAAAAATGCAAGCCCGATAAAAAACGTGCGCTTGTAGTTTAATTTATTCTCCATATATAACCTCCGGTCTAAATGTATTGACTCATCTTAATCAGAAATCTCTTCTCTTTCATATTAACAAAAGGAAGCCTAATAGGCAACCTTTTTCCTTTAGTTACAGTATAACACAGGAGTGACCAAAACTGGTCACTCCTGCAAAATTTTCTTATAAAAAATACTCCCTGATAGCTTCCTTTTACACAACCATGCCTGCTTAGCTTAATCCGTTTTCCCTTTTACACAATAGTGCCTGCTTGCTTTATCTTTCTTACCCTATCATTACAGCATATGTGCTCGCAATTCTTCTCCACTCTGTCTGCACAGATATGCAGGCGCTACATCAAATACTGTCTTGCACCCCTTTTGCTTTTCCTGATTCATGCGGTATGCAGCTCTTGCATAAGCCACCAACACACTAGCTGTAAATTCCGGATTGGAATCCAGCTTTAAGCTGTACTCAATAATATGCTTATGCTCTCCCTGCCAACCGCTCTTACCGCTGCGGATTACAAAGCCACCGTGAGGAATACCACTGTGATTGGCATTCAATTCCTCCTGAGAAATAAAATGTACCGTGGTATCATAATCTGCAAAATAGTTGGGCATCTCTTTGATTTCTTTTTCGATTCTCGCAAGATCTGCACCTTCCTTTGCCACTACAAAGCACTCTCTGGTATGCTTCTGTCTGGTAGACAGCTCAGGCGTTTCGCCGCTTCTTACCCGTTCTAAGGCTTCCGGAACGGGAATTGTATATTGCCTTGCATCAGCTACTCCTTCTACTCTGCGGATGGCATCGGAATGACCCTGGCTGACACCCTTTCCCCAGAAGGTGTAATCCTTGCCTTCCGGCAAAATTGCATTGGCATACACTCTGTTTAAGGAGAACATTCCGGGGTCCCAGCCCACAGAAATAATGGCAACCTTTCCTGATTCCTGCGCAGTCTTGTCTACATTGGCATAATGCTCAGGAATCCTTGCATGGGTATCAAAGCTGTCGATTACATTGAAATACTTTGCATACTCAGGTGTCTGTACAGGTAAATCGGTTGCACTTCCACCACAGATAATCAATACATCAATTTCGTCCTTTTTGCTCAAAATATCATCAATGTGATACACCCCTGCGCTCTCTGTCAAAATCTTCACACTGTCAGGATTACGACGGGTAAATACCGCCTTTAACTCCATATCTTCATTCTGTTTTACCGCGCATTCAACGCCGCGTCCCAGATTTCCATAACCTAAAATACCTATTCTAATACTCATAATGGACTCCTCTCCTTCCGCTTTTGGGCACCTTTTGCCATCATAAAGCACATGCTTATCGCGCCTTGCATTAGTGGTACTGTTTAGAACCACTATAATACAGTCCTCATACTTTGTCAAGCTAAGTTTACCGATATATTTTACTTTACATTTTTTCTTGATTGTTCTTGCTTTTTCCATGATTTTCTGTACAATAAGAAATGGCAATCAGATAATTTGTTTTAATTTTGTTATAATAAAGAAAGGTTTTAATCATGATTAGTGCAAACAATGTCACTTACAGAGTAGGTAAAAAGGCTTTATTCGAGGATGTTAATATCAAATTTACAGAAGGTAACTGTTATGGTTTAATTGGTGCTAACGGTGCCGGCAAATCCACTTTTCTGAAGATTCTCTCCGGCAAGCTGGAGACCACCAAGGGCGATATCGTTATCACTCCCGGACAGCGTTTGTCTGTACTGGAGCAGGACCATTTTAAATATGATGACTGGGTGGTAATGGACACCGTCATTATGGGTAATGAACGACTGTATCAGATTATGAAGGAAAAGGATGCTATCTACGCAAAGGAGGATTTCTCCGACGAAGACGGTATTCGTGCCAGTGAATTGGAAGCAGAATTTGCTGAAATGGATGGTTGGGAAGCCGAATCCAATGCTGCAATGCTCTTAAATGGTCTTGGCATTGATACAGAATTCCACTATTCTCTTATGAAGGACTTGGACGGTAATATCAAGGTTAAGGTCCTCCTTGCCAAAGCATTGTTTGGCAATCCTGATATTCTTCTTCTTGACGAGCCTACCAACCACCTTGATTTAGATGCGATTGCATGGTTGGAGGAATTTTTGATTAACTTTGACAACACAGTTATCGTGGTATCTCACGATCGTTATTTCTTAAATAAGGTATGTACTCATACCGCAGATATTGATTACGGCAAGATTCAGCTTTATGCCGGCAACTACGATTTCTGGTATGAATCCAGCCAGTTGCTGATTAAGCAGATGAAGGAAGCCAACAAGAAAAAGGAAGAGAAAATCAAGGAGCTGCAGGAATTTATCTCCCGCTTCTCCGCAAATGCTTCCAAATCCAAGCAGGCAACCTCAAGAAAGCGTGCATTGGAAAAAATTGAATTGGATGAAATCAAGCCCTCCAGCAGAAAATACCCTTACATTGATTTCCGCCCTGAGCGTGAAATCGGTAACGAGGTTCTCACTGTAGAGCATCTATCCAAAACCATCAACGGAGAGAAGGTATTGGACGACCTTTCTTTTGTGGTAGGACATGATGACAAGATTGCCTTCGTCGGAAGCAATGAGCTTGCAAAGACCACTCTCTTCCAGATTCTGGTGGGTGAAATGGAGCCGGATGAAGGCACCTACAAATGGGGTGTCACTACTTCTCAGGCATATTTCCCCAAGGATAATACAGCAGAGTTTGATAACGATTTGACTATCGCTGACTGGCTGACCGGTTACTCTCCCGTGAAGGACGCTACTTATGTGCGTGGTTTCTTAGGCCGTATGCTTTTTGCAGGCGAGGATGGTGTTAAAAAGGTACGCGTGCTGTCCGGTGGCGAGAAGGTTCGTTGTCTGCTGTCCAAGATGATGATTAGCGGTGCAAACTGCCTGATTTTGGATGAGCCTACCAACCACCTTGACATGGAATCCATTACTGCTTTGAACAACGGTCTGATTAAATTCCCCGGTGTGGCATTATTCTCCTGCCATGACCATCAGTTTGTACAGACCACAGCCAACCGTATTATGGAAATCCTTCCCAACGGTAGTATGATTGATAAAATCACCACCTACGACGAATATCTTGCCAGTGATGAAATGGCAAGAAAACGTACTGTATTCACTGCCAATAAGGAAGACGACGAGAATTAAATATGATAGATTTACACGTACATTCCACCCGCTCCGACGGCACCTATTCACCAAGAGAGCTTGTTGATTATGCCATAGAGAAGGGGCTTCGTGCCATGGCACTGACGGATCATGATTCCATTGACGGATTAGATGAAGCCATTCATTATGCTGAGCAGCTGCGTTATCTACAAAGCTCCTCCACAGGAGCTTCTGTACCTGCTCACGTTCCTGAAATCATCCCCGGCATTGAATTTTCCACAGAATACCAAGGACGTGATATTCATATTGTCGGGTTATATATTGATTACAAGCAGCCTGCATTTACACAAGCCCTGCAGAATTTTGTGAATTCCAGAGAGCTTCGCAATGAGAAAATGTGCGGACTGCTCAGGGAGCATGGTATTGATATAACCTATGAGAAATTGTGCGCTGCATTTCCCGATGCCGTTATTACCCGTGCCCATTATGCCAGATATCTGCTGGAGCATGGTTATGTGGGTAGCATAAATGAAGCCTTTGACCGCTATGTGGGTGATCATGCATCCTGCTTTGTTCCCCGCGAAAAGGTCACCCCCACACAGGCTGTGGAATTAATATTGCAAGCAGACGGCATTCCCATTCTTGCGCATCCGATGCTATATGGTATAAGCAGTGCCAGACTGGAGACTCTGGTTGTGGAATTAAAGGCTGTGGGATTACTGGGAATCGAAGCAATTTATAACAATCACTCTGCCGGTGACGAACGACAGCTTCGCCGTCTGGCAGCTAAATATCATCTGCTTATCAGCGGCGGCTCCGATTTTCACGGCTCCAACAAACCGAAATTGGATCTGGGTGTAGGCTACGGCAAGCTATATGTGCCGGATGATATTTTAGAGGATATTCAGGCTTGCAGAAAAAATCTTCTTTTCACAGATATGGATGGCACCCTGCTTTTGAATAACAGTACTGTCAGTCCTAACATGAAGAATGCCCTGAACCGTATGACGACTGCCGGACATCATTTGATATTAAGCTCCGGTCGTCCCCTGCCCAGCATCCTTGAGGTACGAAAACAGGCAGGTATTGATTATCCCAATATGCTGATTATTTCCAGCAACGGAGCTTTGGTATATGATTGTGATAACAAACGCCCTATTCTGGAATACCGTATTGACCCGGAGGATATAAAATATATCATTGCCACTGCGGAGGCTACCGGTATCCATATACATGGCTACACCTCCAAAACCATTGTTTGTCATGAAATGAATGAGGAGCTTTGCTATTATACCAGGCGCATTCACATGCCCCTACAATGCGTGGAGAACATTGCAGCAGCACTGCCGAACGGCAGTTACAAGCTACTGGCCATCCATTTGACGGACAAAGAACGGTTGGTGCAACTGCGTGAACAATTGTTAGCCGATAAGAGCCGGAAGCTTAAGGAGCGCGTGCAGATGATTTTCTCCAATGACCAATATCTGGAAATCTTACCCCTCAGTGCCGGAAAAGGTAACGCCCTACGCTTTGTAACGGATTATCTTCCTGCGCCCCGCTCTCACACCTTTGCGGCAGGTGATGCCGAAAATGACATCTCCATGCTGAAAGCGGCACAATATGGCATTGCCATGGCCAATGCCGATGCATCGGTCAAAGCTTGTGCAGATATTGTAACCGGGAATACCAATGACGAGGATGGACTTCTGGAGATTCTGAATAAATATTTTGTACAATAAATAAGGAGTTGCCATATCGCTATTTGATATGCAACTCCCTATGCTTTCTATCATTCTATAAAATGTTTACAACCCTTATTTGTATTTAACCTTCCACAATCAGGTATCTGCCATCGCCGATGTCAAATACTTCATCAGCTTCCAGGATTTCATCGCCCACAGCGCCATCCATGTCGATGCCTTCTTCCTCGAAGAATTCGATTACTTCGTCAACGGAATTCACTACAATCGCCATGCAGTCTTCCAGAAAGCTCTCTGCGCTCTCCAAGCTGTCTGCAACAGGCTCCGGAAACAGCTGTAACTGCTTTTTCAGGAAACATTCCAGTACCGCATCATCAAATTCGTGCATATGCCCAACCTCCTTTTCTCTGTTCCAAAATACTGTCTCTTTTTTTCATCATAATATGATTATGATACAGAGTCAATACTGTGTTACTAATTTACAATGGACGACTTAAAATATCTCTAAATATATTCTAGCAATTCCAGGGGACGCGCAATAATAGCGTCAGCATGAGCGGCTTCCAGCTCCTCTCGTTCGCGGAATCCCCAGAGGGCTCCCACCGTAAAAGCACCTGCACCTTTCCCCGTTTTCATATCGGTAGCTGTATCCCCCAGATATAAAATCTCCTCTGCCGTCAGCTCCAGCTGCTCCAATATCCGAAATACACCCACAGGACTTGGCTTGATGGGCACATTGTCCTTCTGTCCTTGAATCACATCAAAGCAACTCTCGCCAAAAAGTGTTTCAATCACACGAAGCGTTTCCACATGTGGCTTGTTGGAAAGCACCGCCAGCTTAAGTCCTTTTTCCTTTAAAGCTGTAAGCAGCTCCCGAATCCCCTCATAGGGCTTTACCTCATACATACAGTTATCCCTGAATATTTCTTTATATTCCGCAAATACCTCTTCAAAATAAGCATGCTCGGTATCGCCGCCGGTCTCCAACGCACGCCTCACCATGTTGGCAGCTCCGTCTCCTACAAAGTACTGATACTGCTTCACACTAAAGGGACCGTAACCAACCTTGGCAAGGGCTTTATCCGCACAATATTTTATACTGTTGATGGAATCGGACAGCGTTCCATCCAAGTCAAAAATCACTGCTTTCTTCCTCATACTGTCCTCTTTCTACACAAAGTGCTTCATTTCCTGATACAGTCTGGCCACCGGCAAGCCTACCACGTTATTGTAATCACCTTCAATCCCCTTAATATGTCTGGCGCATAAGCCCTGAATGCCATATGCCCCTGCCTTGTCCATAGGGTCCAGCGTTGCCACATAGGCTTCGATTTCTTCCTCTGTCATAGGATAAAAATGTACCCTCGTCACTTCATGAAAGGTATGACACTTCATTGTGTCCTCCGAGACCTTTCCGTAGAGAAAGCTTACACCTGTGTACACCTCGTGAGCACGCCCCTGTAAGGCACGCAACATGTCCCTTGCCTCGTTGGCATCCTTCGGCTTGCCTAATATACGTCCGTCGCATGCCACTACCGTGTCTGCTGATATAATCAGCAACGGTTCCGAAGAATGCTTTTCTGTCCCCTGAAAATAATGTTGATACACATTATCCGCCTTCTGCTTTGCCAATTCTTCTACTACCTTACCGGGCTCCGTGTCAATCACCTTCTCCTCGGCATCACTAACTAACACCTCATATTCAAGTCCTATCTGCTTTAACAGCTCACTACGCCTCGGTGATGCCGAAGCCAAAATAATCTTCATTGCTCTTCTCTCCGTCTCCAACTTTTTCACCGTAAGCATTACACGTCCTGATGCACCTTGGGGATAAAAGTTCTACTCTCCACTGTAGTCGGCTCCGCAACACGCTTTGCTTTATCCTGTGCCTCCTTGCAAAAGGCCTCCTGCGAGTTATACACCTGCTTACCGCGCTTATCAATCTTTTCATAGATACCGTCCGGCTGTAAAACAGATGCTTTAACAGTATCCTTTAACTGATTCTTTAATATGTGCAACAATTCTTCTTTTAATTCAGGGCGGTCTACCGGGAACAAGATTTCAACACGTCTCTCCAGATTTCTGGGCATCCAGTCTGCACTGCCACAGTAAATTTCATAGTGCTCATCATTCTTAAAGTAGAAAATACGGCTATGCTCCAAAAAATTACCTACAATAGAACGGACCGTAATATTCTCGCTGATTCCGGGAATGCCTACCTTCAGACAGCAGATACCACGCACAATCAAGTCAATCTTTACTCCTGCTGCGCTTGCCTCATACAAGGCTGCAATAATATCTTTATCGCAGAGCGAATTCATCTTTGCAATAATATGAGCAGAGCGCCCCTCCATTGCATATTTCTTTTCTCTCTCAATCAAATGCAAAAATTTATCCTTCAACCACAAAGGAGCTAATGACAGCTTATTCCAGAACAAAGGCTCTGAGTAGCCGGAAAGCATATTAAATACTGCGGTGGCATCCTCACCAATCGTCTCCGCACAGGTAAGCATACCAATATCCGTGTAAAGCTTGGCAGTAGCATCATTGTAGTTACCGGTTCCCAGATGCACATATCTGCGGATACCGTCCTCTTCCCTGCGCACTACCAATGTAATCTTACTGTGTGTTTTCAATCCCACAAGGCCGTAAATAACATGGCACCCTGCCTTTTCCAGCATTCTGGCCCAGACAATATTATTTTCTTCATCAAATCTTGCCTTCAGCTCTACAAGAACCGTTACCTGCTTGCCATTTTCTGCCGCCTGTGCCAATGCCGCAATAATCGGGGAATTGCCACTGACGCGGTAAAGTGTCTGCTTGATAGCAAGCACCTCAGGGTCCTTTGCAGCCTGCCGGATAAAATCCACCACCGGCGTAAAGGTCTGATATGGATGATGTAAGAGAATATCTCCCTTGCGGATTTCCTCAAAAATATTACAACCCACCGGCAGCTCCGGCACCTGTTTGGGTTCAAATTTGGGAGTCTTTAAGTGATTGAAGCCATCCAGACCATACATCTTCATCAACACTGTCAAGTCAAGAGGTCCATCAATCTCATATAGATTCTTGCCCTCAATATGCAGCTCCTTCTTGATGATTTTGAGCAGACGTTTATCCATGGAGTCCTCTACCTCCAGACGAATTACCTCACCCCACTGACGTCTTTTCAGCTGCTTTTCAATTTCCTTTAACAAATCTGCTGCCTCATCCTCATCAATGGTCAAATCGGCGTTTCGCATGATGCGGAAGGGATGGGCACACACAATGTCATAATTTAGGAATAATTTATCCATGTTTCGCTCGATAATTTCCTCCAACAGGATAATCTTCTTACGCTTGCCATCCGAAGGCAGCTGTACAATCCGGCTCAGAACGCTTGGCACCTGAACTGTAGCAAATTCCAGCTCCTCCTCCGTATTTTTCTTGCGCACCATGGCACCAATATTCAGGGATTTATTGCGAATCAACGGGAACGGCCTGGAAGAATCTACTGCCATCGGTGTCAATACAGGATACACATTGTCTTCAAAATAACTGTCCACATAAGAAGCTTCTTCCTCCGTCAACTCCTCATGCTTTCTGATAATATGCAAACCGTTCTTTTCCAAAAGAGGCAGAAGAGAACGATTGTATGTAGAATATTGCATATCAACCAACTTATGGATCACCTCATGGAGCGCCTTCAGCTGCTCTGTGGGTGTCATGCCTGCAATATCCGGCTTGGTATAGCCTGCATTCTCCATATCCTTTAGAGATGCCACTCGAATCATAAAAAATTCGTCCAGATTGGAGGCTGTGATGCTTAAAAATTTCAGACGTTCAAAGAGCGGGATATTTTTATCCCGTGCCTCATTCAACACCCTCTGGTTAAAAAGTACCCAGCTCAGTTCTCTGTTGGTATAATATTTTGGATTGGTAAATTCTTTATGTCCCATACTTTCTCCTGTCTCAATCTCTTTACAAGTTTTTCTTCTGCTTTAGCACCGGTGTTACACTGAATACTTCCTTGAAAAATTCTGCACTTGCTTCAAAGAAGCCGATTTCCAGAGTAATATCCTCCTGTGTATTCACGGTAAGGATCAGCTTACCATCCTGTAGCATTGCCTTTGCGCCTTTCATTTTCTGCTTGTGGCTTCTATCCAGACTGTTGGCCAGACGTAGAATAGCTGTCAGCTTGGCAATCATCAGGTAGCTGTCCTTATCTAGCAATGTCATCTGCCCCTGCATATGTCCGTAATATACAAATTCACTGTGATTAAAACGTACAATATTCGCTACAATCTCACGCTCTACATGGGATAAACCGATAATTTCCGTTGCCATAATAATATTATAGGAATTCTCTCCGATATTCACCAGACTGATATATTTTCCACAATCGTGAAGAATGGAAGCCAAACGCAAATAAAGCCTCTCTCTTGCTCCCAGACCGTGTATCTTTTTCATACTGTCAAATATGGTGGTGGTGAGCTTCTCCAATGTCTCTGCACGCTTTCTGCTACCCATGTAGCGCTTGCTTATATTCATCGCGCAGGCAATAATATCCTCTGCAAAATCATGCTCCCCACGGAACATTTTAATCTGCTCCGCATATTCGTAGGCCATACCGTCACTTAAGGTCACACCCGGTGCCCAGACCTGCTTAGCCTCTAACATTTGGGCAATTCTCTTGGTAAGGACGGCGCTGATAAATACGAGCGGCACCTTTTCCTCTGAAATATCAAGCTTTTTTGCCGCCTCCATAGTACCTGTATGGCGCAGCATATCCAACAATTCATCCAACTCCGATATACTGATTACTGTCTGTGTACTATTCTTATATACTCTACGCACTGCCCATGGTGAAATATAATCATCTACGATAATAATATTCTCAATTTCCCGTTCCTTGAGATACAGCTTTTTGTAGGTAGCAAGCTGAGCCACTGCCAACTCATCAATGAGATTCTCAACCTGTGCACTCTTGGCATTTAAATGATTGACCATCTCCTGCAAACGCAGCACTCCCAAGCGGATATTCTGGGTAGATACCAGGGTATCATTATCAAACAAAGACAGCTGGATACTGCCGCCGCCAATGTCCACAATAGCCGTTTTCCCCTCAATAATTCTACGAAAGCTTTCTCCCTTGGAAGCAATGGACTTGTAATCCAGAAAACGCTGCTCGGAATTGCTCAAAAGCTCGACTCTGATGCCCGTCCGTTGCTCAATCTGGTCCTGTATAATAATAGTATTCTTCGTCTCTCTAATAGCACTGGTACCGTAGGCGCGATACGCAGAAACCTGATACGACTTCATAATAGCTGCAAATTCCTTTAAGGTTCTGCAAAGCTCATCCATCTTCTCATTGCTGATTTTGCCGTGGGCGTAGGTATCTGTGCCCAAATCAATACGCTGCGTAATACAATCAATCTCCCGCATACTGTTCTTGCCGGAAAATTCAAAGATTTTCATAGTCAGTTCAAAGCTTCCCACATCAATAGCCGCAAAGGTTTTTACGCTCATGGCTTTCCTCCTATTTTCCCAAAAGGTAATCGATAAACTGCTGGGCACTTCTGCCGGACAAGCCTCCGTGCGCAAGCTCCCATTTATTGGCCTCCAGCAGCAATTCCTCTTCGGGCATGGTAATACAATGACGTTCTGCCAACGCCTTTACAATCTCCTGAAACTGCTTTTTGGTAGGTGCTCCGAAATAAATCGTTACACCGAAACGATACACCAGTGACAGCTTCTCCTGCACAGTATCACTTGTGTGCATATCCTGCCTGATTTCTTCCTTGTCACTGTAATTCTCCCGAATCAGGTGACGACGGTTAGAGGTTGCATAAATCAGTACATTTTCAGGCTTCTTTTCCAATCCGCCTTCAATCACTGCCTTTAAATATTTATATTCAATCTCAAAATCCTCAAAGCTCAAATCGTCCATGTAGATAATAAATTTATAATTGCGTTTCTTAATCTGGCTGATGACCTCATTCAAATCCTGAAACTGATGTTTATAAATCTCAATGATACGAAGCCCCTGATCGTAATATTCGTTGGCAATAGCCTTGATACAGGAAGACTTACCGGTACCTGCATCGCCGAACAGCAAGCAGTTATTGGCCTTTTTGCCCTTCACAAAGGCTGTGGTATTATCTGTCAGCTTCTTTTTCGGGATTTCATACCCCACCAGATCATCCAGATGCACATGGGCTATATTCAGAATAGGGACAATATGCACACCCTCTTCATCATGCATAACACGAAAGGATTTATGTAAACCAAACTTACCCACACCATATTCCTTGTAAAACTGAGTTAATGTGGCTTTCATTTCCTCCGGCGTATGGTCTTCGCAGAATTTTTCCGCCAGTTCGCATATGCGGGCACATATTCTGGTATTGTACACCTTGCTCTCCTGTGTACTGCTGACATATTGTTCCGTCAGTGCATATTCCGGCACCTGTAGCAGCTCCATAACCGGATGAAAATCGAAGTCATAAAATTCCTTAAAAATCACAATATCATGCAGTGCTGCCGCATTGATAGTACCTTCGATTTCTCCCCTGATTTCACAGCCGCAGCTGTAGCTGTTTTCATTGTTTACCAGAAGATTGGCAAGATAGCAGTGCCACAGATTACCGTGAAAACCATAATTCCCTGCCAATTCAATCAGTCTGTGGGTACACTTATAAAATAAAGCTTTTCTGTCCTCAATGTTATAATATTCGTCATCATAATGGGACATGAGCCATGCCATATCATACAACAGCTCACCATCCTCAAAATTCCTATATACAATCAATTCCTGTTCACGCATAGTACTTCTCTCCTGAAAAGAGCTCCTTTTTTATATTTAGTAATTCCCCAAAATCTTCATATTACGGGCTTCCTCACGCAAACCGCGCAGGGCATTCTTCACGGCACTGTCCGACAGATTGCCCTCAAAATCAATAAAGAAGCGATACTCCCATGTGCGGTCCGGCATCGGACGGCTCTCGATTTTGGTCATGTTCAGATTGTTATAAATAAAGTGTGACAAAATACGGTACAGGGAACCGCTTTCATGAGGCAGCTCCAGACAAAGACTGATTTTGCCCGCATCCTTTTTGAAGATTTTCTGATTGGTAATAATGATGAAACGGGTAGAATTGGTGTCACTGTTATTCACACCCTTTTTCAACACTTCCAAGCCGTATATCTTACCTGCATGCTCACTTGCAATGGCAGCCTGTGTCACATCCTTCTCATCTGCCACCTTCTTGGCTGCAAAAGCATTGTTCTGCATACTGATTTGTTGCCAGTCATGATCAGCCAGATATCTGGCACTCTGCATCAGGGACTGTGGATGAGAATAAACAGTCTGTATTTCCTCAAGCTTGGTGCCGGGTACACCTAACAGACAATGCTCAATGGGAATCACCTGTTCTGCCACAATATAATTCTCAAATTCTACCAGAAGATCATATATTTCACTAACGATACCGGCAGTGGAATTCTCGATGGGAAGTACCGCAAAGTCAGCACTACCCTCATCTATGGCGCTCATGGCATCTCTGAAGGTATCCACATGGAAGCTGTTAACCTTATCTCCGAAATACTTCATCATGGCTGCCTGGGAATAGGCACCCTCCGCTCCCTGAAATACCACTCTTGCTTTGTGAGTATCCAAGTCCTCCACACCGATAAAGGGGAGCTTTCCCTCACTGCCGTGAGCCGCCAACAGCTGATATTGAAGCTTACGACTCATGGACATAATCTGCTCAAACAGCTCCTCCACACCATGATTGTTAAACTCATTGTGGGTCAGCGACTTCACCTTTGCCAGCTTCTCCTGCTCACGCTGTCTGTCGAATACCTTTTTTCCTGTCTGAATTTTGTACTCTGCCACCTGACTGCAGATTGCCATTCGCTTCTCATACAACTCTACAATCTCCGCATCTATTATATCAAGCTTATCTCTCAGTGTCAGCAAATCCATTTTTGTACTCCTCTTTTTGTGTATTTATTATAGATAATTGCGTGAATATGCTTTACTCATATAACATACTTTTGTAGGTCATGCCGCGCGCCGTTCCTTTGCGAAGTACATTATGCGCTACGGAAGCGAGACAATCAAAATCATGGAAGCCGCTGCTGAACATGATTTTGGCTCTACTTGGCTCGATGAAGTGCATTGCGCATCTGACTTCGCAAAGGAACGGCGCGCGGCACGACCTGCAAAAAGTATTAGGCGCAAAGCATATTCACGCAATAATCTATTTATAAATTATCTTATACCAAAACGAACTTGATAGCAAGCAAGAACCATTGTATACTTAAAATATCATTCAAAAGAGAGGCTCATTTATGAACAATAAGAAGAAAGCTGTATTATCCTTTTTGATTATAGGGGCTGTTGTGCTGATTCTGGCACTGGCAGTCATCACAAATATGCTGGGAAATCAGGTTACACCCAATCCTGTGGGAACCGTGGGCAACCGGGCAGGTAATCTGAACAATTCCGGTCTTTTCTGTGAGCACGACGGCAAAGTATATTTTGCCAATTCCTATGATAATTACAGTCTTTATGTTATGGAGCCTTCTGAAGAAGGGATTCAGAAAATCAATGATGTGACAATCAGCAATATTCTTGCCGGCGGAAAATACCTGTACTATTTCCGCGCCGGTGCTGCGGGAGACGCAGGTCTGGGCAGTATCCTCTCCGTCAAATCCTTTAATCGCTGCGAGCTTGACGGCGATAAAACAGAATCTCTGTTGCGAGAGGTTGTAACCAAGGCTCAGCTGGTGGATAATCAGCTGTATCTGCTGATAGCCGGGGCAGCGCACCCTGAATTTTATAAAATGAACATAGACGGTTCAGAATTAAGCCTGCTTGCAGATTATGAAATCAATCCTGCCTGTGCAGAAAACAGTGTAATCTACTATAACGGTACGCAATATGAGCATTATCTTTACGGGTTGGATACTGCTACTGATGTCTCCTCAGAAATATGGAAGGGTAATCTCTGGTATCCTATCAAACAAGGGGACTATGTGTATTTTATGGATGTTGCAGAAAATTACAGACTCTGCCGTTATTCCCTTACCGATAATATTGTAGAGGTTCTCACAAACGACAGAGTAGATTGTTATAACTTAAATCATGATTATATTTATTATCAGGCAAACGGTACTTCTCCTGCCCTGAAATGCATGAATATTGATGGCAGCAACCCTCAGATTGTTGCAGAAGGAAATTACACTAATATCAATGTAACCTCACAGTACGTGTATTTTCAAGAATACGGTGATGCAACCACTATGTATCATTCTTATTTAGGAAGCCGTTACTATGATGCATTTACTTTAGCCCGAAATGCTGTACTTAGCAAATAAAACGATTGAAATTCTCTATTCCTCTATGTGATCAAGTCCCTGACTCAAAATGGTGGTGATATGGTCATCTGCCAGAGAATAGAAGATAGTCTTACCCTCTCTGCGATTTTTGACCAAATCCATCTGCTTCAATACTCGCAGTTGATGAGAAATCGCAGATTGAGACATACCAAGAATGGCAGATATATCATATACACACATCTCAGAGCAGAGAAGCACATATAAAATTTTCAATCTGGTAGCATCACCAAACACCTTGAAAAATTCTGCCAAATCCTGCAATTCTTCCTCCGGTGGCATCTTTTCATCTACTTCAAGCAATGTTTCTTCATCTACACGAAGGTAGGTATTCTCTTCCATACGCATCCTCTTTTCTGTGTCCGAAATTATTTCTCTTAGTATATGTTTCTATCTCTTTCCTTACATCTTAGCTTATTTTTCTGAATTAGACAAATAAAAATATTGCTCCATCCCTGTTGTCATATGAATGTCTCCCTGAGTATCCACAAGAAGCGCTTGTGCCTGAAATTGCTCCGCCAACGCAAGTCCTTCCTCCACTCCCAGAACAAAGCAGGCAGTGGACAACGCATCACTCAATAAGCCATCCTTGGTAAGTATCGTCACACTCCGTATACCACTGTCAGCAGGGTGCCCCGTCCTAGGGTCCAAAATATGATGGTAACGTATACCATCCACCTCTATGAAACGCTCATAATCTCCGGAAGTAGAGATACACCACTGTCCGGTTAGTCGTAGGGTTCCAAGGCTTTGAGCGGTATCATGGGGATTTACAATTCCCACATTCCAAGTGCCTCCCTCCGGCTTGCTCCCGTAGGTCAATATACTGCCCCCCACAGATATTACTGCACCTGTCACTTCTTCACGCTGCTCCAGTAGCTTTTTGATTTCATCAAGGGCAATTCCTTTGCCCACCGCTCCCAAATCAAGCTGCATTCCTTTCGGTAATCTGACATATTCACCCTCTACAACACTCCTGTCACCACCTACAAACGCAAGCGCCTCGGCAAGCTGTGCATCCGTGGGCGGAACAAAACTGATGCTCTCTCCATCGCCGTTTACTGCAGCCCACTCGTCAATATTCCACAATCTTGCCACTCGTCCGATAGAGAAATCAAAGGCACCATCGGAAGCTGCGTATACCTTTTTGCATTGCTCCAGCACCTCTCCTAACAGGCTTCCTAAGGGAAATGCTTCGCTGCTGCCGGCACTTGCATTCACCTGATAAAGTAAGGAGGACTCCAGTCGCCAGGAAAGCTGCTCCTTTTCCAAGGTCTCAATACAGGAAAGTATTTCTCCGGAAATAGTCTCTGCCGTACCCATTCCTCCCGACACATATATGGTCTGATTGATAATGGTGCCCATTGCCGTGTCCATACTGTGATGTACCCGGCTCTTGGAAGCACAGCCTGTACATAAAAAGCATAGTATCAATGCACCAACTGTTATTTTCTGCAAATATTTCTTCATTTTGTATATCCTTTTTGTTATACTGAATATATTGAAAATTGTTAGGAGCGATACGCTGCCATGAAATATTCTTATCCCGAAAAAACTGCATATCGAAGGCGGGCACTGCTTCTAGCGCTCCTTCTGGCTTTTGTTGCAATCGGCAGCCTTCTTTGGATTGCATTGCATGCTACCGATTCTGAAACTCATAAACAAAATATGCTGATAGCAGATATTTATCAGGATGGTAGTTTGCTCCAGAGTATAGCTCTGTCTAACGTAGAAGAAGCCTACCGCTTTACCGTTACCGGCGACAACGGTTCCGTAAATGAAATTGAAGTCCGACAGGGAAGCATTGGTATCCTCTCTGCCAGCTGTCCGGACAAGCTTTGTGTTCATCAGGGGTTTATTTCGAATTCCCTGCTCCCTATCACCTGTCTGCCCAATCGTCTGGTGATTCAGATACGGATGGAAACGTCTGATATAGAGTTACCGGATATGATAACCTATTAGCATTAAAGCTTATTTCCATGAAAACAGTCACAGGAGCATCTGTCATGAAACTAAAAAAACTGACCGTCCTTTCCATGTTCACCACATTGGCTTTGATAATCTTCACAGTAGAAAGCGCCATCCCACCCTTAGTGCCCATCCCTGGCATCAAGTTAGGGCTGGCCAATATAGTAACACTTGTTATTTTACATAATTATTCTGCCAAAGATGCACTTCTGGTACTGCTGATGCGCATCCTGCTCTCCAGCTTTTTCTTCGGTCAGGCAATGAGCCTCTTATACAGTCTGGCAGGGGGACTGCTCTGCTTGGTAGCCATGGTGCTGGTACACCGCCTTCTGCAGGGGCATATTCTATATCTCATCAGCATGGTCGGGGCCATTTTCCACAACCTTGGACAGCTTACGGTTGCTTATTTCATCACTTCCGTCCCCGGTGTTTTGGTCTACCTCCCATTTCTATTAATCAGTGGAATCCTCACCGGTCTGTTTACCGGTCTCTGTGCCCATTTTATTCAGAAATATCTATGGCCTCTAACAGACGGCTCACGGTTTTTCCCAAAATCGGGTGACGATAATTGGGAATAAGCTCACTTAATGGCTTTAGTACAAAATATCGATTCTCCATGTCCACATGGGGAATAATTAAATCCTTCGTTTCCAATATCAGCTTATCATAAAAAATAATATCCAAATCAAGTGTTCGGGGTCCCCAGTGCACTTCTCTTTTTCTGTCAGCATCGGCTTCCAGCTTGTGTAGCAATTCCAATAGCTCTTCCGGGTAAAGTAAAGTAGATATCTCTATTGCTCCGTTTAGGAAATCCTGCTGTTCCACGCCGCCGTAGGGCTTCGTATTCAACAGCCCGGACACCTTATCCACCTTCACCAACCGTTCCTGCTTTAATGCACTTATAGCTTGATTGATATAGCCTTCTCTATCTCCCATATTGGAACCCACGGATAAATATGCCTTATGCCAACCACGATAAATTTTCACGGAAACAGACTCAAAAGGCAGACCAATGGGTGCCTGTGGTTTACGAATCTCCAAATCAATGGCTCTTACCAAAGGAAATTGCAACAGCACCTCCTCTGCCACATGCTCTGCCACCGCCTCAATGAGCTTGCAGGTATACTTCTGCATCCAGTCAGTGATAAAATGGCACACCTCGCCATAATGAGTAGAAAGCGTCAATTCATCTGCCCGTCCTGCCGGTCTGGTATCGGTATACAGTATAGCATTGACATAAAAAGTCTGTCCCTTCTCATTCTCCTCAGGGAAAACACCGTGATATGCATATATTTCAAGATTGTCAATTCTGATTTCGTCCATTCGAATGTAACCTTCCTTTGTATGATTCCCTTATGCTCTGCCGCCTCGCAGAATCGCCTCCGTCATACGGATAGCACGCACATTTTCCTTAACATCATGAACACGTACAAACATACAGCCCTTCAAGACTGCCATAACAGTGGTCACCAAAGTCCCCTCCAAGCGCTGCTTCGTGGGCAAATCAAGAGTCAGGCCTATCACCGACTTACGGCTACAGCCAAGAAGCAGTGGATATCCCAGCACACGCAATTCCTCCAGACAGTTGATTACCTCCAGATTCTGTTCATAGCTTTTACCAAATCCTACACCGGGGTCCAGTATAATTTTACTGTCGTCAATCCCTGCCTTCTTCGCCAAAAAGAGGGACTCTGTCAAATCTGCTGCAAGCTCCTGCATAAAATCCTCATAAACTGCCTCTTTCTTATTATGCATCAGACAGCAGGGCAAATTGTTTTTAGCAATAACATCCGCTATTTTATCATCAAATTTCAGCCCCCATATATCATTAATCATATCCGCACCGGCTTGAATCCCTGCCTGTGCCACATTTCCTTTATAAGTATCCAAAGATACAGGTATATCAAATCGCGTTTTAACTTTCTCAATAATTGGGGTCACTCGCTCAATCTCTTCCGCCTCTGACAGAGGGGTATAGCCGGGTCTTGTGGACTCGCCGCCAATATCCAGAATATCCATTCCCTCCGCTATCATCTGCTCAACACGGTAAAGTGCCTTATCCATGTCATTCCATTTTCCGCCATCGGAAAAGGAATCCGGCGTTACATTTAGGATACCCAATACATAAGTATGTCCCTCGGTCTGAAATTCTCTATTGCCGATTCTCATCCCAAACACCTCTCATTTCCCCATAAATCATATCTGTAAGCAGCTTTTCTCTTTACTAATATTTTATGGTAAGATTCTTCTTATCACGCTTCCAATCACATTCCGCCTCTGCTTTACAGGCGAAGCAGCTACGACTTGCCTTGTCGGCACGATACAAGATACCTCTGAGGTTCTTCTCCTGCATTACCGAAGCATCACGATGACTTAAAATCGCTTCTACAATATTCTCCGACTCCTCATCTTCAAAGCCGCAATCCTTCAATATCTCCGGCGCAATGCTTCCACTGGCCTTCTCATGCGGGGTTCCATCCTCATACTGCACATGTTTTCCGATATCATGCAATAACGCTGCCGCATAAATCCATTCCTTTTCAATGTGCAAGTCTTCTTCCAGATTCAAAATCCATCCAATCCTTGCCACATCCAGAAAATGTGTAATATTATGACGGCAGAAGCGTCGTTCTGCTTCTGCCGTATTATTTTTCTCTAAATGACACAAAAACAAATCATGTTTTAATATTTTGTTTATTCTTTCCATGTTTAACTTCCCCGATGTATCAATTACTATTCCGAAGCATCTGAAAGAATTGATTCTGCAATGTAATATCCTCTTCAAACACTCCGCGGGAGGCAATACTTACCGTCTTACTTCCGGGCTTTTTGATACCGCGCATCGTCATGCACATATGCTCTGCCTCCAGCATTACCATAACTCCCTGTGGCTGTATATGCTGCATGATAGCATCCGCAATCTGCCCTGTCATCTGCTCCTGTATCTGCAATCTCTTGGCATATACCTCTACTGTTCTGGCAAGCTTACTCAAGCCTACCACCTTTCCGTTGGGTATGTAAGCCACATGCGCCTTACCGTAAAAAGGCATCAGGTGATGCTCGCAGGTGGAATAAAACACAATATCTTTTTCCAACACAATCTCATTATTATCTACAGTAAACACCTTGGAGAGATGCGTTCCTGCATCCTCCTCCATGCCTCCACAGATTTCTTCATACATTCTGGCAATCCGCTCGGGAGTTTCCAACAGCCCCTCTCTGTTTACATCCTCACCGATACCTTCTAAAAGCAGCTTTACTGCCTCTTTTACTTTTTCGTGGTCTACCATTTCACCAACCGCCTTTCTATGCATAACATCCATACTCTATGCATGATGCGCTACCATATTGATAAGTCTGCCCAGATAAGACAGCGAACCGAAGGCAATAATCACATCATCCTTTCCGGCAAGCAAATAACTTATCTCCACGGCCTCCTCCAGACTGTCCACCGCCGTCACATTGGGATGCATGGGTGCAATTTCCTTTGCCAGGTCATAGCTGTGCATCGCTCTTGGATTCTCCGGTGGTGTCACCGTAATAATCTGATCCGCATATTTTTCAGTCAAGGCTATTACTTTATCATATTCCTTGTCCTTTAATATTCCCATTATATAGATAATTCTCTTATTTGTAAAATAAAATTCAATGGATTCCGCAAGTTTTTGCGCTGCATCCTCATTATGAGCACCATCCACAATAAAATAAGGCTTCTTTCCGATAAGCTGAAAACGCCCCGGCCACACCGCTTCCTTCAAGCCTTTTCGTATAGCGGCTTCAGAAACCGAAAAGCCCATTTCACCAAGTGCCTTTACAGCCTCCAGTGCCAGCACTGCGTTATCTATCTGAAATTTGCCTGCCAGAGTAATCTCCAGCTTCTTCCATTGACCGTAATCAAAACGCTGCTTCTCTATTCCATAGCGCACATGTCCTGCCTTACTGCTGTCAGCAATACAGAAAGGACAAGCAAATGTCTCTGCCACCCGACCGATTACCTCCAGAACCTCTGCGCTTTGTTGCATGCACACCACCCGGCAGCCCTGCTTTATAATACCCGCCTTCTGCGATGCAATCTCGGTTATGTTCTTACCCAGAAACTGCATGTGATCCATTCCGATAGATGTCAGCACGGCCACCTGTGTAGTCTCTATCAGATTGGTGGCATCAGACAGTCCTCCCATTCCGGTCTCTAATACCACAATATCACACTGCTTCTTCTGAAAATACCAAAAGGCCAGCGCTGTTTCGATTTCAAAGACCGTGGGATGCCCAAAGCCCTCCTGCACCATTTCCTCACAGATTCCCTTTATCAGTTCCACCCCTTCACAAAGTGATGTCTTGGTAATCGACTGTTTCCCTACTTGAATCCGCTCACGATAATTAAAAATAACAGGTGACATATATCTTCCCACTCGGTATCCGGCACAGCTTAAAATCGTAGAAATAAAACAGAGTGTAGATCCCTTGCCGTTAGTTCCCGCAATGTGTACGAATTTCAACGCATTCTGGGGATTCCCCAGTCTACGGCACAATTCTCTGATATTGTCCAAGCCCGGCACAATACCGTAGCCTGCAACAGCCTCCATATACGCCAATGCCTCTTCGTATTTCATGGGTCTTACTCCCTTCTAAATCTGCGATTTCTTATTATCCTTTTGTTGATTAGTTTTGCTCCAAACGGTTCATACTAAAGCCGGAAAGCAACTCCCAATCAAAACAGTATCACTTCCCCGAAAGGAGCCCCTATGAATAAAACAACACGCGTTTCCAATAACTTTTCCAAAAATTTTCTGCGCTGCGGACTGATAGGTTGGTGTATGGAAATCATTTTCACAGCATTAAATTCTCTGCGCCGCCGGGATTTTCGATTACAGGGAACCACCTCTATCTGGATGTTTCCCATCTATGGTTGCGCTGCTTTTCTAAAGCCAATCAGTCTGCTGTTAAAGTCCCGCCCCTTCTGGGTCAGAGGTCTCACCTACATGTCTCTGATTTTCTCAGCGGAATTCCTGACAGGCTCACTGCTGCAAAGACGCGCCCTCTGTCCTTGGGATTATCAGCGCAGTCGCTGGAATATCAGACGACTTGTTCGCTTGGACTATGCCCCCTACTGGTTCGGTGCCGGCCTGCTGTTTGAGCAGATGCTTGCCAAAACCGACAAAAAGCTTACTCCGCCACCGACATAGGAGCATCAACTCGTTGCTGCTCCTCCCGCAGCTTCTTTTCCTTTATCATTTTCCTCATCTGGATACGATATGCAATCCACAGGAACAGTCCTGCCGCAAACCACGCACCGGCATTGGCAAAGCACACACCTTCATAGCTTAAAAGCCGCGCTGCCATATAAGCTGCAACACAGCGACTTGCCAACTCTACCACGCCGCCCAGCATGGGAAGGAAGCCAAAGCCACAGCCCTGCAATGCATTTCGGAATATAAAAATCATGCCCAGGAAGATAAAGAATGCTCCACATATTACAATATATATTTTGGCATATTCAAGCACCACGTCTACATCCTCTGTTACAAACAGGCGGATTACATAGGGCAGCATCAGATATATCAGACCATACACTACTAACGCGTATACGGCTGACATTACATTTGCCACCTTCACGCCCTTTTTGATACGGTTTAAGTCATTGACACCGCGGTTTTGAGCACTATAGGTGGCCATCGTAACGCCCATTGCGGCAAAAGGCTGTGTCACCAGCTGCTCCACCTTGCAGGAAACAGAATAGGATGCCACTGCCACAGAACCCAAGAGGTTAAGCGCGGACTGTACCAGAATCGTACCTACTGCTGTAATGGAGAATTGCAATGCCATGGGAAGTCCCACACCTATCTGCTGACGTACGCAGCAGCTGCTTAATCGGAAATGTCGCTTCTCCACATGGAGTGTCTGTACCTTCTTTATAATATAAATCAAACACAGAACACCTGACAGACCTTGTGAAATCACAGTAGCATATGCCACACCTGCCACGCCCATATGCGCATATACAATTAATACATAATCAAGCACAATGTTAACCACTGAAGAGATAACCAGAAGCACCAACGGCACCACACTGTTGCCTATGGCACGGAGGATACTTGCCTGAATATTGTAAAGTACACTACAACAGATACCCGCACAGATAATCATGATATATTCCTTAGCCATATCAAATATATCTTCCGGCGTGTTCATTATCGTTAACAGCCAGTCCATACACAGCATACTCACCGCTGTCATCACCACTGTTACAATGGCAGACAGAATCACGGCGCTACCTATACTTTTCTTCATGCCCTCTCTGTCTCCGGCGCCAAATCGCTGTGCCGTCATTACCGTAAATCCGGTGGTCAATCCCTGAGTAAAACCCATAATCAAAAAGCAAACTGAACCGGTGGCACCCACTGCAGCCAGTGCATCCACACCTACAAAACGACCCACGATTATAGTGTCCACCATGCTATAAAGCTGCTGAAAAATATTTCCTATGATAATGGGAATAATAAATTTCGTAATCAGACTAAGCGACTTACCCTTTGTCATATCAAGTTCCATATATTTCTTCTCCCTAAAAGACAGGACCTGATCAGGTCCCGTCCTTTTCCCATTCTATGCTATTTTATCGCCTTACAAAATTGTATTGCTGCCTCTTACAAAATAGAATCATCTATGTCGCTCATCTCACCGGAACCGATGTCCAGCATATTGACTGTACGTCTCTTTAATCTGGCTTCCTCAGACTGTTCTAAAATAAAATCCTTAATCGCTCTGGAATTGCGAATATGCTCCATCACAAGAGTAGGATGTGTAGTATCACCGGTATGACAAACCACCGTACCCAGCTTAAACATTTTCTCAATAAGAGTAGCAGTGTGCTGTACATCCTGCACCTTATACATATAACAATCATTTTCCACGGTTTTAAATAAACCGGAATTAATAGTAAGCATATCTTCTTTCACAATATATTTAGTAAAAGTAAAAGGCAATCCAAAAAATAACCAACGTTTTCTTTCAACAAATTCCATCATGCATTCTTCCTTTCCTATTCAAAATTCAAGCCATTCTGTTTGTCAAATAAGCTTCTCCTTTATTATAGTTGATGAATGCATATATTGCAAAACCTTTCTGCAAAAACACCCAAAAATTTACACAAAATTTTAGTCCTTTTTTTCACAAGAATTAATTGCAACTACGTTCAATAAATGGTATCATAATAAAAATGTGTTCAGGAGGATAACTACATGACTGCAAAAGAATGTATTACCGGTCGCAGAAGTATCCGTCAGTATACGGACCAGCCTGTGTCCCATGAGTTGCTTTCCCAGATTGTTGAGACTGCTTCCTACGCTCCCAGCTGGAAAAACACCCAGATTGTCCGCTATATTGCTGTAGAGGGCGACATGAAGAACAAGCTTGCTGCTTGTACCTCCGGTCATCCCAACAATGGCAGAATTATGGAGAATGCTCCTATGGTAATCGCTGTTACCATTATCAAAGGCAGATGCGGTTTTGAGAGAGACGGTTCCTATACTACCGAACGTGGTGACTCCTGGCAGATGTATGATGCCGGTGTTGCCAGCGAAGCATTTTGTCTCGCCGCATACGAGCAGGGACTTGGTACTGTTATTATGGGTATATTTGATCAAAAGGAAGCCTCCGAGCTTTTGCAGATTCCTGATGACAGAGACTTAATTGCTCTGATTCCCATCGGCTATCCTGCAGAATCTCCCATTGCTCCCAAACGTAAGAGCGTGGAAGATTTATTAACCTATCAATAATTTATATGAGTCGAAGGGATTTTCTCTTCGACTTTTCTATGCCCCATGCCGGGCAACTATGATCTATGTAAACTGCAGCAAATTACAGAATGGAGGAATTGCAATCATGCTCAGACACTTAATGAGTCCACTTGATTTTTCTACCGAGGAATTGGACAAGCTTTTCGACCTTGCCAATGACATTGAAAACAACCCGCAAAAATATGCTCATGCCTGCGATGGCAAAATTCTTGCCACCTGCTTTTATGAGCCCAGTACACGTACACGCTTAAGCTTTGAATCAGCCATGACCAGACTTGGCGGACAGGTAATCGGATTCTCCGATGCCACCTCCTCTTCTGCTTCCAAGGGAGAAAGCGTATCCGATACCATTCGCGTTATCTCCTGCTACGCAGACATCTGCGCTATGCGCCATCCCAAGGAGGGTGCTCCCATGGTGGCTGCCGAAAAATCCGACATCCCCGTAATCAATGCTGGTGACGGTGGACATCAGCACCCCACACAGACCCTGACAGATCTGCTGACGATTCGAAGCATGAAGAACACCTTGAGCAGCTTCACAATCGGGCTGTGCGGCGACTTAAAATTCGGTCGTACGGTACACTCCCTAATCAATGCTCTGGTACGCTATGAGGACATCAACTTTATCTTCATCTCCCCCGAAGAGCTTCGCGTACCGGACTACATTACCGACATGCTGAAGGAGAAAAACATTCCTTACGAAGAAGTCATTCGTCTGGAGGATGTTATGCCGAAGCTGGACTTCCTTTATATGACTCGTGTACAGAAGGAACGCTTCTTTAATGAAGAAGATTATATCCGCTTAAAGGACTTTTACATTTTAGACAAAGCCAAGCTCTCCCTTGCCAAGGAAGACATGCTGGTGCTGCATCCCCTGCCCCGTGTCAATGAAATCTCCGTAGAGGTGGATGACGACCCCAGAGCCGCTTACTTCAAGCAGGCCAAATACGGCGTATACGTGAGAATGGCACTGATTCTGACACTGTTAAATATCACCGTTGCATAAAGCAGAAAGAGGTTAAAAATGTTAAATGTAGGAAAAATTGAAGAAGGCTTCGTACTGGACCACATTAAAGCAGGCAAAAGCCTTTCCTTATATGAGCATCTGCAATTAGATAAGCAGGATTGTACTGTAGCAATTATTAAAAATGCAAAAAGTAATAAAATGGGCAAAAAGGACATCCTCAAGGTAGAATGTGACATTAACCTTTTAGATTTGGATGTACTGGCTTTTATCGACCACAACATCACCGTAAATGTTATCAAAAACGGTGACATTGTGGAGAAAAAAGAATTAGTCCTACCCAAACAGATTAAAAATGTCATCAAATGCCACAATCCCAGATGTATCACCTCCATCGAACAGGAGCTTCCCCACATCTTTGTACTGGCAGATGAGGAAAAGGAAGTTTACCGCTGTAAGTATTGTGAAGAGAAATACAGCGAATCAGCAATGCGATAGAACACTTAATTGCCGCATTCCACACTGATTCTATTAAAGATTCCCATAATCTCCTCCGTGGTTACCCGGCATTTTTCTTCACCGACTTTATCTATGATCACCTTTCCCTCGTGCATCATAATCAGTCGGTTGCCGTACTCAACTGCATAACGCAGATTGTGGGTTACCATAATAGTGGTCACTGCTTTTTCCCGTACCACCCTATCAGTAAGCTCCATAATAATCTCTGCGGTTTTAGGATCTAAGGCTGCCGTATGCTCATCCAGAATCAGAAAATCAATGGGTGGCATGGTTGCCATTAGGAGTGCAAGTGCCTGGCGCTGTCCACCGGACAGCGAGCCCACCTGCACACCCATTTTATCCTCCAGCCCCAGATTCAAGGGTCGTAGCATATGTTGATACTCCTCAACCTTTGCTTTATTTACGCCCCTTCCCAGATGATAGGGCTTTCCCTTATTTTCTGCCAGAGACATGTTTTCTAAAATCGTCATTCCGGGACAGGTTCCCTTGGAAGGGTCCTGATACACACGACCAATACGACGCTGGCGTATGAAATCCTTCTGCCCGGAAATATCTTCACCATTCACCAGAATCTGTCCGGCATCCACATCAATACTGCCACAAATGATATTCAGCATGGACGTCTTACCGGAACCGTTACTTCCCACCACAGATACAAATTCACCATCATTTACTTTAAAATCAAAATCCTTGAAAAGACAAAGCTCATTCACTGAGCCGGGATTATAATATTTGGAAATCTTCACAAGCTCCAGCATCACTTCACCCCCTCTTCTCTCTCCAGCCCTGCAACCGGGCCTTTCCTACCTCTTCCTATACTTCGTCCCGCTCTTTTTCTGTCCCTACTGATTACCAGAATCACAAGAAACAGCACCGCCGTAATCAGCTTGATTGCATTGGCATCAATCCCTGCAAACATTGCCAGTGCCACACAAGCTTTGTAAAGGATGGAGCCGATTATTACGCTACCGGTGACGCGGAAAACAGTCATTTTCTGAAAAAGACTGCTACCGATAATGACACTTGCCAACCCGATTACCACAGCACCTGTTCCGATTGAAATCTCAAAGCTTCTCTGCTGCTGGGCGTAAATGCACCCGCTCAAGGCCACCAATCCGTTGGCAATGGATAAGCCTATGATTTTTACCAGTCCCTTATCTACGCCCAGACTGGTTACAATGGTGCTATTGTCACCTACCGCCCGAAGCAGAAAGCCTGATTTGGTACTCATATACCAGTCAAGAAGATATTTTGCAAGCATGGTAATCACAAAAATAATGATTACATTCTTAAAACTCATCAAAAATCCGGGAACGATACTATTTATCAGGTTATTATTAAAAATATTTTCCTTATCAAAAATTGCCACGTAGCCTGTGCCTGCCACCCAGAGATTGATGGTATACAGACCTGTCATCATGATAATCCCCGATAAAAGATCGCGTACCCGCAATTTTACGTGAATCAGTCCGGTACACATTCCTACCAGCGCACCACCCACAAAAGCAATAGGAAGAGTCAAAATGGCCGGCACCTGAAAATCACTGATAAGTCTTACTGTAACGGCAGCCCCAAAGGGAAAGCTGCCGTCTACTGTCAAATCCGGAAAATCCAATATTTTATAGGTGATATACACGCCCAAGGCCAGAATGCCGTATATCATCCCCTGTTCCAAAACACTTATTAACAATGCCATGTGTAATACTCCGTTTCTAATGAGTGGTCAAATAATTTTCTGTCTGCAATATTATTCTACTACAATCTCTTGAAAGCTCTGATAAGCCTCTTCCTCATAATTTGCAGGCAACTCCAATCCAATCTTCTCAGCCGCTGCAAAATTCACGTACAGGCTGGGCTCGGAGATTACTTCATAATTCATTTCAGATGCCTTGGCTTCTCCCTTCAATACCTTCGCTGCCATTTTACCGGTCTGCCTGCCCAGTTCATAATATTCCAGTCCCATAGATGCCACACAGCCGGCTTTGACCTGTTCTACCTCAGAACCAAATACCGGAATTCCTTGCTTTCCGGCTTCCTCAAGTACCGTCTGCAAGGCACTGACCACTGTGTTATCCGTCAAATTCGTAATACAGTCAACCTTACCGACAATATTGGCTGCCGCTAAAGCCACCTCTGACATTGCCGTAACGCCTGTATCCACGATTTCAAAGCCATAATTTCCTGCCAGCTCCTGATACCTCGCAATGGTACTGATAGAGTTAGCCTCACTGGTTGTGTAAATAATACCAATCTTCTTAGCTTCGGGAAGAATCTGACGAATCATCTGAAGCTGAGCCTCAACAGCCAAAGCATCACTGGTTCCGGTAATATTACCCACCGGAGAACCGTCCTCGTTGGCAAGCCCTGCCTCTACAGGATCGGATACTGCCGTATAAATAACGGGCGTTTCTGTATTCATGGTGGCATTATAGGCGGTCATTGCACAAGGAGTTGCTATGGCACAAATCAAATCCACTCCCTTGCTGACAAAATTGCTTGCTGTCATTCCTGCCGTCCCTGCATCCGCCTGTGCATTCACATATGCTACCTTCAGGTTCTCCCCTTCAACAAAGCCTTCCTCTGCCAAGCCCGCCAAAAAGCCTTCTCTACAGTTATCCAGAGAACCGTGTACAGCAAACTGGGATATCCCAATGGAATACCCTTCCTTTTCACCACATCCGCCAAATATCAAAATAGTTAAACCAAGAATTAACATTTTGACAACCGTTTTACTTTTCTTTACTTTTTTCATAATTTTCTTCATAGTTTTCTCTCCATTTCTACCGATTTTATTATTTTAACCGGTTACACAAATTTTTAGTTGCGTTTTGTGCCTGTATAGGAGGAAGACATTCTCAAATTAGAGCAATAAAAAAGCCTCAAATGCGTTCCTACACGCATTTGAGACGGTAATAAACAAAGCTTATTATCGCGGTACCACTCAAATTGACATCTGTCCTCTTCTTCTAGGTACTATCATACCTATCGGCTTGATAACGGGTCCGAATCCCGCCGACGCCTACTTTTGATTCGGGCCGGCCTCGAAAGTCCATTCAACCAAAGTTCCTATGCCATCATCCCACCATCGACGGCTCTCTGAAATATTCCCTAAAGTCTACTACTCTTTCTCACAGGTTTACAAAACATATGAATGTTATTTATAAGTTGAGCGCTCTTACTTATGCATCATACAATAATCCTATTTTCCCTTTTTGTCAATAGGAATATTTGGCAAGTAATTTTATCTTTATGCACGAATCCTTTTGCTATCGTTCATATTTTGAGACTGGATAACTTCCCTATAATCTCATATACTATAAATAAATTATGAGGCTTCTGAGAAAGCTCATCAATATTATTGTAATAGCAGGAGGATACATATTATGATTCTTACTACCACTCCTTCCGTTGAGGGAAAGCAAATTGTACAGTATAAAGGTATTGTATTTGGCGAAGTGATTTCCGGTGTTGATTTTATCAAGGACTTTACCGCTGGCTTAACTAACTTTTTTGGCGGTCGCAGCAATTCCTACGAGGAAGAACTTACTAAAGCAAGAACACAGGCTCTATATGAATTGGAGCAACGTGCGCAGAGCATGGGTGCCAACGCTGTAATCGGCATTGATGTTGACTATGAAGTATTGGGCGCCGACAACGGCATGCTGATGGTAACAGCCAGCGGTACTGCTGTAATTGTACAATAGAACACTTTCATACTTTTAATTGCTGCTGTGACTTGTTTTTTCAAGTCACAGCTTTTTTGTGCCAAAGGTTTACAGCTATTATTCTTTTATTGTAAAATGATAATATTAACGACAAATAGAAAGGGTTTTTCTCATGGAACAGCTATTTTCCGCAATTAATAATGTTTTCCGATTTGTAACACCGGTTTCTGATTTTTTTTGGGCCTTTCCCACTAATTTCGACTGGTATGCATCCATTCCCGTGTTGGGTAATTTCTCTCTTGCCATTATTTTACTGGTAGGCTCCGGCATTTATTTTACCTTCCGGCTGGGCTTTCTTCAGGTTACTCATTTTGGCAAAGGAATTAAGCTTTTGGTGCAAAAGAAACAGAAAACCACTACCGGTATTTCCTCGCTGGCAGCCTTCTTTTTAAGCTCTGCCATGCGTGTGGGCCCCGGTAATATTTTAGGTGTAACCGGCGCTATCTCAGTGGGTGGTCCCGGTGCCTTATTCTGGATGTGGATATCAGCCTTCTTCGGTATGACTACCGCTTACGTGGAAGCCGTGCTGGCACAGATATTCAAAGCCAAAAAAGGTGATGAATTTGTAGGAGGACTTCCTTTCTATGGCAAACGACTGCTTGGCAACAAGCTCTGGGCAGGCATCGCACTTTCAGTCATGTTTATCATCTATGCCATGTGTTGTTTACCGGCCCAAGGCTTCAATGTGGTATCCTCCATCGGTGAAATGACCGAAATCGTCACCGGCACAACACTTGACGGCTCCATAATATATTATGCGATTGCTGTTATTGTGGTACTGATTACTGCTTACATTGCCTTTGGCGGTATCAAAAAAGTCACTCGTGTTACCGATAAAGTTGTTCCTGTTATGGCAGTTATTTATGTATTGACGGTTCTGGTGCTCATCATCTTAAATATTGACCGCATTCCCTATTTCTTTCGTGCTGTATTTACCGGTGCTTTCTCTGTGGAGGCTGTATTTGGCGGTGTATTCGGCACAGTACTCGCACAGGGTGTTAAGCGTGGACTTATGAGCAATGAAGCCGGTCAGGGTACTATCACCATGGCGGCCGGTGCAGCTGATTGTAAGCATCCCTGTGAACAGGGCTTTGTTCAGTCCATCGGCGTATTCTTAGATACCATGATTATCTGCACACTAACCGGATTCGTAGTGGTTATGGCTCATCTTTGGACAGGTGCAGAAGCACAAGCATGGTTTGCACTGGACAGTCTGCCCAAATTCTTAGCCTCTGCGGCAGAATTAACTCCCGGCACAGCCATGAACACAGTTATCATGTTCTTAATTACCTTCTGCTTCTGCCTGTTTGCTTTCACCTGTCTGGTGGGAATGATCAGCTTTTCAGAAATCGCTGCCAACCGCATCAGTACCAGAAGAGGCTTCATCAATGCCATTCGCATTTTGGGGATTGCCATTACCTCCTTTGGTATCCTCTGCTCTCTCGCCGGTCTGGAGCTTGGCAACCTGTGGGCGATTTCCGACCTTGGAAATATCCTGATTGTATTTGCCAATATTCCGCTTCTCTATCTCGGTGCAAAATATGTACTCAAGGCGACAAAACATTATCGTGCCAATGACGGTACTGCCTTTACCGGCAAAGTCATCGGTACAGAATGCGAATATTGGGATAACGCAGAGTCGAAGTAAATTCAAATGGGGTGTTGCACAGGCAACACCCCATTTATTATATCTCCTCAAAATACAGAATCACTTTAAACAAATCTCCGTCTGTCACAATTTCCATGCGACCCTTCTGCAGCTCCACAAGACTCTTAGCAATGGATAAGCCCAGTCCATTTCCCTCCATGTGTCTTGATTTATCGCCTCTTACAAAGCGTTCCTCAAGCTCCTCTGCAGAAATATCCAATGCATACTTAGACATATTGCGGAAAATAATTTCCACCTGTTTTTCCTTCTTCTCTACGCTCAAATACACGCGGGTATTCTCCTGGGCATACTTGCAGATATTATTCAACAGATTGTCAAACACTCTCCACAAATGCCTGCCGTCCGCCATTATCCGCACCGCTTCCTCAGGCTGCCGTACAATCAGATTCAACTGCTTTTCTGCAAATCGCTGCTCATACTCGCCTACCGCCTGTGATAATAGCACACCGATTTCACATTGCTCCAGATTGACCTCTAATGCACCTGTCGTTGCCTTGGATGCTTCTACCAGATCCTCCAACAGCTTTTTCAAACGCTTGGACTGACGGAGCAGTACCTCTGCATATTCCCTAATTTTATTATCATCAGCATTTTTGTCCGATTCCACCTCAAATGCCAACAAATCTGCATAATTAATAATTGAAGTCAGCGGCGTCTTCAAATCATGAGACACATTGGTAATCAATTCTGTTTTCAGATGCTCACTCTTCATCCGTTCTTCAACGGCTCTGGCAATTCCCTCTCCGATTTGATTCAGGTTTTCTCCATGCTCCTTGAAGGACAATATCATTTTGGAGGTGTCCAGTTTAAAACTCAGGTCCCCCTTTGCAAGAGCCTCACTGCCCGCCTGCAGCTTCTTGCACACCAGCGCAATATACATCACAATCGGAAATAATACCAGCTTCTCCAGAATCCATACTACTACCAACTCACCGGAACGGCACCAGAGACATAGCCCCATAAATTCCAGAATACAGATTCCCACAAAGCTAATAGCTACATTCAATATGAGAGGGAACCCTTTTACCAAGGAAATCAAACTTCTCCATAAAAACCTTACACATTTACCTATTAAGCGCAACACTGTTGCAATCAGAGTATGCTTCCACCATGCTCCCAGCTTCACCCTGATAGCAAAATCCATACAATAAATGGTACACCACACCACAATGGCAGCTCCTGCCAATGCCACCAAGGCGATTACCCACCATTCACTGCCAAAATTCCACTCCAGAAAATTCCATATGTAGGCCGTGGAAAATCCCGCAACAATACCAAATCCCATGGTAAGTACATCAAAATGAAGCGCTGTGAGGACACCGGGGCTAATGCCCTCCCTGTCGTTACGATGCCCTGCTCCACACATCAAAAAGATGAAGCAAATGATACACACGAAAATACAACCTAATGCCACAAACGGATACACATACCGTCCCTCGCACAGAAATGCGGCCACGTTGTAAATGGTACTATATTCGTCATCATAAGGAAAATCGGGATCCACATACAGTCTGAAGGTATATTCCTTCAGTACCGACTCCATCGCTGTATCTGTAGCTTTCTCGCCGGTAGCAGTATCCCCTGTTTCTGTCGCTACATCTACCCACACGGAAGTGAAATATCGAAAGCTATAGGGAGTCTCCTCTCCCGTACTGTTTCCCCAGAGTAATTCATCCTCCTCGTAAACTTCCACAGTACAATTACGATTTGCATACTGATCTTCCAGATATTCTATATTGTCGGAGAAATAATTCCCTCTCAACATATGCATTTCTGTCCATGCAGTATTAACCATCATTTCTCTTGCAACTGCCGGTATACAATTTTGCAGGGACTGATAATGGTAAGCATCGCCGTTTATCATCAGCCCCGTACACCCCACCGCTATTATACCTGTCATAAAACTGATTGCCAGAATTAGAAATGCCGTGATTTTGGCAGGCATGCTTCCTGAGAGCTTACGTCTTCTCGCTCTTTGCGTTGTAGTCTCCACCTGATATTCCTGTTCTATTTCATAATTGTTGTCTTTGCTCATTCGTTTCTCCCCCTGTCAATCTTATACCCCTGTCCCCAGACTACCTTTAAGTATCTGGGCTCGGCAGGATTAATTTCCAGCTTCTCACGTAAATGGCGAATATGTACCGCTACTGTATTTTCACTTCCGTATGGAAGGTCATTCCATATTTTCATATAAATTTCTTTTGGTGCAAATACCTGTCCCGGATTAGCCATTAACAGCTTCAAAATATCATACTCCGTAGGAGTAAGTGCCACCGGTTCTCCGTCAAGAGTCACTGCCTTTTCCTTGTCATCCAACTCGATACCACCAACCTTTAGCACCTCCGGGCTCACATTTCCTCCACCCAGCTGCATATAACGTCTTAGCTGAGAACGCACCCTTGCTGCCACCTCAACAGGATTAAAGGGCTTCGTAATATAATCATCTGCTCCCACATTCAGTCCCAGAACCTTGTCCGAGTCCTCTCCCTTTGCTGTCAACAGAATAACCGGTACATTACTCCGTTCCCGAATCTTTACCATTGCAGAGATTCCATCCATCTGTGGCATCATGATATCCATTAGCACCAGATGAATATCATTCTCCTCTATGACCCGCAAAGCTTCTGCACCGTTATACGCCTCAAACATATTATAGTTGGAATCATGCAGATAAATCTTTAGTGCATTTACAATATCCTTTTCATCATCACAAATCAGTATATTATACATAGCTTTTCTCCTCTCTGACATCATTGTAGCAAAATACTTATTAACATAAAATGTGGGAAATGTTTAAGAATTCTTTAAGGAAAGGGTCTGCCGCCTCTACGGCAACAGACCCGAACATCTCCTTCTCACCTATTTCGCTTCTCTCAACGATATACCGCCACCTCTACAGATAACTTACCTTTTCTGGTTTCCCGCGGCTCCCCCTTATAAATGAATTTGCCATAGCCTCTGACATTGACTGCTTCTCCTGCCTTCAGCTGGCGGGAATTATTTTCACAAAGCCTGCCGTTAATAAACACCTTCCCTGCCCGAAACAGCTCCAGACAATCTCCTCGGGATTTGTTATATACCTTTGCAATTACCGCATCCGCGCGAATGGAGCTTATTTGAATCGCCTTTTCCTGCGGCTCCTCCTGCGGAATATCCTCATAAGTCTCCGTAACACTGCATTTCACATGGGTATGCTTTATCTGCTGCAGATTCTGGCAGATATATTCCGCCATGGTATCCAGACAAAAAAGATAGACTTCTCCTTCTCCCACCTTGATATCACCGATAGTACTGCGCTCTATTCCCAGATTCATCAATGCCCCGAGGCAATCCCTATGAGACAGCTTGTCCGCAAATTTGGCAATCAACGGTGTAATATGAATACAGGCAATGGGAAAAGGCACCTCATAGCCCAATTCTTCCGCATTGCCAAAACGAATCATCCTTCTATCTGCATCCTCACAGCCGCCAAAAACAGTATAGCCCGCATATCTGATTTCCGACTCCAGCTGCCAAAAGGCATCCTGCTCACTCAAACCAAGAAAAGCTGTAAAGGTAAACATATTCTGTGTAAAGGCTTTATCAGCCAAATCACGAATACGGTTTTTCAGCTGCTGTATTTCCTTTTCATTTTCCTGTGCCATTTCTGACAGTTCTCCTTATCCAAACACTGTAACCTAAGCGATTACAGTGCCATTTTCCTAACCTAAAGCTACATCCAATACCATCATCAGCGCAAAACCCACCGCAAAGGTAATGGTCCCCAGATTGGAATGTTCTCCGGCACTGGCTTCGGGAATTAATTCTTCCACCACAACGTAAATCATTGCTCCGGCTGCAAATGCAAGCATATACGGCAATATAGGTGTTACAACACTTGCCAGCAATATAGCAATTATCGCACCAATGGGCTCTACGATACCAGACAATGCACCCAATAGGAAGGATTTACCTCTACTGTTTCCTTCGCTGCAAAGCGGCAATGAAATGATAGCCCCCTCCGGGAAATTCTGTATTGCAATTCCAATAGCCAGCGTAATGGCTCCTGCCATAGTTACAGCACCATCACCATTGATAACACCTGCCAAAATAGCACCGCAGGCAGCCCCTTCCGGCAGATTGTGTATGGTTACTGCCAGCATCAGCATAGCTGTACGGCTCAAACCACTTTTGCTACCCTCCGGCCGTTCACTGCCCACATGTAAATGGGGCACCAGAATATCCATGAACAACAAAAAAAGAATACCCAGCAAAAATCCGATTAAAGCAGGGAAAAAGGCCATTTTTCCCATATCCTCACACATATCCATTGCCGGTATCAATAAAGACCATACCGAAGCAGCCACCATTACACCGGCTGCAAATCCGGTAAAAGCTCTCTGTAAATTTGTACTAATCTGCTTCTTTAAAAAGAATACACAGGCAGCACCCGCCGTTGTTCCCACAAACGGTAGTAGCAATCCTAAAACAATACCCATATTCTCTCCTTTTTCTTAGAGAAACACCTTTCTTTTATAAAACTGACACTATTATACTATGCCACCTAACCCAAAAGGTTCTCCATTACAACAATAAAATTATATAATTTCTTCTGTTCTGCTATCTATCAAGATTTTCGGAACCAGATACATGAAAAATAGCACACTTTGTCCCAGATACCACACTGTCTCAAACATTCCATATCCCACAAAGAAAAGTATAATAAACAGCGGCAAAATATCTTCCCTTCTCCTGCCCTTAAAGCCTAGCTTAAGCGCCTTGATTCCCAAACCAAGAATCAGAAGCACCAGACAGATGCCTGCGGGAATACCGTGATAAAATGCAACCTGCAAAAATACATTTTGCGCATGCCATGCATGATAATTCTCTGTAATCTGAAAATACCCCTCCTGCTGAGTATGCCCGGTGAGATTCAAATGCTTCCAATATTTTTCATAAATTGCCAGACGTACCTTTACGGAGTTGATACTATCCTCTTTCGATAATAACGCATCTGCTTCCTCTGTCAAAGACTGCTCTCCATCTGTAGCAGTCGCAGTTAGAGACGCTAAAATCTGCCTTTCCGCACCGGAATTGTTTGATGCCAGTAAAATGGTAGTCTCTTCCTTTGAGATGCTGTTATCCTCTTCGAGACCTTCACCGGATGTCAAATAGAATCTTCCCAGCATAGTCTGCATTGCTTCCTCCCATGAGATATATTTGGTACTATCGTAAGGATCAAAGGAATGCACCTTCGCCTCGTTATACTCCGAGCCAAACCATACAGGATGCGTCAAAATCGTAGGCAAATAGCGTATTGTCACATATACCACAGGAAACGTCAATACTACGCACAAGCACAAGGCGCCTGCCCGCAATACAAGCTTCCACCATTTCATTTTGCGCAGTATCCACGCTTCCAAAATACCAAAAACAACCAATATCGCTACCGCTACCAGCAAAGCAGTTCTCGCCATGGTAAACAGAATGAAGCTGAAAAGTCCCCCGGCAAGCACCACATAAAAAAGAGTCAACAGTCGTCTCTTTCTGGTTTGCCGTTTTGTTTTACCTTCACCTTTCTCCCAATAAAGACAATGAAGCTTATACAATGTCATAATAAAAGCTGCAAGATACATCATTGCATTAATATTACAGTTGGAATAGGCACCGCTGTAACGCACTGCATCATAGGGTCTGAAGCCGTATGCAAAGATCTGCAATAGAAAAAATCCCAGAATAACACCATTTGCTGCGCCATCCCACAAAGCATCTTTTTCTGCCTTGGTAAAAGGAATCAGATAAAACATGCCGAACATAACCAGATACCACATCGGCCAAAATTCGCTCAGACGGGAAAATAGCATTAATACGGAAAGTACTACCCAAAGAGCTACCAGAAACGGATTGCCCAGTGATGCATTCTGCAAGGACTTCCTCTCCTGCCAAAGATGCACTGCTACAACTCCCAGACATCCCATTACTATGATACCGGTCACATACTGGGACACAAAGATAGAATAAGAGTCTCTCTGCCACAGGATATATCCTATCCCACTCACCGGCAGCCATATCAAAAACCATACCAAATATTTTTTTAGGGGCACTCTCTTAAGAGAAAAATGGCTAAGCATGATTACCGACATCACAATACCTGTCATATTCACAAAAGGAGCCCAGTACTTCCATGCAAGACTTCCTCTGGTAAAGTCAATCAGCATAATGCATGCAAAACAAATCGTATACAAAAAAACTCTTCCTGCTTTTTTCTCCATCTCGAACAAATTTCCCTTTTCTTTATACAAAATTGATTATTTCTTCCTTGGGTGCATTGGTTTTCTCCACGCTGATTGCATGAAGCACGGGACCTTCTCCCTTATAGTCTTCCCAATATTCCTTGCTAACAGTAGCAGTAACCTTTACCCAGTCCTTCTGCTTCAAAGCCCCTGCTCCCGCAAATTCACAGGCATATCCCAAAAAAGCCATATCATCTGCACAACAAGTCATAGCCATACGTCCCGGCACAAAATAATTGCTTTTAAAATGCTCCGGCTTTAATACCATGGCAACAAACTGTATCTTTTTGCCGATATAACGCTCCAGATGATCCATGGAATCCAGATACCAGATACCGTATCCCTGATTGTCCAACACTATGATTTCCTGATTCAAATCATAAGGCAGATCCTCTTCAAAGATTTCATCAATCTCTCCGTTAGCATCCTCGAAAATAACATCTGCAGAAGGATTGACCGCTTTGATATTTCTCTTATAGGTATTCAAATCGGTAATTCCGTCACACCTGTTAAAAATAATCATCTCTGATTTACGAATCATTTCCGCCAGCAGAGAACGCATATTGGTATAATACATAGGAAATGTAGAACCATCAATCATGGTAATCTGCTGATCTATTTTCCAATACCAGGGAAGCTTTACATTTTTATAATTCCACATACCGTTAAATTCGATAATAATTCTGTCCGGCTTGTGCTTTTTTTCCAGTTCAATCAGATGCGAAGAATTAAAATCCTCCTCATCCTCTATTATCTCAATCACTGCACGACTTCTTGCAAGCAGCTCCTCGTCATATTCATTTTCACCTTCCTCGCACAGCAAAATAAGAGTTTTTCCCTTGATTTGAAAATAAGGCTGTGCAAGCGTAAAGGTGATAAATTCGGTCTTACCGCTCTCCAAAAAACCATTAATCATATATACCGGCTTCATACCAACCATTACCTCCAAATACTATTTGCGAAACAATTCTGCCAGTGCATCCTCGTTCAGCTTGGAACCGATAACACAGATTTTACCGGTCACCTCGGGCTTACCGACCCTTACCTCATGCTCCTGCGGCACATAATCATAATAAATCCACGTGCCGTCCTCTGCAGGCACCATACCTTTGGCACGCAGAATCATTCCATATTCCCCACTGTCCAAAGCCTCAAGAATCTGCTCTATCTCCTCGGCGCTATAAGTATTGGGAGTCTCCATACCCCAACTGGTAAATACTTCATCTGCATGATGATGATCGTGATGATGTCCATGGTGATGGTGATGGTGCTCGTGATCGTGACAGCCACAGGTACAATGCTCGTCATGCTCGTGGTGGTGATGATGCTCATGGTCATGATGCTCGTGGTCGTGACAGCCACAGGTGCAATGCTCATCATGCTCGTGGTGGTGATGATGCTCATGGTCATGATGCTCGTGGTCATGATGCTCATGGTCGTGACAGCCACAGGTACAGTGCTCGTCATGCTCATGATGATGCTCATGCGCCTCCTCCAGCATCTCCTTCATCATATCCTCCAGCTTGTCCGCACCCTCAATCGTCTTTAATATTTCAACTCCGTCCAACTGGTCAATAGGTGTCGTAATAATCGTTGCCTTGTCATTCATTTCACGAATCATTTCCACACATGCCTTGATTTTATCCTGACCCACCTTATCAGTTCTGCTCAAGATAATGGTTCCCGCATATGCAATCTGATTGCTAAAAAATTCACCGAAATTCTTCCGATACATTTTGCACTTAGAGGCATCCACCACAGCCACAGCACTATTTACCTGTACCTCCACTTCCCCTGCCACATCTTCCACAGCCTTCAATACATCAGAAAGCTTACCGACACCGGAGGGCTCAATCAGGATTCGCTCAGGTGCATAAGTGCTGATTACTTCCTTCAGGGAAGTACCGAAATCCCCCACTAGCGAACAGCAGATACAACCGGAATTCATTTCCTTGATTTCAATACCTGCTTCTTTAAGAAATCCACCGTCAATGCCGATTTCACCAAATTCATTTTCAATCAGAACGGTCTTGCTTCCGTCCAAAGCTTCCTTCAACAGCTTCTTTATCAAAGTCGTTTTTCCTGCTCCTAAAAAGCCGGATATCACATCAATTCTTGTCATATTTCCTCCTCGTAGCCAAACAGCTTATTTTGCTTTATTTTTTTATTTTCTACCATATTCACATGCTTGTCAATAAGCCACGCTGAAAACTTTTTATAATATCATAGAGGACTTCGCCGGAATGGCAGGGCTTGGGTCACCCATTCTGTCCGCGGCACGCTCTCGCTCCGTGAAAAACGTAGCGGACACTAAGCTCGAGGATGAATTTCATTCATCCTGACCTCGCTAAGTGCCGACGTTTTTCAAGGGCACGCTTAACAGAACAGGTGGCCCAAGCGCCCTGCCATTCCGGTGAAGCCTCCTCTCAATATACTTGCGCATATTCTGCCTGAATAATACTTAAAGGAAGAGCAACTACCTGCTCCTCCTCGTTTGCACCACATAGGATTCCCAGAAAATTACCGGCGGTATCAAACACTCCGCCACCGGACATCCCCGGACAAATTTGTCCTTGAAGTAGCATCATATATTGTGCAAAATCTTCTACATATATCCAATTATTAAGCACCTGTCCGCCTGTAGGTTCTTCCACCTCGGACAGACCATTTTCTTGCGAAAGTCGGTCTGTATAGCCACCTCCATAGAATGCCACCTCTGTTCCTTCCTGTATGGTATCAAAGACTTCCTTATCAATGGAAACCGGTTGATATTCCTTTCGATTTGTCTTGGGAAGCGATGCTAACGGCACATTGATAAAAGCCACATCCGAGTCAGTGGATATATGGTATGATGCCCCCTCCACAGAGTAACCGTCATAAAAAGTAATCACTATCTCTTCCGCCTCCTGCTCCAAAACATGGGCAGCAGTTACCAGTACAAAATATTCCTCTTGTCTTTCATAAATCACACCACTACCCTGCATTTCACCTGCTGTCACACAGATTACGGACTGCTCCGGCGCCATTTCCGTCTTGCCGCAGCCACTGCAAAGCAATAATATCATTGAAAGCAGACATAGCGTTTTTTGTTTTCGCTTCACAATATTCCTCCCAAAGATTTATCATCCAAAACTTTATCTTCCCAAACTTCATCTTATATAACTTCTTCCATAGCTACTTCTTCCATAGCTACTTCTTCTACAGTTATATACCAAAAACGGACTGCTCTGACAGCAAGCAGTCCGCATTCCTTTCTCTTTGTGTAAGCAAAATTATAAGCCGAGTTCTGTATTCTATAATCATCTATCTAGTACGACTGTCACCAGCCGCATCAAGCGACCCACCTGAAAGCAGGTCGGGCCAACCTATCGCTTTCCTTTTGGTCTTGCTTCGGATGGGGTTTACATGGCTCCGCCTGTTACCAGCCGGACGGTAGTCTCTTACACTGCCTTTCCACCCTTACCGGAAAATCAAAGCTGATTCCCGGCGGTATATTTCTATTGCACTAGCCTTGGAGTCACCTCCACCAGACGTTATCTGGCATCCTGCCCTGTGAAGCCCGGACTTTCCTCACCTGCATTACATGCAGCCGCGATTATATATCTTACTTACACTCCCATGATTATAAGGTTTCCATGATAAAAAATCAAGCAAAATCGCACTCGCTTATGCCACTCGCTCAAAGGGGATAATATTGTCCTCACTCTTTGCCTTCGGCTTTCTCGCGAACAATGCTTTAATCCGAACGATGGCCTGCCAGTAACCAACCACTGCCAGTGGAAACATAGTAACATAATAGGGGAATATGTATCTTGCTTTGGCTTCCCAAATAATCGAAAAGAAGAAACCGCCTATCATTGTTACAGCCAGTAAATACTCCAGCATATTACCATCCTTTTTTACCGCAAAAAGGAAATAACATAGCATTCCCACATAAAGAATAAATTGTACACGGTCGCAAATTCCCAGTACTGAGGTGAATTTTTCACCACTCAGCTTGTCCAAAAAGGAACCCGGCACCGGCGCAATACCATTACCGTATTGGGAGCTGAAAAAGACTGATTGATATAGTGGCGCATTCCACTGGGAAAGTATCTTATTCTTGAAAAAGGTCCTCGCAGCAGACGGATTGGCCTTAAACTCCTCTAACCGGCTTCTGATATAAAGCTGACTCTCCAGTGCTGCCATATCTGAATTAAATTCCTGCCCATAATAGACTTCCTTCACATAGTTGTTATACCAACCACATTTTCCGTCTGTTTCCTGCAGTCCCATCGCAACGTAGGATACCATGGGTACGCCCTCTTTATGGGGATAGCCCGAGCGCACTTCGTACATCTTATAAATACCCTGATATGCCAGTGTAGGTAAAATCACTGCTGCCAGTAGTGCCACCAGCAACCTCTTATCCTTCCTTTGCAGCATATAAATTCCTGCAACCAGACATAAAGCCACTAACATAATCATGGAATTATTTCTCACCAAAATTGCCATAAACACGGAACCAACCATGCCCGCAAGCCACCTTGCGTGAGCTGTTTTATGATAACGCATAACACAAACTGCTGTCAGTACATAAAAGAATATACTGGGAATCTCACCATATACCCAGCCCGTATAGAAAATCATGGGAAGGCAAGTGAACATCAGCAGGCAATAGGCTACAGCTACCGCCACATGCTCCGTAAATTCACAAATCAACGCATATCCCAGCAGAACGATCCCCACCGACAGCATTACACAGATAAACTGAAACGCAAAATAATTGTAGGGACCTACCAAACGGAACAAAATTTCTATAAGAAAAACCAACCCCAACTGATAGGGAAACATTTCGCAATATTGCCCCTCTGACAGGAAAACATACTGCCCCTCCAAAAAGTAAGAAGCTCCTCCGTAAATAAAAGCCTGATCACCTACCGGCAGTCTGTCTATGGCTGTAATCCACCAATAGCCAAAACCACCTGTCCAGACAGTCACTAATACCAGAGCAATTCGCATTACCCACTTCTGTATTTGCGCTGACATATGCTTTTCCAACACAAATAATCCCACAAGCACAGCCACTGTAAGAATGAAAAATAATATGTTTTTTGCTATGGAATCATATACGCTAATCGATCTCTCTTCTCCGTAAGGATTGCTATACTGCGTGTACTGCAGGGCATATCTTGTCAATACAACAAAAATCAAGCTTCCCACAATTCTTACAATCCACATTGCCGTAGTACCAAGCATTCCTAAACATTTATCGTAGCTCAGTCGTCCACTCTGTTTCATTTGTACCCCCGCTTTGTTATCTTATATATATCAAGATTTAAAAGCTTTCCCTATAAGTAAGTTACCTACCTAAACATTAAAACAGCTTCCGCCCACAAATTCCCTGCAAATAGAGTTATTTGGGAGATTCTCGCTGCTTACGCCCAAAAAATAATCAAGGAATTTTAATAATCTTTTGGCCTCATAATATTCCGGCACATCCTTGGAAATCTGGAAAAGTAGCGGCTCTGCAAACTGCTTCAATACAGCCAATTCGTAAATCAAAGCAGAATTGAACATAGCATCTGCATCCTCCTGATAAGGGAAGATATTTTCTTCTTCACCTCTGCGCACGGAAGGCCACATTTCTATCGTTCTTCTGGCATCAGCACCACGCGTTCTGGCATCACGAACCATCCGGCGTAAAAGCCTACCGTCTGTGGTGGGAATACGATTATGCTCATCCACATTGACACTGGTAAGTGCACTAATATATATTTTATATTTACTTTCCTCCGGCAGTGCATAGGACATCTTATTGTTTAAGCCGTGGATTCCTTCTATTACCAGAATATCATCTGCTCCAAGTTGCTTAAACTTACCGTTATATTCCCGCTTTCCGGTTTTAAAATTAAAGGTAGGCAGCTCCACTCGCTCTCCTGCAAGGAGCTTTACCATATCCTCATTAAATTGTTTTACATCAATGGCCTCGAGGCACTCAAAATTGTAATCACCGTTCTCGTCTCTGGGTGTCAATTCTCTATCCACAAAATAATCATCCAATGCAATAGGATGAGGCACCTTGCCTAACGTACGAAGCTGAATGGATAATCTGTGTGAGAAGCTGGTTTTGCCTGATGAAGAGGGACCTGCAATCATTATAAATTTAACATTTCCACGACCCACAATATCCTTGGCAATCTCACCGATTTTGCGCTCCTGCTCTGCCTCCTGCACCAAAATCATTTCTCTGAGAGAGCCGCTGCAGATTTGATTGTTCAAATCTCCTACCGTCTCAATTCCTACCTTTGCCCCCCATTCTTCCGAAAGCTTCAAGGTCTGATACAGCTTTTTACGCTCCGTAAAGGGCTCTACCACAGAAGGATTCTTTTTGGCAGGCAACACTAACATAAAGCCATCGTCATAAGCAATCACATCAAACTGCTTCACATATCCTGCATTGGGCAGCATATAACCATAATAATAATCGTAATAACCATCTATCTCATAAATATTCACATAGGAGCTTCTTCGATAGCGGAAAAGCTTCTCCTTTGCCTTCATTTCCTGTGCTTTAAATAGCTCCATTGCCTCCTCCAGAGGATAGGAGCGTTTCATAAAAGGTGTCTGCATTTCCACCAATTCCTGCATTCTCTGCTTGATTCTCTGCGCATTTTCTGCCGTTGCCGCTATCCTGCCCTTAGGACTAATAAAAGTACCATTTCCGATAGCATACTCTACGCGACAATCCTGTGCCGCCACATTTCCAAACAAATCATACACAGCCTTCAACAACAACATACTGGCTGTTCGCACATAGGTTTTATAACCCACATCATCCTTCAAGGTAAAAAAGCTCAACTCGCAATCGCGTGTCACCTTCTTAAATAATTCACATATTTTACCGTTTACCACAGCCACCGCAATCATGTTGTCGTACTGCTCCTGATATTCCGCTGCTATTGCTTCATAAGTGGTTCCCTGTGGATATTGTTTCTTTTCACCTTTTATCGTAACCGTATACATTCTATGCCCTACCCTTCTTTTCATAAACACCAATCTGCTACAACAAAGAAAGTGCTGTTTCCAAATCCGCTATTTCTTCCTGCACCTGCACAAGGCGCTCCCTTGCCCGTTCCTTCTCATTTTGAGCAAGTGTTCCTTCAAGCTGACGCATATTACCAAGCATATCCTCAATATATTGCTTTAACACCGGAGAACGTCGCTGTAATAACAATCCGCCGTATTTGTCAGCCAACCTTTCCGGAATGGCGGCAGCTTCCGTTACCTGATGCCGAATACCTTGACTCTTCTCCGGCTCTCCTGCGTAGCATACCTTCATCATAAAATAATATTTACCGTCTTCACATAATATATTCTCATCCAAAAGGCGGTAGCCCTCCGCTCTCAAAAATTTGCGGAATACCGGCAGCTCTGACTGTGGTTGCAAAATCAATTCCTGTAGCTGATATGCCTTTTCCCTGCTCTCTGTGAGTATCCTCATCATAAGTCTGCCGCCCATGCCGGCACAGATAAGACAATCCGCCTCGCCTTCCCGATACTCCTGTAACCCATCGGATAATCGGGTCTCTATGTATTCCGTGTAACCATATTCCTCAATATGCTCTTGCGCTCTGGATAAAGGTCCTTTTCGCACATCCATCGCAAGCACACCGGGACTGATTCCTCTTTGTACCAGTGAAATGGATACAAAGCCATGGTCACAGCCCACATCTACCACACGCATGCCCGGTGTCACCATGGAACAAAGCGCCTGCAATCTTTTGGATAATACTACCTCAGCCATTAGTCCAAATAATCCTTCAATTTGCGGCTGCGACTGGGATGGCGCAGCTTACGAAGCGCCTTAGCTTCAATCTGACGAATACGCTCACGTGTAACCTTAAATTCCTTGCCCACCTCTTCCAGTGTACGTGCACGACCGTCATCCAGACCAAAGCGAAGACGAAGAACCTTCTGCTCTCTCTCGGTAAGAGTACCAAGCACCTCAACCAGCTGCTCCTTTAACAGGGTAAATGCCGCTGCATCTGCAGGTACAGGCACATTATCATCCTGAATAAAATCACCCAGATGACTATCCTCCTCCTCACCGATAGGTGTCTCTAAGGACACAGGCTCCTGACTGATTTTCAGAATCTCACGCACACGTTCCACCGGCATATTCATCTCTTCTGCGATTTCCTCAGGAGAAGGCTCTCTTCCCAGCTCCTGCAACAGCTGACGGCTGACACGAATCAGCTTATTGATGGTCTCCACCATATGCACGGGGATACGGATAGTTCTTGCCTGATCCGCAATGGCTCTTGTGATTGCCTGACGAATCCACCATGTTGCATAGGTAGAGAATTTATATCCCTTACGGTAATCGAATTTTTCCACAGCCTTGATAAGACCCAAGTTACCCTCCTGAATCAAATCAAGGAAAAGCATACCACGGCCTACATATCTTTTTGCAATGCTGACTACCAGACGAAGGTTAGCTTCCGCCAGACGTTTCTTTGCCTCCTGATCTCCTGTCTCCATCTTCTTTGCCAGTTCGATTTCTTCCTCTGCACTTAACAGAGGCACCTTACCGATCTCCTTCAGATACATACGAACAGGATCTTCAATGCTGATTCCCTCCGGAACGGACAGGTCGATATTTTCTACATCAACCTCATCCTCCTCAGTGAGAATAATCTCCTCGTCATCAACCTCGTCATCCTCAGTGATGCGCAGCACATCCACACCGTTCTGCTCCAGCATTTCCAAAATCTTCTCAAATTGTTCCTCTTCTAAAGGCATGTCCGAGAAAAAGTCGCCAATCTCCTGATACTCCAAGACATTCTTTTTCTTTTTCGCCATACTCAAGAGGTCTTTTACTTTTTCCATAAATTTTGCCTGTGTGTTTTCGTCCATTTTCGTGGTTCCATCCTTCCCAGAAATTTCATTTCCTTTTGTAAAACATACTTTTTATGCTTATATTTTGACTTTTCTTTATTTATAACCCTATTCGCAAAAATGTATACATTTTCACTCGAGATAGCGGCTTATTCCATGGATATTCGGGTTTTTGCCAGCTCCTCCAACGCTTTCTTGCCATCGATTACCTTGTTTAACGCATTAACGTCCGTTCCCAACTTAAGCGTGTAATATTCGTAGCTGTTACGCTTCACTGCCAACAAAATATCATGGAATGCCTTCTCCTTTTCCTGCAAGGTATTCAGCTGGGGCAAATTAGTATTAAAAAGTGCCGCTGCCTGCCGCTGCTCCTCATCATCCTCAAACATACTGATGATACCGGCAGGATTAAACTTTCCTTGAGAAAGCTCATCAAACAAGCGCTCTGCAACCTTTTTATAAAGCTCATCCGTAAAATCCTCTGCCGAAATGTATTTTTCTATTTTAGAATAGATAGCAGGGTCATCCGTAATCCAGGTAATCAACAGCCTCTGCGCTTTTTTGGCACTTTCTTCAGGTGTGTTTTTGGACTGCACTCCTGATTTCGGGCGTTCGACAGGACGAACCAAGCCCGTCTGTGAGGCGTAGGTTACTACCAGCTTCCGCAGATTTTCAATACCTATGAGATATTTATCCGCAATGGCCTGTAGATAATTGTCCCGCTCCACATCCTCCTTAAATTCGCAAAGCTTCTTGGCGATTTCTCTATGAAATCTGGTCTTTGCCTCAGGATCAGACAAATCATACTGCGATTCCAATACACGAATTTCAAAGAAAAAGCTGTTTTCTGCCTTGTCAATTCGCTCTTGAAAAGCCTCTTTTCCCAAATTCTTAATAAACTCATCCGGGTCCTTATAAGGCTTCATATCGATAACCTTTCCCACAAGTCCGGCTTCTCGCAGGATGTCGATACCCCTTAATGCTGCTTTGGTTCCGGCCTGATCACTATCGTATGCCAGCAGAACATTTTCCGTATACCTGTGCAAAAGGCTTGCCTGTTCCGAGGTAAATGCTGTTCCCAGAGAGGCTACCGCCTGTGTGAAGCCGGCCTGGTGCATGGCAATTACATCCATATAACCCTCGCAGAGAATAATATTACCACTGCGGGCTGTACGGGCAAAATTCAGACCGTACAGATTTCTTCTTTTATCAAACACCGGTGTCTCAGGAGAATTCAGATATTTAGGCTCCCCCTCGCCCATGACACGACCACCGAAGCCTATCACTCTGTGATTGATATCCTGTATTGGAAACATCACACGATTCCAAAACTGGCTTGACAACCCGCCTCGTTCGGAGAAATTGGCCAATCCTGCTTCCTTAATCTCCTGATCCTCAAATCCCTTCTGCCGTAGATACTGAACTAATTGTGTACCGTTTTTACCGGCATACCCGAGACCGAATTTATGCATTGTCTCATCGGACAATTCACGCCTTTTCAAATATTGATGTCCTATTTCTCCATGAGGAGCGCGAAGCTGATAATAAAAGTACTTTGCAGCCTCCTTGTTGACCTCTAACAGTCTGGCCCGCTTGTTGGCCTTCTGCTTCATCTCCGCGGTATATTCCATCTCCGGCAGTTTCACACCGGCTCTGTCCGCCAGATGCTTAACTGCCTCAGGAAAGGTATAATTCTCATAATTCATTACAAAGGTAAATACATTCCCACCTGCGCCGCAGCCAAAGCAATGAAACATCTGCTTATTGCCCGACACAGAAAAGGACGGGGATTTCTCGTTGTGAAAGGGACACAAGCCCCAGTGGCTGCCTCCCTTTTTCTGCAGCTTGACATACCCTGACACCACATCTACAATATCATTTTTTATTCTGACCTCTTCTACTAATTCCTCAGGATAATACATTTACAATAACCATACCTTCCGCAATCTGCAAAGTCGGATATTTCTTTTGCATCTAAATCTGCCATGATTTAGGTATATAAATGCTTTCATATACCGCAATCGCAAAGCGGTCGCTCATGGCACCCACATAATCACATACAACCCGCTCTCTGGGTTCGCCCTCAGAAAGCAGATTCAAAAATTCCTCCGGCAAATCATCAATATGCTTTAAATAGTGATGATACAGGGTTTCCATCAGCACCTCTGCCTTACCCTCTTCACTCTTTGCCTCCGGATTCTGGTATACACGTTCAAACATAAACTGTCTGATTCGCTTCATGGCATCTGCCACAGCCTCTGACATTACAATATCATTCTTATCAAGACTGTTTGTTACGATATCATGAATAAAATGGTCCAGACGTTCTCCCGGCGTAGAGCCCAGTATTGCTCGAATGTCTGCAGGAACATCCATCTCTGTCAGGATTCCCGCACGCACTGCATCATCCATATCATGATGAATGTACGCAATCTTATCTGAAAGACGTACTATTTTACCTTCCAGAGTATGAGGCTTACCAATGGTCTGGTGATTCCGGATACCGTCACGCACCTCATAAGTAAGATTTAAGCCCTGACCACTCTTTTCCAAGCGGTCAACCGTACGAACACTTTGCTCGCTGTGTTCAAAGCCATAGGGGCACACTCGATTTAGTGCTCTCTCGCCCGCATGTCCAAACGGCGTATGTCCCAAATCATGTCCCAGCGCGATAGCCTCCACCAGTTCTTCATTCAGCTTCAAAGCCTTTGCTATGGTCCTGGCATTCTGGGACACCTCAAGTGTATGTGTCAGTCTGGTGCGATAATGATCTCCCTCAGGAGTCAAAAACACCTGTGTTTTGTCCTTCAAACGTCTGAATGCTTTGCAATGTATAATACGATCTCTGTCACGCTGAAAAACAGGACGAATATCGCATTGCTCTTCGGTCTTTTTTCTACCCTTTGAATTCATACTAAGGGCCGCATAAGGACTTAAATAATCCTTTTCCCACTGTTCCAAACTTTCTCTGATTGTCATGTCTGCCTCACCTTCTGACGTATCACGTCCAAGTAGGAAACCACTCCAAAATCACGTCACCGTAATTATCACATAATAACCCTAATAATAATATTCTACGTTAACATAGAAAATCCTTTTTATTTTCTTAACTTTTTATCCTGAAGTTGAATGCAAAAGTAATTACTTATCTGCAAATATCAAAAATAAATTCCGCCATTTTGTCCATAGCCTCATATGCCCTTTTAAAAGGTGACATCTGAAATACGTGCCACATTCCTGTAAAACGTTCCATTTTCACAGAGACATTGGCCGCTACCAGTGCCTGATGCAAGCGCAGAGAATCGCTCAGAAGGATTTCATTCTCTCCAACCTGTATGTAGGTGGGCGGAAAACCTCTCAAATCACCGAACAGCGGCGAAATCAAAGGATCTTTCATATCCATATCGCCGGCATAGGCCTCTGAAATACGAGCAATGTATTCCTTGTCCAATATAGGTTCTACCGCTGCCTTCGTCCGGTAGGTTTTCCCGGATGCAGTCAAATCTGTCCACGGCGACATCAGCACCAGCCCTCTGGGAAGGATTCTTTCCTCCTCCTTCAACTTAAGCACCAACGCCAATGCCAGATTGCCTCCCGCGGAATCTCCGGCAATAATCACATCTCTCGCACCATACCCCAAAAGCATCAGATAATTCCATGCCCTCATGGCATCCTCCAATGCAGCAGGATAAGGATTCTCCGGTGCCAGACGATAATCAAAGCTCAGCACATCCATAGAAGTAGAGGCAGCAAGCTTCGAGGTCAGTGACCGCGCATACAGGCTGCTGCCGGTAGAATAACCGCCTCCGTGACAATACAAAATAATATGCTTCTTCATATGAGCACGATTTACGCTGACCCACTCACCGGGCATGCCTTCAATATCAATCTCCTGATACTCTATCTCTTTTGTATTCCCCAAGAGCGTCCCGATATAATTCTGGGACTGTCTTTGCTTTTCCAAATCTGTATTTTCCACTAATCCATGCGCTCTTTTGATAAACTGCATGAGATTCTGGTTTCTCTTACTCACTCTTGCCATGGTCACACCTCACTCACTTTAAAAGTGCAATCTCCTGCGTACAGCATTACGCAATCTTCTTCGGGACAACATGGTAATAATAGCAATATCCACGATAGCACAAATTGTCAACACCACTGCCGACCACCCGATGTGGATTCCAGCGCCTATATAGCGGTCTATTAATATCTCCAACCCTACGCATAGCAATGCGATGGTAGTAAAAATATATAAAGACACCGTCAAAAAGGAACGCGGAAGCTTACGGATACAAAAGGTCAAAAGCTCCGCCAATATGGTAATCCACACTACAATAGGCAATCCCAGCTGCCAAAACCAGTTGTCCATTCCAATCATATATGCCAGCATATATAAATAAACTGCCACAGATATTCCATCATATAACAAGGATACATAAACCGACTGCTTAGTATATATCACCGCAGGAATCATAATAACCCACAGAATTGCACATACGCCTATCACGGCCAGTGACCACATTGCTCCCGGAAAAACAAAAATATTTAATAATCCACAGGTCAATGCCGTTGTCAATACAACTGTAGTCATCAATATTCCCATATCCTTCCGTTTAACAGTCTCTACCTGTCCCTTTTCCTGAGGAAATGGTGTCTTGTGTCCCTTTTGGGATAATTCATTGGGATTTATTACCGGTGTATTGCAAAGCGCACAGGTCTTTGCCGAAGCATCAAGCTCCACACCACAGTTCACACAATATGACATAGCTTCCTTTCTGCGTCGGTAGCCTCCGACCGACGACTTTTGCACGCACCGTATCAACATGTATCATCAAGTATCCATGCAACGATTGCTCTCAATTTTCACATGAACACCATCCTTTACTAATTTACGGAAAAAGTATCTCTCCACATCTGCTTCAATAATACTGCTGGCAAAATTAATTGTCAGCGTATCTTCAAAGCTGATAATTGCACAGTTTGTCCTGGTGGAAAAAGGCTGTCCCATGCAAATATCAAACCGTTCAATATAGGGCTTCATCCCCTCCGGCACCTTAAGTGCCCCCATATTGGTCAAACCTGCCGATGAATTCCTGTCCTGTACTCTCGCATAAAAGGATTTCACCACAAAATCCTTGATAAACAAAGGCACTACACGAATAAACGGATTCCTCTGGGTCTCCGCATTGGTAGTAATATCTCCTCGCAGGAATTTCTCATTTATATAATATCTCATATAATTGTGTACATGAGCTACAATCTCTTCAAAGGTATAGTCTCCCAGTCTGGGGTCAATTCCCGGATATATCATGGTAATAAAATTTCGCAGCGTTTTGGAGGGGAAAAATCTCCGCAAATTCACCGGCATAGCTATTTTTACAGGCTTTAGCCTAATATGCCAATCCTTTTGTTGCTTTGTCATCAGGGCATATAACAGCACCGCATTTAAGTATTCTGTGATGGTAGCGTTATATCTTTTGGCTACCGCCATCACCTCCGATGCAGACATAATGCCATCGACTATATTCAAGGTATAAAAGGGCTCCTTGGTGCCTCTTACACGATAAGCCTTCTCTCCGGGTCTCGGCGGGCATACCTTGGCATTGGCATATTTCATATAAGCATCCTCCAGCTCTTCTGCACCGGGTGCTTCATTAATGTCTAATACATATCCGCCGTTTTCTATCTCTGTGTGACCCAACAGACGCAAATAGGTTGCTGTTACCGTAAGTAGCAGACACATACCTCCCGTACCGTCACCCAGACTATGGTGCGCCTCCATGGCAATCCTTCCTCCATAGTAATAGAACCGTACCAGATACCTGTTATTAGCTTTAAAATACATTGGCTGACATGGATTTTGCACATCCTTCTGCACAAAAGGTCCCGGACGATGATTCGGCTCCAGATAGCGCCAAAACAAGCCCTTTCGGATTGCCGCCTTATAGGTAGGAAACCGTGGCATTGTCATATCCACCGCCTGCTGCAAGACATCCGGTCTGACATCCTCCTTTAGCAAAACAGACAATCTGTATACAGATGAAAAATCTCTTCTCTGCAAAGTGGGGTATACAATAGCAGACAAATCCAGCTTATACCAGTCCCTGCGCTCCATGCTGTCTCTCCTTTTCAGGTTTTCTAATTAATTTGAGTAAAGATTAGGGGGCAAAAGGTTCCCCAGCCCGCAAGTGCCAGAATTGTTTGTCATCTACAGGAGCCTTAGTTGCTCTTAGGATTGACAAATATGCGTTGTTGTCCAAAATTCGTCTGTTTGAGCGTAGCGAGTTTTCGAATTTTGGGCAATGCACTTAGCAGATTTGACAATCCTTAGTGCAACTAGGCTCCGCAGCCGCAAACAATTCTGGCACTTGCGGGCTGGGGAACCTTTTGCTCCTAGTCTCATAAAGTGAAAAAAGAGTGTTAAGTACAACACTTAACACTCTTCAGATGCAGGAAAAGAGACTTGAACTCTCATGGTATTGCTACCACACGGACCTGAACCGTGCGCGTCTGCCAATTCCGCCATTCCTGCGAACAAGTCATATTGTATATCCTTTCCTGAAAAAAGTCAATAGAATTTTTCAAATTATACGAACAATTTTTTCAACTCTACCTTATTCTCTTACACCCTTAGAACCAACTGTCAAACAAAGTACCTGAGTTATATGTATTGTTCAGAGTGCCACCCACTGTATAGATGCTGTTCTGAGATGCTGCACGTTCTGCCGCAAAATTAATCAACGATGCCTGTGCAGATGCACGATAACCATAAGAACCATTTCCGTTAAACAAGGTCTTAACCGTATTCATGTCCGCTTTCTCAAAGGTATCCTTATCAATAGAAAGAGTACTGTCATCATTTATGGTAATTCCTATTTTATTTAACAGCTTATGATTGGCAATGCTGGAATTGACCAATGATTCGGTTCTGCTTATCACTGTATCATTGTCAGAGTCATTCACCGCATTGATTACAGCATTATAATCCTCTACAAAACTATTCACTGCCTTATAAATGGCATCCACATCATAACCCTTAGCAGTGGTCTTCTCACCATTCTCATCAGTGGTGGTAATATCCTTCCGGGCAAATACGGACTTGCTACCGTTTTCCAAAAGAATATCTGCAGATTCCTTTAACGCATCCGTAGTGGTCTGCACCTTGTTCAGCACAGTCTTGTCTGCCTGACTTACCTTACTGTTGTTCACAAGCCCCTTAACGGAATCATTACTGCTCTCACTATAATAAGCTTTCATCAGCTTAGAGTAGCTTCCGTTCTTAATGCTTGCATAATCTGCCAAAAAATTACTGGTTGCTCCGGTCGATGAACCGTTTCCCAAACCGGAAAACAAATACGAATAATCTGTTTTTGCCTGTATATTGATACCCATACGCTACCTCCTTGTATTCTCCGCATCCGTGCTTTTTCTACTATCCTGTATCTACCGACACTTGTCCAAATATGCTACTACACATTCCTTTCAAGAAAAATGCCTATTCTGTCATCTATAGTATACCATAGTATCGACAAAAAAGCAAAAAATATTTACCCTTCGTAGCCCTACTCATAAATAACAAAGCAATTAATAACCTACCGCTGTCCCCAGCAATAAGATACCACAGCATACTGTCAATATCATAAGCTGCAGTCTGATACTGAAACGAAGCCATTTTCCGTAGGATATTCCCACAAGACTCAGGGCAATCAACAGGCATGGATTCGTAAAATAAATCAAATTGGAAAATCCGTCTCCGTAATTGTACGCCAATACAGTAAGCTGTCTGCTGATTCCGCAGGAATCAGCCAAGGGACCCAAAAGAGGCATCAAAAGCACCGCTTCCGCACTTCCCGATGCCACGAAAAAATTCACAAGCATGGCAAACAGAAAAATACACAGAATCCCTCCGTATACCGGCATTCCCGCAATAAGCCGCACTGCATAATCCAATATCGTGTCCATAATGCCTGCTTCTGTCATAGTATACTGCATACTTCCAGCCATCATAATGAGCAACACGGAGGGCAGAATACTCAGCACTCCATGCCCGAAATAGGACCATGCCTTGCCCATTCGCATTCGAACACAGACACAACATCCGATTCCTGCAATCAGGAAAAGGATTGCCACAAAAATCATCAGGTAATCCGATAACCCCTTTACAAACACAGATAATAAAATAACCACAAAACAGGATACAATCGTAGCTACAAAACAGCGAACAGCCGCTTCCTTGCCCGGCTCCTTGGCAAAGGCGATAGTAGTTTGCGCACTCTCCGCATTCTGCCTCTGTAGATGTTTCTGTTCACACCGCTTTGCATAAGGAATCAGAAATAGCAACAGACATCCGTAAATCAGCACATATGTCAAAAGTCTGAGCGACACTCCACTGAATACGGGCAAGCCCATCAGCGTCTGTGCAACACCGGTTGTAAACGGATTCAACACACCCGTGGCAAATCCGCACGCCACGGCTCCAAGAGACATTCCCAAGCCAACCAAAGCATCCCAGCCCATGGCAACTGCCAGTGCCACCGCCAACGGCACCATGGGAACGCATTCCTCAAAGCTACCAATAAAAGCTCCCATACTTAAGAAAAACAAGGTCACCAGCGCCAGTAAAATATATTTTCTGTCCCCTGCAAAATTTACAATCTTGCGAAGCATATAATCCATTGTTCCGCTTCTGTCCAGTGCATTAAAGGTGCCACCCAGTACCAGCAAAAACAAAATCACCGCTACCATTGTCATCCCTTGGTCTGACCCCAACACCAGAACCGGTGACAACAACCATTTCCAAAAGGGAATACCCTCTCCCGGAATCACCAATGTCAAAATATAAGTAACTATCATCATAATTACTAAAATAACTGCTGCCGTCAGGAAGCTTTGGACACTGATAGTAAGTCCCTTCTTTTCTTTTTTCATAACTCTTATCCTTTAGCTTGCAACAATTCTTTTACTTGATCCACAGAAAGGTCTTCCATTAATTCTTCCACCTGTCTGAGAATTTCCTCATATTTTGGAGGCACTTGATATTTCTTAGTTTCCTTCAGAATATCAAATATCTCCCCAAATTCAAACGCATCCAAATGTCTTTCAATGTTCCATAGCACATGCTTTATCATATGTTCTTCTAATTGTGGCTTCTCTTTTTCATCCTGCTTTTCGGAAATTATTCCAAAATGACACAAAACCTCTTCTATTTTTGACAAAAGCTTCGCATACTCTGAAAGCAACTTCTCAATGTTATTTTCTATATACGTATAATCTTTGTTGATAGAGGCTTGTTCCTGCCGCTTCGCCTCCGACGAAACGCTTTTGGCTCCAACATTAAGCGCGGTACTTTTTAAGGAATGCACCTTTATATGATAGGTGTCATAATCTTTTTCTTCCCATAGCTGCCGCAATTCATTCAGTTGCTTTTCACCATAGTTATAAGTAATCGCTAAAATTTTCAGATAACTCTCTACATTCCTGCCGCAATGGGATATGCCCAAATCCACATCGACCTCTGTCATAATATCCTTCAAATAATTTAACATGGATGCTTGCCCGGATATCTGACCACTCTCTTCTTTATAAAGAATATTTTCTGCTGCTATAAATTGACATAAAAGCGACTCTAATCGTATGATATTTAAGGGTTTACCCAAATACTCGTCAAAGCCCTGTTCCATTAAGCTTTCTCGAGTTCCTTTAATGGCATTTGCAGTTAAAGCTATAATAATACTCTGTCCCTGATACGAATAAAATGTATTAATCTGTCGTATCTCTTGCATAACTTCAATACCATTCATTTCCGGCATCATCTGATCCACAAATACGATATTGTAATTATGTTCTTTACATAACGCTATTGCATCCTGTCCATTTGCAGCTGCATCTACCTCTAGTCCATAAGAGCTTAAGATACCACTTGCCACCTTCAAATTAACCGGATTATCATCTACCACCAGCACCTTGGTCTTTTGAATGATAAAGCCAGCCTGCGTATATCCCCCCAAATTCTCACTTATCTTCCTGTCTGCTTTTCCCATAGGGTTCGCATCTGCGATTGCCTGCTCTATTTCCACAGTGAAAACAGAGCCTTCACCATATACGCTGGATACGCTGATTTGACCACCCATAAGATTCACAAATCCCTTTACAATCGCAAGACCCAGTCCGGAGCCTTCAATTCCATAATGTAATCGCTGATCCAGACGTTCAAAATTGTCGAACAGGTTAGAAATGTTCTCAGCTTTGATACCTATGCCTGTATCTGTTACGCGAAAAGCTAATTTAACCCTATCCTCGTCTTTTTCGAGTACAATCACCTCAAATTTGACAGTTCCTTCCATCGTATACTTTACAGCATTATTCAGAATGTTAATGAGAACACTCTTTATTCTTAACTTATCGCCATAAAGCTGTCTCGGAATCTCCCTGTCAATTTCTACTTCCAAATTAAGCCCCTTCTTTTGAGCATTGGGTTCCGTAATGAGTATTACATCGTCAAGCAAGGTTGCGGTGTAATAATTATCTAATACCAACTCCATTTTACCGGACTCGATTTTACTAATATCTAATATATCATTAATAATCGCCAGCAAATTATGAGAAGAAGATTTGATATCCCGCACATAATTCCGTATTTCTTCGCTAATGTCCATTTTTAACAATATCTCAGCAAAGCCTATAATAGCATTCATAGGCGTACGAATCTCGTGAGACATATTGGCCAGAAAGATACTCTTGGCTTTGTTGGCATCTTCCGCCACCCTCATGGCTTCTTCCAACTGTTTCATGGACTTCATTCTTTCTGACAAATCTGTTGCGATAATAATATATCCGATAACATCTTCATAATCATCATAAATTTTATTAATCGCTAAATTACAATCCTTGCTATTATGTAAACATATTGTATCAAGGCTATAGGAATCGTCCTCGAACCAAAAGATTTCTTCCTTAGAGATTGCAAATAGACTTTCAAAAGAGGTTCCTTCCAATTTTTCTCTTTCTACTCCCAGAAAAGAATAACCTGTATCATTCAAAATCTGCAATTTCCCTTTCGAATCACATACCATTACCGGTACAGCCAAAGAATAATAAATATATTCAGACATATTGCTAATCGTAATCCGGGAATGATTCACAAAAGAGAGTGCATAGTACATGGCTGCCAATCCCCAAAACTGTCCTATAGTACTTCCCGGAATTGCCGGTTGTCCAAATAAAGGAAACACCGTATCCAACAGCATACCCAACACAGTGACTCCCTCGGCCAAGAGCAGCTTCTTTCCCAATTCCCGCAATCGCTGTGTATTTCTTTTCTTCATCATGAAAAGAATAATAGCTCCCGTATTAAAGGCAACAATTACGGTATACAATATATAGAGATTATTCCAAATCCCCGGGTGAAAGGAATAACTCATTCCTATACTGCTTAACTTGTAAGTAACCTGTTCCTTTTGTATCACAAAAAAATAAAGAATACTTCCCAAAAGAGAAAAACCTTCTACCAACACACAATATATCCGTTTGATTCCTGACAAGAAGCAGACCATATATTGTATACAAATCAAAAATCCGAAGGTTCCTACCATACCTATTGCTCGCCACAAATAAGCCTTTTCGGGTTCTGTCTGCATAATAACACCGAAAAAACCCAGACTCCATATGGCGCTAAAGAGACAAAGAAGCACAAAAACACGATTTTCTCTGTACTTCCACTCTCTCTTCTTTAACACAACAAATGCAAAGTACATTGCCAAAACAAAACCTGCAAATATGGTTTGAGACAAGAATATTTTCATAATCTCCCCCCCTTAGCCGTACAAGGCCTGTTCAATAGTTTCTTCAAGAATCTCACGTGTAACAGGTTTTGCCAAACAAGCCACCGGGTTATAAGCATAGCATTCCTGTAACGTCTCTCTGTTCAACACACCTGACAATATGATGATAGGTATTTCTCTGTCTGCTACGCTTGTTTGAATTAATCGCATCATACTCGCACCATTATATAACGGCATTTGATAATCCAATACAACTACGTCAGGAATGTGTTTTACCAAATACTCCAGCGCCAATTTTGCCGAATTGATAAGGACTACATTATACTTATCCTTTAGCAGGCTATTCATCTGCTTTAAGTAGGACATATCATCATCAATCATCAATACCGTTTTCTTCTCATCGCAGCTCTCAAGCTGTTTATGATACACCTCCAGAACCTTTTCCACCAGCGCATCCTTGCTTACAGGCTTCACCAAATAACCGTCAATTCCCATTATGACAGAATTCAACACCGTATCCCTGTCACACATACCGGTAACCATAACAACCGGCACATTAATACACTCTTCCATCTTCCGTAATTGTTCCAATGTCTGAAAACCATCCATAAGAGGCATCTTTACATCCAACAAAATCACATCCGGTTTAATAACCTGCGCATGCCTTATAGCCTCTTGTCCGTTGATTGCCGTATCCACGAATGCAATTTCTTCCAAATACTGACTTATAATTTCCAAGTCCTGTGGCGTATCATCAACCACCAATACATTTATTCTGTTCTTCATAGTCTTTTCCTCATTTGAAAATCATATTCTTTTATATTTCAGTACACTTCATACTCTAACATTCCTTGTTATACTAATTCTCTATATTAGTTCTTTCTGTCATATTATGAATAACTTCCTTAATCAGTAAAGGAAGAAACGGCTTAGTAACATAATCATCACATCCAAGCTCCGCAAATTCCGTAGCTGCATCTAAGGTTTTATCCCCTGTCATGAGTACTACCGGTGTCTTATATTTATCCCTGATTAATCTTAAGACCTGTAGCCCATCCATCTCCGGCATTTTCACATCCAACAGAATCAAGTCTATCGGTCTTTGTTCAAGAATACTAAGTGCTTCCTTTCCTCCACCAGCCGCAACAATCTCATACATCGGCTCATCACGCATGATATGCGCAATAATTTTGATGTTCATGGGCTCATCATCTACAACCAGAACCTTTCTCTGCATAAAATCCAGTTGTTTCATGACATAGGCCTTGTCCTCATCTATCATTTGCAGCATGATATCTGCAATATGCGGATCAAACTGTGTTCCCTTCCCTCTTTCGATTTCACCCCGCACTACCTCCTGAGGCAATGCTTTTCGATAGCTACGGTTGCTTGTCATGGCATCATAAGCATCTGCAACTCCCAGAATCCTCGCGACTTCCGGTATTTTTTCTCCCACGAGACCGTTGGGATAACCCTTGCCATCATACCTCTCATGATGATACTTCGCGGCAAGCGCTATCAGATTACTGCCGGAAATACCCCTCAAAATATGGTATCCTGTTACAGGGTGTACTTCTATAATACTGAATTCCTCATCTGTGAGTCTTCCGGGTTTATTAATAATTTCAACCGGAATACGAATTTTACCAACATCATGTAACAGACCGGCCCAGTAAATCTCCTCCTGTTCCTCCTTGCTTTTGCCCATTCTTACTGCAAGCATACGCGCATATTCCGCAACACGCTTGGAATGTCCGCTGGTGTATCTGTCCTTTGCATCCACAGCCTCGCTGAGCGCTGCAACAGTTTGTATGAAGAGCTCCTTTATCTTTTTCTGCTGGTCTCTGATTTCTTCTGTCTGTTCACTCACCATATTGCCCAGCGACACCTGAAGCTTCTCCAATTCATTCTTTCTGACAACAAAAAGAACCATACTGGCAATACTAATTATCGCAAACAAAAGGATTTCAAGTCCTACCGCTATGAGATAAGTTTTGAACACCGGTTTATCCCACGCATGTGTCGCTTTACTCACAGTATAGACCTGTTCCTGTAGTACATTTTCAGCGGAACTGTCAAGTATTTGCAAATAAATATTATACTCCGAAAAATCCGGTTTCAAAATTCGAATAGGTTCAATTTCATTCCAGTTATAGACCTTGGGATTCCTATCAAGCTCTTTGATAAAAAATCGCACCTTAACATCGGCAAAAGCATAATTTCTTACGGAAGCGTAAATCGAAATATCCTTTGCATTGGCAGGTATATCAATATGATTGTTATTCGACATAGCAATTTCCGTACCGTCACTCTCCACACAAACGATACCGCTTTTCATACCAGCTTCTGCATCTGCACTATTACCGTTATAAATAATCACTCCATTATTACTGCAAAGATAGAGTCTTCCATCTTCAGACAGATAATTCCATGAATTGGCAGTAAATCCTGACAGTAACCCCTCACCTGCACCGTAAAATTTGAATTGTTCGCTGTTGTCAGAACAGAGCTCAGACAGCTTTACTTCATACATGCCTGCACTGCAGGTGATATAGGCCTTGTCCTCATCTATAATAACATCATAATTATTGAAATAAGGGAAATTAGCAAGCTTCCTTATCGTTCCAGCCGAATCAATATGGCACAAAGCATTGCTTGTGACAATCAGATAACCATCTTCATGAGGAACGATTCTCAATATTACATTCGAGGACAAACCATTATCCACCGTATAATTTTCTATCAATTTACCGTCGGAAATCACATAGATTCCACTACCGTCACTACCGGCCCATACCGCTCCGTCATCACCTTCCGCCACAGTCAAAATCTGCGTATTAGCAAGTCCATCCTTGGCAGTCAATGTTCCCGTCAATATATCGTCCTTAATAAAATTAATGCCGTCAGCCGTTCCGGCAACCATTGTACCGTCTTCTAATTCCGTGATACATCTGAAACGATCACTGGTTGTGGCATCAGATGCAACATTGTAACTGTGTATTTCACCGGTCGAATCGTAACAAACAAGACCATTATACGTACAAATCCATAGCCTTTCTTTGGAATCCCTCATCAGCGCTCGCACTCGGGAACCGGCAAGCATATTGGTAAGCTCATTGCTTTTACTGCTCAGCTTCCGACCATCAAAAATAAGCAGACCTTCCTCTGTACCGCAGAAATAATCTCCATTGTAATATGTGACGGCATTAACAACTTCATTATCCACACCGGCTTTTTCAAACAAATTTATAAAAGGACTTTCTGACAGCTTCATAACACCATAACGGGAAGAAGCAATCCATATATTGCCCTGATAATCTTCATGGAAACAGCCCACAGAAGTACCAAAACCATCATAATAATTCTGATAACCGCCCTCGCTATCGATGTATCCAAACCCGGATTCCGTAGCAATCCAAATACGCTGCTTACTGTCTTCATAGATAGCAGCGACCGTACTTGCCGCCATTTCAATCTGATCCCGTACTACCAAGCCACGCTCAGAGACGTCAAACACAAAAATTTCACCTGTTTCCGTTCCTGCCATAAGCCCGTTTGCGGTAGCAGCCAGACAGTAATAGAACAATCCTGCAACTCCGGCATCAACAACCGTCAATGTTTCCTCACCATCAAGTGCATAAATATCACCCATATTATCCATTACAACAAGCATATTATTATAAACTACCATTGATTTCACAAAGGTAATATCCTGTTCCAATACGGTGATGGTATCATCAGTGCCAAATCTGCATATTTTATCACTTGTGCCTACATAAACATTGCCATCCTTATCCTCAGCAAAACAGCGAATAGAATTGGCAGGAAGTCCATCTTTATCCGTAAAATAAGTGTAGCTTCCGTTTTCATATCTTGCGATACCCGCATCATTTGTGCCAATCCACAGCCTGCCCTTGCTATCCGTCATCATTCCGACAACGTTAACAAGACCTCCTTCTCGTATAAACTCAAATTTACTTCCGTCATATCTGGTAAGTCCTGCATAACTGCCTATCCAGATATAACCATCCTCAGTTTCACATATCACATTAGCCTCCGAGGAAACCATACCATTTGTATTGTTATATACTTTTTCAACGAAATTATCGTTAAATATACCTTCTTCCGTTGCTTGTACGTTTAGTGGCTGTCCAATTGAAACCGCTACTATTCCAACTGCAAGAATGTGCGTCAATACTTGCGTACGGTTACCTTTTCTCTTTTTCAGATATCCGATAGCACATATAATAAGCCACGCAACCATAACACAAATCTGCTTGTCAACTATTTCAACAACTGCCTCTCCTGCCAACGCCGATAGTGCATCGGAAACGTCATGCCATCTCAACATATCAACAAGAGTATCTCCCCAGATATTTCCCGAATATCCCTCATAAAAAATCAGATTCAGCGGAGTTGACACAACAGTGCAAAGAATTCCAAGCCAGAAGCTGGACACAACAGCCTTTAATGCACTGGTCATATATCCCTTCTTTATGAACAAATGTATCATAAAAGCCGCAATAACACTGGTCAGCAAATAGACAAGCGCAGTTGTATCATAAAAGCTTGAAATCAAATTATTGGCTATACCGGCAGCAACTCCTCCCCATATTCCCGCATAATAGGTAGCAACAACCGTTCCCAGCATATCCAACCATATAGGCAGATTAAAGCTACTTGCAATAAGCCTTCCCACAAGATTTAAAATAATCCCGATAATAATCACTATAACTTTCCGCAATGATTCTTTCACAATAAATCTCCTCATTCATTACTTTATCCTAGTTATCGCTTCCTGTCACCTCTTTGTATCGTAGACATATGCTATCATACTGCTCAAAAAGACGTGTTTGCAAAGTGTGTATTCCATCTGTGGAATTGCTCTTTGTAAGCTTTTCCAGCTCATACGCCAAATCTCCCAAATCAGTAGCACCCACAGAATAAGCGTTATTCTTAAAGCCATGTACTCGTATACTGTAGTTTTTATAATCTTTGTCACTCATATACCCTGTTAATTCCTTCTTTATCTGCAGTTCCGTAAAATCCTTAAATAACTCCAGATAAAAATTCTCATCCTGACTGCAAATTGCCAGCGCTTTTTCATAATCTAATTCAGGTAACCTTTGACGAAGCCCATCAAGTGCTGTCATATTTTCCGATACCTCTTTCACCATTACTTTATCATCCGCATTATCTGCCGATTCGTCTGTATTTATAACTGTAATATATTTCTTTGGTAAGTGTTGCAAAAGCATTCTGTCCAGTTTATCCGGAATGATAGGTTTTGAAAGGAAATCATCAAACCCTTCACTCAGATATCTTTCCCTATCACCGCTAATTGCATTGGCAGTCAGCATAATAATCGGAACACCTTCGCACATTTTATTGTTGCGTATCGCATGGAATGTTTGTACTCCGTCCATTTCCGGCATCATATGATCCAAAAAAATAAGATCATACGCCTGATTATTCACCATATCAATGCACGCCATTCCACTGGTTGCCATGTGAATTTGAATCCGTGTCTGTTTTAACAGGGCTTGAAATACTCTAAGATTCATTTCATTGTCATCTACAACCAACACCTTTGCATCCGGTGCAATATAGTTGATTCGAGAATTTTCCGCCTTATAGTTTCCAAGATAATTTTCTTGAAAGTCTCCTAATGGCTCTGCATCAACAATCTTCTGTACAATATCAAAGGAAAATTCACTTCCTTTTTCATATTCACTCTGTATCTGTAATTCACTTCCCAACAACTCCAAAAGCTGCTGAACAATATTCATGCCAAGACCACTTCCCTCAACATTCCTATTCCTTGTTACATCAACTCGCTGAAAAGCATCATATAATTTCTCGATATCCTCTTCTTTAATTCCAATTCCTGTATCCTTTACAGCAAAATGCAATACAGCATTTTCCCCTTCCCTCCTGCAAGTCACTTTCAGTATCACTGTGCCCTGATTGGTATATTTCACAGCATTTGAAAGAAGATTTATTAAAATCTGCTTTATGTGCTTATCATCGCCGTAATACTCTTTAGAAAGTGCAGGATCAATATCAAATAACAGCTCCAAACCCTTTTCCTTTGCTTTGATTCTTATCATATTATGTAAATCGTGCAAGAGGTTACCAATTTTGTAATTGACAGAAACTATTTCCATCTTTCCCGATTCAATTTTTGAAGAATCCAAAAGCTCGTTGATTATATTCAGAAGCATTACGGATGAGTCATGAACATCCCGAGAATACCTTTGGATATTTTCCTCCTTGCTCTCACGCAAAATCATTTCATTCATTCCTATTACTGCATTAATCGGAGTACGTATTTCATGAGAAATTCTGGCTACAAATTGAGACTTTGCACGGTTCGCATTTTCCGCCTCTATTCTCGCCTTTTCAATTTCATCTGCCCGTTTTGCCTTCTCAACACTATTACTGATAATAGAAAAAATTCTGCGGCACACTACCCCAAATGCAATATATATCAAGCAACGGGGAATTACGTAAAACAGCATAAGAGTAAAATAGGGATTGGCATTAATCTCCGTCAAAGCAAACTGACCATTAGCCGTATGATTCTGCAATGTACTGGTTGTCAGAACAGCCATATTCGCATCACACAAACCATAAAAATACCCACCATAAACTACTACGATTGTGCTAATCACCGTCAAGGCATAGACATACCGCATCACCCTCTTAGAAGAATAAATTGTTGCATATAGGAAAGGCAAAAGGGATACCAAAACCACATGATATGTAATAAACACACCGATAATGGTAAATACCAATATAATACTGAACAAAATAAAGTACTTCGTCTTCTTACTCGATGCCAACATACTCTTCGAAATAAAGTATACCACCAGATATATGATTAATGACGGAACATAGCTCTGCCACATCAGTTTTTGATCAACCACAAATATGCCTAATAAATCCAACAAAAATGTCGCCGTATAGACTAACATTGTCACTGAAAAACATTTCATAACATAGCTATTGGCTATATATTCCTGCTCATTAATATACACCGATATGTCATCTCGTTTCTTTCCATTCAAATCCTGCATATTCTCTATTCCACCCTCTATAAAAGACCATAATACGACACATTATATACTTTTATTCTATTCTTCCTACATAGAAACTGTCAACCCTTTAAAATCCCCTCTGTTTTAGCACCTTCTTCGCTATTATATCATTAATTTCAACATATATAAACAATTTTCCATGCTTTGCAGAGCTGAATAATAAGGTCCATTTGTTGACACGGGCATCCGGTGCACTATAAAATGAAGAAGTAACAACAGGTTGTACCGAGGTTAATTGCAGGCATTATTGGTGTTGTCAGGGCTGCACCATTCACGAATATAAGATTATATTTTGGAAAGAAGTAGTTTGTTATGAATGAATATTTAAGAAATGTAAATCGAATTGAATTTGTCGTTACAATGGCATGCACAGGACGATGTAAGCATTGCTCCGAGGGCGAGCATATATCCCATGGTGAACATATCGACGAAAGCCTTGCCGTCCAGGCAATATATGACATCTGTGCGAACTATAACATTCAATCCTTAATGACCTTTGGCGGGGAACCGTTATTGTATCCCGAAGTTGTTTGCAAGATTCATGAAGCAGCCACAAAGATGAATATACCTCAAAGGGATTTGATTACCAATGGTTTTTTCAGCAAAGATGAGAGCCGAATCAAGGAGGTCGCGCATATGCTGGCACAAAGCGGTGTCGGTAACATCGCTCTTTCTGTAGATGCTTTTCATCAGGAGACAATACCGTTAGAACCGGTTAAATTTTTCGCCAAATGTGTACAGCAAGAAAAAATTGCTCTCAAAGTGCATCCGGCATGGCTGGTAAGCAAAACAGATGATAATCCCTATAATCTCCGAACAAGAGAAATTCTGCAGGAATTTGAACAAATGGATATTTACGCATCTAACGGAAATATTATTTTCCCCAGTGGGAATGCCAGAAAATATCTGAGCGAATATTTCGACCCAGCCGAGGAATATGTTAATCCTTACGATGATGACCCGAAGGATGTACGTTCCATCTGCTTTTCACCAAACGGCGATGTACTGCATGGTAATATTAACAACAAGTGCATTATGGATATTTTGAATTCCTATTCCGTTTCGAATGATTAAGAAACGAAGGTCCCCGCCCAATGGACGGGGACCCTTTTATAGTATCAACTCATAACACATATCTGTCTTTGTCGTTCCTTCAATCAAACAGGTTGCACCACTTTCTCTAAAACCGTTCGCCTCATAGAACCTTCTGGCTGCCAAATTATCTGCGATGACCCATAAAAATATTCTTTTGGCATGAGCGGCTTTTGCTCCTACTATAACATATTCAATAAGCTTTCTTCCGATTCCGTTCCCTGTAAAAAAAGGTTCCACATAAAATTCACAAATTTCAACCGCATCATCCTGAAATTTTCTGTTAATGACCCCTTTCACTATTCCGTCATCATATACAATCATATTGTCAACTAATGCAGGGTTGTTTCTGTACTCATCACTCAACCTTATTACCTGTAATTCATTAAAGGATACAACATCATTGTTAAATATCGGTCTGTAAGCAACCCTTTTCCCAAATACTATTATTTCTGCTATCCGTGGTATATCATGAAGCGTAGCATTTCTTACCAAAATCGGCACCTCCCATTCTTTTCTCTATATAATGCCATTGCTTTGATTCCTCAGCCAATAGGAATCAAATATAGATGCTGAAATATCCTCAAATTCCTTACCCCTTGGCACTATTATCTGCTGCTATTTATAATACTTCTTCTTTAAATGACTATGATACAACATCATGATTGGTAATGCCCCAACAATCACACAGAAAGGAATAATTGAAGCAATCACCTCTTGCTTTATAAATGAACACACTATAAAAGAACCTATAATCACAAGACCGTAAATAATCCACATATATCCATGCTTTTTATTCCACAACGCCACATCCAAAAGCATTTCTTTTGCCGGCGGCTTTTCACCCGTATAAAAACCAACAGGTTCTTTACTTTTTATTTGAGAAACACCAATTATAATCATAATAAGCGATACAAATGCCAAAATCACAAGTGCAATTATATTTTCCGCCACACTTCTACCTCCTCAATTCCTATATGTCACATCAAATTTTCCCTACTAATTCGTGCCTTTTCTGTATTTAGTCAGGTTTTTTCCTTGCTTTTCACCCGACCAAACTCGCCTTTTTGCTGTTGCTGGCGGGTTTTTTCCTTGCTTTCCACCCGACTAAATCCGCTTTCTTGCTGTTGCAGGCGGTTTTTTTCCTTGCTTTCCACCCGACCAAATCCGCTTTCTTGCTGTTGCAGGCGGGGATTGCAAGCAATCATTCTTGACTCTCTTCATTTTTACGTTTCTCAATATAATGCGGAGGATGGGACTTGAATGAATTTGTTCCTCAAAAAACACGATAGAAAGGGGCTTTTTGGCACATCATCTTCAAGTGCAACAATCTTCCGCTTATTTAATGGCATATCATTTAACTACTCTGTAGCCTTTTCTAATAGTATGAATTTCTTATTATCACAATCTATTTCGTATTGTAATCCTAGAGGAAAAACACCTATCGGGTATGCATGACCAACATTTACATTATACAAAATAGGTAAGTCTGGTAAATTCGCTTCAAAACCAACAACTTGTTTATAGACAGCCTTATATCGTTCAAGTTTATCTTCAACAGCAGGTTTTCCTACTACTATTCCATTGATAACATGTAAGATACCTTGTGCATGCAAATTCCTCAAAAACCAACTCAAAACCATTTCATGCATATCAACTTCACTTGTTTCAATTAACAATAGTTTCCCTTTCCAATCTTCTAAAGAAGGCCACAAAGATGTCCCAAGTAATTCTGGAAACACATCTATACAACCACCAAATAATTCTCCAGTTACTTTTCCCGTACCTTGCAAAATGTCATACCCTGTATTTGTATGTCGTGGCGTTGGCTGATTAATATTCTCTTTTTTCCACCAAACCTTATCTTTTTCATAACTACAGAAATCGCTACATTTAATTTCAAATTCATCTTGAGGTTCAAATAGCATTTTTTCCATAGCTGACTTTGTATACTCGTTAATTGATACATACTCAGCAATATTATTCATTACAGATAAGCCATAATAAGATACTATTCCTGCCTTATGCATCATAAAATGATTAGTTGTTGAGTCAGAAAAACCTGTGAATATTTTAGGATTGTTTCGCAAAACATCGAAATCAATATATGGCAAAAGTCTAATTGTATCATCGCCACCAATAGCATTAAAAACCGCCTTAATTTCAGTATCTCTAAATGCATCCATTAAGTCTTGTGCTCTTGCTTCTGGATGTTGATACAAATATTCAATCCCTTTTAATGCATTCGGCATCGCCATAACTTCTAGTCCGTATTCTTCTAAGCGTTTCTTTGCGATTTCAAATTTATGAATAAACATTTCTTCCCCAAGCATACCTCTTGACAAAGAAACAATGGCAACTTTATCGCCTTTCTGCAATCTTTTAGGTTTAATCATAAACACACCCCAGACTTACTTTAAAATTTCTATAATTATGACTTTTATTATATCACTCTTTACAACATGAGCAATAATATTTTATTCTGATTTCCTAATCGTGATATACAAATAGGCTAGCAGCGGAAGATGGGGTGAGACGGATTAAGAAAAAGGTCCGGTGGACCTTTTTCCCGTCGAACCGACCGACGAGACATTTATGTCGAGGAGACCTTGGACCCTGGGGACAAGGGACTCCTCGGCATAAAGAACGAAAAAAGAGCAGGTCTTTTGACCTGCTCTGATTTCGTTCTTCGTGCGGAAGATGGGACTTGAACCCACACGGTGTAACCACCACAAGATCCTTAGTCTTGCTCGTCTGCCAGTTCCGACACTTCCGCATATCGCATTGCGCAAGATTGATGATAGCATTTTACGCTGTAAATGTCAATTCTTTTTTTGAAAAATTTGTAGGAATTTTTCATACAATTCACATTTTGCAACCGCCCTTTAGCAGATATACTTTCCTACAATGGGAATTCTTCTTAGCAACGCTGTACACAGGAGGCAGAATCCAAAACAAACTACCGCAATCAACGGCACTCCGATAATCGGCGGTAACATTGTACTGTGGATGCCCTTGCCCTGCAGGAATTCCAAGCATATCAGATGCATCAAATAAATCCCCAACGTATCGAGAGATATTTCTTTTACAATACCGGCTCCTCTCTCCGACAGTTGTAACAGGCTGACCCTCTGGGTAAAGAACACAAGAAGTGCCAGCACTACGAGAAATGTAAAGAACCCGAAGCTGTCAAATATCACGCCATCAGGCGTTCCTGTCTGTAAAGACTTATAACCAGAAAGTATAATATTGGCACATACACCTGCCACGCCTCCCAGATAAGCCCATTTATGCCATTTGGCCTCTATTCCATAGTGAGCAACATAATATCCTAATATAAAATAACCGATATACCCCAGCAATTCCTCCACTACAAAGATTCCCGAAACAAAGCTAATTATCTCTGATGTCTCTAAGGACAGAAGGGTCGTTTTCCCCACCTTGAATATCAGAAAAATCACCAGAAAATATTGTATTTCCTTCTTGGGTGCATTATCCACCCAGCGCTTCAGAATCGGAAGGAGCATGTACAGCCCTATAATCATGGGAATATACCACAGATGATACCTCCCCTGAAATATTTCAAACAGCAAACCGTCAAAGGTAACAGGCACACCCTCCCAATTGCAGCAGTCAAATATGCCATAAATTACAGACCATACCACATACAGGAGAATCATTCTGAGAATATTGCGTGTATATAATTTTCTAATACTGATTTCTCTGGTTGGTGCCAGAAAAAGCGCACCGCTGATTGCCACAAAGACCGGAACCCCAAATCGAACCATGGAATTGTAGGAATGTACCACCCACCAATCAAAACTGTCCATCGGCAGAATATACCAGAATTGTGCAGCACTATGCAGCATAATAACGCTAAAGCAAGCCAATATACGCAATAAATCAAAATGAATCAGACGTTGTTTTTCCATTTCCATTCCCTACTAATTCGATACCCTTCCATACATTGTTATCACACTGTAAAATCACTCATTCATTATCGCACACCCCATAATACTTGTCAATTTTACACTCAAAAAGAGCCATGCTCTTTTGGCACAGCTCTTTTGTCCAATCTTTTATTTATCTTTGAACACGTCCGGAAGCATCTCCACCGGCCAAGGTTTCTACCTCTTTTCTGGATACCAGATTGAAGTCGCCGGGAATGGTATGCTTCAAAGCAGAAGCTGCCACACCATACTCGAGAGCCAACTTAAAATCCTTGCCATCCAACATACCACAGATAACGCCACCGGCAAAGGAGTCACCGCCACCCACGCGGTCAATGATAGGATGAATTCTGTATTCCTTGGAATGATAGAATTCCTTGGTATCTCTGGAGTAAATACATGCGGACCAACCGTTGTCGGAAGCAGAACGACTTACACGCAGAGAGGATACACAGTACTCAAAGTTAAATTTCTCAACCATCTGCTCAAAAATAGACTTATATCCGGCAAGCTCAAGCTCACCGCTGGTAACATCTGTTTCACCGGGCTTGAAGCCAAGTACCAGCTCTGCATCTTCTTCATTGCCGATACAAACATCCACGTACTGCATCAGATTGGTCATAACCTTCTGTGCCTTCTCAGAGGACCACAGCTTCTTACGGAAGTTAAGGTCTACAGACACCTTTACACCATGCTTTTTAGCTGCCTTCAGTGCTTCCTCAGTCAGCACTGCTGCCGCATCGGATACTGCAGGGGTAATACCGGTAAAATGGAACCAATCTGCACCTTCAAAAATAGCATCAAAATCAAAATCTGCCGCAGTTGCTGTTGAGATAGAGGAATGGGCTCTGTCGTACACTACCTTGGAGGGTCTCATTGCAGAACCGGACTCAAGGAAGTAGATACCCAGTCTCTCACCGCATTTAGCAATGTGCTTGGTTCCTACGTTGTATTTTCTAAGTGCTGCAACCGCACACTCACCGATTTCGTTGTCGGGTACTGCAGTCACAAATTCAGCATCATGACCATAATTAGCCAATGATACTGCAACGTTGGCTTCACCGCCACCGTAGCATACGTCAAACTCGTCAGCCTGAATAAATTTTTCATTGTTAGGGGTGGATAATCTCAGCATGATTTCACCCATGGTAATCACTTTTGCCATTTTTGTAGTGTCCTTTCGTTTTTTTATAAATGTAATATTATTTCTGTACCAAATGAATTGCGAATCCGCCAATCTCTTCCTTCAGATAGATAGCCTTCAGTGCACCCTTCGCATCTCTCTTAGCAGATTCTTCATTGAATTCCACACCAAGCACTGCGCCTAAATAATTGACCGCTCTTTCGATATAATTGGTTCTGATAGCAATGTGACCATTCTTACCGTGATATGGTGTTTTCATAACCTCAAGCGCAGATCCGGCAAACACAGAGCTGTTACCCACCTTTGCAGGCATACCAAAGATAAATGCAAAACGATTGGCTGCCGCAACAGCCTCTTTCTCATTATCTGCATTGACGCCAACATGAGCCAATTCAAAACCAAGCATCGTCTGAACCGCTTCTCTGGTCAGCTGTTCAATCTTATCCCACTCACCCGCATTGATCAAATCGCCGGGAACCATCCAGGAACCGCCACAAGCAATAACCTTAGGAAAATCAAGATAAGAAGTCAGATTCTTGGCACTTACTCCACCGGTAGGCATAAACTTCATATTCACATAAGGAGCTGCCATAGCCTTGATCTTGGCAAGACCGCCGGACTGTTCTGCCGGGAAGAATTTCACCACATCAAGACCAAGCTCAATAGCCTGTTCAATATCACTGGGACTGGATGTACCGGGAGTAATCGGCACATTCTTCTCAATACAATATTTAACAGTTCTGGGATTTAAGCCGGGGCTGACAATAAACTTGGCACCTGCCTCCACAGCAGCATCAACCTGTGCTGCATTTAAAACAGTACCTGCACCTACACACATATCAGGGAAGTTATCTGTCATAATCTTGATAGCTTCAGCCGCCGCATCTGTACGGAAGGTAACCTCTGCACAGGGAAGTCCGCCTGTACAAAGCGCCTTTGCCAGAGGAAGTGCATCCTCTGCTCTGTCAATTTTCACAACCGGAACAATACCGATTTTGCTGATTTGTTCTAATACTGCGTTCATTTTTTCCTCTTTCTGCATGCTCACATGCTATTTGCAACTAAAACAACTACTTTAAAACCTCTCTTACCGCCTCTGCAAGCTTGTCACACTTGCAGTTTGCGAAGAAGTACTCCTGGAACTTAGCTCCGGATAATGCACCCTTCACAAGCTCTCTGTCCAGCTTCTCAAGAATCGTTACCATATCAGTATGGGTAACTTCCTTCACTTTATCCAAAATTTTCTTATTTCGTTGCTCAGGCTCTACTCTCTCCTTCGGATAACCACCGCCACCGGGAGCACAGAATAATTTTTCAAAGGTATACTCCAGATTGAGCTCTCCGCCCCAGCCGAAGCCTTGCGCAAAGGGCATTGCCACACAGTTTCCGTCATTTACCTGAGAAAACAGATAAGCATCCAGAGGAGAGGTAACGTGTCCGCACAATACCTTGGGGAAGGAATTACATGCAAGCATGGCTCCCTCACCGGTACCACAACCGGTAATAACATAATCAGCTGCTCCCGAATTAATTAAAACTGCTGCCAGAATACCGTTCTGAACATAGGTCAGAGAATTCGGGTCCTCTGCACCACACATACCATAATTAAACACCTCATGCCCCATGGGCTCTACTACCTTTTTCAGTGTAGTACAAATCAATTCATTTTTAGCTGCCTGACTGTTTTCATTAATTAATGCAATTTTCATAATTTCATTTCCTTTCTGCTATTAGCTAGGCTGCTTGCCGATGTATGCCAGAATACCGCCATCCACATAGAGGATGTGTCCGTTTACCGCATTAGATGCTTCCGAAGCGAGGAATACTGCCGGACCGGTCAGCTCCTCAGCCTTTAACCATCTGTTAGCCGGTGTCTTGGCACAGATAAACTGGTCAAACGGATGTCTGCTACCATCAGCCTGAACCTCACGCAGAGGTGCTGTCTGAGGGGTTTCAATATAACCGGGACCAAGGCCGTTACACTGAATATTGTACTGACCGTATTCGGAACAGATATTTCTGGTCAGCATCTTTAAGCCACCCTTTGCGGCTGCATATGCAGATACGGTCTCACGTCCAAGCTCGGACATCATGGAGCAGATATTAATAATCTTGCCGTGACCCTTTTTCATCATGGAAGGTATTACTGCCTTAGATACAATAAAAGGTCCGTTCAAATCAATGTCAATAACCTGTCTGAATTGTTCCGCGGTCATCTCATGCATAGGAATACGCTTGATGATACCGGCATTGTTTACCAGAATATCAATCACGCCAACCTCAGCCTCAATCTTCGCAACCAGGGCATTTACAGCATCCTCGTCCGTTACGTCACAGACATAACCGTGAGCCTTGATGCCTTTTTCTGCATATGCCGCAAGACCTTTGTCTACCAGCTCCTGATTGATATCGTTAAAGCAGATGGTTGCGCCTGCCTCTGCGTATGCAGATGCAATGGCAAAACCGATACCGTAGGACGCTCCTGTTACAAGCGCCACTTTACCTTCAAGTGAAAAATTAATAAAATCTGACATTACTCTCTTCTCCTTTTTCTATTATTCCATCATTTTATTCAATCATTTACATTAAATCCTTCATGGCAACACCGTCCATGTCATCAAAGTCCTGATTCTCGCCAACCATACCCCAGATAAAGGTATATGCTCTGGAGCCGCATCCGGAGTGAATGGACCAGCTGGGGGAAATAACCGCTTCTTCATTTCTCATCACAATGTGACGGGTCTCTGTAGGCTCACCCATGTAATGCATTACAAAAGCATCCTCCGGCATCTCAAAATACAGATATACCTCCATACGTCTGTCATGCGTATGGCAGGGCATTGTATTCCATACACTGCCGGGTTCTAATTTGGTCATACCCATAACCAGCTGACAGCTCTCAACCTGACCGGGTAAGATGTACTTGCAGATGACTCTGTGATTGGCATCCTCTAAGGAACCCAGCTCCACCTTGTTTTCATCCTTTACTATCACAACACCCTCTTCGGGAGTCCCCTCCGGTTTAATCACAACGGTGGGATATGTTTTATGCGCAGGCGCAGAATTCAAATAGAATTTTGCGGGATTAGATGCATCCTCACTTGCAAAAACAATGTCCTTGGCCCCCATTCCAATATACATCGCCTCTTTAAATCCGATGTGGTATACCTTACCTTCAATGGAAATGGTACCTGCTCCGCCAATGTTAATAACGCCTAATTCTCTTCTCTGGCAGAAATATTCTGCACGAAGCTCATCGCCTGCAGTAAGAGCAATCGGCTCTGTAGGCACTGCCGCACCTGTAATGATTCTGTCGATGTGACTGTATACCAGTTTGATTTCACCGGGAACAAAAAGATTCTGAATCAGAAACTCCTCTCTCAAACGTTCTGTCGTATAATGCTTCACATCTCTTGGGGATACTGCTGTTCTAAGTTCCACCTTACGCCTCTCCTTCCTCAATGCCAAATTAAACAATTTAAAGAAAATCTGCATTGACTGATAACTTTTTATGTAAGCACTTACATTATATCATATAGACATAACATTTTCCATTTAAAAATAGTTTTTTTCTAATTTTCTTATCATGTAACTGCTTATAAAGTAAAGTATACAAGAAAAAATTCTCCAAGTCTATTCAAATACCAATCAAAACCTTGCAAATCTTGAACACCCAAATTATACTATTATCAAAATAGTATCAATGACAATGCAAATATTCTTTAAAAACAACAAGAAGGAGTAATCACCATGGAAGAAGTCAATTCCTGTAAAACCGCAATCGCAAACTGTCTTAGTAGTAAGACCTTTTCCATTGCACATCTCTATAAAGAAGAAAAAGCCATGGATATGCATATCCATGACTGTTATGAATTGTATTATTCTATCTCCGGCGGCAAACAGTTTTTGATTGACAATCGCTTTTACAGTATTGCTCCGGGAGATTTATTTATTATCAACCAGTACGAGAGTCACAAGCTGACCCAAATTGACAGCTGTGTCCATGAGCGCATTGTTCTGTCCGTCTACCCTGATTTCGTAAAACAACTATCAACGGAAGTAACCGATTTGGACTACTGCTTTTCCAATCGTACAAACTGTTTTCAGCACAAGCTGTCTCTCAACAAAGAACAGCAAAAACGCTTTTTATATTATATCAACAAAATCACCTCCGCCAACGGCTTTGCTCACGACATTATTGAGCGTGTAGCCTTTACAGAGCTGATGATACTGATTAATTCCCTGTCCAGTGTCAATGCTGTCGAAACAACAGTTGCCAGTTATCGGTACAATCGCCAGGTAGATAATATTTTGGCTTATATCAATCAAAATATTGCCCTACCAATCACTGTAGAGCAATTAGCAGGGCAATTTTTCTTAAGCGAGTCCTATATTTGCCGCATTTTCAAAGCAGCTACAGGCACTACCATTAACAAATATATAACCGCTCGCCGCATCAGTATTGCCAAGGCACTGCTCAATGAAGGGAGTAGTGTGGCAGAAGCCTTTGAACGCAGCGGTTTTACTGATTACAGCAACTTCTTCAAGGCCTTTACCAAAGCAGTAGGCATATCACCCAAGAAGTATGCTAATCTGAGTGTAAGCTAAAATAACACTCCTCTATTCTTCTTCACGCAATACAAAATGTGACACCATTTCTTCCAGACCGACAGATTGTGTTGAAAGCTCCTCACTTACTGCAGAAGTTTCCTGTGCAGCCGCGGAATTGTTCTGAACAACAATAGAAATCTGATCGATTCCTGCTTCAACCTGCTTCAGCATATCGGCCTGCACCTTGGACGCTTCTGCCGCTCCGGATGCCATACCTGCAAAAGCATCCATATTCGCAAGAACAGTATCTATGGACTCTATCGTCTGCTCTACGATTCTATTACCGTCTTCAACCTCTACCAGAGACTTGCTGATCAATTCTCTGGTGGTTACTGCAGATTGTGCACTGTCAGCTGCAAGCTTTCCAATCTGGTCAGCAACAACAGCAAAGCCTCTTCCTGCTTCACCGGCTCTTGCAGCCTCAATAGATGCATTTAAGGATAATAAATTGGTCTGGGATGCAATATCCTCAATCGCAGCAATAATATTTTCAATTTCTCTAGAGGTTTCTGTGATGCGCTCCATTGCACTGGTAAGCTGACCTATTCCTTCGCGGCTCTTTTTAGCATCCTCAGCAGCCTCCTTGGCACTCGTTGCAGCCTTCACAGCATTCTCCGCACTTTCTTCTGAAATATTTGTTACATTTTCAATCGTAGCAGTAAGCTCTTCAACCGCACCTGCCTGATTCGTCGCACCTTCTGCCAGCTCCTGCGCACTATCAGCCAACTGCTCAGAACCGAGCATAACTCTTTCTGAAGCCTCACGAATCTGACGTAAGGTATCATCCATCTGCACACTCAGCTTTTCCATGCCTGTAACCAACACTTTAAAATCACCCACATAGCTGTCTTCTACTTCTGTGGAAACATTGAAACGACCCTCTGCCATTTCGCCCAGCAGATAGCCTGCATCACTTACAACAGTCTGCATCTGTGCACAAGTCTGGCGCAAGTCCTCTGCCAATTCACCAATTTCATCCTGCTCATCATATGTAATCTCAACGTCAAACTCACCGGCCTTCAGCTTCCTTACTGCAGCCTGCAATTCATTGATAGGTACAATTATGGATGTCGGAAGTGCTTTAGCAACATTAGCGCATAAGCTGATAGTAAATACCACTGCCAAGACTACCAAAACAATAGATAACACAAGACGATGCATTGGGAACCCAATCTCTAACAGACTGGCACTCATATACAGAATATTAGCAATACTAAACAAGCCAGCAATTACAACTCCTACGATAACGGTCGTGAATGCTTTCTTGAATTTTTCGCTCAGTTTCGCATTCATTAGTCTTTTGTTCACTTTAACATTCTTCTGTTTTTCACTCATTGTAAACCCCTCCAGTCAAAAAGATTTAAAAATTGTCACGCTTTTTGGATAATTTTATCATATATCACACAAAAAGAAAAGGGGGATGTGTGAATTTTCTAATCATTTAGCCTTTTTCTTTAACAATATCAGCACTACAAATATAGCTACACTTACAGCACTCACAACAATTCCTGCATATTTCCCCGCCGGCACATAATGCATGGACAACTCATATTCTCCGGCTTCCATTTCAAAGGCCATCAGACTGCCACCAAATAATTCCGGTTCAGCTTCTTCCCCATTTATCAGCACTGTCCAACCCTTTTCATAGGGTATGGACAAAATCAGTCTTCCGGGCTCTGTCAGTGTAAGCTTACCACATAAATGTGTGCTGTCATACTCTACATCAGTCATATGCTGTGCGGATAATATACTCAGAGCCTGCTCAAGAGCCGATTCATTCAACAAAAAGAAATCTACAGTAACCTTAGGTGTCTCATCCTCCTCATTTCCGTTGGTGAGGGTAATGGTCTCCCCTTCCTCCAAATAACCCAAATAGAGAATGGACTGTACCTTCAGGTCGTTAAACTTCTGTGTCTCCAAAGGACCTCCGATTGCCTCAATTTTTTTAGTCCCGGATGCCTTCACCCTTGCGTAGTAAGTCCCTGATTTCTTTACGGTAAGCCTTACATCATCTCCCACCGTCTCACTGCTGACTAAAGTCAACAAATCTGCCTTCACACCCAAATCGCGCACCAGTCTGTTCTGGGTAAGCACACCATTATTCTCAAATTCTTCCGCAAGGTCATATCCGGTAGGTGCTACATAGCCAAAGGGCAAGGTATACTTACTGCCGTACAGATAAATATCACCACTTTGCTCCAAAAGCTCGTATAACGGTCCTCCGTAACACTCCGATTCACCAAGCATATAATCCACATTCAGCAATGCTGCCGTGAATGACGTGGCACCATCAAATCCGTAATATACCTTACTATGACGCATGCCCAGTCTCTTATACATGTCCATCACACCGGAATTCATAGTGGATGAGAATACGGAGGCCGTGGGATAACCTGTCAGAGTACTGTCATTCTTGGTCTTACGAGTGAACTTTTCCAAGCGATAGAAGCCCTCCTCCTGCTCCCTGGTCCACTCATACAATGCCTTATAATCCTTCTGCTGTCCCAAATAAGCCGAACGGCTCACTGTACCCACACTGGTATTTACCGTATTAATACTACATTCTGCCACCACAGCAATAAGTGCCAGCCAGGTAAGTACCACCTTCCATCTTCTTCCCTGTCTGTTCCGATACAACCAGAGTAATATTGCATAAATAGTCACAAACAGCAGTGTCAGCATTTCAATCCCAATTGCAAAATCCTCATGCTCCACAAATTTCTCACAGAATAACAAAAACACCACTGCACCCAGATAGCCATACAAAATCTGCGTATTAGATATCTCCTCCAGCCGGAAATAAGCTTCATAGCACATAACAAGTATGATGAAAATATAGATAAAGGACTGCCTTGCAGGCAGGGAATCCGGATAGTTCAAACCGTGCCAGATAAAGTCCAGAAGATTCGTACTAAAGCCCAATAGCATAATTCCGGCTAAGGCAAGTCTTCCAAAACGCCTGCGCATGGAGATGTGTTGATTCATTGCATACATAGGTAACAGCATAAACACCGCCACGCCACAGTAAATATTGGGCCAATGATCTAAGCCTCTCTCTGTAGTTACGCACATGCAATGCCTTGCCAACATGTCCAGTACTGAAAAATAAGACTCCAGCTTGGTCGGGAAATCCATATCACCAAAATCAGTTGCCAGTATTGCACACACCTCCGGTATCAACAATACGGCAGCCATCCCACCTGCCAGTAGTGAGTACAATGCGAAATTGCCGATAATCTTCAAGCTTCGCTTTTCCAATAATAGCACCAGAAAATAAAGCACTAAGAAAATACAAATCATAATGGAAATGTAATAATTAGTAAAAATAGACAAGGCCAGCATGGTACAATATAGCCCACATCTTCCATCCTTTACCAAGCGTTCCAAGCCCAGTACAATCAGAGGCAACAGCACCACGCAATCAAGCCACATGATATTCCAGTTGTATGCCGCCATATATCCTGACAGAGCATAAAAGCAGGCAAAGAAAATAATACCCGGATTGTCACTCTCAAACCGCTTCCTTAAATAATAACAGCTTGTCAGCCCACACAGACCTATTTTTATGATTACAAGATAACTCATAAATTCCATCAAATGTGCTTCGGGCACCAAAAAAGCCAGCCAGTGCAACGGGCTCGCCAGATAATACACATACAATGCCAGAAAATTAGAACCGATTCCCACGTTGTAGGAATATGCCAAACCCTCTCCCGCCTTTATTTTTCTCAAAAATTCACTAAAAAAAGGCATATACTGATGGTACATATCAGAAAACAAAAAGCTCCTGTTACCAAAAGGATAAATGCCTCTTATTATAAAAATAGCCAACATAACAGCTGTGGGCAATACGAATGCCATAGCATATAGAAGCCGACGATTCTGAATTGTTATGTTGGTTATGTGATGTTTCTTTACCTTACTCATATCATCCTCACCTTATGTGTAAATTCGCACTTCATGCATATTTTACCATATTTTCTTCTATAGTCAAACCTTCCCGCATTCCACATCCGGGTATCTTAACACTACACATCTCATATTCTCTGCACACACTCATTTACAGAAGAAGTTATCATAAAATAAATATTTCAGCATATATTACCAAGATACATATTTTATGGGGTATAAAATGAAAATAGCTATTTTAGGAAGAAAAAAAGACACTGTAAACTATGAGGCTTTCGTAGAGAAAATGCCTGCCACACCCATCACCACCCTATCTCCCGGTGATGTATCCTTTTGTGATGCATTGATTCTGCCGGGCGGTGGTGATATTACGCCGATACTGTTCGGAGAACATAACACCGGCTCCCGTAATATGGATACGGAGCTGGACATCCTACAGTTTCAGGCTTTGGAGCTCGCGTTACAACACAAGCTCCCCATCCTCGGAATCTGCAAGGGCATGCAGCTTATCAATATTGCCTTTGGCGGCACCATTATACAGGATATGCCGGATTCCTCGCTTCACCGCTACCAAAATGGTGACATGTATCACTCCACCAACATCCAAAAAGCTTCCTGCTTATATGATTTGTATGGTGAGGAATTAACGGTAAACAGTGCTCACCATCAGTGTGTGGAACAAATAGGCTCAGGATTACATGCCATTCAATGGTGCAGTGTCGACCAATGCGTGGAAGCCCTGATGCACAAGACACTTCCTATTCTGGGTCTGCAGTGGCATCCCGAGCGTCTGAATGCTTACGAAGCATCGGGACTGCCTGTTTTATCACTTCTGCACTCTTGGATAGTCGCTTCCCGCCGCGTCTGCGACGAGGAAGATTCATTGTAACCTCCTCCTTGGCCCGTATCTTGGCCAATTCAAAAAGTGATTTAATAATTTCCTTTAATATTCTGGTGGTTGGTTCATCAATTTCCTTGAAAGCCGCCACCATACTATTCATGCTCTTTTTCCAATCGGCGGTAAGCTCAATCAGATTTTCAACCTTCGATGCCGAAATCACTTGATACAGCGTATCCACCATCATACGCAGTTGCTGCTCATTCAAGGAATAAATCCACTCGTTTAAGGTATTATCCCAAAAGCGGCTCAACTCATAAATATCGTCCGCCAACACAAAATGTTCCCCTTCCACAAGCCATGTGTACGGATCATGCTGTGCAAGACCAAAGCGATTGCTTTCCACCGTGATATATCGTATCTCACGCTCAAATATCATACCTATCAGAGAAGAATGAGGCAAAATCTTTACCACACGGTCCGCAATTTTATCGTATCCATATTCCTCCAATACTTCAGGCCGAAATCCCGGTCCATCCATATTATATATTCTCAAAATGCGCTCCTGTACTCTTGGAATACAGCGCATTGCACTATAAACAGCCAGATTGCCGCCCTTAGAATGCCCACCGATGTAAAAAGGCTTATACAATCTGCCCATAACCATATTCAGATATTTTACACTATATGCCTGTCCGGGAACCGGAGACAAAAAGGCCATGTTAAAATCCTCTTTCCAGCCCACAATAGTTTCATCCGTGCCACGAAATGCTATATACAACGTTCCATCCTCCAGCAGAAAGGTAACTGCCGAAAACTGGGTCTCCCATTCCTTTTCCACTACGTTGATATAGCAATTCAAACGCAGATTGCAAAACCGGCTGCCTGCAACGGCAGCTGCAAACAACGCCCTGTTCTCCTCCTCGTATCTGGAATCTGCAAACAGCTTATCAAAATCTGCATGCGACTGTATACCTTTCAGCGAAATGGACGGTCCATTGTCATGTACGCCACTGACGATTCCGTCAAATTTCAAATAAGACAATTGGCACAAAATCAAGCTGTCAACATGATTCATTGGCATCTCTGCAAAAGGTATATTCCCATATTCATTTAAATAATCAATAATTGTTCCTGCCATATAAAAATCCCCTTCAATGCTACCACATTATATTCTATTTTGCCTGTCATATTGCTATCTCATTCCCCCACTTTAATTTTATCATACGAAATCTGCTGTGCAAATACCAGCATGTCATTTGTTGCTTATTTTGTCGAAATATGGTATTTTGATTATAGAAATATTTTTATAGAAAATAATTATATTGTAGTAGAAAGAAGGAACATTTAATGCCAAACATTCAATTAGTTGCTGACTCAACCTGTGATTTATCCCCCGAATTAATAGCCAAGCATAATATTGCTGTGATTCCTCTTTGCATTGTACTTGAGGAAAAGAGCTACTACGACAAGGAAGAAATCACACCCTCCGATATTTTCAAATGGGCTGACGAAAACCGCACAACCCCCAAAACAGCAGCCCCCGGTTATGAGCGCACTTTGGAAACCTTAAAACCCTTTATGGATGCAGGTGATGAGATTATTTATCTGGGAATATCAGAACAAATGAGTACTACCTGCAATGTCATCCGCTTAATTGCCGATGATATGAATTATGACAAATTGCATGTAATTGATTCCATGAATCTGTCTACCGGAATCGGCCTTCAGCTCCTCTATGCTGCTGAATTAATTGCAGAAGGCAAAACAGCTGCCGAAATCGTAGAACGCATTGAGCAACGCAGATGCAAGGTTCGCGCCAGCTTTGTTGTGGATACGCTGACCTATCTCGCAAGGGGCGGCAGATGCAGTGCTGTAACGGCACTTCTTGCCAACACTTTAAAGCTGAAGCCTCAGATTGTTGTCGAAAAAGGCGCTATGGATGTATACAAGAAATTCCGCGGCAAACAAGCTTCCGTTCTCATGAAGTATGTTCAGGAATTGGAGCCGGCTCTTTTGCAGTCAGACCCCTCCTGTGTGTTTGTGACCCATTCAGGCTGCGACGACACTATTGTAAATGAGATTGTCTCTTATCTGGAAAATCTCGATTACTTTGCTAATGTGTATGTCACTACTGCCGGTGGTGTTATATCCAGTCATTGCGGTCCGGGAACCCTCGGTGTCTTATTCTACACCAGTTAAGCTTTAACATTTCATGTTGCATTGAAACACTACAGACTAAACAAACTGCTCCCGTAAGTTAAAATTTACTTCTAACTTACGGGAGCAGTTCATTTTATGATAGTCCTGACAGATAATCACGTTCCTCTAAATCTACATACTGGCGCTCTTCCATTACACTCATATAAGCCGGTCTGATAATCTTATCCATATTAATCAGCTCTTCAATACGATGGGCACTCCAACCCACGATACGAGCGATTGCAAAAATAGGTGTATACATTTCCAAGGGAATCTCCAGCATACTGTAAACGAATCCACTGTAGAAATCCACATTAGCACTTACACCCTTATAAATCCTTGCCTTCTGGGAAATAACCTCAGGAGCAAGACGTTCAATCATGGAATACAATGCGAAATCCTTCTGTCGTCCTTTAGCAGTTGCCAGCTGTTCTACAAAGCTTTTGAACACCTGTGCTCTTGGGTCAGACAAGGAATACACCGCATGACCCATACCGTAAATAAGACCCTTTCTGTCAAAGGCTTCCTTGTTCAGAATCTTCTGCAGATAATTTCTTACCGCATCCTCATCCTCCCAATCACTGATATTCTTTTCAATGTCACGCATCATCTCTACTACCTTAATATTGGCGCCGCCATGCTTGGGACCCTTTAAGGAAGATAATGCCGCTGCAACTACAGAATAAGTATCTGCGCCAGAGGAGGTTACAACACGAGTCGTGAAAGTTGAATTATTACCGCCGCCATGCTCCATATGTAACACCAGCGCAATATCCAACACCATTGCCTCCAGCTCTGTATATTTCTTCTCCGGTCTCAGCATCATCAGCAGATTCTCTGCTGTAGAAAGCTTCTTCTGAGGACGATGTATATACATACTGTCATCATTGATATAATGATTGTAGGCATGATAACCATAGGCTGACAGCATCGGAAATACAGAAATCAAACCGATACACTGACGTAATACATTTTCAACAGATGTATCGCTGCAGTTCTTATCATAGGAAGCCAGAGTCAGCACACTTCGGGTCAGTGAATTCATAATATCACTGTTGGGTGCTTTCATAATTACATCTCTGGTAAAATTAGTAGGCAGTGTTCGATTTGCCGCCAGAATCTCGTTAAAGCTCTTCAATTCCTGCTCATTGGGAAGACTTCCGAACAAAAGCAGATACGCGATTTCCTCAAAACCAAAACGCTTGTCTCGGAAACCGTTTACCAGTTCAATACAATCATAGCCACGATACCAGAGCTTTCCATCACAGGGCATCTTCTGACCATTTTCCATTTTAAAGGATTCTATTCTTGATATATTCGTAAGACCGGCACGTACACCGTTACCATTTTTGTCGCGTAACCCTCTCTGCACTCCCATTTCATCAAACAAGCCTAAATCTATCTTGTCTGCAGACCTGCACAATGCTGCATATTCCGCCAAATAGCTATCATTTTTCTTCATTACCATACCCTCCTATTCTTCTAATTCCTTCGCCATATTATTACACAGCTGATGCATCACTCGCACAACAGCCTCTCTATCCTCTTTAGAAATACCCTCAGACAAGCTGTTTCCCATGTCCCGTCTGATATCCTCCACCGCAAGAATAATTTCCCTTGCCTCTTCCGTAGGCTCAATGTGAACGCACCTGCGATCCTCTTTATCCGCACACAACTCCACCAGACCTTTTTGATGCAAATGTTCTACCGCTTTAGATACATTTGCCTTTGACATACCTTCATCTGCAATGTCCCTGGCCATATTCTTCTTACCGGAATGAGCCACATGATGAAGCACATCTATATCTGCAATTCTCAAATCATACTTTTTCATTAGTCCCTGACAGCGTCGCTCATACAGCTTCTTGTATTTATAAATCACTGTCAACGTATCAAATAAATTGTACATATCTGCCCTTCTCTTACAAACACAGCACTATACGTTCATTCTGTAATAGTTTACTTTGAAACTGTTTCCACGTAAACAATCATATCCTATTTTATACCATTATGTCAACTAACAAATTGTAAACATTTTATGAAGACTTTTGTGCATTAGTGTGGCAAAGCCTTTTTCCCAAAGAAAAAGGACACATAAAAGTGTCCTTTAGAATAATTTCTTAATTGCGCCTGCAATATCAGACACATTATCCACTGTAATTTTTGCCTTTACGCCATCAATAATTTTCTCAATGACATCATCAGGCAAATCCACACCCAGCACCTGCTCAACAGCCTTGATGGGCTCCTTCTCAAACTGCTTTTTCAGAGAGGGATTCTTAGTAATCTCCTCAACGATTTCTTTAATTTTTTCTTTGATATCCATAATGTTTCCTCCAAAATTATATTAGCACTTTCATTTTATGGCAAATGCTGTCGAATTGCAAGCAAAAAGCTGTAATAGGATGTTGTTCAAAAAATTTCAACAATTAAGAAAAAAACTGTTGCTTTTTTAAGAAACCCGAGTTATAATACTACTTGTGTCACGGGGTGTGGCTCAGTTTGGTTAGAGCGCCGTCTTAGGGAGGCGGAGGTCGCAAGTTCGAATCTTGTCACTCCGATAAAAAAAGAAGTCGATTATATCGGCTTCTTTTTTATATTTCTGAAAAGTTATTGTTTGAAAAAAATGATTGCTTTAAAAAGTTAAATTCCCTTGAAATAGAAAGTAAACTCTTTTCTCTTGCTCACATCCACCAAATATTCCTCATGGGTTCTGGCTCCCCAGCTGTTATCACCGCCCACACCCATCTGTTCCGATGCGGCGCGTATTACCGTATAATGTACCGGGGGCAGTTCATAGGGATGCTGCGCATTCTCCATCTCATGGGGCGTATAGGGAAGTGCTGAAAAATGCATTCTGTCGCCAACAAACAACAATCCTCTGCCTTGCAGGTCTGTCACCTTAGCATAACGCACCTCCGTCTTATTGCCACATTCCTGAGGCACCATGTAGCGGGACATATTATCCGACACAAGATTACGGTAAATGCCGAGCTTCGCTCCTCTTTTCCTGTCAAGATAGGTTTCTTCGGGACCGTTTCCATACCATTCTAAGTGGTCATAATCAGCATCTATTTTAAATAACACGCCAAACTCCGGCATATCACCCAGTTCCTTTACAGGATCATAGCTAAGTGTCACAGCAATCGTACCATCACCATATACCCTATAAGTCATCTCACAGGAAGAAGCAGGCTGTGTGGGCATCTGATATTGGTAGGTCACCACTGCGCAGCCATCCTCCATCTTTACCACCGGATTGACCTGAGGTCCATCGTGATGTGTCAGATACATACTTGCCAGTTTCCACTGACCATAGCGATTCATCATATCATTTCCACAGTCATTATCAATGGGTGCTCTCCAGAAATTAGGCTTAGGGATGGTTTTCAGCATTTCCTTACCACCATAGCGATAAGATACCAGTCCTCCAAAATGATAAGAGAACAATGCATCAAACTCCTCACCCTTAACACCCAGATTCATCCTACCGTATACCACTTCAATGGGCTTCTTGACGCCAAAGCTCCTGTCCGCAAAAGGCTGATCACATTGGGTGAATACCTTCTGTCCAAAGGCGATCTCATGTCCGGCCTTCGCCCATGCCGTATCCTCCTTTAACCTAAAGGACACTGTCACAGCATATTCACCGGGTTCTGCGGGAATTGCTATGGGCAGAGGCATTTCTACCTCAGACAAAGGCTCCACCTCCGTCTCCCACTTCATTTCCTTCAGAAGCTTACCTTCCTTTTCCAACAATACCACACAATCAAAATCACTCGTGTCCACAAAAAGATTCTTATTAATAATCCGAACCTTTTCCTCTTCTATTTCCACACTGATATTCTGATAATTATACTTAACCTCCTGCATCTTAGGTGAAGGCGTTCTGTCACCGCCATAGACAATACCGTTTCCACTAAAATTATAATCACAGGGACGTTCATCGAAGTCTCCGCCGAAAGCCTGAAAATACTTGCCGTAACGGTCTTTTTTGTAAATAGACTGATCCACATAATCCCAGATAAATCCACCCTGATACAGAGGTTCTCTATCTGTCAAATCCGTATATTTGTGCATAGCACCGCAGGAATTACCCATAGCGTGAGTATATTCACAGCAGATAAATGGTTTGCTTCTATCCTTTTTAAGCCACGCTTCGATATCTGCAACCGGAGTATACATCTGACTCTCTATGTCACTGGTATCCGGAAAGCTTCTGTCAAAGTATATTCCTTCATAATGCACCAGACGTCCCGGATCAACCTCCTTGAAAAATCTGGACATATCATAAATATTTTGTCCGCCAAAGGCTTCATTTCCACAGGACCATATTAAAATTGCAGGATGATTCTTATCTCTCTGATACATCGAGTTAGCACGGTCAAGCATCATGTCATGCCAGCCGGGATGATTACCCGGCACCACTGCATCCACGTCACCCTTGGTACGCACAATAGGCTCCCAAATACCGTGAGATTCCAGATTACACTCGTCTATCAGATACAGTCCCAGCCTGTCACACAGTCCGTAAAGTCTGGAATCATCCGGGTAATGGCAGGTACGAATGGCATTGATATTGTGTCGCTTCATAGTCACCAGATCCTGCCACAATTCCTCTTCCCGCAAGACTCTTCCTGAAATCGAGCTGAATTCATGACGATTCACACCCTTAAACACAATACGCTTGCCGTTCAAATGCATAACAGAATCCACAATTTCAAAGCGGCGGAAGCCTACCATCTGAGGAATTACTTCCTGCAACACACCCTCTTCATCTGTTACCGTAATGACTAATTTGTACAAATCCGGTGTCTCCGCACTCCACAGCACCGGGTTGTCTACCGGAATCACATAATGACTTTTTGTCTCCAAGGGAGCCGTCAATTCTCCCGCCAGTTCAATATGCTCCTCGTCCCATTCCATAAATAACTGCATTTCCACTCTGCCGCAGGCAGTAGCTTCCATATCCAACACCAGCTCAGCCTTGTCAAAGCTGTCATTTAGTATTGTCTGCACCTTCAAATCACGAATATGTACTCTGGGAATCGTATACAGATAAACATCCCTGAAAATACCGGAAAATCTGAAAAAGTCCTGGTCCTCACACCAGCTGCTTGAGCACCATTTAAACACGCACAGTGCCAGCTTGTTCTCGCCCTCTTGCAAATAGCCGGTTAATTCAAACTCCGAGGGTGTAAAGGTATCCTCACTGTAGCCCACAAACTGTCCGTTGCACCATAATGCAAAGGCGCTTTCAACACCCTGAAAGGAGATAAATACCGATTGCCCCTCCATCTGCTCCGGCACCGAGAAATACTTTACATATTGGGCTACCGGATTGAATTGCTCCGGTATCTGCCCAGGGTCAATCTGCTCCCTGCCATCCCACGGATACTGAATGTTAGCATATTGGGGCACATCATAGCCCTCCATCTGAATATGAGCAGGCACCCTTATGTCTGCCCAGCACTTACAATTATAATCTAACGCTTCAACCCCTTTCTGAGAGGAAGCATAATTCGTTGCATACGAAAATTTCCACAGACCGTTTAAGCTGTAGCGAAAGCTATTGTCCTCTCCGGCAGCGGCTTCCCTGTCCGGATAAAATACATGATCCGAATGTGCCGGAAGTCTGTTTTCCTGAAAATATTCGGGGTCCTTTACTTTATTGTAGTCAAATGTACTCATCTTTACCTCTTTTCTGCACAAGTGCTCTTATTCTCCCTTTTGAACCAAGATTCTGCTCGCGGACTCTCACACCAAGCGCGATTGCGAAAATGTACCTAACCTATACTCATTTTGATAAATTGGGATTTACAATTTCTTTATCATCAAATATTCATCTGCATATGTACCATCTTGATAACACAATGCATTTTCTTTTATCCCAATGATTTCGAATCCAAAATCTTGATACATTTTCAATGCTCTTTCATTATTCTTAACAACATCTAATTCTATCTGTGTAACCCCATTTTTTTTGCACCATTTTATGCATTCTTCCATCATTTTTCCACCAATTCCAAGATTACAGTAATCTTTCAAAATCACAAAAGCAACCTCGGCTCTATGACGATATCTTGCATTTCTTCTAACCAAACCAACTGAGCATTGCCCAATCACTTCATTTTCATACTCTGCAACAAACCATTCCACATCATTATCTGCAAGCACATTTTTTATTATCTCTTTTTCACGCTCAACTGGTGTGCAAAATTCACCTGGATTTCTTGCCAAAAATAAAGTTTCGGTATCTGCAATAGTCATAACATTAATAATGGCTTCTGCATCCTCCACCTTTGGTTTTCGAATAGTAACACTTTTTCCATTTTTTAATAAATATTCCATTTACCTCAACTCCTTTACAAATTCAAATTTATCCCACCAAGCTCTCGATACTAATTTATACTTTTTCTATGTTTAGTCATGGCATCGATGCTTTCATCCCGACTGGATTTGCTTTTTCTCCATTGCAGGCGGGGACTTTCCTTGCTTTTTACCCCGACTAAATTATACTTTTCTATTCTTAGGTCGGTATTTTACAAGTGTAACCGCTAATCGGCGCGATATATTCAAACTTATTGCGTTCAATGGAGCAAGAACAATTCCGAAAAGGCCGCTTTTATTGGGCATCTTCATCATATCACTTGCGTTCCTTGCGCTTTTTTCTGTTCTTTAGCATTTGCTTCTTCTCTGTTTCCTGCGAATTCTCCGCACTCTGCTTTTCCTCTGGCGCCTGCACTTTCTCCGTAATCGGCTTTTGTGTCTCTAAAGTGTCTCCCTCCTGAGCACCTCTGGAGGCATTTCTGGTATTCACGCTCTCTCGCAGCAATGCGTAACAGGTAGACAGTAAAGGGATAAAGAACAGCATGCCGGCTACACCAAACAGGCTTCCGCCGAGGCTTACTGCCATTAATACCCATATGGATGGAAGTCCTACGGAATTACCTACCACCTTAGGGTAAATCAGATTGCCCTCCAGCTGTTGCAATATCAGGAATAATATTATAAACCACAGCGCCAGCATGGGATTCTCAATCAAAATCAAAAAAGCTCCTACCGCACAGCCGATGAAAGCTCCCACTACGGGAATCAGCGCCGTAAACGCAATCAGCACACCCACCATGAAGGCATAGGGCATTCTGAATACAGACATGGCAATGATAAACATAATCCCTAAAATCACAGCCTCCAGGCATTGTCCTGAAATAAATTTACTGAAGTTTTTATATGCCAGTGTCAACACCTTCAATACATAAGCATTTGCTTTTGCCGGAAGATATGCGGAAAGTATTCTTTTCCCCTGATTGGCAAGCTTCTCCTTCTGACTCAGAATATAAAGTGCAAAAATAACTGAAATAACTGTATTTACCACTCCGCCGATAATACCGCTTGCCACGGACACTGTTGAGGTGAGCATACTGGCTACACCATTTTTCAGAAAACCAATAGCCGTATTGGCAATGGACTCCCAATTCAGCTCAAGCTCTTTCAAAGCAGTCACCTGCTCCTGCATCTGCGGATATTTTTCACTCAGTAATACCAGCTCATCCACCACTCCATCTATGAAGGGCGGTATCTTTTGTCCCAACACGGAAGCCGCAGACTGTATCTGCGGTACTACTGTCACCACCACCAGCACAATAATAAGCAAAACAAAAATGATTGACAACAGCATGCTAATCGGTCTTTTCAGCTTTGCTGCAAGCTTTCCCTTCCATTTGACCAAAAGCTTTTCTTCTACCATTTTCATGGGCAGATTCAGCACAAATGCTATCACCCCTCCAATCAGAAAGGGGGATGCAATACTAAAGGCAATGGCAATTCCCCGAAAAATCAAGTCACTGTAAATCACAGCCAATACCAGCAATGCACCAAACGCCATAAGCAGACAAATCTGCTTTATCTTCTCTTTACTAAATCCCATTGATAACCTCCGACTTTAAGGCTTGCACATTCTCTTCCTTTGTCGCCCAGCTGGTACAAAAACGGACAGCACTGTGAGTATCGTCTACGCGGTGGTCATAGCAATAATCAAAACGCTCTGCCAGCTTTGCCAATGCCTCATCCGGCATAATGACAAATATCTGATTAGTTCTGTTGGGCACCAGATAAGGATATCCTTTTTCCTCAAATGCACCACGCAGCACCTCTGCCATCTGAATCGCATGCTTGGAAATCTCAAAATACAGATTATCAGTAAATAAGACATCAAACTGTACACCCAACAGGCGTCCCTTTGCCAGCATACCGCCCTTTTGCTTTATAAAATATCTGAAATCCTTTTTCAATTCTTCATTGCTTATCACAACAGCCTCTCCAAATAAGGCTCCCACCTTGGTGCCACCAATATAAAATACATCACAAAGCTTGGCAATATCGTTTAGAGTCAAATCATTGTCCGGCGCCACAAGACCATATCCCAAGCGGGCACCGTCCATAAACAGATACAAGCCATTCCTTCTGCACACCTCGGACAGAGCTGCCAACTCGGCCTTACTGTATATGGTTCCCAGCTCGGTAGGATTGGATATATATACCATTTTGGGCTGTACCATATGCTCAAAGCTGTCATTATGTATATGTCCCTGATAGGCTTCCTCTACCTGAGCGGCCGTAAGCTTGCCGTCCTCACTGGGCAAGCCAAGCACCTTATGTCCACAGGCTTCCACAGCACCTGTCTCATGGACATTAATATGTCCTGTTACCGCACAAAGCACGCCCTGATGGGAACGAAGCGCCGTATCGATTACCGTTACATTGGTTTGTGTTCCGCCCACCAGAAAATGCACTGCCAGTGATTCATCACCGCAGGCTTTGCGGATTTTATCTGCCGCCTGTGCACAATAGCTATCCTCGCCATAGCCGACTGTCTGCTCCATATTGGTAGCTACAATTCTCTCCAATACCTTGGGATGTGCTCCCTCATTATAATCACATTGAAATAAAATTTTTTCGCTCATTTTGCATTTCCTTTCTTTAAACATCCTTCTCTTCCAGTAATTTAATAAGATATTCCCAAACACGGGCTGTTGATGCAATACTCAAGGTCTCTTCGGTAGTATGAATGTCGCTCATGTTGGGACCAAAGGACACACAATCCAAATCTTCTATTTTGCTTCCCAACAATCCACATTCCAAACCGGCATGAATAGCCTCCACCTTAGGTGCCTCGCCATACATTTTCTCATATAAAGCAATCATTTTCTCGCGGAGGGGTGAATCCACACGATATTTCCAGCCGGGATATTCACCGGACACCTCCATACTGCCACCGACAAGGGCTGTCAATGCCTTCAGTTTCTCAAGCAAATCATATTTCGCACTTTCAATACTGCTTCTCAGTGCAAATTCCGCTCGAAGCACCTCGTTATCACCTTCCAGAATCCCCAGATTCAGGGAGGTCTCTACCAAGCCCGGCATGTCGGCACTCATAGCCTGCACACCGTTGGGAACCGTTTGCAGGAAGGCTGCTGCCCGCTTCGTATCCTGCCGGGTCACACAGGAAAAGTCTCCCTTTCCGCACTCCTTAAGCTTCATATAAAAGTCGGGGTCTTTGGTTGCCAGTTCTTCTTTTATATCATCTGCCAGTTGCTGCACCACTGCCTGTAGCTTTGTCATACAATCAGCTTCTGTCTGCGCCTCTAACAGCACTACCGCCTTTGTTTCTCTGGGAATGGCATTGTCCGCCAGTCCTCCTTTTACCGATACCAGATGTACCGGTATTTCTTCTGCCATTGTCCACAGCACCCTGCCAAACAGGCAGTTGGAATTACCTCTTTCCTTGTGAATCTCTGCTCCGGAATGTCCTCCCAGCAGCCCGCCGATAGTCAATTCATAGGTCGTACCCTGCATCTGTTCCTCTGTCAGCAGAAGAACACATTCCACTCTGGCACCGCCTGCACAGCTTGTAAGGAAAATACCTTCCTCTTCTGAATCCAGATTCAGCAGTCTCTTTCCCTGTAGCATGGACAAATCAATCTCTCTGGCACCATCCATGCCAATCTCCTCGTCTACGGTAATGACTACCTCCAGACGAGGGTGCTTTAAATCATCAGCATCCAAAATAGCAAGGGCATACGCCACCGCAATGCCATCATCTCCGCCGAGGCTGGTCCCTTCGGCATATATCTTATCGCCATCCACAGCCACACGCAGTCCCTGTGTGCTCATATCAATATCACAATCCGGTTTCTTCACAGCCACCATGTCCATGTGTCCCTGTAAAATCACAGGCGGCTCCTCTTCATAGCCCGGTGTTGCTTCCTTTACAATAATAACATTTTTTATCTCGTCCTGAATATAAAAAAGATTCCTTTCCCGGGCAAACTCCACCAGATAATCACTGATGCGGTCAACATTGCCTGAGCCGTGAGGAATCTTGGTAATCTCTTCAAAATAGTAAAATACGCTTTGCGGTTCCAAACCTGATAACACTCCCATTTTCGTACCATACCTTTCTGCAGCCTGCATTTAAATTGTCTTATAAAGCTTTTACATATAGCAAAAAGTGCGCTGCCCAACCAGGTAACGCACCTTGAAACTCCCCGAGTAGGGCTCGAACCTACAACAACTCGGTTAACAGCCGAGTGCTCTACCATTGAGCTATCGAGGATTATTTCTACCAAAATATAGTATAGTAACTTCGCCTTTTCTTGTCAAGAGGTTTGACAATACTACTTATCACCTTTTTCGATGGCTTCCCACAGTCCGTTGAGATAAGTGGCTCCCAGTGCCCTATCGTAAAGTCCGTAGCCCGGTCTGCCGGTTTCTCCCCATATCATTCTTCCGTGATCAGGTCTGATATAGCCGTCAAAACCATTGTCATACAGCGCCTTCATTATGGCATACATATCAAGGGTTCCGCAGGAGGACAGATGAGACCTTTCCTCAAAACCATTAGGCAGCACCGCTACATTTCGCATATGCACGAAATGAATACGTCCCATAGCTGCGTACTTGGCTGCCATCTTTACCACATCATTGTGACCGGAGCAGCCCAAAGAGCCTGTGCATAAGGTGATACCGTTATTGGGCACATCTACAAGCTTTAAAAATCTGTCCAGATTTTGCTCACTCGTGATAATCCTTGGCAATCCGAAAATACTCCAGCAGGGGTCATCCTCATGAATCGCCATATTGACACCGCACTCTACACTGACCGGTATAATCCGCTCTAAAAAGTACTGCAGATTATCCCAAAGCTTTTCCTCAGTCATATTCTGATACTGGGCTACAATATCCTTTAACTCTTCTCTGGAATAGCTGGCATCCCAACCGGGCAGAGTCAAATCACTGTCACTTTCCAAAGGATTAACCTCATCTACCTGCTCCTGATAATATACCAGTGTAGTGGAACCGTCCGGCAATACATGATCCAGTTGGGTTCTGGTCCAGTCAAATACAGGCATGAAGTTATAGCAGATACATTTCACACCGGCCTCGGCCACTCTTCGGATATTTTCGCAATAATTATTGATGTAATAATCTCTGCGCTCCTTACCCAGCTTAATGTCCTCATGCACCGGAATACTTTCTACCACTTCAAAATGCATTCCCATCTGCGTAATAGCAGACTTTAATGCTGCAATACTCTCCCGGCTCCACACCTCGCCTACGGGTACATCATACACTGCCGAAACAATAGTGTGCATCCCCGGGATTTGCCTGATATTCTTAAGCGTGACCTTGTCGTCCTCTCCGTACCACCGAAATGACAGCTTCATTTTCCCGCCTCAACTTTCCTGTGTTGTTGTTACGTTTAGTATTGTGCCACACTTTAGAAAATCTATTCACGTATTTTTCATTTTTCTTGATTTTTTAGTCCAGCACGCCAAGCCACTTCAGTGCATTCCGGATGCCGTCCTTATCCACATCAGTTGTGATATAATCTGCGATTTCCAATACCTCCTTAGAGGAGTTGCCCATTGCGATACCGATGTGCGCACATTGCAGCATGGGTAAATCATTATTGCTGTCACCGATTGCAACCGTATGCTCCATGGGAATCTGTAGCTTATCCGCAATATATTCCATGGCGGTTGCCTTGGAATATCCCTTGGGCACTACCTCATAAAAGCCCCTTTCCCTGTCTATAAAGTCAAGCTCTTCATAGAATTCCCGTCGAAAGGCATCTATGCTTTCCTGCTCATCCGCATAGACAAACAGCTTATCGTATTGCCCTCCTGCTTCTTCATACGGAGCATAATTCAGCGCATTGTATCCCTTGGCAAATCTTTTAAAGGTCGTCGTGTACATATTTTCCTGCTTATCTATAAAATTCTCTTCTCGTCCTTCCAGTATGGCATCAATGTGATAACGCTTTAATGCCTCCATGATACGTTCGGACAATTCCAAGGTTAACGTCTTATGCAGCAGCAACTCGCCGCGATATACAATCATCGTTCCGCAGCCCATCAGATAACCGTCAAATTCTGCCTGCTCCAGTAGCCCGCTTCCCACCATGCGCTTGGTTCGCCCTGTATTGACCAGACAAATATGTCCGTTTTCCCTGGCAACCCGAATCGCTTCTGCAGCACTCTCCGGCATGCTTTTAGTGGCATCATCAAGGAGGGTTCCATCTATATCAAAGAAAATTAATTTCTGCACTTTCTTTTCTGTCATTTTCTTTTTATCCTTTTCTCATTCATCCTTCACAGTAGAAGAAGGAGCTGCACTTACCGTACAACTCCTTCACTTATGCACTTATCGCACATTCTTATTCATCTGCAAAATTATGCCAACTTGGTCTTTGCTAATTCAGCTAAGGTCTTGAAGCCTTCTGCATCATTAACCGCCATCTCTGCTAACATCTTTCTGTTCATTTCAACACCTGCTAACTTCAGGCCGTACATAAACTTGCTGTAAGATAAACCGTTCAATCTGGCTGCTGCGTTGATACGAGCAATCCACAACTGTCTGAACTGACGCTTTCTCTCTTTTCTACCTGCATAAGAGCTGGTTAATGCTCTCATAACAGACTGCTTTGCTACTCTGTACTGCTTGCTTCTTGCTCCTCTATAGCCCTTTGCAAGCTTTAATACTCTATTATGTTTCTTCTTGGCATTTAAGCCACCTTTAATTCTTGCCATTGTCTACTTCCTCCTAACCTGAAATTATAAATAAGGTAAAATCTTCTTCATATTCTTAACATTGGTTGCATCGGTAATTGCAGACTGTCTCAAGTTACGTTTTCTCTTGGTAGACTTCTTGGTTAAGATATGGCTCTTATAAGCTTTTGATCTCTTTAATTTACCTGTTCCGGTTACTTTAAAACGCTTAGCTGCCGCTTTGCTTGTCTTCATTTTTGGCATAACGAGTTCCTCCTAAACTTTTCCTTAATCTATTTTAACTTACACGCCTTAGCGCTTCTCAGTTAAAAACATTGTCATACTTCTGCCCTCTACCTTGGGTGCCTTCTCCACAACGGATACATCGGACAGAGCCTCAGCAAAATCATCAAGGATGTGCTTGCTGTTATTCATATGTGCCATTTCACGACCACGGAAACGCAACGTAACCTTTACCTTGTCGCCCTTAGTAAGAAACTTTCTTGCTGCATTTACCTTGGTATTCAAATCGTTGGTATCAATATTGGGAGATAAACGAATCTCTTTAATCTCGATAACCTTCTGCTTTTTCTTGGCTTCCTTTTCTTTTCTGATTTGCTCATACTTATACTTGCCGTAATCAATAATCTTGCATACAGGCGGTTTTGCTGTAGGAGCAATCTTTACCAAATCCAGTCCGGCTTCCTCTGCCAGCTTCAAGGCTTCCTTGGAAGACATGATACCCAGCTGTTCACCGTCCTCGCCAATCAAACGTACCTCTTTGTCTCTGATCTGTTCGTTAATCATTAAATCGCTAATGGCCTTGCACCTCCATAAGAAATGTAAAAAAAGTGGATAGCATAACTATCCACTTGACAATTCACACTCTGTAGCATCATCGCTTAGAAAAGTTTATCGATACTACGTGCACAATCCCACATGCATTCAACAATACTATGCAGGATATAAATCATTGACACTTACCAGCCCAATCGCCGTAAGGTGAGAGTGGATACTCTGCTTGTTCTAATGTGTTCATAACACACTAAGAGATAATACCACACTCTCACCTACAATGTCAACATCTTTTACCACTTTTTTATCAATTTATTTTTACTAATTTTATCTGCCTCTGTTGTTTGTTATTTCTAATATGATGTTTCAGACAGGACAGAGCCGTCTTCATTATAATAAACTTCCCAAGTGAGCTGACCGGCTTCATCATAGCGGAATTCTTTGATGATATTACCGTCCGCTTTGTAATATATCTCGCGTGAAACCACACCGCTTGCGTAATAATTTATCTGCATAGACGTTCCGTCAGCATTACTAATATTTTGGCATAATAGCGTTCCATCTGCATCATATTCTAAAGTTGCTGTATTTCTTCCTGATTCATCATATTCAAAATCAGTATAGAAAAGCAAGGTACCGTTCATATCATAATAACTGCTTCTCTCTTCACTATCAACCCAATAGCCGTCACATTCGCCGGTCTCGCTACTGATGTTATATCTTTTGGTCTCAATCCTGTTACCTTCCGCATCATAAGAATACTCATTTTTAGATAGTACATTTCCATTTGCATCATGCTCTATTGTACTTGAAATGTTGCCGGATGCATCATAGGTATATTGACATACGATACTCACACTTCCGTCTCCATTATAATATATGTCTGATGCACACTGTCCAGCTTCGTTGTATTCGCTTTCGCACCAGCCAATAAGCACTCCTGCATTATCATAACCCTTTTGCATGATACAATTCCCGTTACTATCATACGTATATACCCATTGCATGATAATACTTCCGTCCGGAGCATAATGGGTCTCAGTCTTTGTTCCGTCAGCATTTTCAACCGTTTCAGCATAGCTTCCATCAGGGAAAACCATGTTATCACTATCCGTTCCTTCCACACTTACAGCGGCTCTTCTTGCCGCTTCTTCAGCCGCCTTACGCTCTGCCAATACAGACTTGGAAATCGGATTACGTCCCTCACCGATGCCATAGGTCTGGTAATGCGCATAGAGCTTTGCCAAATCATAACCGATGACCTGATGAAGATCCGGATATCTGTCAGCATAAGATGCCGCGTCAAATTCTCCGCCGCCGTCACGTCCCTCACTGATACCATGGGTCAGATAATGATCCACATAGGATGCCCAGTCGTCTCCAAATGCCGTCTCCAAATCACCGTATCTGTCACGATAGCTCTGTACATCAAATCTGTCACTGCTGTTTCGGCCTTCCTTGATACCAAAGGTAATATAATGGTTGTAAAGCGCCGCTTCATCCTCACCAAACGCAGCCGCCAAATCCTTATATTGTGCTGCATAATACTTTGCATCAAAAAGATCCTTCAATTCAGCCGCAGATACACTCAACGCAGAGCCGAAAAACAGTGTTGCAATAATAGGTAACACTAACAATTTTCTTAACTTTTTCATATGTATTCCTCCTTCGGGGACATAATTTAATATAGTGATTTTACTATGATTTGGTAATAGATGTCAATTTTTATATGTCAATTTACAATTTTTTCTATATGTGGTAAATTCCCATTTCTAAAGATTAGGCAGGGGGCGCGAGGCGTTCATTATTGTCATAATGGACGCCTGCTCCCCCGACCTAAGCTCACAAAAAAACTGCCGCACCACCGGTATTTACTTCCGGCAGTACGGCAATTTATGCTTTGTCTGATAACCTATCGCTCCGTAAAGGTTGCACACTCGGTTTCTCGTGAATTACCGGCACCACAGCCTGCAATGTCCACATGCTCTGCAACACATTTATAATTGCTGTTGTAGATGCATTTCACTGCCTCACAATCGATGCTGATGATTTTGCTGGGATGAGACAATGCGCTGGAATAAGCATCATTACTCTCTCTTCTCTGGGCAAAGCTTTCACAACAGGTGTCCTCGGTACAGCTGGCATGCTTGCCGCCTACCATAATATCACCCTTACAGCAATAGTGTTCTTCATTATAGGTACAATTTTCTACACCACACTTTAATTCTGCCATATAAACCTCCTTCTGCGCCGCTCACCTGGCGAATCTACAGCAGGCAGCGCAGGATGCAGCAGACTCGGACAGAATGCAATATGCGTATTCCGTCACGATTAGTATGCTTCACTCTCACGGCAATATTCAGTGGATTTTAAATTTTTATTTTGATTCTTCCTGCACCTCTACCTTGCGAATCTCCTTGGTGCGGATTTCCTTACATATCTGGTCAATAAAGGTATCCAGTGTCTTCTGGCCTTCGTCACCTGCAAAACGGCTTCTTACAGATACCAGATTCTCCTCCTCTTCCTTCTGACCTACTACAAGCATGTAAGGAACCTTATTCAATCTTGCTTCACGAATCTTGAAGCCTATTTTTTCGGAACGATTGTCAACAGTTACCAATACACCGTTCTTTTTAAGCTCTGATTGCACCTTTGCGGCATAATCTGCATATTTCTCAGAAATCGGAAGCACGCGCACCTGTTCAGGGCACAGCCAGGTAGGGAATTTGCCCTCATATTTCTCAATCAGCCATGCAAGCGTTCTCTCATAGCAGCCCATAGAGGTTCTGTGAATAATATAAGGTCTTACCTTGTCACCATTCTGGTCAATATAATACATATCAAACTGCTCGGACAAAAGAGCATCCCACTGAATGGTAATCATGGTATCTTCCTTGCCGTATACATTCTTGGCATTAATATCCACCTTGGGACCATAGAATGCAGCCTCTCCTACATTTTCCACAAAAGGAATCTCTAATTCATTTAAAATATCACGGATATGCTGCTCCGTCTGCTCCCACACCTCAGGCTCACCGATATATTTTTCTTTATTATCTGGGTCCCACTTGGACAGATTGTAGGTTACATCATCACCCACGCCCAGGGTCTCCAGACAATACTTTGCCAAAGCAAGACATCCCTTAAATTCTTCCACCATCTGGTCAGGTCTCACAATCAGATGTCCCTCTGAAATGGTAAACTGACGCACACGGGTAAGACCGTGCATCTCGCCGGAATCCTCATTACGGAACAAAGTGGAGGTCTCGCCGTAGCGCAGGGGCAGATCTCTGTAGGAATGCTGACCTGCCTTGTACACATAATACTGGAAAGGACAGGTCATGGGACGAAGTGCCAGTACCTCTTTATCCTTTTCCTCATCGCCCAGAACAAACATACCCTCTTTATAATGATCCCAGTGTCCTGAAATCTTATACAAATCACTCTTAGCCATCAAAGGAGTCTTAGTTCTGATATAGCCCCACTCATTGTCCTCCAGGTCCTCAATCCATCTCTGCAGTGTCTGTACCATCTTGGCACCCTTCGGCATCAACAGAGGCAGACCCTGACCGATAACGTCAACGGTAGTAAACAGCTCCATTTCACGACCCAGCTTGTTGTGGTCTCGATTCTTGATATTTTCCAGATATGCCAGATACTCTTCCAGCTCTTCCTTTTTATTAAATGCCGTACCGTAAATACGCTGCAGCATAGCGTTTTCGGATTTGCCTCTCCAGTATGCACCCGAGGAGGAAGTAAGCTTGTATGCCTTGATACCCTTGGTGCTCATCAGATGAGGACCCGCACACAGATCCACAAAATTCTCACCCTGACTATAGAAGGAAATCTCCGCATCCTCAGGAAGATCACGAATCAGCTCCACCTTATAAGGCTCATTCCTATCCTCCATGAATTTGATTGCTTCTTCACGGGATAAGGTGAAGCGCTCCAGCTTCTCACCCTTCTTGATAATCTTCTTCATCTCTGCTTCAATATTATCCAGATCCTCTCTGGAGAAAGGCGCATGCTCAAAATCATAATAATATCCGTTTTCAATGCTGGGGCCAATGGTCAGCTTCGCATCCGGGAACAGATTCTTCACAGCCTCTGCCATAACATGAGCCGTAGTATGGCGAATGGTTGCAAGACCGTCCTTGTCATTTGCGGTACAGATACTTAATTCGCAGTCGCTGTCAATTATAGTTCTCAAATCCACCACCTTGCCGTCCATCTTACCGCAGCAGGCAGCTCTTGCCAGACCTTCACTGATGTCCATGGCAATATCATATACACTTTTGCTTTCTGCATACTCCTTAACGGAGCCATCCTTTAATGTGATTTTCATAATATAATCCTTTCCTTTTTTTGTATTTCTTTTTGCTAGCGGCGCACCTTTCTGCGCGTCTTTTTCACTGTTGCTTCCTCTGTGGATTCTTCTACCGATTTCACTGCAGCGCCTGCTGTAGCTTCCTCTGTCTTGTCCGTTCCTCCCCAGCTGCAATTACTCTGGTTGCCGTTATTACTGCCAATCGTAACACCGCGAGTGGCAGGTGCCATAAGAAGTCCGTACACCACTCCTGCCAACAGACAGATTCCGCCGATTAACCACAGATTAAGCTTTGGCATTGTCATTTCACCTACAAAGCATTGACGAGTTACTTTTTTCAGTTTTTCTACCATATGCTTTCTCCTTTCCGTTTCCTAAATTGAAAAAAGAAAAGCCCCTTGCAATTATAAAATTGCAAGGGACGTAAATTACGCGGTTCCACCCTTGTTGCAGTCAAAAGACTGCCACTTCATTTGCTCATAACGGGAGCCTCCGGGCTGTATTAAAGCCACTCCGAGATGGTCTTCATCTGTTTAAAACAAAACCGCTTACAGCTCATGCCTGCGTTCAGGCAAGGCGGTTCTCTCTGGTATCCGCTACAGACTACTGTTCTCTTCAACGCTTTCTATATACATTCTCAATTTTATTGCACAGTTTAATATCCTACGCCATTGCTTGAGACTTATGCACTTATCATATTACTTTTCCTTGATTTTGTAAAGTTATTTTTAACATCCTTGCAAAGCTTTGTTTTAACCTTTCGCTAAGGCTTTGACAGTTTTTTACAAAGGTTGGCACTTCCTTGCCTTTCTTCCGAAGTTAACTTTACGGTTTAAACGGTCTGATGCTCCATCTCTTCGGTGATATAGTGTTCCACATCTCCTCTTGTCATTCCCAGTGAAATAGCTAGCTCACCATACAGATTGTCCTCTGCCATTCGAAAATATTTTGCATCTACCGCAGTCACCTTCCGCCCTGCTTCCAGGCGCTTCTGTTTACGCAGATAAATGGTTTTAATAATCTTTATCCACTCTTTACAGTTGTTACTCTTCATACAGCCGCGATACTCCTGCTCAAGAAGCTTATCATTGGTTATGGTAATCAAAGGAATATTCGAAATGCCGCTAATCAGCTCATCCGCCTCCTGTCTGCTAAGTACCCTGCGCATGGATTCCTCCGCCGCATCCACCGGTATATACACGGTACTTCCCGCCATATAAATCGGTTTCAGAATATAATATTCCCGCTTCTTATCCACTCCTAAGATATCTAAGGTAGTAACATCCTCCACTGAACACACACCCTTATTACCACTCACTACATACTCACCTTTATTGAACACCGCAACCTTCCTTTCTACAGATATCCTTCCATGCTGTACGTGTTGTATTTGTTCCTTATCTTGATAACAATACTTTGCATTTGTATTGCCTCCATTTCAGTTATATCCATATTTTATCAAATCTAAACTTGAAATGTCAGTCAATTTTGCAAACACACTATAATTTCGTGAATATTGCGCATGCAAGAGGTGGTATATTTTGTGCAAAAGTACAGCCCGGAGAGGCTGAAAAATGAGAAGGCAGTTAGTACACTACTTACAAGCATCATGAGTATCAAATTTGCTTTGGCAACCACGATACTACCAAATTTCCGAATTGTATCTCCTTCCAACAGCTTCATTTTCTTATGCAGTAGGCGACTCATATCTGCATCCGACAGTTTCAAATCTACATATGTTAATTTCAAATTTGCTCACGATTACTTCAAGTCTGTGCATAGCAGTTTCAAATTAGTTCATGACCACTTCTAGTCTGTGCATAGCAGTTTCAAATTAGTTCATGACCACTTCTAGTCTGCGCATAGTAGTTTCAAATCAGTTCATGACCACTTCTAGTCTGCGCATAGTAATTTCAAATCCGTTCACGACAGATAGATGAACAAAATCTTTGTTTTCTATACGCCGAAAACACCCCCAAAAAGCACCCGTATCAGATAGAAGTCCTAAAATCCAAGCTACTATATGCCACAATCCCGCAAAAGAAGGCACTCACATCAGATAGAATCCCTAGAATCCAAGTAACTATATGCCACAATCTCTCAAAAGAAGACACTCACATCAGATAGAAATCCTAAAATCCAAGCTACTATATGCCACAATTCCGCAAAAGAAGACACCCTCATCAGCTAGAATCCCCGGAATCCAAGTAACTATATGCCACAATCCCTCAAAAGAAGGCACTCACATCAGATAGAAGCCCCGGAATCCAAGCAACTATATGCTCGCCCCCCTAAAAAGCCCCAAAAAACAGCGGATAGAACATCCCAAAACAGATATTCTATCCGATAAACCACAAACTTCAGTTTAAAATTATTACAAGAACCAAGTGTATCTATTTATGTGTATATTGCTTGCTCCAATAGTAATAAGCTTGATAAGTTGGAATTTGATTATTTGGTTAATTCACATTTATAGCGGATAACAGTTTCACCGTCATAGGTTTCAGAGGACTCTGTAATGCTAAAACCGTTCTTCCGATAAAAACCAACAGCATCATTATCTGTCTCGGCATATACAGAAAGTAAAGCGTAATTATTTATCACTTGATTTATCATATAAGAGCCGATGCCTTTGTTACGAGCAGACAAATCAACTGCAATACCAACGATTTCAATTTTGTTTTGCTCTACAAACAAAATGACAACAACACCTTCTATCTCGCCTTGGTTGAAACAAGCAAAGATTTTTACAGAGTTATCATTAAGGAACATTTCTATTTTCTTATTAAACTTTTCTTCGGTAGGCATAAACATACAGTGCTTGTAAATTTCGCATATTTTGCAGACCTCGTTTTTAACGGTCAATTCTATCAATTTGTTTTCCATTGCATACACCTACAAATTCAAATATGTACTAATATAACGCTTATAAATTATAAACTATTGGCTTCCTTCCATTTATTAAAAAATTCAGTAAATGTCAAATAACGTTCACTCTTATTAAGACTAACAGCCTTTGTTGCAACTTGATAGCTTTCTTCATTCAACTGCCAATTAGATAATGAACATGGGAAAAATTGATTTTTATATTAACCAAGTAAAATCATGCAATTCTTTAAGTCTAAATTCGATAGAATCAATTTTGTTAATTACCATTGTTATTTATCTTACCTTTCACAATATTGATAAGCAATTCTGGGATCGCCGTTCTTTAAATAAATGATTCCGCATTTCTGAAAACCATATTTTTCCACAACGTGTTGCATGGTATGATTGTCGTGGTGGGTGTCCACACGGATATTATCAATCTTGCTTTTACAAAATTCCATACATTTTTCGAAAAGACCCTTTATTGTGCCGTCGCCGGCAATTCGATGTATGGTGCCATAAGGCGCATCATTGCACCAGCCCTTTCCTTCAATGTATGCGTAAGTGGGTTCCTCTTCCAAAAAGAATACAAACACCCCATGAATTACGCCGGCTTGCTTATACACATATAACTGTTTTTTGCTAATATCCTGCTCCAAGGTCTCTCTGTCCGGATAAGTACCTCTCCACTGATTAGGATTACCGCTGTCACGCATGTACTGCTTGGCGATATCGTATATGGCAAGAATTCGCTCTATATCTTCGAAACAAGCCGGAAGAATTTGGCTGAGAGCTTCCGAATTATCACTCTGTAAATTGTTCATTTTCATATCTTCTCCTCATTTAGCGGGTTCCATGTTCCCCGCACAAAACAAATCAAAAACAGCACAAACAACAGCAGATTATGCAAAATCATGCATGCCCATGCGGATACCAAACCATAGCTCAGAAGCTGTGTACAAATAAAGGTTCCCACAATGCGTACCATCCACATACCGATAATATTGTATACGAAAGGCGCCTTGGTTTTGCCCACGCCCTGCATCATACCCTCCACAATAATGGAGAAGCCATAGAAGGGCTCCGAAACCGCCACCATCCTCAATACAATAGTACCCAGACCTACAACCTCCTCGCTGGTGGAAAAGATTTGCATCAGATTCGGTGCAAATGCAAACAAGCATGCTCCCGAGCAAATCATAAGAGCAATTTCAATGGGAATAAACATTGCCGCAAGATCCTTCATCCGTTTCTTATCATTGGCACCGTAAGCATTTCCCGCCAAGGTTGCTGCTGCCGTCTGCATGCCGTATCCCGGAATATAAAAGGCAGATTCCACGGTATTGGCAATGGTATGTGCCGCCGTCGCCACCTCTCCCAAGGAATTTATCATCGAGGCAAATGCCACATATCCCAAGGAAGTTCCGAAACGCTGAAGCATATTGGGCAACGCCACACGCAAACAGGGTCTCAATATACTCATGTCCGGCCTCAAGGTCTGTCCCCGCGGAGAAACAAGGGGATGTCGCCACAAAACAACCGTAATGCAGATACCACCTACAGTAAATGCCACAGCACTTGCCACTGCCGCACCGATTACTCCCAGTCCTGCTCCGGGCATCGTAACGCTATAATCAAAAATAAATATAGTGCGCGTAGGATAAATCAACAGGAAATTCAGCACTACATTAATCACATTTACAATAATACCGATTTTCATAGGTGTCTTGGTATCACCGGCAGCACGCAGCACCGTCCCAAAAATAATGCTTGCCGTGCGGGGTAACATGGGCAGATACAAAATAAAGAAGTATACACCTGCCAACTGTTGAATACTCTCGTCCACCTGCATCCACACCGGAATCACACCACTGAGCGAAAGTGTCAATATGGTGAAAAAGCTTCCTACCGTCAGCACCGCCAAAACAGCCTGAGATACAGCTCTCTTTGCCGCCGGCCTGTCATTGGCTCCGCAGGCCTTGGCAATAAAAGCAAGAAAGCCTACACTCAATGCTGAAATAGAGCTGTTAATCAGCCAGTTTACGGTGGTCGTGGCTCCCACAGCCGCAGTCGCCTGAGTTCCCAGCGAGCCTACCATTGCCGTATCTATATATTGGACTGCAGTCTGCATCAGCTGCTCCAGCATCGTGGGCCAGGCAAGTGTCAGAATCACTGCAATCATGTTTGTATTTATCTTTCGAAAAATTTTCTTTTGCATGTAATACCTCTGGTGACTGATTAAAGTATTTTTTCCATACCGATTTTCTGGGGTATCAGCCCACATTTTTCATAAAATTTCATAGCACCTTCATTACAAGACCAGACGTTTAGCGTGACATTATAGCAAGCCTGTTCCTTGGCAAAAGCAAGCACATAATCATACAACTGCTTTCCGATGTGCATGCCTCTCTTTTCCTCATCCACGCACAAATCATCTATGTATAAGGTCTTTATATCTGTCAGGATATTGTTATCAACATACTGTTGGAGTATGCAGAACGCATATCCCAGCACCTCGTCATGCTCATCCACCGCCACAAAAATAGGCTTGGTATCATCTGCAATAATGCAAGCCAACTCTTCATCCGTATACTTTTTAACATTTGCCTTGAATAAATCCGGTCTGCCGTTGTGATGAACCATCAGCACCTGTAATAAAAGCTTGTTGATTCCGTTCATATCTTTTTGAATTGCGCGTCTTATTTTCATAATGCAGCTCCTTTTATAATGTACTCTATTAAAAACTACGGTAGAAAGGCAAAAATCACCGCAATCACAATCGCGGGAAGCAGATTGGCTACGCGTATCTTCTTGCCCCATACCAGATTTAAGCCGACACAAAAGATTAGAATCGAGCCGATGAGCGACAAATTTGCCAAGGCTCCGGCTGTCATTACAGGCTTAATAAACCTTGCAAGGAGCGTCACTTTTCCCTGCAGAATCGCAACGGGAATTGCAGAAAAAGCGCAACCCTTTCCCATGGAGCCCGTCATAACAAGGATAATAATCAAATCCAGCACTGCCTTGGTAGCCAGTATGGAATAATCGCCGAAAATACCGTCCTCAATAGCACCTACAATAGCCATGGCTCCAATACAAACAGTCAGGGATGCCGTCACAAACGCATCTACAAAATTCTTTTCATTCGAATTGCCGGTTTTCACCTTCAACCATTCCCCAAAACGTTCAAACTTATCTTCAAAATTAAGAAATTCACCAATTAAGGCTCCCAGTGCCAACGATACGACAATCAGCATAGAATTGCCGCTAATCACACTGCTTCCTTCCACTGTCAGCATTCCTTCCAGTGCTCCGGCAATTCCCAAAAAAAGAACGCATACACCGCATACCTTATTCAAGGTATCCTGATAGCGTTCCGACAGGAAACGTCCGCACAGTTTTCCCAGCAAACCACCTGCTATAATCGCAACAACATTAATGATTGTACCTAAACCAACCATTTCCATTACTCCTTTATACCTTCTCTTTTTCTGTCAATTATTACTTTTTATCGGCCTGCGCATTTCCCTTAAATTCCTTTTCTATGTAGGCATGCTCCGTAATTGCAATCATTTCTTGTCCTTCAAAATCCATTTCCACAATATAGGGCATCCAATCAATAATGCGCAAAAAATCATTGCATCCAAACTCCGGATTATAATAATTCATAATGGTACTCAGTGCTGTTCCGTGGGTTCCAATTACAATGTTTTTCCCTCTATTTGCTTCAAGAATCTCTTGTAGCGCTTCTATATTACGCGCTTGTACCATGCGGATAGATTCTCCGCCCTCCTCATGATAATCATGATCAGCCCAACGCTTTTGAAACATTCCGTGATTATTGCCATCACGACCCTTTTCCCTTTCACGCAGGCGTTCATCCGTCTGAATGCTTCTTCCATAATAATCAGCCGTCTCCTGAATAGTGGAAAGGCTCCGTTTATAGGGACTGCAATAAAAACAGTCTATTTCCTTATCCTTCAAGGTATCCAACACGATTTTGGCATCAGCTGCCCCTTCCTCAGTAAGGGGTCTTGTCCTATCATCCGGATAATTATGCTCCGGTTGCGCATGTCTTACAAAAAATACTCTTGTCATAATAAATCCTTTCTAACTAAATCTTCCTAACTAAGCCTTCCTAACAAAAATGTTGTTCTACTCAATGTGTTTTTCTTACCTTTTAATATAATCTTCTTACATTCCGTATTTATTTGCATTCTGCACGGTCACGGTATCACCCTTTTTAAGTTGTTCCTTGGATATTCCCCGAAGTCCCAATCCGACATGCTCCGTTCTATAGGCACAATCATTCGATTTGCGCTCTTTTGTATGAGCATCCACAGCTGTAATTGTAGTTTCCAGGATACTTCCACTTGCGTTTACTTTTGCCATTTCGCCGACTCTGCACATTCCCGCCGATACCGTTCCTGTTACAACCGTTCCTACTCCCATGATGGTATATACTTCATCAATCGTCAGTTCAAAGTTTTGCGTTAAACAATCTGCCACATTAATCTTACTCATATATTCTTTTTCGCGTTCTTTTTTACTTTTACCAAATAATCCCATAATACAATACCTCTACAAGATTAATTCATAATTCCTTGTTAAGAAACTTTACTTTACAGCCCGATTCAATTTACTTTTGGGTGTGCAAAAATGCACCGGGCATCTATATTTGCTAAAAGAGCATATTCTATCCGCTCCAAAAGGGGCTAAAAACCTATTCTCATCGGATAGAAATTTCAAAATTATAAAATATAGATGCCGAAAGATACCAAAATCACATATGTAAACACAAAAAATATGGCTTTTCTCCTTAAAAAGGCAGCTAGTTTCTTTTGAAAAGTAAATTCTAGATGACGGACAACTGAAAAACACTCTAAAATCGGCAGCTAGATTATGCCTAAAGTCATTTTCTATCTGTTTTCTATCTCTAACCTATCATCATTTCTTACATATGTGCCTATTAGCATGATGTCTCATTTCTTGCAAGTCATTTTATCTTGCCTTCATAGCAAGAGATACGTCCTTTTTTCACTTATGTCACCTCTTCATAAAGTTGAAATCTATCTCTCTAATGAATTTGTAAATTCGATTATTTCTTTACACATCTCATCACTTTTGAAATGATGAATATAATGCCCACAATCAAAACAAATCAACTTCGCGCTCATTAATGTTGCAAATTCCCGTTGATTATCAAGCCAATACTTTGATGTTTGATTGCCATTTGATGCAAACAACAAAGTCGGACATTTAATGTTATCATCCTCACTTACTACTCTTGAATTTTTTTTAACTTCACCCGCTTCGTTGATATAACAAATATTAAACGCATTTCTTTTCCTTAAAAGTTTATGTTGTTTTATTTCGTCCTCTGTTAAAGAGCGATTATTTAATTGACACAGAATATTTGCAAATTTAAGTCTGGTTGCAACTCTCATCAAGCGTGTTCTTTTTTTAATCTCCTCATCCGTCCAATTATTATAAGTTAAAGGCGTTGCCATATCAATTCCGATAATCGCGGAGACATCATCAGGATATTTTTGTTTCCATCTTATTGCTTCCAATCCAGACATGGAATGAGGTGCTAAAATATATGGGCCTGTTTCTCCAACAACTCTCAATGCTTGTCTTTGTATTGAAACAAGCGTATCTATATCACAGGCAGATTCGCAAATATCTGAATATCCATATCCATATTTTTCAATAACAATAACCCTAAAATTATGAAACAATTTTTCGTAAAGAATTTTGAAATCATACACAGGTGCTACAGTACCTGAACCTGACATGAAAACGATTTTGGGAACGTTTTCATTCCCGTGTCTGTATACATGAATTTTATGACCGTTTATTGTTACCAGTTCTCCATTGCATTTTAATATATTTTTCATATGATCTCACTCACAAATTGGGATTCATCTAAATTTCTCCAAACGAAATAATTGTTCTTCATCAACAACATTGATGCCATTCTTATATGTATATCCCATTTTTTTATAGAACTCACACGCTGTAATTGAAGCAGGAATTTCAACACGCTTTGCCCTTAAAAAGTATTCATCTTTTTCTAATGCTTCAATTATCTTTCTTCCAACACCCTTTCCTTGATATTCTGGTAAAACAAATATATTAAACAAACTACTTTCATCTTCTTTTCCCCAATATGAACCTATTGCTCCACAACCTACAATAGCTTTTTCATCTTCAATTACATAAAAATGAGTCCAAGAAGCTCTCTTAATTACACCATCTGGGGTAAACATTTTCACATCATTTTCAATATATTCTTTTGAATAATCTTTTATATTTGTTGTCCTTAAAGTCTTAATAATTAATTTAGACACCTCATCTGCATCACTATTTTGAAATCTTCTTACAATATAATTATCACTCATATAACCTCCAAAAAATTGCAATTTATCGCTCCGGGATACTGAAATTCGCGCAACTACCCCTCAAATAAATTGTACTTCTGAATCTTAACACACTCATTCTCTTCAAAGGTAAACTCTACAACCCAAGGCATTAAATGCCTAATCTTATCAAAATCAGAATAACCAAAGGTTTTGTCATAATAGTTAATGATTGTGCTTAATGCAGTTCCATGACTCCCAACAACAATGTTTTTATCTTTATGCATTGTTAGTACTCTATTTAATGCAAAAACATTTCTGTTTTGCACTTCTTCTAGGCATTCACCATCAGATAATTTGTAACTAAAATCTTCCCATTGCATCTTACAGAATGAATTAAAATCTTCTATCCACTCACTATCTACTCTACGCTCTTTAAACTCATCTATAATGGTAACATCAATACCTTTTACTTCTGCAAAGTCGCGTACAGTATCAATTGCTCTTTTAAATGGACTTGATAATACAATATCAATTTCTTTATCCATCAAAAAATCTGTAACAAGTCTTCTATCCTTTAACCCCTTATCTGAAAGCTCTCTTGATGTGTCATCATGATTTTCATAATTAGGTTCTGCATGTCTGACAAAATATATTGTTGTCACAATTTTCACCTCTGCAAATTGGGATTTGTATACCTTATTTGTATTCGTAATTTGGTCTGAGATAAACATTTTCATTATCTCTAATTTCTTTTTTGTATACTTGTTCACCCCAATCGCTTCGACTTACTTCTTCAAATGCGACAGACACATCATCAATATCAACTTTTAATTCCTCTACAACAACATTTGCAATCTTTTTAGCAAGACTAGTCTTTATTTCATCATTTCTTCCTGGCCATAATTTTACAACAACATGCGGCATAACAATCTCCTCCATAAATCCAATTTTATCCCGCATTTTCTTGGTATTACTGCAACTGAATTTTATAATATAAGTAATCGCCCGAAAATGCTGCTTCATCATTATTTTCTTTTTGGTCGTATAAAACAAACCCTACACTTTCATAATTCTTCGGTGCAATTAGGTTACTATTTGTCAATACCCGTATTTCTTTTAACCCTTCATATTCTTTTATACGTCGAACAGCTTCACTCAACTGAGCTTTGCCGAACCCTTTTCCCTTATACTTTGTTCTTATACCATTATGCCCTATCTCTACATACCCCGCTCTGTTTCTTGGACCCCAACATATGAATCCTATTGGTTCTCCTTTATAACAAGTTACAAAACCATATTTATCAGCAATATCAGGATTATCAAAAAAAAATGCGTCCGACTGCTTCCAGTTTTCATCCCAACAGATAGCACATCTTTCATCAAATGAATATGCATCTTTGAGAATTTCGTACATAATGCCTCTATTGTAATCAGTAAACTTTCTAAATTCAATATCCATATCATCTCTCCGGCAAAACCCTATTTATGCGGTCACAGAATATCAACTTGAATTTGGCACACCGAAATCCCCCTACTGATTTATGCTTTTGTGTGTTTAGTCGGGGCATTCCTTGCCTTTAACCCGACTGAATTTGCGCTTTTACTGTCGCAGGCGGGGGATTTCTTTCTTTTCTACCAGACTATTTTATACTTTTCTTCTTCGCAGGCGGGTATTTTTCTTCCTTTCCACCCGACTGAATTTGCACTTTTATTGTCGCAGGCGGGGACCTTCCTTGCCTTCCACCCGCCTGAATTTGCGCTTTTACTATCGCAGGCGGGGAATTTCTTTCTTTTCTACCAGACTATTTTATACTTTTCTATTCTTAGGTCGGTATTTTGCAAGTGTAACCATAAGCGGCGCGATAAGTTGGGAGTTAGTTGATTCTATCTCTAATTCTTTTTGCTATCTCAGCATTTACATTCTTTATATCTTCTCCATAAGTCCACCCAAAACCATCTCCTATATATCTCGGAAAAATATGTAAATGATAATGACCTACATCGTTAAATTCTCCACCATTTTGCATAATACTATATCCATTAGGTTTATATACTTCTTTCAAGGCAAATACAATTTTCTTTGATATTATCATCAAATGTGAAAGTGTTTCATCTGGCATTTCATCCACATCAAGATAATGCACCTTGGGAACAAGTAATATATGTCCTTCATTAATAGGTTCCATATCCATAAAAGCCATTACTAATTCGTCTTCGTAAATAATATCTGTTACTATTTTTTCTTTATGACAAAAAACACAATCCATTATATACACCTCGCTAAATTCACATTCATATGACTCATTGTAAAATACCCTTAGTATTTATGCAACAGTATTTTAGTTGCCTTTATAGCTACTCGCAGCCTATATGCTATTCTGCACATTATTCATCTCCCGCTATGAGTGCATGCAAACGGGCACCTTCGAAATCGCTTCGCGTTTCCTCGGTGTCGTTTGCATTCCTATAGAATATAAAAAGAACGATTTGTCCTGCAAGCAGTCCAATCGTTCTTTGTTATCTCGCATTTCACACCTTTCTTGAAAAGCGTGTGTATGTTAGCATGGTATGAGAAGTCTTGCAAGTTGTTTCTAATCTGGCAGATTAAGCAGACATCTAAACAAATCCACAACATGGGAGGCTTCAGCAAACTAAAATTTCCGTTCCATATAAATTAAAATCTGTATGTTTCAAATTATTCTTCAAGATATATTTCCTGACCAATTATAATTCCTTTTGAATCTATCCCGTGCCCTATATTTCTTGTAACCACTATTGGTAAGTCTTTTCCTACTATCCGTTTGACAAGTGCCTCTATGGTAGGTATACATTTTTCTCTATCCATTTCCGTAAATGTTCCCAAAATAATTCCTGCCACTTTATCAAAAGCGCCCATTTGCCTTAATTGACATAAATATGTTTCCATTTTAGCAACAGCTCCCTCGAAACTTTCCAATAATAATATCTTATCATCTAATTCTGGCATATATTCTGTTCCTGCCAGTTTTAAGAAGCATCTGATATTTCCTCCTACTACAATCCCACGCATTTTGCTTTGTTGTATAAATTTATAGTTTATATGAAACAAATCTGTTCCATTGTGCATAGCAGTACTAATAAAATCTGCTATTTGTTCTTCTTTATGTTCATATATCAAATTTCTAATTTGATACAAAACTGATGCCTTTCCCGTTTTTTTGTAAATTGCGTTTATTACCGTTGTTAAATCACTATATCCCCAAAACATTTTCGAACTATTTGCAATTATATCATAGTCAAGATGAGGCAATATGCCATTTGCAACATCCCCTCCTGAAATATCAAATATGCCTTTTATCTCATCATCTTTATAAAATTTCATAAGTGCATTTGCACGTTCTTTCGCCATACCACTGAAGATGCTTTCTTTTTCATAAATGTAGTCACTAAACACAGGTTGTAATCCAATATCTATCAATGTATTTTCTAAACGTTTGATTTTTTCTGCATATGTACATTTTTGTCCGTTTGAACAACAAACAATTCCTATTTTATCTCCGCAATTAAACATTCTTATGATACCTCTACAAATTCAAATAATCACCTGTGTTCAATCCCATATAAAATTAAACACAGGCATTAACATATAATAAATAATTAATACTGATGATCCAATACCCACTTAAGCATATCTTCATAGTCCAAGCTACCATCTGCTACTGCAAGAACCATTTCATATAATTCTTTTTGTGTATACTGTAATTCAATTCCATTCAACAAAAAAAATACAAGCATTGCGTGCGTTCCTATTCGCTTGTTTCCGTCCAACATACAATGATTTTTTTTCAAACCATAACCAAGGCGTGTGCCTTTCCCTTGTATAGTTGGATATAACTCTTCTCCACCGAATACTTGAAATGGAGTCTCAATGGCTGATTCCAACAAATTAAAATCTCTTACACCGGTGGTTCCACCTGTCTGCTCAATAAGCTGTGAATGGAGCATTAAAATTTGCTCTTTACTCAGTCTTTTCATTTAGCAAGCACCTCATAAGCGTCTTTATTCTGTGCAAGTAATCTCTTTGAAATTTCAAGCACATCCTCATCCTTGGCAACAGCACTTTCATCCACCTTGCTAAAATCAATTACCAAATATCTTGGTGCATTATTCTTAAGTATAACGACTGAGCCAAGCTCATCTACTAATCTTGCAACTTTTGAAAAGTTCTGATTTGCTTCTGTAATTGAAACCATTGTATTTGTATCTACTGTCATGTGAACACCTCCATCATCTTATATAGATAGTATATCACTTTGTCTAGGATAAATTCAACCTATTTTTATTGTGTTATTTCCATAGCACTTGCAACATCACCCACGCCTTATAGTTCTTCTAAACTTATGTGGATGTACCTTTTCTACTCCCAACTTCTTCCCCATTTCCCGTAAATGTAACTCTACACCACTTTCAGTATTACTGAACGTTTGCGGTTATTGCAATATCAGTCCGGCTACAGAGATTATTAAAAACATATTCTATTATTGTTCTAGCATACCCTCTTTATAGATGCATGCATAGCCCCTCCCAAGAAAACTCACCAAAAATCTCAACGCAAAAGCGCCCTATATCAGCCACTTAAAGCCAATATAGAGCACTTTTTTTCATCATATTAACTTACTTTATAAAACTCGACTCACAGATGCGTCATCTAAACTATTTCTCGTTACACTCATAGCACGAACGCTCACCTTCGAAAATGCTTCGCATTTCCTCGGTGTTCGTTTGACTCACATGGAATAAAATAAAGAGACATATGCCAGCAAGCTGTCAATGTCTCCTTATATTTATTCCGCGTTCGTGCTATTCGTTCATCTTTGCCAGCTTCGCCGCCTGGTCGGCTGCGATGCAGGCATCCAGGATTTCCTGAATGTCGCCATTCATTATTTTATCCAGCTTGTATAGGGTCAGGCCGATGCGGTGGTCAGTAACACGTCCCTGAGGGAAGTTGTAGGTTCTGATTTTCTCAGAACGGTCACCTGTACCAATCTGGCTGCGGCGCATTTCTGCTTCTGCATCATGTCTCTGCTGCTGCTCTAAGTCATACAGCTTGGCTTTCAACAGGGCAAATGCCTTTGCCTTATTCTGCAGCTGGGATTTCTCGGTCTGGCTGTATACCACAATACCTGTGGGGTAATGGGTCAGTCGTACTGCAGAGTCGGTGGTATTGACACACTGACCACCGTTACCGGAAGCACGCATTACGTCAATACGAATATCCTTATCATCAATCACAATATCAATATCTTCGTCTACCTCAGGCATAACAGCTACACTGATAGTGGAAGTGTGGATACGTCCGCCACTCTCTGTCTCAGGTACACGCTGTACACGGTGTACGCCACTCTCGTATTTCATCTTGGAGTATGCACCCTGTCCCGTAATCATAAACTGAACTTCCTTCATACCGCCGATACCGATTTCATCAACGTTCATAGTTTCTACTCTCCAACGCTGACCTTCTGCATAATGTACATACATACGATAGATTTCTGCTGCAAAAAGAGCAGCTTCATCACCGCCTGCACCAGCACGAATTTCCACGATAACGTTCTTATCATCATTGGGGTCCTTGGGCAATAACAGAATCTTTAACTCCTGCTCCAGCTCTTCCACTCGCTTCTTGCTGTCACTTAAGGTCTCCTTAATCATCTCGCGCATTTCTTCATCGCTTTCCTCATCAAGCATCATCAGAGAATCCTCGATGTCCTGCTTACAGCCCTTATATTCCTTATAGGCATCCACTATGGGAGTCAAATCACTCTGCTCCTTCATCAGCTTACGAAAACGCTCCTGATTATTCGTCACTGTGGGCTCATTCAGCTCACCCATAATCTCTTCAAAACGAATCAATAAATCTTCTAATTTGTCAAACATATAAATACCATGCCTTTCCAACCTGTAAACATCCGGTAATCTTATACCTGCACAGGCATTAGCTTAACTTTCTTATTTTATATAAGTACCATACACCACTCTGTCCAGTCCTGCATAGTCCTTCACTATATTGATTTCCACAAAACCGGCATTGTTCATCAGGGCACTGACACTTTCTGCCTGATCATATCCGATTTCAAAATACAGCATGCCGCCACTTGTCAGGAAGTCGGGAGCTTCCTCCACAATTCTTCGATAAAAGAAGATTCCGTCCTCCGTACCGTCCAATGCCAGTCTGGGTTCATGTTCCCTGACCTCCGGCATCAAAGTGTCAATCACCGCACTTTGAATATAAGGGGGATTGGATACAATAAATTCATATTGCCCGGTAACATTCTCAAACAGATTACTTTGTACAAAATCACATTGCACTTCTGTCTGTCCGGCCTTCTCTAAAATAACGGCGGCGTTTTCCCTTGCCACAGCCAGTGCTTCCTCTGATATGTCCACGCCCACACCTTCACATCCATTACTGTAATGGAGAAGACTTAGCACAATACAGCCTGAGCCGGTACACATATCAAGAATACGCATCCCGTCGTGGAGATTTTTTAACACTTCTTCTACCAGAATCTCTGTGTCCTGTCTGGGAATCAACACATGCTCATTCACCCGGAATTCCAGACCCATAAATTCCTGGACTCCGGTAAGATGCTGAAGCGGAATCCTCTCAGCACGGGCTTCCAGCAGCTCATAATAATTCTTTTGGCACGCTTCCTCCACAGAGCGCTCGCCATGTATCAGCAAATCATTCCGGTTGGTATGACATACATATTCCAACAACAGTCTGGCATCCAGTGTCGCCTCTTCAATTCCGGCTTTTTTCAGAGTCTCACAACCCTGTTCATACAATTCCCGATAGGTCATTCGTCATCTTCCGCCTTCTGTCCATCATCCATCCAGCTCTCATCTACCTCGTAGCCAAAGGTCTCATACAGATAATTCTTCCAATCAAATACAGCCTCCACGGAAGCGATTGCCACCTCTACCATGCTTTCATCCGGCTCTTTGGTGGTTAATTTCTGGATAAACATACCCGGTGCAGATAAAATTTTCACAAAAATATTGTCGCTACGTCCTGCCAAACGGATAATTTCATAAGAAATTCCTGCTACCACAGGCATCAATAGTATGCGCAATACTACCTTTAACAGCACATTATCCACACGGATAAAGAAAAACAGGATAATACTTATCAACAACACAAAGAAAATAAAGCTTGTACCGCAGCGCTTGTGCAATCTGGAGCTTCTCATAACATTGTGAACCGTGAGCGGTCTGCCCTTCTCGATACAGTTGATACACTTATGCTCTGCACCATGATACTGGTACAATCTTCTGATATCCTTCATGGCGCTGATTGCAGTCACGTAAATAAGGAAAATCAAAATACGAAGCACACCCTCAATAATTGCCATCAAGGACTGGTTGCGAATATATTTTTCAAAGAAGGAAGAAATAAAATAGGGTAATACGATAAAAATTGCCACCGCGAGAACAATAGAAAAAATCGTCACGATTGTATTCAAAAGCTTCTCGCCGTTTCCCTTACTGAGCTTATCCACTGCCTTATCGAATTTGGTCTCAGTCTCTTCTTCCTCATAAAAGGATGCAGAGTGATTTATTACCCTTGTACCCAACATCAGAGAATCGACAAAGTTAAAGATTCCTCTGATAAAAGGTAACTCTTTTATTTTATTCTCATGCAGCACTCCCTGATGGTTCTCGATTTCGATATCAATCTCACCATTGGGCTTTCTGACTGCCACTGCATATTTTTCTTTATTCTTCATCATGACGCCTTCCAGCACCGCCTGACCGCCGATACCGGAATAACGACTACACTTTTTCCTCGCCATATTACAACCTATTACCTTTCCAAAGCCGACTAAGTCTGCTTATTATAAAAGGTTGAGATATATACCTCAACCTTTTGCTTGCAGTCTTATTTGACACCGTATTTCTTATTGAACTTATCAATACGACCATCAGCTCTTGCAGTCTTCTGCTGACCTGTGTAGAATGAATGACACTTGGAACAAACTTCTACGTGAATCTCAGGTTTGGTAGAACCGGTTACAAATGTGTTACCACAGTTGCAGGTTACAGTTGCCTGATAATACTCGGGATGGATTCCTTCTCTCATTTCTTTCACCTCTCTATAAAAATATCATGTAATAGTTCTATGTTCTCATCCGCACTGCTTATGGAACCACAAACAGCGGTATTATTGTAACATAACCATTTCAAGCTTGCAATAGCAAATTCAAAAAACTTTTCATAATTTAGATAAATTTGTTCTTTTTTACCATTCCCACAAATTCAACATTGTTTCTGGTCCTTGCAAACATATCTAAAATACGATCCGTTGCCTCATCAGGTTTCAAGCCGTTTAATGCTTTACGCATGATATTGATAGCTTCCAGCTCCTCTGAAGACAAAAGTAAATCCTCTCTTCTGGTGCCGGATTTTGCCAAATCAATAGCAGGGAAAATACGCTTTTCAGACAGCTTACGGTCCAGTACGATTTCCATGTTACCGGTACCCTTGAATTCCTCGTATACCACGTCATCCATCTTACTTCCGGTATCCACAAGTGCAGTGGCAAGAATGGTTAGGCTACCGCCCTCACGCATATTGCGGGCTGCACCAAAAAATCTCTTGGGCATGTGTAATGCCGACGGGTCAAGACCACCGGACAGAGTACGTCCACTGGGGGGAACCACCTGATTGTAAGCTCTTGTCAGTCGAGTGATACTATCAAGTAAAATCACCACATCATTCTTATGCTCTACAAGGCGCTTCGCACGCTCAATCACCATTTCCGACACTCTTTTATGATGCTCGGGGAGCTCGTCAAAGGTGGAATAAATAACCTCCACATTCTCACCCTGAATGGCTTCCTTAATATCTGTTACTTCCTCGGGACGTTCGTCAATCAGAAGAATCAGCATATGCATATGAGGATTGGTGCGAAGAACCGATTTGGCTACCTCTTTTAAAAGTGTGGTCTTACCAGCCTTGGGCGGTGATACAATCATACCACGCTGTCCCTTACCCACAGGACTTACCAAATCCATAACTCTCATAGCAACACTACAGCCCGGCACCTCAAGCTTGATACGCTCGTCCGGGAAAATCGGTGTCATATCTTCAAAGGCCATGCGCTTGGAAGCCTCTTCCACAGTATATCCGTTGATACTGCGAACAAAGAGCAGTGCGCTGAATTTCTCCTGCTGTGTTTTTACCCTCTTATTGCCACAAAGAATATCACCTGTCTTCAGACCAAAACGGCGGATCTGGCTGGGGGCCACATATACATCATTCTCTCCCGGCAGATAATTCTCACAGCGAATAAAGCCGTAACCATCCGGCATTACCTCAAGAATACCGCTTGCCTCTACTCCACTGTCCAGCTCCTTCGGATACTGGTTCTCATCATATGCATCATTGGGACGATAACTGCGTTCCCTCGCATCGCTTTTCACATATGCGTCACTTCTTGCATTGGCCGTAGCAACATTGGCTGTAGTTGTATTTGTCGTGGGTGCATTCACTGTGGCAGTCTCCGCACTCTTTAGCCTTTCATCCTCTGCAAGCATTGCTTCTACAATTTCAGACTTTTTCATGGTAGAAGTCCCCTTCAAACCACGTACCTTCGCAAGCTCCTTCAACTGTGCAAGTGCCAACGATTCATATTTTTCTCTCATAAAGAACCTCCTATTAGGAAAATAGTTTTCAATACATCAAATATCATTTATCTTTCATTACAATGGGAAAGTAACATCAGAATCGATCACAAAAATTTCTCAGCCTTACGGATATGTCATTGAATTTTCGATTGAATTAGCATATACTGCTTGCATTATAATACAAAGTGGTTAAAATAGGAAGTCCCAAATTCAATTTTCCTATATTTTTATGAAAATCACTCTTCTGCGCTGCTTACAAAATAGCTTGCGAAGCCAAAGAATCTAGTATATGATACTAATGAATATATAAAGGAAAGAGGTAGTGTCATGACTACAAACGAAAAAGCATTACTGATGCACGAGCAGTGGAACGGCAAACTGGAGATTGTATCCAAGGCTCCTGTTAAGACTCGAGAAGATTTATCCATTGCCTATACTCCCGGTGTTGCAGAACCCTGCAAGGTAATTGCCGAGGATAAGGAGGCAGCTTATCAATATACGATGAAATCTAACACTGTGGCTGTAGTGTCCGATGGAAGTGCCGTGTTAGGTCTGGGCAATATCGGTCCCCATGCGGCAATGCCCGTTATGGAAGGCAAGGCAGTTCTTTTCAAGGAATTCGGCAATGTAAATGCTGTACCCATTTGTCTGGACACTCAGGATACAGAAGAAATTATCAAGGCTGTCACCTGGCTGGCTCCAGCCTTCGGAGGCATCAATCTGGAGGACATCAGTGCCCCCCGCTGTTTTGAAATCGAGGAACGCCTGAAGGCAACCTTGGACATCCCCGTATTTCATGACGACCAGCACGGTACGGCTATTGTGGTATTAGCAGGCATCATCAACGCTTTAAAGGTAGTGAATAAGCAAAAGGAGCAATGTCGCGTGGTGATAAACGGTGCAGGAAGCGCAGGCGTTGCCATTACCAAGCTGTTGCTTACTTACGGCTTCTCTAATATTATTATGTGTGACAAGGTGGGTATTGTGTCCGAACAGACGGAAGGCTTAAACTGGATGCAGCAGAAAATGGCCAAGGTCACCAACCCTAATAATGAAACCGGTACTCTGGCAGATGCCTTAAAGGGCGCTGATATTTTTGTAGGTGTGTCCGCTCCCAATATTGTGACGCAGGAAATGGTAGCTTCCATGAATAAAGATGCAATTCTCTTTGCCATGGCCAATCCGGTTCCTGAAATTATGCCTGATTTGGCTAAGGCTGCCGGAGCTCGTGTCGTGGGTACCGGCCGCAGCGACTTCCCCAATCAGGTCAATAACGTAGTCGCTTTTCCGGGTATTTTCAAAGGAGCACTGGAAGGACGTGCCACACAGATTACGGAAGAAATGAAGCTAGCGGCTGCAGAAGCCATTGCCGGTCTCGTATCTCCTGCAGAATTAAACGAAGACAACATTATGCCAGAGGCATTTAACCCCAAGGTTGCCGAAGTCGTTGCCAATGCAGTAAAGGGTCATATCCGCAATTAGGCGAAAAGGATTACTATATGATAAAATCAGAATGGCACGGTAAGCCTTACTATTCCTTAGATGCATACTGCAAGAATACCTTTCAGCACAAATGTTATAAAGTAGCCCTGAATACTCATATGAGCTGTCCCAATCGTGACGGCACTCTGGGTACTCGGGGCTGTATCTTCTGTAGTGCAGGCGGTAGCGGCGATTTTGCTGTTTCTACCGCTCATAAAAGCATCAGCGAGCAGTTGAAAGAAGGCTTGTCATTATTCCGCAACAAGCAGGTGGGACAGCATTTTATTGCTTACTTTCAGGCATATACCAACACCTACGCCCCACTGCCCTACTTAGAACAGGTCTATACGGAAGCCTTATCCTGCCCTGACGTGTGCGGTATTTCCATTGCCACCAGACCGGATTGTCTTCCCGATGAGGTGCTGCAGCTTCTGCACCGCTTGCAGATTACTTACCCCGACAAATTCATCTGGGTAGAGCTGGGACTGCAGACCATCCATGAGGAAACAGCCCGATTGATTCGACGTGGATACCCCCTTTCCTGTTTTGCAGAAGCCATGAACAAGCTGCACAGTTTAAATATTCCCACCATCGTACATGTAATTCTGGGATTGCCTCACGAAACACCCCGGATGATGCTGGAAACCATCACTTATTTAAACAGCGTAAACCCCTTCGGAATCAAGCTACAGTTGCTTCATGTTTTAAAAGACACAGATCTGGCAGACTACTATTTAAAAGGAAATTTTCGCACATTGAGCAAGGAGGAATATCTCTCGTTGGTCATTTCCTGTCTGGAGCATCTCTCCCCTGACATTGTCATTCACCGTGTCACAGGTGACGGCCCCAAGGAAATGATGATTGCTCCCCTTTGGAGCTGCAATAAACGAGATGTTCTCAATTCATTACACAAACAGATGCGTGAAAAGGGCTCCTACCAAGGAGCCAAAACGGATACATTCTAATAAAAATAACGGATGAGGAAAAAAGATATGTTACAAGACCCTTTAACTCTCTACAAATTAATCGTACTATATATGCTGAACCGTGTTACCTTTCCGCTTACCACAGCGCAAATCAGTGATTTTATTTTGGAAAAGGACTATACTAATTTTCTGACACTTCAGCAGGTCATCAGCGAACTGACGGATGCAGGTATGGTATCCTCCCAGTCCATCCGCAATCGCACACATCTTGCGATTACCGAGGAAGGCAGGGAAACCCTGTCCTATTTTGAAAATCGTGTCAATGATGCCATCAAGGCGGATATCAACACCTATTTGCGGGAAAATGAATTTACATTGCGCAATGAGGTCTCCGTGCTGGGCGATTATTACAAATCCACCTCCGGCGAATACGAGGCACACCTGATTGCCAAGGACCGCAATATCAATCTTGTAGACATCACCCTGTCCGTGCCTGTGGAAGAAGTCGCCGCCACCATCTGCGACAACTGGCAAAAGAAAAATCAGGACATCTACAAGTACCTGATTCAGGAATTGTTCTAGCGGACCCCACACATGGAAATCTGCACCCGCCCACTGCCCTGGGGAGAATCGGTCGCCGGGAAGAAATGCGGAGTGTCAAATGTGGTGTTTCTTGCAGATGCGCCCTTTGAAATCCCTTATTATTCGTGTTTTTTCAACAGAACACACTCCTACCGCAGATTGGTTCGCTTCGGGAGTACAGGGATATGTTGTCCGAAACCAAATGTGTGAATTTCTTATGTGCGTAACTTTGGAATAGGGTTCGTGTTTTTATGGCCTTGAACAAAAATAGAGGCATGTGCGCGGTGGGCGGAAAGCGAGATTCTTTTACTCCACTTTCCGCCCACCGCGTACATACCTTTATTTTTGTCCCAGCTCATAAAAACCACGAACAATCGAAAATTCCAAAGTTAGCACATTTAGAAATTCCAGCATTTGTTTCGCAACATATCCCTGTACTCCCGAAGCGGACAAATCGCGGGGAGCGGGTGAAAATTTCCATGTGTGGGGTCCTTATCTCCTATCCCTTGTCAGCTTCTTCCTTGAGGCGGCGCATATGGTCCTTGATTTTCACCTCATAGCCGTTGCCGGAAGGGCTGTAGAATTCTTTTCCGCTCAATTCATAGGGCAGGTACTGCTGCTGCACATAGTGGTTGGGATAATCATGTGCATATTTGTAACCGATACCGTGTCCCAATTTGGCAGCCCCCTTGTAATGGGCATCCTGCAAATGCGAGGGAATCGCCAGATTGCCGGTCTGCTTTACCTCCTGCATTGCACCGAAAATAGCTTCACAGCTCGCATTACTCTTAGGTGCCGTAGCCACATAGGTTACCGCCTGCGCCAGAATAATCTGTGCCTCAGGCATACCTACACGCTCCACTGCCATGGAAGCATTCACTGCCACCACCAACGCATTGGGGTCTGCATTGCCCACATCCTCAGCTGCACAAATCATAATTCTTCTGGCAATAAAAGTGACACTTTCACCTGCATACAGCATTCTTGCCAGATAGTAAACTGCCGCATCCGGATCAGAGCCTCGCATACTTTTTATAAAGGCGGAGATGGTATCGTAATGATTGTCGCCGCCTTTATCATAACGTACTGCTCGCTTCTGAATACATTCCTGTGCCACATCCAGAGTAATGTGAATCTTACCATCCTCACTGCGGTTGGTAGTCATCACACCCAATTCTATAGCATTTAACGCATGTCTGGCATCGCCTCCTGAAATATCTGCCAGAAACTCCAATGCATCTTCATCAATTTCCGCATGATAAGCTCCCATACCACGGTCTGTATCATATACGGCCTTTCTCAGTAAATCCTTGATAGCCTCCTTAGGAATGGGCTCCAATTCAAAAATAATGGAGCGGGAAATCAACGCCCCGTTTACCTCGAAGTATGGGTTCTCCGTAGTAGCACCAATCAGAATAATCGTGCCGTCCTCAACAAAGGGCAGCAGATAATCCTGCTGTCCTTTGTTAAACCTGTGTATCTCGTCAATAAAAAGAATGGTGCGTTTGCCGTACATGCCCTGGATATCCTTGGCCTTGGCAATCACCTCTTCCATGTCCTTTTTACCCGCTACAGTAGCGTTTATCTGTGTAAACTCCGCACTTGTAGTATTGGCAATCACCTTTGCCAGCGTAGTTTTGCCGGTACCGGGTGGTCCATAGAAAATAATGGAGCTGATTTTATCCGCTTTGATGGCACGGTACAGCAGCTTATCTTTTCCGATAATATGCTCCTGTCCCACCACCTCATCCAAGGTTTTAGGGCGCATTCGCGCCGCCAGCGGAGCTTCCTTTTCCATGTTGGTGCTTCTCATGTATTCAAATAAATCCATATCCTGCCTCTCACAAAATACTGCTTACATTCATTTGGCAAAGAAATAGTGTTAAATCAACTCCGCAATCTTAGCAAAAGCAGCTTCATCGCCCACTACTGTCACATCCTGATGCAGCTGCAAAACAGATGCCGGAACGAGAGGAGTTACATCCCCAAAGAATGCCTTATAAACAATGTCCGCTTTATCAGCACCGCTTACCACCAACAAAATCTTCTTGGCATTCATAATGGTCTGGATACCCATGGTGTATGCCTGTGTGGGTACTTCCTCCTTGGAAGCAAAGAAACGGGCATTTGCCTCTATGGTGCTCTGTGCCAGAGTTACACAATGTGTCTCCTTGGGGAACACCTCTGCAGGCTCGTTAAAACCGATATGTCCGTTGTGTCCTAAGCCCAACAGCTGTAAGTCCACACCGCCTGTGGCAGCAATAATCTCTTCGTATTTCTCGCATGCCTCCGCTGCATCCTCAATGGTTCCATCGGGCACATATGTATTGTTCAAATCAATATTTACCTTACTGAACAGATTATCATTCATAAAATAATAATAGCTCTGGTCATTCTCATGAGGTAAGCCCTTGTACTCATCCAGATTCACACTGGTAATTCCAGAAAAGTCCAAATCTCCCTGCTTATATCTTTCCACCAGGCACGCATAGGTACCGATGGGAGTAGAACCGGTAGCCAATCCCAACACTGACTCAGGCTTCATAACCATCTGGGCACTAATCACATTAGCCGCTTTCCTACTCATTTCATCATAATCCTTAGCACAAATAAATCGAATCATTTTGTCCTCCATTCCGAAGCATAAAAGCTTCTTCCCTGTTTCAGTTTTAATCATATCACACTATATATTCTTTTACCAATATTTTTTATCGTAAAAGCACCCTTACTTTTAATCAAACAGTATCTCCTCCACAGTCACAAAGGTAAAGCCCCTTTCCTTCAGTTCATCCACCACCTCCAGTGCTGCTGTGACTGAGGTATCATAATAGTCATGCATTAATATAATATCATTTTCTTCCGCTTCTTCTACCACCCTTGCCACCACAACGGATGCATTATCGGAGCACCAATCCAATGGGTCCACCGTCCACAACACCGGAATCATGTTCAATTCGTCCTCAAAGCTTTTGTCCCAAGTGCCATAGGGCGGGCGCACATAGATTACCTCTTCTCCGATAATTTCTTCAATCACCTCACTGGTGGCAACCAATTCCTCCTTAAATTCCTCCTGATTACTATCGGCAAGCTGCATATGACTGTAGGTATGGTTGCCAACTAAATGTCCTTCCTCGTCCATGCGTTTTATCACATCAGGATGCAATACTGCATGCTCTCCCGTCACAAAGAAGGTAGCCACAACCCCTCGCTCCTTTAAGCCATCCAGAAGCTGCTCCGTGTAATAGGGATGAGGACCATCATCAAAAGTCAGTGCAACCTTTTTACTCTGCAAATCAACAGGAACCTCCTGTGTTTCCGATGCATTCGCACTCACTGCAGTTAACATTTCCATCATTTCAGGCATCACTTCCTCTTCAACCACCCGCTCCTTTCGCGCAGTGTGCTGCTTGTTCGCATAGGTAGCAAAAAGCAGCAATCCTGCCCATACATCAAATACAAGGATTGCTGCCATTATTTTTTTTCCAATATTGTTCATGCCTTCTCCAGCCGGTTCCAATGCAAGTATACTATGGAGCCTCCTGCTCTTACTAAAAGTATATGTAGCATGATGTGTATTTATCAGCAAAACAGATCGACCTTTGAATTTCTACGAAAGCATATGCACCTACAAACCGGCAAATTTCATAGCCTCCAAATATTCCGTTTCAAAGGAATCCACCTCCGCCAAATTCAATATTTCAAGCGAGCAGGCAATGCTTTTGCCAATGGCTGTCTCCTCTGTAAAATCAGCACCCTGTATCAGTTTTTCACCGATAGTCAAAGCACCTGCAAGAGCTGTGTTGCCGCCTGTCACCGTCCTCGCCGCCAATTCCTTAGGTAGCAGACCAATAGCCTCCGCATCAGTTGGACTTAAGTAATAGCCAAAGCCTCCTGCCAGTACCATCCTGTCTATTTCGCTGATTTCGCAGCCATAATGACGACACAATATCTTAATACCAGTGGCAATGGCAGCCTTGGCCAACTGAACAGCACGTACAGCCTCCTGGGTCACGGTAACATTACCGATTCGGACCCCCGTTTCAAAATACGGCTCGGCAATCAGACCGTTCTCATCCATCAGCCCGCCTTTTAACATTTCTGCAAGCAGATGAATCATATCTGCGCCCCATATACCGCGATTTACCCCGCCCTCAAAGGCCGGACCTGCCGCTGTGGCACAGGCAATGAGCTTTTCTCTATTCCCCAGTACCATTTCACCGTTAGTTCCAAGGTCAATGAGCAGGGTTCTTTTCTCCTGTATGGGAATATGGCAGGCATAAATGCCTGCCACAATATCACCACCCACAAAGGCGGATAGCCCGGGGAAAATATAACACGCAATTCCTGCGATTTCTGTGCAAAGAGCATCCAGTCGCTTGGCTGTAAAGGGGGCACAACCAATTTCCTGCGGTTCCCAGCCCATCAGCAGATATACCATCGTTGTATTAGCAGCCAGCACCATCAGAGGCTTTTCTTCTTTGGATAAGTGCTTTTGAAATTGTACAATTCCCTTCTCTAATTCTGCAAGCACCAGCCGGCGCATTTCCTCAGCCACAGCAGGTTGCCGGGCTGCCGCAATTCTGGATAGTACATCTGCACCGTATTTCACTTGGGGATTCACTGACACAAAGGTGTCTGCCACACCTCCGTCCTCATTGTGCAGCTGCATGGCAATGGTGGTGGTTCCCACATCTGCCGTAATTAGCCGAAGCTTTTCCGCACTACGCAAATCTACCGTTGCCTTCTCCAGAGGATTCGTCACAATATGCAGCTGTCTGCTTATGCCCGGGCACTGTCCGCAACCGGTGCAAACAGTACATCTGAGTCCCTTCTTATACAAATTGATTGTTCTCCTTATCGTAATGGTAATCAATTCCTGCCAGTTTCTCTTCTATCTCCTGCTGATTGACCCGCAAATCATCGCACAAATCCTCCAGACAGGTATAGTAATCACGCAGCTTTAAATTTAAAAAGCTCAAAAGCATCACAGGGTCTTTGGGTATCATAAAAATAGCTTCCTTTCTACTGTTTCACATGTGCCTGTAAACTGTCATTCTCCACAGAAATCAGTATCGTATCGCCTGCCCGCACTGCATCTGACAAAATCAGCTTAGCAGCCAACGTTTCCACATGCTTCTGGATATAACGTTTCATGGGGCGTGCGCCGTATACCGGGTCATAGGCCTGTTCCACAATAAACCGGAGTGCTTCTTCCGTCAGTTCAATGGTCAGTTCCTTGTCTGACAGACGTCTGTTTACATCGGCAATGAGCAGATAGATAATACCACCGATATCCTCCTTTGTCAAAGGCTTAAATAATATCATTTCATCCAGTCGGTTCAAAAATTCCGGACGAAAATGTCCACGCAATTCATTCATCACCAGCATTTCTGCCTCATCCCTGATATTACCCTTTTCATCAATGCCATCCACCAGATAGTGCGCACCAATGTTGGAGGTCATAATAAGAATCGTATTCTTAAAATCCACAGTTCTGCCCTGAGAATCGGTGATACGACCATCATCCAAAACCTGTAAAAGCACGTTAAACACGTCGGGATGTGCCTTTTCGATTTCATCAAAAAGAACCACACTATAGGGCTTTCTGCGCACTGCCTCCGTAAGCTGTCCGCCTTCCTCATAGCCCACATATCCGGGAGGTGCTCCAATCAGACGAGATACGGAATACTTTTCCATATACTCACTCATATCAATTCGCACCATATTATTCTCATCATCAAAAAGTGATGCCGCCAGAGATTTGGCAAGCTCCGTTTTACCCACACCGGTAGGTCCGAGAAACAGAAAAGAACCAATAGGTTTGGTAGGGTCCTTAATGCCTGCCTTAGAACGGATAATCGCCTCCGTCACCTTGGTAACACCCTCATCCTGCCCGATAACTCTCTTATGCAGCTCCTCATCCAGATGCAACGTCTTGTTACGCTCACTCTCCGTCAGCTTAGCTACCGGGATTCCCGTCCAGCGGGATATAATTCGTGCAATCTCCTCGTCAGATACTTTCTCATGTACCAAGGAAAGCTCCTTGGCATTGACACGCTCTTCCTCCTGCTCCAGCTGTTTTTTCAAGGTCGGCAGTTTTCCGTAGCTCAGTTCTGCCGCCTTTTCCAGATTACCCTCTCGCTGTGCAATCTGAATCTCGCTGTTCACCTGATCAATTTCCTCACGAAGCTTGGACAATTTGTCCACGGAAGCCTTCTCATTGTCCCACTGTGCCTTGCGATTCGCAAAGTCCTCCTTTATTTCTGCCAGTTCCTTCTGCAAATTAGCCAGACGCTCTTTACTTAAACGGTCATCCTCTTTCTTCAATGCCGCCTCTTCAATCTCCATCTGCATACATCTGCGTTGCAATTCATCCAGTTCTGTGGGAAGACTGTCCAGTTCCGTCTTAATCAGGGCACATGCCTCATCTACCAAATCAATGGCCTTATCCGGCAGAAATCGATCTGTAATATACCTGTGTGATAACGTTGCCGCACTCACAAGGGCATTGTCCATAATTTTCACACCATGATATACCTCGTAACGTTCCTTCAGACCGCGCAGGATGGAAATCGTATCCTCCACTGTAGGCTCTTCTACCATAACCGGTTGGAAACGACGCTCCAACGCAGCATCCTTTTCTATATACTGACGGTATTCATCCAGAGTCGTGGCACCAATACAATGGAGCTCACCCCTTGCCAGCATGGGCTTCAGCATATTACCTGCATCCAATGCTCCGTCCGTTTTACCGGCGCCCACAATGGTATGCAATTCATCGATAAACAAAATAATCTGTCCGTCGCTATTCTTCACGTCATCCAGTACAGCCTTCAGACGTTCCTCAAACTCGCCGCGATATTTGGCGCCTGCCACCAAGGCACCCATGTCCAACGCAAAGATTTTCTTATCCTTCAATCCCTGTGGAACATCTCCACGCACAATACGCTGTGCCAGCCCCTCCACAACAGCCGTCTTACCTACACCGGGTTCACCGATTAGCACCGGATTATTCTTGGTCTTGCGGGACAGGATACGGATAATATTACGAATCTCACTATCACGTCCGATAACCGGGTCCAGCTTCTGATTTCTTGCTTTTTCCACTAAGTCCTGTCCGTATTTTTCCAGCGTATCATAGGTAGCCTCAGGGTTGTCACTGGTTACCCGCTGATTCCCTCTTACTGTGGACAAAGCTTGCAGAAAACGCTCTCTGGTAATACCATATTCCTTCCAGATTGCCGCAATTTCTTTGTTGGGATGTTTTAGCATGGACAAAAACAAATGCTCTACAGAGACATACTCGTCGCCCATCTGCTTTGCCTCATCCTCGGCACTGATTAACACCTTATTCAGATGCTGTCCCACGTAGGGCTGACCGCCCTGCACCTTAACACGCTTCGTTATAGCCTGCTCTGCACGTTTGAGAAAATGCTCCTTCTGAATCTCCATTTTCTCAATCAGCTTTAAAATCAAACTGTCCTCTATAGCCAACAGACTGTACAGCAGATGCTCCTGCTCAATCTCTTGATTGCCGTATTCATATGCTAATCTCTGGCAGCCTTCCACTGCCTGTAATGATTTCTGGGTAAATTTCTGAATGTTCATGTGTATTACCTCCTCATCCACCAGACTTACTCTTAATACTCGCCTGTTCTATACCCACTATAACATATGTATCACAGAAATCAATAAAGAAATTATAAACTTTATATAAAACAACAGAAATTTATTCTTGATTCAAAATGGCTGAAATCTTTTCAATCATCTCGTCCTCTTTTAAGCGGAATTTGATTTCCACACGTCTGGAAGCCGCCATGTCGATTTCATCGGTTGCATTCCCCGCAGCATTCTTTTTATAGATAGGGTCACTGTAGGAACGACCGTTTACCGTCAATAGCTGTTGCAGCTGTTCAATCTTAGTCTCGTTAAGTCCGTTCTTCTCATCCAGACAGAAGGTCGCCACCGCATTAGCACGGTTATACGAAAGCTCCATATTTCCCTGATAGCCTCCGTCTGTATCCGTGTGTCCCTCAATGATAATTTCCGCAATATAATTACGGTACTGCTCCTGTAGCAGCACCTCCAGATACATGGGAATGATGTCCTGCAATGTCTCCTTACTCTCCGACGTGAGGGTGGAGCTGTTGTACCGAAACAGCACATCAGAGGAAAAGGTAATGGAGCCTGTTTGGGCATCCACTGTCATACTGGAATTGTTAAAGGTGGATTGGAGCGCACCAATAATATCCGTTCTGATTCCCACAATGTCCTGCAATTCACTCTTAGTCGCTGCCAATTCATTCTGAGCACTCTCAATTTCCAAATAAGCATTATTCAATTCTTCCTGAGTCAGAGCCGCCTGCTCATAAGCCACCTGTAGCTCTGCCAAGGATGCCGCCAGTTCCTCATTGGATTGTTCTATCTCCAGCTTGGATTGTTCCAGATCCACTCTTGCCGCATCCAATTGCGCTTGCGCCTCATCCAATTCTGTCTGTGCTGCCGAAAGATCCAATCGCGTATTCTCCAAATCAGTGGTCTTCTGTTTATAAATAGCCAGGGTAATAGCAATAATCAGAATAAATATCAACAACAGAGCCGCCATCATATCCGAATAGGATTGCCAGAAGCTGTGCTGCGCAAATGCCTCCCTGTTCTTTCGTCTATTTTTCATATAAGCTCCTCATTTGATCAAAAGCATATAACTGGTTACTGATTTCGTCACTGATTTCATCACAGGTTACATTCAACTTCTCCTTTTGCTCCTGCAATTCCTTGGCAAAACCCTCCTGTCTTTGAAGCATCTGCTTCAACACCTCCTGCATATTGCGGTTTACTTCCACCAGTGCAGTAGCAGCCTCTATCAAATCCTTGCTGCTGTTAGCATATGTCATTTGCACATCACCGGCACTCTTTAAATTATTACCCAGCTTTTGGAATTGTACGCCCAGCACACCATTCATTTTCTCCACAAACTGATTGGCGATACGTTCCACACCCGCAGTCTGCTCCATGGCGTTCCCTTTCATCAAATCAAGCATCTGCTTCATGGCATTTGCCATATTTGCCTGATACACCAGCATAGCTGCAGAATTTTCATCCTCCGTTGCCGCAATCGGTTGCGCAAACTGCTTAAAGGCATTTAAGAATTCCTCCAGCTTTTCATAAGCATCGGCCATAATACTGCGATACACAAAATTAAATATCAGGGAAAAGAAAATACCGTAAACAGATGTATGAAAAGCCACCTTCATACCCGACAAAAGCGGTCCCACATTATCGGAAATAGTGTAAATATCATTACCACTAAAGGAACCCAGACCAATGGACAGACCGAGAAATGTACCCAGAATACCCAGACCTGTCAAGGTGCCGGAAATACCGGAATTGAAAAAGCTCATGCCCACTCTGTCCAGCAAATCCTCATTGATATACTCCTCCAACTCGCAGGTGCCCACTAACCCACGCTTGGTGCGATAGCTCTTGATTCTGGCACGATACTTATGAAAAGCGATTCTAAGCTCGCTATTAGTAAACACATCCTTACGCTCCTGAATACTTGCCCAAAGATTCTTGCCGCCGGAGGCTTTATATTCCTTGGAAAGCTGCTCTGTCATTGCCACAAGCTCATCCGTACAACGGTTCAGTCTTCCGAAGCTGACTGTGGATATCACAAACAACACGCCAATAATAATCAGAAAGCCGATATTAATCAGCATGGTAACAAAATCCGGCTCTTCCCCGGCAAACACACCATTTATGTACAAAACAAAAGCAACTACTAATGCATAAAAAAGAAACAGAACATAATATAACTTATTTTTCATTTGCACTCCCTTCCGCGCCTACTGCACGATTGTTAATCTTCCTGTATTATTTTGTTATTCGTTTTAAAAATAACACATTTTTTCTGACAATTCAACATTTGCCCCCAATTCTTAATGAAACCTTAAAGTCTTTTTTGATTAGTTACTGAATCTTGTTTTTCTTATGCTGGAGCAAAGAAACCATGCGGATTTTTGTGCCACGCAGACTCTTGCGCAAAGCGGATTCTTGCACCGAGCATGGGCTCGAAAGCGATATTTACCTTATACGCGCGAGGACGCTGCAAAATCATTTTGCAGCGTCCTCCTTGCATAGACCCGAAATGAAAATTCACCGTAGTCACACATAAATCTGCTTCTATCAGATAGAATATACATTTTCTGATGTTATATCTGCTACTTTTGGGCTTATTATTCCGACTTTAGCAGATAGAATTAGCTTTTGCGCTAAATATAGCTGCCAAAATATGCTGTATTTTCTCTAGTTTTCAAAATTTCTCAAAAAAATTGCATTTTTAAGCAGCTATACTCTGTAATTTTGATATATCTATCTGCTACACATTGGTTTTAGCAGATGTTTTGGGCATCTAGAAGAGCTTCATTATGTTATTCTATCTGATCATCCCAAAATAAAATCTTCTTAGCTTTATTATTTTTTCAAGCCTCCATTTTCTCACCTATCAATTACCAAGCATTAATTCCCTAACTTTATTTTTCTTGGCTCTCTTTTATATGGTCTCAATTGGCTTTGATTTCCTTAACCTCATAGCCTGCATCGGTTACCGCAGCTGTCAACGCATCATCGGATATTTCTGTAATCAACTCCAATGTCGCAGTCTTGTTCTCCAGACTCACTACTACTTTTCCTACGCCCTCCAGTGCCTCCAATGTTTTCTGAACTCTGCCAGTGCAGTGTCCACACATCATTCCTTCAATTACCATTACCTTAGTCATGATAGTACTCCTTTCTTTTCTTTTCGTAACATCTTCTCGTCCTCTATTATCTACTTGCCCTAGGCTGTCTTCTTGTTCTCCGCTAGCACTTCCGATTTTCCTTTTTGGCATCTCATCGTTTACATTGTGGCGGGCAGCCAATTTACTACCTGGCACTTGCTGCTCTTTGGTTATCTGAACCCGATTAATCTTAAAGGTTCTCAATCTTAATGCATTGGCTACCACAAAAATACTGCTCAGGCTCATTGCTGCTGCACCGAACATGGGGCTGAGGCGAATACCGAACGCTGGATATAAGAGTCCTGCAGCCAGAGGAATACCAATGCTGTTGTAGAAAAATGCCCAAAACAGATTCTGCTTGATATTGCGAATGACTGCGCGGCTTAGGCGCATTGCTGTCACAGCATCACGCAAATCACTCTTCATCAGCACAATGTCTGCACTTTCCATTGCCACATCCGTTCCGGCACCAATTGCCAGTCCTACATCTGCGGCAGCCAGTGCCGGGGCATCATTGATACCGTCTCCAATCATTGCAACCTTGTGCCCCTGCGCTTTCAACTCACTTATCTTATGCTCCTTGTCCTGGGGCAGCACCTCAGCAACTACCTCGGTAAGCTCTAGTCTTCGGCGCACCGCCTCTGCTGTACGCTTATTATCACCGGTGAGCATAATCACGTCCACACCCATACGGCGCCATGCCGCAATGGCTTCAACAGAGCTTTCCTTTATGGTATCTGCCACACCGATAACGCCCAGGACCTTACTTTCATCTGCCACCAAAAGAGGTGTCTGCCCCTCATCTGCCATAGCATCCACCGATGCCGTTACTTCATCCGAAAGAATTAACTGCTGCTCTGTCATGTATGCCTGATTACCTACATAATATTTTCCGCCAGACAACCAATTTGCACTTAAGCAGCCTTCAATACCACGCCCGAATACTGCCTTAAAATCTGTAATCTTTATATCAAAATCAACATTCTCTGCGTTGTTCGCCGCCTCATTTAATGTTGAATGCACTATATCCTTTGCGGCTGCTACTACAGCCTCTGCCAAAGGATGCTCACTACGGCTCTCTAAAGCTGCTGCCAAGGTAAGCAGTTGTTCCTTATTTCCATGGAATGCCTTCACCTGCATCACCTGCAATCTGCCTTCCGTAATGGTGCCCGTCTTATCCAGCACTACGGTATCAATACCCTTTGCCTGTTGCAGTGCCTCACCGGATTTGATGAGAATACCATGATTGGCACCTACTCCCGTTCCCACCATAATTGCCACCGGTGTAGCAAGTCCCAACGCGCAGGGACAAGAAATCACCAATACCGCAATCGCTGTAGAAATAGCAAATTCCACATCTGCACCCACCACCAGCCAACCTATCAGAGTAAGCAGAGAAATACAGATAACCGTAGGTACAAAAATACCTGCCACCTTATCCGCCAGCTGTGCGATGGGAGCCTTACTGGCACTTGCTTCCTCCACCAGACGTATAATCTGGGCCAGAGTTGTATCATCCCCCACACGGTCTGCACGACATTTCAGGAATCCTGCCTTATTCATGGTAGCAGACACTACTTTATCTCCCGTCTGCTTATCAACAGGCACACTTTCTCCGGTAATCGCAGCCTCATCAACGCTGGAATTGCCCTCTATCACGGTGCCATCCGCAGGAATCGCACTACCCGGCTTCACTAAGAAAATATCACCCTTTTGCAGAGCCTCTGCAGGAATTTCCTCTTCCTCGCCCTTTTCATTTAAGACAACAGCAACCTTGGGGGCCAGATTCATCAGCTTGGTAATAGCCTCACTTGTCTTACCCTTGGAACGGCTTTCCAGATATTTTCCTACCGTAATTAAAGTAAGTATCGTACCTGCTGATTCAAAATACAAATCATGGGAGTAGTGCTCTACCAATGCCATATCTCCATGTCCCAATCCATAGCTGATACGGTACATTGCAAAAAGTCCGTAAAGGACAGCCGCACTTGCCCCTATCACAATGAGGCTGTCCATATTGGGACTGCAATGTGCCAGTGTCTTGAATCCCACTGCAAAGAATTTGCGATTCATATATAAAATAGGTAATAACAGCAAAAACTGGGTTAATGCAAAATTCATAGCATTTTCATTTCCGTGAAATACTCTCATAACCCATTCCGGTATCGGTAATCCAAACCAGTCCTGAAACATGTGATACATTGCCACATACATCAGCGGAATCAAGAAACCAATGGATATTCCCAGTCGCAAGCGCATGGTCTTTTCTTCTTCAACCATTTTTCGCTGCAAGACTTCCTTACCATCTGTCCTTTTGCCCTTAGCGTCTCCGCTGTCACTGTCATTAGCACGGGTACTGACTTTGCTGTCTGCTGTCCGGAACAACATCGCACCATAGCCTGCCTTTTCTACCGCCGCAATAATGTCTGCGCCCCTCAAGACCTTATCATCATAGGACACGTCCATGGTTTCTGTGAGAAGATTTACAGACACCTTTTCGATACCGCTCAATTTATCTACACTCTTTTCCACATGGGCGGAGCAAGCTGAACAAGTCATACCCGTCACATGATATCTTTCCTTCATACAATCTCCCTTCAGTCCACCTTCTCGACTTGTAACTATTTCAGCTTCTTAATCAGTTCCACCGCTTCATCCACTATTCCAGTATTTCCGTGCTGAATTTCCTCTATGACACAGGTTTCTATATGGTCCTTCAAAATTTCGTAACCAAAGGCCTGCAACGCGCTTTCCGCTGCTGCAAGCTGAGTCAGAATATCACCACAATAACGATTTTCATCCAGCATCCTGACAATACCGTTCAACTGCCCTATCACACGATTCAATCTGTTTTTCAGTTGTTTTACATCCTGCTCTCTTCGGGGTGTTGATTTCATATAGAATCCTCCTGCTCATTCAATACGCAAATACCCCATAGGGGTATCTGTAGTTTATCTACAGAATATACCCCCACAGGGTATTTGTCAAGCACGCGAACCACTTATACATTCTCACGTATTATTTTGTTAAATCTGTCTTCAGCTTAGCCACGGTAAAGACGAAGAAGTCAGTTGTAAATACTTCCTCAGCTTCTGCTTCTTCACCTGTAGAATCACCTGCCATGTTACGCTCTCTGATTGTCAGCTCAGCAACAATTTTATAATTTGTCAAATGAGTTAAATCTTCCTCAATCAGACTCTCTGTATATACCTGCAATTCACAGGGGAATTCCAGTAAGCCTTCTCTTTCAGCATCATTTGTATTGCCGTCAGCGATTTCATCCGCTGTAAACTGATAAATAGTTGTAACGGTTCCGTCAACAGATGTTGCTGTACCTTCTCCTGATGGTACGATAAGCTTAATATCGTTCTCCGTGTAAGGTTCATATACCACGTTCTCACCGTTTTCAACCTTCTGATAAAGTGTGTATTGCACTTCATAATCATATCCGGCCCATTTTTCCAAAGCCGCCTCCTTGCCTGCTCCGGATATCTTATCCAAAATTGCAGAGAAATCGAACATAGTATGATATGGTATGTCATTCATCGTATCTGCTGTAGGGTATGCGTTAATGCCCAACGTATTCACGTCATCTGCCCTAATTGCAAATCCAAGTTCATTGACTGCTGCCGCAGCAACAATATCCGAATAAGTATCCAGAGTATTGCCACTTCCCATTGGATAATCCTTATTGGCGGTACGAAGCAACTCAATCCATGCAATATAATTCTCATCCGTAATATCAGACATATCCGCTCCCGCAAAATTCAAATCAAATTCTACGGTCACAGGAGTATCCTTATTGATATTACCAATCTGATATTCGGAAGATATATCATCAAACAGGGTTCTGATATCCTTATAATAATAAATTAAGGAATTGTCCTGAATCACCTTGTTCTCACTATTGGAATCTCCAATTACATAAGAGAAATTGGTGCCATCCGGTAAGCTTACCCTGTTACCCTCTGTATCACGCAGATAAAATGCTAATTCCAAATATTTTCCGCGATTACCACTATCAATTGATTCTCCTCCGTTTTGGAGAATTGCCCAGTATACCTCACTTGCTGTCAAACTAAAGGTTATTTTAACCTTTAGCCCGTCTTCCCTGCTAAGTATACCCGAAATGTCCGTCTCTTCATCCACTAACTGAATTTTCAGACCCGGGATCGCATTAATAGAAAGATACGGCATCTCCGCATGAGCCTCATCAAATGGTGAAAAGTGTGTTGCTGCATTTTGATTATCTACTTCTGTACCACCGACAATCGTCGGCTTAATATCAGTATGAATCTCGTAAATCTGATCACTGGTATCCTTACTCAATACCGTCAGAAGGAATTGCTCTACACCTGCATCCGGTAGCTGATGACCTGCGATATCTTCATAATATGCCATGCCACCCTCTGTAACACCACTCGTAACCGTAGGCAAATCGCAAATTGGTGTATTCACATAGGCATTACCTTCACTGTCTTTGAACTGTGAAAATTTAACCTCTGTAATGTTGTCACTTTCTACGGTATAGTAATATGCCTTATTACCGTTCATTACATCTATCAAAAGTAACCTGGTACCCTTTGCAATCGGTTTGCCTACGTTATTGGCCTGCAAGGAGAAGGTTTTCTCTGTCGTAACAGTTTCCGGCATATTTTGTCTTGCTTTTCCATAGATATACTCAAAAAGCAAGGTGTAATCACTGTCATTCGCCATTTGAATTGTCCCTGAACCCTCAGGTATACCGTTTGCTATAACCTCTTCTACAGAGCTCGCACGTCCTTCCAGCAATTTCATATGAGCACCATATAAAATAGGTTCTTCCACAAATACACGCAAGCAGAATTGCTTCTTGTGATAAGTGTCACCTGTTGAAGGATATGCATACAGATATGTTATTTCCGTATAAGACAGCTTGTCATCTACGATTCCGTCAAACCAAGGTGAAGTATAAACAGCCTTTCCATCCTCTACTACTGCAGTGATGCTCGCGGGGCCCGGTCCGTCTGTAATATTGCTTCCATCCGTAAGCTTCTGCTGACAGGTGATTTCCAATATCTGCATATCCGAAGCAGATGCACCGGCCACATTGGTCATAATATCTGTCATGCTTTCCAGAATATCCTGAATCGTGCCGTTTTCCGCCTTACATACCAATATAGGACCTGTAGTCAAATCAGTACCGGAGAAGGTATAAGACTCCTGATAGGTCTTTTCAAACAAGTCAATCGCCTCTGCTGACAGGCGGTAATTGCCCAACAGCTCCTGTAAAGTAATGCTTTCCTTGGAATAATCGGCATTGACCTCCTCTACACGTGCTTCCATAAACGCAAGATTCTTAGATGCATCGCTTGCCTGATACTCAGCTCCCGTCACATTATCGCTTACTTCTGTTACAGGTGCACCATAGATAATATGTGCATTATTTCTATAATAGGAGGAATCACCTTCCTGTATCTGCGCAGCCGCGTAACGTCCAACATCGGTTACCGGTGGATTAATTGCCAAAACCGGTATGCTGTAAGACTCATTTGCATCATTGGAGCGCAACATATAAAATTGCACATTTACGGTATCCATAATACCAATTACAGTACCTACACAATATCCATATTCCTGTAACAACGCATCTAAAGCATCATAATTCTTTTCGCCATCACCCGGCAATTCTTCGTCAGAGATATCAGATAATGCATATGTCCAATCTGAATCCTTCCTCAACAGTCTGATGTGAGTGTCTTCCTCTGTACACAAACCAATTCGATTATCTGCCGCAATCGAAATATCATCACAGTAGAAATTGCCCTTGCAAATAGTAGCCAACACTCTTCCTACAACACCACCGGCTGCCGGGTAGTATTGCTGCCCTTCTGTCATGGCATCAGTCTGTGCCACACAGGCAATGGTGCTGCCATTCAGGTTGGCACCATACAAGGAGAATCTCCATTCTCCTGCGTAGGAGATCTCACCTACCATACCACCGGCACTATACATGCTATATCCGGTATTGTCTACTCCCTTAACGATAGAATTCTCTACAGTAATATTTTCAGTGCGCATATCACCATACAGCAAGGATATATATCCATATGCGCCACCTGCTGCACGTCCTGTCATTGTCATGTTGGAAATAATATTTTTATCAACATCTGCCTCACTGGCAAAGGTATCCGCTTCATTAAAGGCAAGTCCATAGCTTCCCGGCTGTGCATACGCAATCAGTCCGCCTGCTACCTCATCAGACAGAAGCTCTCCATTTGTAACCTTTACACCATGAAGTCGAACCTGACTGTTAGCGCCCTCCACGTATCCTATCAGACCGCCTGCATATTTACCGGTTATGGTATTTTGAGATGCAGACAATCCCTTATAATAGTCTAAGGCTATTTCCTCTGCCTCTGAAGACTGGGATATGCTTCCTTGCACAAGTCCAAAGCAGCCACCTGCTGCCATTATTGTCTGGCTACGTTCTGCTGCCAACGGCACCTGCACAAGCAAACCACTGGTAGAAATAGTGCCATCCAGTCTAACACCGGATTTGTTGTAGCCTACAAGTCCTCCTGCTACAAGTCCATGTCCCACTTTTGAGGAGGTGCCCTCACTCGTGGAAAGAGAAATATCGGTTACTTCACAGTTATCCAGAGTTAGTATATTAGAGTCATGATAACCCACTATTCCGCCTATAACACTTGATGCAGTTCGATATTTCCATGAAAGACCTGCAAGCTTAGTGCTGTATTCCGAATCTGTCACATCACCGGTTACCGTTGTGTTAGAAATCGTTAAAGTCTGGTAATTCGTTCCGATAATACCACCGATTCCGTCAATTGCTCCATTGTACAGATTCTTCTCTGATGTAACCAGATTCTTGACATATGCGTGGTCTATGCGACTTTCTCTGTCAGTCTCATCCACTCTGCCTATGATTCCACCCATGTTCTGATATGCAGACAAGGTAGCATCTTCACAAAATACATATTCCAAGGTGTTAAAGGAGCGTGCACGCCCAACCAATCCACCTGTATACACATGACCATATATTTTTGCATTCCTTACACCACTGTAGCCTTCTGTGCTTTCTCCCTCATTCTCTGTTCCTAATACATAGAGGCGACATTGGTTTCTGTTTAACATACCGACCATACCACCGGCATTACCATGACTGTAAATTGCTAAATTGGTAATGGTACAATTATCAATTACTGCAGAAGCATTGGAGTAGCCGATAAAACCGCCGGCATCACCACTACCCTTCAGTGTAATAGTAGAATTGCCTCCGTCCCAATGGCAGTCTCGTATCAAAACATTTCCTCCGAGATTAGCGCAGATTCCGCCCACGGTGCTTACCCCTGCATCACTGAAGTTATCCACATCCGTTATACTGCCTCCGATACTGAGCGGATTATTCTCTACAACGCTAATATTCTCAAACACTATACTAGTGCTTGCTATTTCAGCTGCAACACCGCCCGCATACACTCGATCGGCAGCTTTGTCGACTTCAGCATCAATGCTTCCGCTCAATTGGAAATTCTTGATAATAAAACAGCTATGCACATCACCCGAACCGTCTTCCATACCAAAATCAATTGAATGATTATAGTTGATACCATAAGGTCCGTGCATGGTATTAAACAATCCTACTCTTTTAACAGATTCTATTGCGCCATCCGTTCCATGAACCTGTCTCACCATGTCTAATATGATCTGATTATTATTGCCGTCAAAATCTCCCCTAAAGGAAGCTCCAAAACAATCGGCATACTCGTAAAGTGCACCGATACCGCGGAAAGCATCCTCATAGACTGTCATATCAACAACGCCGTCATCAATCAAATTCCAATATACGTGATAACGAATGCCATCGATAGTCTCACCAGGATTCAGCACGGAGCGACCTGCATTCATAAAGGCGAGATAATCCGAAGCACCAATACCCATATACTGATACAGATAAGGATATGCGTATGCCATGTCCGCATTTGCCACACCGGAATATCCCATTACATTGTCATAGGAAGCTGCCGCCACATAATCGGCCGGCACGGCGGATGCATTAGCACCACAATTACCAATCATGTCATAATTCGCTTTTCTGCTACGCGACAATTCACTGTATCCCCAACAAACGCCCAAATCCGAATGATATGTTGAAGGACATATATTCAGGGCATCTGCATTCAGTGCCATAGAGATAATCTGTAATGCTGCCGCATTCTTCAGATTCATGGTAATATTTTTATCTTTTGTACTACCTTCCACATCAGAAATAGTCACATCAATTCCATAGGAATCCACGTCTCCTGTCGAAGCAACAGGCTCAAATTCCCAAATATGGCAGGCATATCCTTCATAGGTCCATTGGCATACATTGGAGCCTTCTGTATTTCCCCACTCGTATACATCCAATGCACCTGTAGCATTACTAGCCATGGTTAAAATACCATACTGGCCCGCTGTTGCAGTCTCTTCCAACTTAAAGAGCTGCGCAGCATCGCCACTTTCCGTCCATATTTGAATATTGGCACCATTCGCAGAGGAACCGTTTTCTACATTAAGCATATAACCAAGACCGCTCTTTAATGTAAAGGTACCATCCCCTTTGTTAGTAAGATACCATTTCTGTCCTGCTGCTCCGGTATTGATACCGATTTCAACATTTTGCGCAATGGCACCCATATTATTATCAACCTGAAGATACATCTGTGCATTGAGATTTTTAATATAATACCAACCGTCATCAAGCGCTGATTCCGAATCCTCGGTGTCATCCGAACCGGAATCACCTGTCACGGAGATAACCTCAAATTCCCAATGCTGACAAGCATGAGCTGTGTCTGCCCATTGCTGTACATTCGTTCCGTCTAGTGTCCCTGCATTTACGACATCCAGCTTCTTTAAACCACTACTGGCCATAGTAAGAATACTATACTGGCCCGCTGTTGCCGTCTCTTCCAGCTTAAAGTTCTGTGCAGTTTCACCGGTCTTTGTCCATATTCGGATATTCGTACCGTCTGCCGTGGAACCGTTTTGTACATCAAGCATGAATCCAAGACCGCTCTCCAGCGTAAAGCTACCGTCATCCCGATTAGTAAGATACCACTTTTGTCCGGCCGCTTCCGAGTAGGTACCAATTTCAACGTTACCGCCGGCAACACTGGTATTATTCTGAACCTGAAGATATTTGCCGGAATTCACATTTCTAATATAATACCAACCGTCTGCAAGGCCTGATGCCGGAGTTTCCGGTTCTTCACCTTCTGAATCAACAGCTTCAAACTCCCAGAGCTGACTGGTATTTTCCTGATAAGACAGTTGAATGACGTTGGAACCATCTGCAGTGCCAAACTCATATACCGTCAAGCCCCTTTTTGCACTGCTACCCATAGTAAGTACACCAAACTGACCTCTGACCTCTGTAGATTCCAGCTTGAATTTCTGTATATTGCTGTTACTTTCCGTTGCGATTGTAATATTAATATAATCACCGTCAACATTGGATTCCAAAGACAGCATATATCCCAGCGCACTTCTCAGCGTAACGCTGCCATCATTCTGATTTTCAAGATACCATTTCTGACCATCACTTCCTGCATAGGTTCCAATTTCAACATTCTGTCCATTTGTACCTACATTGCCTGTAACCTGCAGATACTTCTGTGCATTTGTATTCTTAATATAATACCAGCCGTCCTCCAAACCTGATGCCGGAGTCTCAGCACCGGATCCGCCGGAAATTGAGCCGCCTGATCCTGAACCGGTGGCGGCAGAATCTGTCAACAGCTTGTCACCATTTAAAATATCATAATTAGATACCTGCTCATACGCAGTATTACCGCCTCTGCCTGTCCATAGATATGATGAACTGTCATCTCCTTCATAAATAACGAAGCCATCCTCTACTTTACCTACAACGGCACCTATAAAATACTGCGTGGTGCTCTGCTCCACCACAAAATTCGCGAGAGCCGTCTCCGAAACATTGCGCAGAATCAGACCACCCTTTTTCACATTACCTACATATCCGCCAATTGCCGCACTGTCCGTAGTGTCAGATGCCTGCAGTTGTGCAACAACAGTAACATTATCTATAATATTATCTCCACCGTTAATGCATGCTATAACGCCACCGCCTGCGCCGGTAATCTCTGCAATATTACTTGTGTTTTCTGAGGTCTTAATAACAAGATCCTTGATTACCGCGCCCTGCGCATACTGAATAAACCCATAGGTTACATAGGGGTCTGTTACAGTCTTATCAGGCAATGTGATGGTATGAATATTACCTTCTGTGTCTTTTCCATACCATACACCTACAAAGGGCCTTGTCGCCGTACCGAAGCCAACAAAGTCTGACGCAATTGTCTTGTAGGTCTCGCCCATTTCCTGGGTCAAGTCAATGTCTGCGCCCAACTGATAATAAGCACGGCTCATGTCTTCCGGTGTCGGGAAATCGTCATCTGTTCCGAATACCTTTACATCCTCTGTTCCGGTACCGGACAGGCTTCCGTCTGCATTTACCACAACACTATGCTTAGTGCTGCAAAATTCACTGTCATCTCCCGGTGCAATTACCTTCCAGCCGGTATAAAAAGACTCATACTGGTAATTGCCGGCTGTGCCCGTATCATTCATAAAACGATATAGGGTCAGGAATTGCTTAGCTGACTCAATAATATAAGGGTCCTCATAGGTTCCGCAGCCCTGCAAAATATCGCCTGACTTAGGATTAACCTCTATCTTCTTAACCTGATATACATACGGCTTATATATCGTATTGGGCGCAGGATCGGTCGCCGGATCAAATACCTTATTAGTGGTATCTGAAAATTCCGTTTCAAAATCCAATTCCTCACCATAGGTTACATACCCATAACTGTTAAATTCCTCATCAAATAAATACAAGCCATAGCCCTTATTAATGCTTGCATCATTGGTGTAATTGTAATTGTAAATAAATGATGCATATGCCAGCACCTTGCCGTTATGACTTCCATCCGCTCTATCATCCCGGTCATCGGCAATTTTCATTCGTTTAATATCTAATAACAGATTATTTACATCTGTGCCACCGACGGAGCCAATCAATGCAGCTGCAGCCTTACTGTCCCCTGCATCCTCATAACCGGTCATCTCTATATCACGAAGGGTAATCTCACACTCCTCTACATCCTTATCGCCTGCCGTACCCGGTATCTTGGATATTAACAGACCTGCACCCGGTCCTTCCTGTTCCTTGGAATAATCACAAATCCACAAATCATCCAATGTAATATAATACAGATACGCTTCCCCGTTCATGCCTTCATCGCCACATACAAGTGCACCGCTGTCCTCACCCAGATTAGCTACATTTCCCGTCAAAGTCACATTCTGCACAACGATGGTCTTGGGATTATAGAACAGACCCGCATTCAATCCGTAGTGCTGGCTAGAAGTATCCGTATTATTCAAAGTCCAATCCTGCATAATCGATGCATCAAATTTCAATATAGGTGTACTGTCATTCTTATAGGAACCGCCACCACGAATAACAGGATAGAAGCTGATGGTAGACAAATCCAATTCACCTGCAAACTGAAAACTATCCTCCCACCATAAGCTGCCGGGATAGCTTCCGCCTGACCAGTAAGCACCAAAAAGATCCGCTACATTACCCTCTTTCGCATAATGCATAATATCCCACAAAAGCACCTCTGTTTCAGTATCTAAGGTGGTATCAAGGGTAACATTTTCTGCCTCCAGTCTCTGGAAAACATCATAAAAATACATGGTATACTTATTATTCATGGCTTCAAGTCCGGCCACCTGATTCTCATAATGGTAGTCTGGAAAATCAGCCGTTGTACTATGTATGGATATAATTCCCGTAGCTGCTTCCAGAGAGGCATATGCTCTGCTCTGTGCTGCAATTTCATCAAAATCATATCCCGGGTTATTTACCTCGCAACCTGAGCTGTCGTAATCAATAACCTCCAGTACCAATTCCTGCGCATCCTGCACAAGTAGCGCACAATGAGCCTGTCCATTCATATTGACAGTAAGATTATCTAATGCAACATTCTCCAGTGTTAATCTGGCATCATCTGTGGTCACGGTGTGGAATAAAGCACCGAATTCCTTGGTGGCATCATATACTGTATCAGGCTCTACCGTTACATTTTTAATAGTTCCTCCGGTATTGGTCCATGTTCTGCCAAGGAAGCCGCCCACTTCACTACCGGTACTCTTTAACAATCCGCCAAGAGTCACATCCTCAATGTTTACTGTGGCATTGTCCATTTTGACGATAAGGGAGCTGATTTTTCCCAACGCATCATAATGGGAAGATGCCAGCTTAACATTGTTCACATTTAAGGTAAATTCATTGCTGGTATTGTTTTCTCTTACCAGAATACCGCCAACACCCTCATTGTATACGCTTTCGTTATTACACTCCACAAACACCTTGTTCATCTGTATATTTTCCAAGGTCAGACTCGTGCCGATTGTTTCAAACGCCAGACCACCGACATTCGTAGCTAATCTTACTCTACCGTCAATAATCAGATTAGAAAATTCCGCATCACCGCCAATGGTGGAGAATACGCCCATGGACCACTTATTCAGATTGGTATTCTGAGTAAGTGTAATATTCTCATTTATACCCGCCAATTTTCCTGAAAAAGCGTATCTCGCTGTACGCTGATCGTGACGGTTTATAGTCATAATACCCGTGAGGTCGTAGGAAATATCTGCATTATTAAGCAGCTGATAACTTGCCTTCAACAAGTCACCATGGCTTGCCGCACCCTCAAAAGCCGTCAGACCGTAATTGCCATTGGTATATAATGCAATTGTCAGTGTCTCCAAATCAGTAGCCGCATCTATTGCATTATCCGCACCCATCTGATACCATTCACCGGACTTGGTAATCTGGTTGTTGATTACACCCACATTTGCCAAGGTGCCATCGCCAATCAGCATCTCTCCCGAAGTCAGTGTCTGATTGCGGAACACACCGCCATAATTGCTGATTTCCAAATATCTGGGAATAATATCTCCTGCTACTATCGGGCACTGAAGCTGGGTCGTACCATCCACCTGACCCGCAACAGTTCCATCCAATTCTCCCTCATTTTCTGAAAAATAAATCAAGCTGACATCCTGAGAACCGACAACAGATGCCACTCCCGCTCCCGATAAACCAATGCCCAGCACATCTATAGTACCCTGCAATTCTACGGCACTTGCCGCTGTAACCTGACCGAGAATACCTCCTGTATATGAGGTTCCCTTCACTGTTCCGCTCACAGTCATGTCTCCAACAATATTCTTGCTGGCTGTAACATGTCCAATCACACCACCCGCGTAAGTACCGGAAATTGCTGCTGTCACAGTACAATCACGCAATTCCATGGGTGAACCATTCACTACGCCAATCAGACCGCCTGCATTTCCTGCACTTGTTGCAACACTTCCGCCTACCGTAAATTCACCTTCAGGAAGTACAACAGACGCTCCGCTTTCACACAAACCAACCAGTCCGCCGCCATTACCGGAGCCGGACACATTTGCTGTAATTGTATTGCCATTAGTTAAAGCAAGTGCTCCACCGGTTACTACACCAACCAGCTGTCCCATGTTAGCACCGGATGCACTACCCACTACCTGGGTTGACACATTGCTCAACCATGATAAATCCAACGTATAATCGCCGTTTATTTTGCCGAAGTAACCGCCTGCCGCTTCACTTCCCGTAACTGTAATCGGCGTGCCGCTTCCAATTGTGACATTATTTAAGGCTACTGTCGCACCATTTCCCAGACTTCCTGCCAATCCTCCTGCCACAGCACCTGATACACTTGCCGTAGACGAAACATTCGTTAAGGTTACCGCAGCACCATCCAGAATATTACCGGCAATAGTACCTGCACTTCCGCTTCCGGCTCCGATTGTACCCTGTACCCAAATATCGGAAATTGATACTGCTCCCCCGATGTTCTCTGCAATAGGAGAACAACATCCGTCCGCAATAACATCCATCTGTCTGACTATTGCTCCAGTTCCGAGATGGGCAAACAGTGGCTTGTCTAATTGGAATTGCACACCATTACCGTTGGCATAATAACAGTACATGGTTCCCTTGAAGGGATTATCAGCCGTTCCTATACCGGTAAAATCTGCAATTTCTGATGTTTTCCAAATCTTATCAGCGGACTCCGGCGCCAACACAATAAAAGTAACGCCTTCAAAACCATTTACACTTGCATCCGCACATAAGGTCTGAATCTTATAAAAATCTTCGTTGGTCTGGATATAATAACGTTCCTTGGGATTGGCAAGATAATCTGCCACATTACCCGGAACACTATATTCATTAGTATCGGAAGGCTCTTCTTCTGCAGCTAATACTTCCCCCCCGCTATTCATCAATGCATTATTGTTTTGCAACAGACTTTCCTGTGTTACATTCTCTGCTTTAATATTATTTTGAGATACGGTTTCGCTATTATCATTGACCGTTTTAGCATTCGTTACAATATTCGCATTAGTGCTTTGGACACTCTGATTCTGTGATACGGAGGGCGCAGTAACCCCTGAAACAGCATAAGTATCCTCTGTAATGGCATAGGTATCCCCTGCCATGTCGAAAATACCACTATTCACAAGCAGACACAATGACAATATAATTGCCAGCTTGCGCGTCCTCTTCTTCCACATACCGTGTATCCTTTCATCATTTTATGATTCTGTATATTTCTCTGCCTTTATAAATGAATGAAGGCTCTCCAAATTCGTTACATTATCAGCATATGCACTGCCCTTAAAAAATCCGATTGTTTCTGCCGAGTAAGGCATTGCATTAATGGTGATATAATACCATCCTTTTTCATCCTCAATAGGCTGTATCCTGTCAGCATCCTCATCTAACCAATTCAGATAGGCTTCATCAAACAAATCAATCTCCAATACTTGAGGATTCCAGGATAGCTTCAGCTTCTCCGTTGCCTCCTCCGATGCTGATACCTCACCGACAGTTAAGATTTCATAAGTCAGCTTGGACAACTTATTGATTTCTGCATACTTTTCTTCTTCGGTCATGCTATCCGATTCATTAGCCACCACAAATCTCTGCGATTCAATAAAGCTTTCCGATGCAGCCACTCTACCCAATATCATCTTACCGCTTAATGTCTTCGTAATCACTGCCCCCGGCTCTGTTTCTACCAGGACATAAATGGGAAGCGGCTCCTGTTCGGAATCCTCATCCGTTATATTGATGGAAATCTCATACTTATTTGCCTTGGCAACACCGCCTGCAATCACCTGATCATCAAATACTATCCAGCCTGCTTCTCCCACGCCTATCGGCTGTGCCGCCTGCTTCTCCGTACCCACGGAATAAGTAGCCCCCTCCGGTTCTGTGTCCAACCAAAAGGAAACGGTATAGGGAATCTCAATATCACTTCCGTTAAAAAGCAGATTATTCTCATAATTTCTGACTTCAAAATTGAACGAATAAGCACTTCCCGTATAGATGCTTTTTACTACCGACTCAAAATACGCTTCGTTTTCTTTCGATTCCACTGCGTAATTGGCTGAAAAGTAAATTCCGCTGGCAATGGCAATGCCTCGCCTCGCACTTTCTGCATAATACTTTGCATACACATAACTTCCGCACCCCAAAATCAACACTAGTAAAGTCAGAAAAAGAAATACCTTCTGCCACGGTCTTCTTATGAAATTTTTCTTTTTACTTTCTTCTTTCATAATGCTATCCTTCCGGAAACAAACCACCTTAATGGGGAACAATATTGCATCTGCACATAATTAGGCATAGTACAATGCTATTATACTAAAAAGAGCCGCAAAATTCAACACGAATTCCGCAACTCTCTTCTGAATTTCCTTAAAAATTACCATTTTAAGTCATTTTTACCACTATTCGGTCAATCGTTCGAACGCAAAATAATCCACAGCAACACTGCCACCCTCACTTCCGCGCTCATTCATTGTCACAAGTCCTACCTTCACTCCTACCCAGCGGCCGGGAGTAGCCGTTACCGTCCTGCCCACGGCAGTAAACATTTCTTCCGTATAGCCAACTTCAAACGACACATCAGATTCCCCTTTCACCTTCATACGAATATACAGGGTATTCTGCTCTACCTCACCTACTATTTCACGCTTCTCATCATCCTTGGTCCAGTTACCCATCCTCTGACACAGCAAAAGCCTGCCACTTTCCTTCTGCACCAACAATCCGGTGTAGCTGCCACATTGAGACACCATTCCTGCCACGTCACCCTCTGCCATATTTTCTAAATGTAGGCAAGTGGTAATTTGAAACTCCGGTGCAGGCCATTTTTGAAGCAACAGATTACTGATATCGCAGAGCTGAGCCTTGGAATCTGTCGATACTGCATGCAAAATCAGCTGATTATTGTTTAGTTCATACCATTCATCCCGATAATTCGCATTCCACTGCCACTGCAGACCCAAATGTTCTCCCTCAAAAAAGTCACTGTCCTCAGGCGCAGATATAGGGAAGCTTCCGCCCACATCAGGCTTGGTATAACGCATTGCCGGTTCCCCGCAGCCGTCCACGTCGTTCACACCGATTATCGGCCAATCATCCTCCCAGCGCATGGGTTGCAGATGTACGATTCGACCTGCATTTCCCACATCCTGAAAATGCAGAAACCAATCTTCGCCGGTAGGAGTATCCACCCACGCTCCCTGATGAGGTCCATTCACAGAAGTATTGCCCTGATGTAATACTATTCTCTCCTCATAGGGTCCGTAAATATTTTTAGAGCGAAGTACTGTCTGCCACCCGGTTTTCACTCCCCCTGCCGGTGCAAATATGTAATAATAACCATTTCTCTTATAGAGTTTAGGTCCCTCAATGGTAGGCTGCGTGGCATGACCATCATAGATAAACTGCCCATCATCCAACACATCGGAGCAGTCCGGCATAATGGGAGACATGTATAAATAGCTCTTGAAGCCGATACGACTTCTGGCAAAGGCACTTACCATATAAGCCTTCCCATCATCATCCCAGAAGGGGCAGGGATCAATCCATCCCACAACCTTACGCACATAGGACGGTTCACTCCACTTCCCCCAAGGGTCAGTGGTTTTGCACATCATAATACCCTCATCCGGCATGGGAACAAACACGTAGTATACACCCTCGTGGTATCTGATGGACGGTGCCCACGTTCCACAGCCATGCATAGGCTTGTCATAATACCCAAAGGGAAGCTTGTCAATAATATAATTAATAACCTTCCAGTTTACCAAATCCTTGGAATGCAGCAATGGCACGGCGGGAGTATTACAAAAGCTGGAGGCAATCATAAAATAATCCTCCCCTACCCTGATAGCATCCGGATCGGAATAGTCCGTATAAAGTATCGGATTACTATAGGTTCCGTCGCCCTGATCGGCAATCCACATTTTTGTTATTTTTGACTTATCCATAAATATACCCCCCTATTTATTCACTCAACACGATTCTTTTCTGTCCATGGAACAGAATCTCACCCGGTTGCACTCTTTGATTTTACCCAAAATCAAACTAAACTGTCAATGCAGGCTCATAAATCCGAAGCAATTCTTCTCCCGCCTTCACCCGCTCCCTCCGGGCAACTGCAATCTCATAATTTCTGTTGGTTTCTAAAGCGACCACAATTGCCGTATCCACGCCTTCCTTTTGCAGTCCCTCCACATCATATTCCAACAGAAGCTTCCCCTTACTTACAATTTCATTTTGTATCACATGAAGCCGATAGTACACATTGTGTAGCTCATCCTTTGTTTCTCCTGCACGAAGCAGTAGCTCCACACCGGAATCCATTTGTAACAGCATTGCATTTCCCATAGGGTATAGCTTTGTTATTTTACCAGAAGCAGGCGCATAAACAGCTCCCCGCTCAGGTTGAATCAGAACCCCACGGCCAATCCCCTCGTCAAATCCGCACACAATTCCTGTAGCCGGACTGCAGATTTCCCATCCGGCAGAGATTCGCTTGACAGCCTCCTTTTCATCGACGCGACTGTCCGCATCAACGGTCATCCACTTTACACTTCTGCCCAGCCAAAAGCCTCCCATAAGTGCTACAAAAACGATAACTCCCGCCAAATAGATACTGATTGTAATGCTCATAACAATGTCCCAACTCTCCTTTTACTCATTTAGAAGGCATTCCTTTTTTATATCATATTTTTTGCAAAATGTAAGAAAATATGCGCCAAAAGCAAAAATTCATTGACATTACAACAAGCTAAATGATATACTTACAAGGTATTCTAAATGAAAGTCATTGATCTCACATATTTTTGTAAGTCATTGTTACTTTTCGATGATGGTTTACAAAAATATGTGATTTTTTTGTCCTACGTTTTGGAATCACTAATACTAAAACGGGCTCTTGTCCCTATCTCAAAGGAGGTACCACAATGAATAACGGTACAGTAAAATGGTTTAACGCACAGAAGGGTTACGGTTTCATCACTAACGATGCAAACGGCGAAGAAGTATTCGTTCACTTTTCTGCAATCAACGCAGAAGGCTTTAAGTCTTTAGAAGAAGGTCAGAAGGTTACCTTCGATACTGAGTGCGATCCTCAGAACAGCAGCAAAATCCGCGCTACCAACGTAACTGTTGTAGCTTAATAGCAGATTTTCAAGCCGGCTTAATAAGCCGGCTTTTTTTCTAAGCATTTTCTTTGCTATTACCATATATTGACATTTTTTTCCAGCCAGGCTATGATATCTTATTGCCTGTAGGTTTCTATTTTGTTTAACAGGGAGATTTCGTATGAGTTTAATCAGCTTATTTTTTATTGCCGTAGGGCTGTCCATGGATGCCTTTGCCGTATCAGTCTGTAAAGGTCTTGCCATAAAGAAAATCAATATAAAAAAAGCCTGCATTGCAGGACTATGGTTTGGAGGCTTTCAGGCACTTATGCCCCTTTTAGGCTATCTGCTCGGCAGTCAATTCAAACAGTATATTATAGCAATCGATCATTGGATTGCATTTGTGTTTTTAGGTCTAATCGGAATAACCATGATACGAGAAGCACTGTCAAAGGAGGAATTGGAAGACACCAACGCCTCCCTTGACTGCAAAACTATGTTTGTACTTGCCATCGCCACAAGCATTGATGCTTTGGCTGTAGGAGTCACCTTTGCTTTCCTGCACGTGGATATTATTCCTGCCGTAGCTTTTATCGGCACAATCACCTTTATACTCTCCGCCATCGGCGTCAAGGTCGGAAATGTATTTGGCGTAAAATACAAAGCCAAAGCCGAGCTGGCAGGAGGTATTATTTTGATTCTAATGGGTATCAAGATACTCCTTGAGCACCTTGGAATTCTATAACATTCTTCTCATTTCCGTATAAGCCAATAACAAAGGTCCGACACCCTTGGCATCATCCTCTACCACCGGTTCTGACATATAGTATTCAAAGCTACCGTCACGGCGGATATTGTCCGCAGGTCCAAGTCCTGCCACCATACAGATTCCGCCCAGACTCAAATGTCCATCCTTTTCCTGCAGATATTTATCACAGACACCATGAAATGCCTTTAACGCTGGTTCACGATAGGATGTCGGCAGGAAGCCGAGACGTACACCCTTCAGCATACAATATGCCATAATCGAGCTGCCGCTTGTCTCTAAATAATTGGGCTCTTTTCCTCCAAGAGCAGGCAGCTGATACCACAAACCGCTCTCGTCCTGAAATTGCAGCATAGAGTCTATCATGTCCACAAACACCTGCTTCAGGTTATCATATTCTACCTGATATTCTTCTCCCGGCTCACATTTATTCAGCGTATCCAAAAGCGCCATGGAATACCAGCCCAGAGCACGCAACCAGAAATTTTGTGACAATCCGGTCTCTTTATCACACCAGAATATTTCCTTGGAAGCATCATATCCATGATAATACAAGCCTGTTTTCTCATCACGCAGATATTTCACCACGTTGGCAAACTGACTGAAAATGTCCCCATAATTCTTTTTATTGTTGAATTTGGTCTCGTACTCCATATAAAAGGGCTGACCCATATACATACCATCCAACCACACCTGATTGGGATATATCTTCTTGTGCCAGAAATTGCCCTCAGCAGTTCTGGGCTGTGTCTGCACCTGACTGTATATTAAATCAATGGCCTTGCGGTATTTCTCCTTGCCGTTCAACTCATATAAAGCAAACAAAGTTTTACCGGCATTTACATTATCGATATTGTATTCCTCCACAGAATATCCCTTAATGGAACCGTCCTCCAGCACTCTGTGGTCGATAAAGGCATCTGCGAATTCATAGTATTTCTTCTCACCGGTCGCCTGATAAATCTCCAACAGGGCAAGAATCATACATCCATCAATATAATTCCAACCAGCAACCTTTCCCGAGCGTGCCTTTTCAATATTCCAAGCCGGAACATCAAGAGTGCTCTTCTCAATCAGTTCGTCAATATATCTTTCAAATATGGGCATCTGCATCCTTCATTCCTCCGTGTATGTAAACGCTTACATTTACTATTTTACACAGCTTCACATATTTCGTCAATGGATGTTTCTGCCCATTTCCAACCGGACTTATCGTGTAAACATTGCTTTCTCACTATTAAATATTTTGGTTAACACAAAGCTAAGAATTCCTGTACAAAGAATATTGGCCAAAATAGTAATGCCCACCTGTAAGGGTTCATAGGTAAAGGAGAAAATACCATTCATACACATCACGCTATTATATAAGGGAATCACAAAGCTGTATATGGGTCTTACCATATCACCGCCAAACATAGGAAGCAAACTGATAAACATTACCACAATCATCAGCGGAGACACTGCAGTTCCTGCTTCCTTAATACTCTTGGAGAACGCGGAAATCACTGAGATTATCGATACCAATACCAATACCGTAGATAAAATAATTCCCAACAGCATTACAAAATCCGTCACACCGTACACTGCAGTATCAATGCCGGTTGTCTCACCGCCCATCAGCTGGGGTAGCGACAGAAAGGTTCCCAAAAAGCTGGATATTCCTGAAAGCAAAGCAATAATACTTAAGCTGAATACTTTTCCCAAGGCCAGAGAGCTTCTCTTCATAGGTGTTACAAGCAAGGTTGCAATCGTACCACGCTCCTTCTCACCTGCGATGGATTCCGGCGCCACGGAAATACAACCGCTATAGAGAAATATCATCAACAGCATAGGCAGCATCATAGAAAACATCATCGCTGTCAAATCTCTGTCAGTTGCACAGTCATAATCCTTATCTCCCACATTGACATCCAGTTTATTGGCAAGAGTGTTTTCATATTCAGACAACATGTTGCGCACTGCATCATACATCAAATCAGACTGCGTCTCCGTGGAATTATAATAGATTTCCACATTAGGAGCAGCCGTACCCGAAGTTACATCATACTCCTGCACAGCCTGCAGAAAATTCTCAGGAAAAATCACCAGCACATCTGCTTCCTTATCCTGAATACTCTGCTTTACCGTCTCCGCCTCCTCTGCATCAATCTCGGTCCATTCCGCAGACAAAGCAACAAGCGCCTCCTCCATTTCCTCCGGCATATTCTGCACATAGGCACTTGCCACATAACTATCATCCGGCAAAAATTCCTTCATCATGGTATTTCCCATAAAGGTATAAAGCACATATATCATTAAACCGGGCATTAGAATCGTGGTAAACACCATCCTCTTATCCCTAAAGAACCTTGCCAATTCCTTTTTCATAATTGTTAATGTATTATTTTTCATGTGTATAGCCCTCATATATTTCAAAGAATTTGTCTTCCAGAGTTTTCTCTGCACAAAGAGTCTCTAGCTTATCGCATACCGCCATCTGACCGTCAACAATGATTCCTACGCGATCACATATTTTTTCTACCAGGGTGAAAATGTGGGTCGACACAATTATAGTCTTGCCCTGCTCCTTCAAATCCAACAGAAAATCGGTAACCACCTTAGCCGTCAGAATATCCAGTCCGTTAGTAGGCTCATCAAAAATAATAATGTCCGGATCATGTACCAGTGAGATTACCAGAGATGCCTTCTGCTTCATACCCGTGGACAAATCTCCCACCTTGACCTCTGCAAATTCATGAATGCCGAAACGTTCAAACAGCATCTTCTTTCGCTCGTCGCGCACCTCGACCGGCACTCCATGCAAATCAGAAAAGAAATCAAATAAATAATTAGGGGTAAAAAATTCTTCCAGCTTCAATTCACTTGTTAAAAAACCAATTTTGCCACGTACTTCCTGAGGAGCCCCCGTCACGCTGGCACCTCCGATTACTGCATCACCGCTGTCAGGCTTAATCAATGTTGCCAGTATACGCAGCGTTGTGGTCTTACCTGCTCCGTTAGGTCCCAGTAGACCAAACACCTCTCCCTTATAAGCAGTAAAGCTCAAATGATTCACTGCTACTCTTTTCTTTTCTTTGGTCTGCTCCAGCCTTTGCTGCTTGGCAGATAAGGTAAATGTTTTGCACAAATCCTTTACCTGTAAAATCTCCTCCATCTTCATACTCCCTTCCTTTGTTTTCAAAATATAGCGGTACTATCCTGCCGGATAACCACTGATTCCCATGATTACGCTAATCACATAGATTATCAACAAATGCAATGGGTAGAACACATAAAATATGTATTTCAGCTTAAGCCCTCTTGTTCCGTTATAAAATGCAATCGGTAGAAATGCCAATGATGCCGGCATTTCCCACAAAAAGGAAATAGCACCTGCCACAAGCTGTACAAACCGATTCCTGCGGAAGATGTATACCACCATGATGCAGATAACACCCTTGGCTCCGTAATCTGTTTTCAGCAGTTCAGCCAGCCCAAGCCCTGCCACCAATGTTGCACCGTAGGCCAGAAGTTGTAGCAATCCATTCCAATCCGTCCGCTCTATAAAGTCAAAGCATAGCATTGTCAATAAGCCAATCAGTAACGTAAAAAAGATGTTCTGATAGGCAAATTCCAGTATCTGTCCTTTAAATACCAAATCAAAGGGAATCTCCGAAAGCAATGCAAAGACCGCCATCCGCAGTACATATTTCTCCTTACTGCGAGTTCTCTGAAAGCCCTCCACTATCAGGAAAACAAAAATAGGAAAAGCAATTCTGCCTATCTTGCGCATTACAAGATAACCATAATACAATTCTGCATTTTCCTGAAGCCAGATACTGGCAGCCATCCCTCCTGCGGATGCAATATCCATAAAGCCTCTTGCCATCATAAGTCTGCCCAGGATTCCGGCACCCACATGATCAATTAGCATGGTTATCAATGCTATCAGCTTCAAAGAGCTGCCGCTAAGTCCTCTCTTTTGTTCCGATTGTTCAGTTATAACAGTATTCATATTCGCCCTCGCTGTATTAACTAGTTAATACAATAATGCATTTTTATACATTTGTCAATGCAATAATATGCACGTTTTTCTTTTCTAACGTTCATTTGACGTTCCGAGACAGGATATCTGTCATCCTACCTTATAGCCATTGCCCCATACCACTTTCAAATATCGAGGTTTCTTGGGATTACACTCGATTTTCTCTCGAATGTGGCGGATATGGACTGCCACAGTGTTGTCCACACCGATTGCCTGCATATGCCAGATAGATTCATAAATCTGACTGATAGACAATACCTTTCCTCTTTGCTGTACCAGTAGGCGCAAAATCTTGTATTCAATAGGAGTCAATCTGACCTCCCTGCTATCTACAGTAACCGTTCGGTTTCTGTCGTTAATCTCCAAATCACCCACTCTGTAGATGCGGTCAATATTGGCGCATACATTTTTCAGCTGCATATATCTGCGCAGCTGGGAATTCACCCGTGCCAAAATTTCCAAGGGATTGCAGCCCCATACTACGTAATCATCAGCCCCTGCGTCCAAGGCCATAATTTTAACCTCTTCTGCAGCCTGTGTAGACACCACCATAATCGGAATACTGCTTTGCTCCCTAATATATGTAATCAATTCGATACCATGCAACCAATCACCCTCACGGGATTCCACATCCATCAATACCATCTGCACATCTGTGGTGCGTAGCATTTCCACTACTGTCTGTAAGTCACAGGCTACATGCACATGAATATCCTCTGTCACAAACAGAGGTCGCATTATTTCCGCAATATTGCTATTATTATTAAAAACCATGATATTTCTTCCCATATACCCCTCCTGTATCCTTGCCATAGCCTGTCAATTACCACCAACAGGACAGCCTATTCTTTCACGCAGTACACCATCTTATATATTAATATTCAATAACATACCTAATTACTGCATATTTTCTGCAAATAATTTCTTAATTTTTTATAAACTGCATCCCCTGAACAAAAAACACCCTACAAAGTAATAAACTACTTTGCAGGGTGAAAGGTTTCATCTTTTACAAATTTATTTGTTTCTATTTTTCTCTAAAATAAAGAGAGTTAATAATACACTTCCATAAGAGTAAGCCCTTTTGCAGGAACCAAGGGACCCGCTTTTTCCCGGTCGCATGCATTTAAAACATCTGTCATGCTCTCGGGCATTCTCTGCCCCATGCCAACCTCCAACAAGGTCCCCATGAGAATTCTAATCATATGGTGCAAAAAGCCATTTCCCACAAAAGTAAAGGTAAGTAAGTCTCCCTCTTCTTTAATGGAAATCTCATCAATTCTCCTAACGGTGGACTTTTTCCCTTTTTTAGCAGAGGTAAAGGATTTAAAATCATGCTCCCCCAAAAGCAACTCCGCTGCCTTGCGCATTGCAGCCAAGTCCAACGCTTCCGGTATCTCAAGGGCATATCTTCGCCAAAACACATTTGGAATCTTGCTGTTTATGATACGATAGCAGTAGCATTTCCCGCAAGCATTCAATCTGCTATGAAAACGCGGTGCCGCCTCGCTCACCTCTATTACCGCAATATCCTCCGGCAGGTATCTATTGCAATAGGATAAGATTTCATCCACAGGCATTTGGCTGTTTGTATGAAAATTGACCACCTGTCCACAGGCATGTACACCTGCATCAGTTCTGCCGCTTGCCGATATTTCAATGGGCTCGTTACACATTTTTCCAAGAAGTGCCTCCAGCTTACCCTGAATGGTATTGCCTGAGGAGGTCTGGCGCTGCCATCCCTGATATCTGGTTCCCTCATACTGCAGCAGCATTCTGATATTACGCATGTATCATTCTCCCGTTTTCTGAATCCCTGATTCCTGTTCCCAGCACAATTTACTGTTTGCTTTGCTTACGTTCTTTCTTAGCACGCTGTTCTTCCGCCTGCTCGTTTAACTGCCGGGTGCGCTCCAGCTCCTGCTCACGCATTGCCTCGACATTGACCATATCTTCTTTTTCCAATCTACGGAATTTGTTAATTCCTGACACCAGTATTAACACGCTGTTTTTGGTGGTCTCAAAAGCACCTTCCGTATACATCGTTATAATAATCAAACCAATAGGTACTGCCGCAATCATACCGAATACACCACCAACCTTGTAGCCTATGTACAGAAGGAACAGGGTAGGAATCGGCGGCACTCCCACGGAATCTCCCACGATTTTGGGTTGTATCAGCTGACGGGCCAGCTGTCCTCCACCCCAGATAATCAACAGACCGATTGCCATTGAATAGTCTCCACTTAATATCTTGATAATCGCCCATGGCACCATAACCGTACCGGTCCCAAAGAAGGGAAAGAAATCAAGAAAAGCAATTCCTAACGCAATCAAAAGTGCATAATCAATCTTTAAAATACTCAGCCCGATTACCAGTAACAGGTACATCCACACTTCAATTTTCAGCTGTGCCTTCAAATAGCCACCCACAGCCATCACCAGACTTTTCTTTATCATCTGATAACGAATCTGTATGGACGAAGGCATGTTTTTTCTAAGCCACTCCGCCACAGTCTTTTTCTCTGCCACAAAAAAGTAGGATGCCAGCAAAGCCATAATCACACCAATAATAATCGTCGGAAGACTCTTAGCAAAATTTCCCACAGCATTGATGGTAGGAGTACTGACTTTACTTAATGTCTCACCCATCAATCCCGCTATCTCCTCCGCCAGATCAGTAATACCACTTTGCACATTCTGGGGAAGACGCTTATAAAACACATTCAAATTACGGGAAATATCCGAAAAATCAGACTCCACCGCTGCCCACATTTCAGGAAGCGCGCTGATTAATCCTATAATTTCCTCTACCAGCTTAGCTCCTACCAGATAAAGCAGCAATACAACCAAAGCGATAACCGCTATAATAACAAAGGCACTGCCTGCTTTTCGCTTTATCTTCAGCTTTTCTTCAAAAAAGCGTACCATGGGACTTGCAATCAGTGCAATAATCCAGCCTGCCACAAAAGGCGAAAAGAAAATCAGCACTCGTGGTGCCACCATAATTATCAACAGAAAAATTATTAGTGCTATTGCAATATTTGCTAATGCCTTACAATATTTCTTCATACTTAACCCCTTTATATAATAGCTTCAATCACTTCGTAAATATCATCTCTGCCCTGCTTGGTAGTTGCCGAAAAGGGAATGATTACCGTCTCCTTATCAGCCTCCAGAGTGGTCCGAATAAGCTTTATCTGTTTTTGTATCTGACTCCTGTTAATCTTGTCCAACTTGGTAGCAATAATAATCGGCTCAAAACCCATTTTGCGAATCCACGCATACATAATGCGGTCATTTTCTGATGGTGCATGGCGAATGTCAATCAAAAGAAACACTGCCTTTAATTGTTTGGAACGATGCAAATAGTCCTCAATCATCTTGCCCCACTGGGCCTTTACCCGCTCATTTGCCTGCGCATAGCCGTATCCCGGCAAATCCACAAAATAAATAGCATCATTAATATTATAATAATTTATCGTCTGGGTTTTGCCCGGCTGAGAGCTGGTTCTGGCAAGGGATTTGCGGTTCATTAATGCATTGATTAAGGAGGATTTGCCCACATTACTCTTACCGGCAAAAGCCACCTCCGGATGTATATTCTCGGGAAGCTTACTAGTGATACCACACACCGTCTCCAGACTTACACTTTTGATAATCATATCCTACTCCTTTTTCTACTGATAGCAAAATAAAAAACGCCGTCCTAAACAGAGGCGGCGTTTTCTGCACAAGACGCTGCCGTCTTATGTTACTTCTCATATATGATTTACCGTGCCTTTTTCATGGTCTCACGGCGAACTGTCAGCGGTTCACTTGTTCCTTCTACAGCACCCTTCGTAATCACACATTCCTCAATAGTATCATCAGAAGGGATTTCATACATGGTATCCATCATAATATTTTCCATAATGGAGCGCAAACCTCTGGCTCCGGTTTTACGTTCAAAGGCCTTATCCGCAATAGCTTCAATGGCATCCTTCTCAAAGCGCAACTCCACATTATCCATATTGAAAAGCTTCTGATACTGCTTAATCAATGCATTCTTAGGCTCCTGCAATATCTTCACAAGCGCATCCCTGTCCAATCCGCGCAATGCCACACAGATAGGTACACGTCCCACAAATTCAGGAATCAGACCGAATTTAATCAGATCCTGAGGAATCACCTCCTGAAACAGCTCACTAAGCTCTTTCGTGGACTTTTGCGACACCTCGGTATTAAAACCGATTGCTTTCCGATCCAGACGAGATTCAACGATTTTCTCCAATCCATCAAATGCGCCACCGCAAATAAATAAAATATTGGTGGTATCAACCTGAATCAGCTCCTGATGTGGATGCTTCCTGCCCCCTTGGGGAGGCACACTTGCAACAGTACCTTCAACAATCTTCAAAAGAGCCTGCTGCACCCCTTCACCGGACACATCGCGGGTAATGGATACATTTTCACTTTTCTTGGTAATCTTATCTATTTCATCAATATAAATAATACCGTACTGGGCACGTTCCACATCATAATCTGCAGCCTGTAACAGCTTTAACAGAATGTTTTCCACATCTTCACCCACGTAGCCGGCTTCCGTCAATGTAGTCGCATCTGCAATAGCAAAGGGAACATTGATGATTTTGGCAAGTGTCTGTGCCAAATACGTCTTACCGGAGCCTGTAGGTCCTACCATGATAATATTACTCTTTTGCAATTCCACATCATCCAAATCCTTGGGTGCGGTGACTCTCTTGTAATGATTATAAACTGCAACGGACAATACCTTTTTGGCTTCCTCCTGTCCGATTACATATTCATCCAAAAAATCCTTGATTTCTCTAGGCTTCAACAGATTAATATCTGTGTGCGCAATCTGTTCTACCTCTTCATCCTCAAGCTCTTCTTCCAGAATATCCGCACAAATATCAACACATTCATCACAAATGTATACCCCAGAAGGACCTGCAATGAGCTTGCGAACCTGTCCCTGAGATTTATTACAAAAAGAACATCTAATGTCACTACCGGAATTTTTCCCTGCCATCATTATACTCCTGTTTACTTCCTTTTTTCACAACCTAGCATTTCGGTTGTCCCGTCTCATTACGCATTAGCAGCGTCATGAGTTTTAATTACTTTATCAATCAGCCCGTATTCGCAAGCCTCCTCTGCGCTCTTCCAGTTATCGCGCTCGGTATCAGCACAGACAGTCTCATAGTCCTTACCTGTGTTTTCTGCCAGCATACGGTTCAATTTCTCTTTCGTCTTTAAAATATGCTTTGCAGCAATTTCGATTTCTGTTGCCTGACCCTGAGTACCGCCAAGAGGCTGATGAATCATAATTTCCGCATTGGGAAGCGCAAATCTCTTACCCTTTGCACCACCTGCCAACAGGAAAGCACCCATACTTGCTGCCATGCCGATACATACTGTGGACACATCACATTTAATATACTGCATGGTATCATAGATTGCCATACCTGCAGTCACACTGCCACCGGGGCTGTTAATATACAGATGGATATCCTTCTCAGGATCCTCTGCCTCCAGGAAAAGCAGCTGTGCCACAACAATACTTGCACTTACATCATTGACTTCCTCTCCCAAAAAAATAATTCTATCCTTTAAAAGTCTTGAATAAATATCATAGGATCTCTCACCTTTACTTGTCTGTTCAACCACGTAAGGTATTAAACTCATCTGAATAACCCATCCTTTCTTACACACGAATCTCCTATTATTTACTAATTTCCATAATAGCCTACTTAAATTCCTTTTTCAATCAGAAAACCTATTTTTAATAAAATATTAATCATTCTAAGACAGACAAAGTTGTACCCGGCTTATACCGGGTACAACTTGTCTCTTAACTCAATACACATACTGTTACAACAAACGATTATGCTTCTTCCTTCTTAGCCTTAGCCTTTGCTTCTTTCGCATTCTCCACAACAAAATCAACAGCCTTCTTGATGCAGATATCTTCCATAACCTGCTTCTTACCGTTCTCGCCCAACAGCTCCTTCACCTTATCCTCTTCCATCTGATAAGCCTGAGCCATGGTCTTTACTTCTTCCTCGAAATCAGCCTCGGAAGCTTCTATCTTCTCAGCAGCTACAACAGCCTCCAATACCAGACGAGACTGAATTCTCTTTAATGCCTGCGGCTTAACCTGCTCCAGCAAGGTCGCAGGAGTCAAACCTGTAAACTGCATATACTGCTCCATGGAAAGACCCTGAGACTGAATTCTCTGAGCGAAATCCTCAACCATCTGTCTCTGCTGGGTTTCTAACATAGCATCGGGAATATCCATCTGTGCATCAGCAATGATTGCCTCAATTACAGCATCCTCCTTGGCATTCTTAGCATCTGCTTCCTTTCTGTCAGCAAGATTCTTCTTAACATCTTCCTTATACTCAGCTAAGGTGTCAAATTCAGATACTTCACTTGCAAATTCATCATCCAATTCAGGAAGCTGCTTTTCCTTGATTTCCTTAACAGTACATTTAAATACTGCTGCCTTGCCTGCAAGCTCTTCTGCCTGATATTCCTCAGGGAAGGTCACATTCACATCAGTTTCCTTACCGATTTCAGCACCGATAAGTGCCTCTTCAAAACCGGGGATAAATGCGCCGGAGCCGATGGTCAAGGGATAATTCTCTCCCTTACCGCCTTCGAAAGCCACTCCGTCAACAAAACCTTCAAAATCAATAACGGTCATATCACCGTCCTTAACAGCTCTATCCTCTACAGTAATGGTTCTTGCGTTACTTTCTCTCTCACGATTGATTGCAGCATCCACTTCCTCATCAGACACTTCAACCTCAATCTTATCTACCTTTACGCCTTTATATTTGCCAAGAGTTACTTCCGGCTTCAGAGCAACCTCTGCTGTAAAGATAAAAGGCTTGCCTGCTTCAATCTGAATTACTTCAATCTTAGGAGAAGATACGATTGCTTCAGTACACTCATCAAGTGCTTTGTCATATGCCTCAGGAATTAATTCATTGGCTGCATCCTCATAAAATACTTCCTTACCATACATCTGCTCAATCATCTTGCGAGGAGCTTTACCCTTACGGAAACCGGGAAGGCTAATCTTTCCTTTATTTTTCTGATAAGCTGTCTCGATTGCCTTGTCCAACTCTTCAGCAGGCACCTCGATGGTCAGCTTTGCCATGTTTTTCTCTAACTTTTCCACCTGTAAACTCATTATGAAATTTCCTCCTTTATACCCATTTGGGTGTATATCCATTGTCCTCATGCCGAAAGCGCATCTATTTATTACTTTTCCTCTAAAAAATAGACACAATCACAGTCATTTTACGATTATAGCATAGACACCGGAAAAATACAAATATTTTTTCAAATGTGGGTAGCAACAATCAGTATTCTGCCTCTTTGTCGTTCCTTAATATATGCTTCCGCACGCAGTCTGGTGTCCGCATCCATACCCGTAAAGGGCTCATCCAGCAATACGCAGTCCGACTCACTTTCCATGGCACGCACCAATGCCACCCGGCGCTTCATGCCGCCACTGAGCTGACAACATGGCTTGTGCAATGCATCCGCATTCAACAATTGTTCCAAAGCCTTCCTTGCTCTCTCATTGCTGCCTGTAACCATTTCCACATTGCGCAGGGCACTGTAGTCCTCACAAAGTCTGTCCTCCTGAAATACCATACCATAGGAAAGCCCGGAATCCACTTTTCCTTCGTCCGGCATTTCCAGCCCGCACATAATCCGCAAGAGAGTGGTTTTGCCGCTACCGGAGGGTGTGGTCAGATAATAAGTCTCTCCCCCTTCATAAACCGCATTCAAATTGCGTATGACAGTTTGACTGTCGTAGGACTTGGACACATTCTCCACACATAATTTTACATCCCTTGGACAATAGCCGAGTACTTGTTTCGCGGTATCTTTTCGTACCTTCCTCCCACAGGCAGGTTCCCATTTCCAAAACTCCCCTGTCAGCCATAGTACCAAGCGTTCAAATCCCACACTCAACAAAATAATCACCGCCGCCCATGCAAACACCTCCGAGGTATTCAAATGAATTTTGGACAGATAAAGCTGTTCTCCGATAGAAAATGCCGGAGTCCCGATAACCTCCGCCGCCACTCCGGATTTCCAGCACATGCCGAGTGCCTGTTTTAATCCACTGCTCAAAAACGACTTCAATGCAGGTCGATAAATATAGAAGAATTTTGTAGCCTTGGGAAATTCAAATACCTTTGCCATCTCCAACAGCTTCTTGTCTGTGCTTTTCAAGCCCTCCAGGGTGCTGATATATATGATTGGAAGCACAATCAAAAAGCAGATTGCCACCGCCAGAACGGATGAACCCCACCAGATGAGAAGCAACACTACAAACACCGCCACCGGAACCGTTTTGCACAAAGTTATGATAGGAGCCAGCAACGCTTCTATCAGAGAATACCGCTTACTAAGCAAGGCAAGCAAGAGTCCCATAAGCATTCCCAGCACAAATCCGGCTGTAATACGCAACAGAGACATGCACACCGTCCGCCAAAAGACAGCTTCTGTCAGCAAGCCTACCAGCGCACATACGGTCTGCCAGGGCGTTACAAATAAAATTGGATTATCTACCAGCATAGCCAACAGCTGCCACACAAGCAGCCAAAATAACACAATGCCGATTTTTCTTAGGTTATTCACAATAATAGAAATCCTCTCCCGGCAGGCTTCCACCTACCGAATCCGGTGACTGTTCATATAATACCTGCAAATATGCAGATACCGACTGTTGCATCTCCGTTCCGGTAATACTGACAATATAACAATAGGGAATTGCTTTTTGAGCAATGGGCTCCTTCGCCACGATTCCGGCTTCAACCACCAGCTTGGCTCCCGCTTCAGGATTGTCATTGATTGCAGCGGTACTCTCCGCATGCTCTGCAAGGAAGGTTTTCACCGCCTTTTCATTATCTTCCAGAATTTGGTTGCGCACCACGGTTACTCCGGTCACCATTCTGCTACCGCTCTCACCCTGAACCTTGTCCCACTCTGCCGTCATATCCAGAACAATATTCAGCTTCTCATTTTGAGCACAGGCCGCTGTTACAAAGGGTTGAGGAAGCAAGCCAATGGCATCAGGATTCTCTGCCAATAAGGCAGCCACCTCCGTAGCCTCTGACTTATACTCCAAAGCACAGTCCTCGGCACTTAAACCATTTTCTTTCAAAAGATATTGCAGCACATAATCCGGCGTAGTACCTCTTCCTGTCAAATAAATGGTTTTTCCTTTCAAATCACTTATACTCTGTAGCGCAGTGTCTCCCGAAACCATATACAATACACCTAGCGTATTAACATCAATAACAGTAATACCACCCTCTGTTTTGTTATAAAGAATACTTGCTACGTTGGCTGGCACCAGCGCAATATCCAATTCTCCCTTGACCATAAGGGGCAACAGCTCGTCCGCTGTAGTAGCCATAGTAAAATGATAAGCGTTTTCTGCTTTCCCTTCCTCGCTCTCTTCCATCAGATACAGCAATCCCATAGAAGTCGGTCCTTTTAAGGAACCTATGTGAAGCGCAGATGTCTCTTCCTCCGACTTCTTTCCGTTCATTACAGCTATGGCTCCCACCATTAGAAGTACCATTGCAATAAGAGCCAGTTTTCTTCTTTCCGTTATATTTTCTTTCATAAATAACTCCTTTTGAAATATTTTTCAAACAACAAAAAAAATTATAGCAAAAGAATGAAAAACTTACCAGTGTAAAAACAATTCTACTGCTCATACTATTACCAAGATAAGTGATGACAAACGCTTAAAACTGTTTTCAGGATAAGTGTGCGTTACACTTATCTTGAAAATAGAGAGAAAACTATATTAATTAATTTGGAGGTGAATTCAAATGGCAAGCAGAAGTAATAGAGTAGAAGTTCCTGAAGCAAAAGCAGCTATGGATCGTTTTAAAACTGAGGTTGCATCCGAGCTTGGTGTTAACTTAAAGGAAGGTTACAATGGTGACCTTACTTCTAAGGAAGCAGGTAGTATCGGTGGCGAGATGGTTCGTCGTATGATCAGAAATCAGGAAGAGCAGATGAGATAAGGCTCTCCGAGAATTCTCTAATGTAGCGCCTGCGGGTGCACAAAAATACCACGGCTTGTAGCCGTGGTATTTTCTATTATTCTTGGCAATATCAATCAAAAACAACAAGTGCCTTTTATACTCATGTAATGTGTTTAGCCAGGAAGGTATCAAACGCACAGGGTCTTCCAAAGAAGTAGCCCTGAATATAATCCGGACCCATCTTACTGATTTTCTTCAACTCCTCTTCTGTTTCAATACCTTCTATACACATCTTTAAATTAATGCCATGCACCATCTCCACCATCTGCTTAAGCAATCCGTATTCATAGTCATTTTCCAAAGCCTTTACAGTAAAGGAACGGTCAATCTTAATCGTATCAGGACTCATATCATAGAGGTAATGGAAATTAGAATAGCCTGTACCAAAATCATCCAATGCAAGACGGATGCCCGCCTCCTGCAATCCGCTGCAGAACCTTATAAAGCATTCATCTGACTCCAGAAATCCACTTTCCGTCAATTCTACCGCAATACTTGCAGGACTCAAATCATACTCCTCTAATCCCTCCAAAATATCTGACAGGATATTACTTTTCTGTATCTGAACATAAGAAAGATTGACTGTTACACAGAAATTCGGCACATACCTTTGAATATATTTGCACGCCTCCATTGCTTTATGTAATACCCAACGTCCAACCGGTATAATCAGACTGCTTTCCTCTAACAACGGAATAAACTCAATGGGGGATACCGATCCGATTTCTTCTGTTTGGAAACGCAACAATGTCTCCGCCATGGTAAGCTTACCATCACCGATATTCATAATCGGCTGAAAATGGGTATCAAAACCTTGGAAGCCATTATTTACAGACTGTCTCATGGCACGCCCCAGCTTACGTCTCCTCTGAAAACCTGCATAATCTGTACTATTATAAATGTAGCTCTGATTCTTTCCTCTCTTTTTGGCCTCTGCCAACGAGAATTCAGAAAGCTTATTCAGATTATCATATTCCTGATTGACCAAATCATCCAATCGTAAAATACCCGCAGAAAGTGTATAAAACACCTCGTATTCGTTTTCTTCGATAAAACGGTTTATTGCCCAACGGATATCACAATAAAGGTTGTGTGCCAGTGCTTCGGACTTACCCGTAAAATCCACAATAGCAAATTCGTCAGCAACAATGCGATATAGCTTTTGTTCCGGTGCAAGCACACTTTGGATACATTCTACGGTCTTATGCAAAATCATATCTCCGTAATCAAAGCCTCTGTTCTCGTTAATTGCACGGAAATCATCAATGCCCAGACGCATTATAAAACCGCTCTTTTTGCTATCGGCGTGTTTCTCTATCTCCTGGCGAAGTCCTTTTTCTCCCAACAATCCACTAATATTATCGGCAGCCTGTGTTTTACCGATTTCATTAATGCAGCCTACTAAGAATTGCGGTTTCCCACTTTCATCCAAGGTGACCTGTCCCCTGCAATTAATCCATACCGCCTTACCTTCCTTGTCAATCCAGCGATACCACATATTATGTGCGGTTAACTCACCCTCTACTATCTTATCTAATTCTGCCGCCAGCATATCAAAATCATCAGGATGTACAAACTTCTTATGATTACCGGATACATCATAAAATTCATTACTGTCCATGCAAAAACGCTCTACAGCACCGGGAGAAATATAATAGTAATCATTCTGCAAATCATAAATATACAGAAAATCATCCATACTCGGATTCAATATTTCCACTATGCTACTAAATTGGCTCACAGAAATACTTTTTTTCTCATTATCCATGCTCATAAGTCCTCGTTATCAAAAAAATATTCTTCATTTTGGTTTTTTTCAAAAAATACATAATTTCACTATAAATTTTACCACACTTTTCAGAAGTTGTCCATTCCCCGACGTATATTTTGCACATAAAAATAGTCAGAAACATCTATTCCACACAGTTGTGCTATCCTATCCTTATACTCTCTTTTCCACACCCTCTTTCCCTGATATTCCGTAAGCTTTTTTATAAACACACCCATATCCGGAATACGGCACTGCCTTTCCTCCTTCATAGCCTGCTCTATCAGACGAATTAATCCGTAGCTTATTCCCGAATGATACATCCTTTTACAATCCTTACTTCGAAAAGTAACCTCATGCAATCTGTCACCTGTTAGCATATAATAGAGCAACGCTCCCAGAGCATATACGTCACTCTCTTCTCCGGTCCCACCCCCTCTCATAAATTGCTCTGGTGCACTATAGCCCCTGCTGCCTGCCAGTGTATTTCCTTCCTTTAACAGACATGCACAGCCCACATCCACAAGCTTCACTCTGCCATCCTGCCGCAGCATCACATTGTCCGGCTTCACATCTCTAAAAAGAATCGGCTCGGACCGCTCATGCAGAAAGCTAAGTCCCTGCGCAACCTCCATAGCAATATACACCGCCTGTCTTTGGCTGAATCTTCCCCTTCGCACAAGCAATTCTCCCAAATTACTCCCACATACATATTCCATTATCAGATAGTGCTTGTCCGCGCTTGTCCAATCGGACACATATTGGGGAAATAGCGGATGTGCCATACATCGAAGCATCTGCGCCTCCCTCTCGGCCATTGCCCCCGCAGGACTGATTTTACAAACCTGATAACACCCCTGCATGCTATCCCACACACGCCAAACCTTCGAAAAAGCCCCTTTCCCAATAATCTGAGCCTCCTTATATCCTCTGCTTTCCAATTCGCCAAATACTCCTTCCTGCAACTGCATTCCTATACCACCTTTCAGATTCCTTCACATAGATTGCTTGTACCTTCTCCTACCATTACCTACCGTGTCACCAATAGCACTGCTCCCATATGACTTCCTCCGCACTTTTCAGCCTCATAGGAAAGCTCTTGCAATCGACATTTCCCCTTTCCGGCAGAAGTTAATTCATTAATCTCCAAGCACGCCTCCACTTGCTGCTTGGATAGCCTTTCTGCCAGGCTTTCCGTTACTATCAGCAAGCCTATATTAGTTTCCATGGCACCTGTTAGAAATCGAAATTCTCCTACCGTTTTATTGGTCAGATAGGTACAATGAGACTTTCCGAACCTGTCGTTTAGCAGACAACCGCTTACCCGTCCGCGTTGAAATAGCCAAAATTGCTCTCCTATACATACCAAGCCCACTACAGAAACCTCCTTCGCTTGTTCAGAGATTCCTCGTCCCGAATATTCAGCCAACTCCCCATCAATCCGCGCAAATTGTTGGCGAAGCAGTCCCTCAAGCTCACCAGAACTCTCCCGTCTCTTTCTCAACACCTCCATTCCCTGATACCGAAACCAATCCGTTAGCTGTCTGGCGTAGTACTCGTTTTCAATCCCTCTTTCACTGTTTTCTGCTGTGCAGATACAGGAAAAGAGAATGGGCAGTTTGCTCCTTCTGCTCATAAACTGTTGCAGCACAAGCGAGGTCCTTGCCGGCTTCTCCTGCTGCCAATAATAGCATGACAAATATTGCATATTTCTCCTTTCTCTACTGTCTTTTTCTACATTGCAGGTTAATAAACCATTCCTAAAAAATAAAAACAAAACAGAAATAAAATAATATGGAAAAAAATTGATTTGAATTAATTGAAATAGAAGCATATTCCTACGGAAGCTATGAACAGCCTCCTATAGGAATATGAATAGATTCTAAATCACAGATAAAATCGTTTGTATAGATTAAAAAAACTATTTTAGAAAAATATTGGAAATATCATTGAATAATACAAATACCATAAGCACCATAAAGAACATTAATCCGATAAAATGTACCATACCTTCCTTATCAGGCGGTACCGGTTTACCTCGAACCACCTCAATCAGCAGGAACACTAATCGTCCGCCATCCAGTGCCGGAAGAGGAAGTAAATTTAAAATTCCCAGATTCACTGACAGCATAAGCGTAATGTTCAGCATACTTGCCACTACGCTTTCCCAACCGTAATTTTTGGCTTCCTCGTAGGTCTTGCCTACCACATTCACTGCAATACCCACAGGTCCCGCCACGTCCTCACGGCCCACCTGCCCTTGTATCAACATCCCCAGACTCTTATAGGTTGCTACGACACAATAGCGCATCTCATACCATGCATATTTTAAATAGGACAGTCCGGCTGGCTTCACAAAATCTGCATTCTGAATCCCCAACAGGTAACGCCCCTCTGTTTCATTATATTTGGGAGTCAGCGTAGTAGTGTAACGTTCTCCATCTCTCTCATACTCCACTTCCACTTCACCGCCGTCATAAATCTGCATAAACAAAAGCAATTCATCATACAGATATATCCTCTCGCCATCCAATGCCACGATTCTGTCACCGGCCTGCATTCCCGCTAAGACAGCAGCGCCATCCTCTGTCACATCCGTTGCAATAGGCTCTCGAATATAAATCATATTCACCAGAATCAGTGACACGATAAACGCCAGAATAAAATTAAAGAACGGTCCTGCAAACACTGTGGAGATTCTTGCCCAAACACTTGCCTTCTGGAAAGAGCCTTCACTTACCTCTCCCTCCTTGGTCTCTAATCCGTCCTCTCCTTCAAACATACATGCTCCACCGATGGGCAGAAGCTTTAAGGAATACTTTGTGTCTCCTTTTTGAAAGGAGAAAATATTGGGACCCATACCTACTGAGAATTCCACTACATGAATGCCGTTAGCCTTTGCCAGCAAGAAATGACCCAATTCATGTGAAATTACCACCACCCCAAAGATTAAAACAAATAATATCAGTGTAGCCATTATATTACTTCATTACCCTTCCTGTTATATATTCATAAGTCTCGGCTTCGGCAGCAAGAATTTCCTCCACGCCGGGATTGGAAATTACCTCGTGCTGCGCCATAGCCTCCTCAATCAGCTCCGGTATCTGCAAATATTTAATTTTCCTGTTAAGGAACATCTCCACCGCCTTCTCATTTGCCGCATTATAAACAGTGGGCATGCTGCCGCCCGCCATCTGTGCTTCATAAGCCAGTCTCAAGCCCGGAAAATTATCCATATCCGGCTTTTCAAAGGTAAGCTGACCCAACTCATAGAAATCAACCCTTTTGCCATCCATAGGTTTCCTGTCCGGATAGAACAAGGCATATTGTATGGGCAGCTTCATATCAGGAGTACCCAACTGTGCCATAATTGCACCATCCACATATTCTACCATGGAATGAATAATACTCTGAGGATGTACCACCACCTGAATCCGGTCAAGATCCACACCAAACAACCATTTAGCTTCCATAACCTCGAGTCCCTTATTTACCATGGTGGAAGAATCTATAGTGATTTTACGCCCCATCGCCCAGTTAGGGTGCTTCAGGGCATCCTCCACCTGTATATTCTCCAACTCAGATCTGGTCTTTCCTCGGAAGGGTCCGCCGGAAGCAGTCAGCAATATCTTAGCAATTCGCTCTCCGGGTTCCCCATTGATAGACTGAAAAATCGCGCTATGCTCACTATCCACAGGCAGAATGGACACTCCACATTTTCTCGCAAGGGGCATAATAATATGTCCTGCCGTTACCAGCGTTTCCTTATTGGCAAGAGCAATATCCTTACCTGATTCGATAGCTGCAATGGTCGGTCTGATACCAATCATTCCCACAATCGCCGTAACCAATACCTGAGACTGAGGAAGAACTGCAATTTCCAGCAAACCTTCCATGCCGGATACAATCCTCACATCCAGATCAGCCACTCTGTTACGTAGCTCACAAGCTGCCTGCTCCGTCCACATACCTGCCACAAGGGGGCGAAACTCGCGAATCTGCGCTTCCATCGCCTCTACACTATTGCCGGCTGCTAATGCTACTACCTCTAACTCCGGATTATTTCTTACTATTTCAAGGGTCTGGGTTCCGATAGAACCTGTAGAACCCAATATTGCTATCTTTTTCATGTTATGCCTTTCTACTTCTCTGTCTATGTAAGCACTCTGATAAAGCTGTCTTAAGGTACTTTACAATCATCAAAAACGAATCATAAGAATGGTCAAAAAGTAAATCATAGGAGCTGTGACTATCATGCTGTCAAAACGATCCATGATACCACCGTGTCCCGGAATCAATTTACCATAATCCTTAATATTATTGTTGCGCTTAATTGCAGATGCCGCCAAATCGCCCACCATACTCATTACCGCGCCCACTGCGCAGATAAAAGCAATAATCCATGCCACATTCTGATGTGGGAAAGCCTGTTGTACAAAGAAATGTCCGTATAAGCCTCCCAACAAAGCAGCACCTGCCACACCTCCAATACAGCCCTCTAAGGATTTGTGCGGACTTAAAACAGGGAAAATCTTCTTCCTGCCTATGAGCTTGCCTACCACATAAGCAAAGGTGTCACAGCCCCACGAGCTAATCAATATCATCCACACCATATAGATTCCCTGAGGACAAGCCCGGGTCAGATAAACAAAGGATAACATTACCGGTGCGTACATAAATGCAAAAAATGCCGCCAACACCTGAGCCGCCTGAAATTTCGGAAAGGTGACCACATATAGAAACATCTGTGCCATAAACACAGCCACAATACACATCAACAGTAAATTAAACGCATCCGCAAAATAGACTGCGGCATAATATACGCAGATTCCCAATAACCCTGCCACTTCCAAAGCGTTCAGCTTCTTCTTGTCTGTAGCACACAATAGCGCTTTTGTCAGCTCTCTGTATGCAATCAACGATATAAAAAGCAGGGTAAACAAAAGCGGAATATCTCCGACACTCATCGTCAACAGTGCCACCACTACTAATACGATTCCACTGATTAACCTGGTCCAAAACATAAGATTATTCCTCCTTTAGGCCGCCATACTTTCTGTTTCTATGATTATATGCCTCTACAGCCCTTATCAATTCTTCTTTTGTAAAATCCGGCCACGCCACCGGCGTGAAATAAAATTCTGTATAAGCCAACTGCCACAATAAGAAATTCGATATCCGCTGTTCATTGCAGGTACGAATCAATAAATCCGGATCAGGTATTCCTGCAGTGTCCAGAAAATCTCCCAGACTCTTATCATCAATATCCTCTACCTGTAATTCGCCACTTTGCAGCTTCCTGGCCATCTTTCTCGTTGCGCGGACAATCTCGTCACGCCCGCCATAATTGATTGCAATCTGAAAATGAAGTCCATCATTATTCCTGGTGGCTTTCTCCAATTCCTCGATACGAGTACGAATATCCTCGTCCAAACCGGTTTTGTCACCCAACACACGCACGCACATATGATTTTTCTCTGCTGTTTTGATACAGTTTTCCATGTAGTTACGCAAAAGCTTCATCAGTGCAGCCACTTCATCCCTCGGGCGATTCCAGTTCTCTGTGGAAAAGGCATAGACGGTCAAATATTGAATCCCCATCCTGTAAGCCTCTTCGCAGATAACCTCCACCGTTTTGGCTCCCTGTACATGACCGTAATTTCTGGGCATTCCCTTTGCTTTTGCCCAACGGCCGTTTCCATCCAGTATAATCGCCACATGCTTTGGCACATTTAATTTGTCATCCATAACAAGCCTCCATACCCGATTGCAGTATCCTATAAACTGTATGCTCTGTCCATTCCATTATGCACAAGGGGCGGATAAGCTTACGCATCTCCACCCCCGCAGTTTGCATTAAACTGTCATAATCTCTTTGGACTTGCTCTCAATCAAAGCATCAATATCTTTGATATATTTATCAGTAAGCTTCTGCAGCTGTTCCTCAAGTTGCTTGATTTCATCCTCAGAAACCTCTGTCTTCGCAAGCTTCTTGAAGGAATCATTACCATCTCTTCTGATATTACGGATAGCTACCTTGCCATCCTCACCCTTCTTCTTAACATCCTTTACAAGCTCTTTTCTGCGTTCCTCTGTAAGCTCAGGAAATACCAGACGGATTACGGAACCATCATTGGAAGGGTTAATTCCGATATCGGAGGTCAAAATCGCTTTCTCGATTGCCTTTAATAAAGATTTTTCCCAAGGTGCAATCTGAATAATACGAGCTTCAGGTACGGTAACATTACCTACCTGCTGAATAGGAGTAGGAGTACCGTAGTAATCCACTCTCAGCTTATCCAACACATGCGGATTCGCACGTCCTGCACGAATGGTTGCATAATCTGCCTCCAGGTATTCAAATGCCTTTTTCATTTTGTCATCATATACTTGTAATCTTGCGTCCATATTTCCTCCATTTCACCGCATCTGTGCGGGCTATTTACCTATTATATTTTGCACCCTTTCGTACAGGGCTACGGAAAGATCTGTCTATACAGTCACCTTAGTACCGTTAAACTTACCTTTCACCGTATTCACAATACTATTTTCTTCGTTCAATCCGAATACCCACATAGGAACCTTATTATCACGAGCCAAAATAGATGCTGTCATATCCACAACCTGCAGATTCTTGGCAATCACCTCGTCAATAGTGACCTCATCATACTTCTTGGCTGCGGGATTCTTGTTCGGGTCGTCATCGTACACGCCATCAATGGATTTCGCAAGTAAAATAACCTCTGCATCTACCTCAATGGCACGAAGAACCACACCCGTATCTGTTGAAAAATAAGGATGTCCGGTACCACCCGCAAAAAATACTACCATACCCTTCTCAAAGTATTTGTTTGCTCTATCCTTGGAAAAAAGCTTTGTGAAGGAACCGCATTCAAAGGGTGTAAGTATATTGGTCATCATTCCTACCGAGCGGAATATCTCAGACACATAAATACAATTCATAACAGTAGCAAGCATACCAATCTGGTCCGCCTTGGTGCGATCAATATTCTCACTGGAGCGTCCTCTCCAGAAATTACCACCGCCGATTACAATACCAACCTGTACACCATCTGCCACCAGCTCTTTTACCTGAAGAGCAACCTTTCTGACCGTTTCTTCATCAAAGCCGGTTTTCTTCTCCCCGGCAAGAGCTTCACCACTCAATTTTAACAAGATTCTACGCATTTTGATTTCTCCTATTTTACTTTTGCCTTTCTGCTTTCAGGCTTGTAATCATCAAAGAAGGAAGTAGGGTTGACATCCGCATAGCACTGGGAACACATACCCTCGATAACCGCACCATTATTAATCTGAACAGATTTCGATTTAATATTACCCATAACGATAGCAGAGGCATCCAGAATAACCGGACCCTTTACATCAATATCACCCTTAACCGCACCTGCAATAGCAGCACTTGTAGCAGAAATATTACCGATAACAACAGAGCTTGCACCAATCTTTACAGCGCCCTCACTTACAATCTCACCGTTGATTTTGGCACCTTCCGCATAAATTTCAGCAGCCTTGGAATTACCTGTAATGTATCCTGTCACATTTAATTTGCCCAAAATATCAATATTTCCGTTAATGCTTCCTACAACTTCTACAGAACCTTCTGAACTGATATCACCTGTAATAACCATTCCCGCCGTAATAATAGACGTTTCATCTGATACTGCCCTGTTTACATAGCTTTCCATTTTCTTCTCTGCTCCTTTGTTCTCTACTTCTTTTTCTTCAGATTTTACACTTTCTACTGCCAATACGCTCTCTAACACACTTTCAATTTCATTGCCTTCCACCGCAGTTTCTGCGTTCTCACTTGCCTCCGCTGCTGCCGCTTCTGCAAAAGATTCCTCCACAAGGGCTGTCGCCTCATCCACATCTACCGTGTTGACACCCTCCTCCGGAATTTGGATGGAATCAATGTTTTTTAACATTTCCTCCAAGGATAGACCGTCGTCAAGCTCGGAAGCTGTCGAAGCTTCTTCCTCTACTGCATCACTGTACGTTTCCTCATTTTGCAATGCTTCCGGTACTTCATCATTCTGTACTTCTTCATTTTGCTCTGCATCCACTGCAGCCACTTCTTCCTCCGGCATCAATTCATTAACTGCCTGAGATAAATCTTCTTTCAAATCTGAAAAAAAACCCATGGTATTTTAACCTCCATTCATTCTTTGGAATTCATATCTATATGCTGAACTGGCTTAGTAGCTTCTGTAATCGGCAGGATTACAGTATCCTCCATTGCCAAAATGTTCTCGATAATAATGGGAAGCGCCTCTACTGTAGTCGGCTTATCCGCCGAATCATGCATCAGGATAATGGATGTTTCATACAATTCAATATCCTTTGTACAATTCTTTACAATATCCTGAACTGTCAACTGCTGACTGCTGCCATCCCCTGAGGAAATATTCCAATCATAATATTCCACACCCAAGCCCTCCAGATAATCAGCAAATTCCTGCATATTCACATCACTGACTGTATTAGAGCTCCCTCCGGGGAAACGGTAAACTGTACTTTTCACCCCCACCACTTCATAAACATAATCCTGCAGGCGGGTAAAATCCTCCCCAAAAGCCTCCACCGACTGATATATTTCATGATATTTATGACTATAGGAATGCAGACCCAGAGTATGACCTCCGGCAACAATGGCCTGCATGGCCTCTTCGGCCATCTCACCTTCCTTACCTACCACAAAAAATGTCGCCCTCACCTGATACCGATCCAATATTGCCAGAATATCCTCCGTATATTTACTGGGACCGTCATCAAAGGTTAGGTAAACCTTATGTAACTGATTTTTTGCAATGTCCTCAGTCACAACAGCTTCCATATCTGTCAGACTCCCCATATTCGATACTCCCGGTTCAGCCTTCCCTACTGATGCCACACCCTGACCCACAGTAGAATTCTCCATAAAATCTTGCTGTGCCATCACCTGCTGTTCCTTGGATATCTGTGCCAGATTTTCGATTTGTTCTGTCATATCATCCAGCTTTTGATTCAGGTCATGAATCTTGAAAAACAAAAAGATACACAACACAAAAGGAATCAATATCAATATCATCAGAGTAAATATTATAATTTTCTTTAATCTCTGCACTCTTCTTCGTCTGGCAGAGGAATCAGTATAATTCTCTTCCGACATACATTCTCTCATTCTATAATTACTTTACACTTCTGTAACAGTATAGCATATTCCACTTTTTTGGGAAAGACAAAAATAGAAAAAGGACACATAAAAATGTCCTTTTACCGTTTTATTCCATCTATTCGCTATAATCAGAGCTCTTTCATTATCCTTCCGGCATAATTCTTTGTTCTGCATAACAGCCCTTGATATACCTATGAAAAAAAGATTCCGGATTGCCTTCGTACTTGAATCGATACCATATATCCTCCGGCACATCAAAATACTGCCATATCTGACCGTCATGACAAAACTCAATCTCCAACAATTTACACTGCGCATCATAACCAGCTGATGCAATTACTATATTTCCGAATCTGCATTTCGTGATCAACAGAGTAAGCCTCCTTATCTACAATTATCAACCCTGATGCAGCCGCATCCCGTCCTCCTTCGAAGGAGAACACATCTACGCTTCTTCCGGTCAAAATTCCCTTTTACCCGTAGAAATTTTCCCACCCACTGCGACAATTGCTCTTTTCTATTGTTCTATGGCAGACTCCGAAATTCCCCTATTTTACACATTCCGTTATTCAGTTTTTATGATGCCTTATTTCTTGATACATTAATATGTAAACACAAAAGCTCCGGTGCTAGCAGCCCCTTCTGTATACTGTGTCACACCATCATAGGTCAAATCGGCATAATGTACGCAGGACACACGATAGGTTTCATCCTTCACAGCCCCGGTGTAAGTAACACTCACTGCCATACTGCTGGTATCTCTAACTTCAGCTCCGGTTGAATATGCAACCTCCTTCCAGCCGTACCACACCTTCTGCTCCACCTTGATATTCTTCACACCCACCACCGGACATACATCCGTAGTACCCGTATGAGCTGTGATTCCCATACCTGAACCACTAAAACTAACAGAAATTCTACAACCAGTCAACACTGCTCTGGTATTCTGCAGATAATCAAAATATCCCTCCGGCACCGGAACAATCTGCGCTTCCATAATTTCCACTTTGCTGTCCTGATACAGATTCTCCTCAGCAGCCGTAACGCCTATGGTAGGCATCCCTGACAAACAGGCAACCGCAAGGGTAAAACAAATCAGCTTTTTAACACGTCTCCATACTTTCTTCATGTAACATTCTCCTTTTCTTTTGTAATTTTGATTTTAGAAGGACTTACATGTCTTTCTTAATTTTCTTTATTTAGCCCTTCTACCTTATATATGACAAAAAATGCCTCAAAATTACAAAAAGCAAAAAAAATTTTTTAAGTTATCTAATATTATTTTTCTTTTTTAAAAAGAGCAGGTAATTTCTTACCTGCTCCTTACACAAATCAATTATTGAGAGATTATATCTCTATACCTTGTTACGATTTCACTAATAGTATCTTTATCTGCATTACCTTCTACATAACATTGCACATTATCCTCATAAAAATAGTATGTATATTCCGTATATCCCTCTGGATTTTCTTTGGCTAAAAACCCTGCATCTTGACAATTCTCTGACTGAATCTCCTGTTCCTCACCAAAATAAGTTTCTCTGTACAGAACAGTTTCACCGGAATAAATAACTGCCCCAACATAGACTCTATTCTCAGCCGCTACATCCTCATAGCAATGCTTAATCTCGTCATAATCCTCCCCCCCGGTAATCCGAATATATTGTAATTCATACCCTTCCGACTCCATTGCTTTCTCTGCCGCCGTAGTGTAGGGTCGATATTCCTCTGGAATCTCATCCTTGCTTTCGTATGTCACCTCATTAATAACATTTTTCCCACTATCCATATTTTCAGGAGAGGATATCATTGTTCTACCTTCCTCGTCCGCCTTAAGCCAGAAAAAGAACCCGTTTCCCTTTCCTGCATTTACAACTCCCAAAGAAGTACCTGCTACCATTATCACAAGAAGTAGCAATACTGCTGCCGCAACAAAACGATGCTTCACTACAAATCTACGCAGTCTGCTGCCCTTATGAGGCTTCTTTTCCGAGGCAACTACCGCGCTTTCACCGCTTCGTTGTTCTACATAAGCATAAAAGCGTTCCATTTCCTGCTCATTAGTTAAGGCTTCCTCCTGCTCCATAGGCTCTAAGGTCTGAATTAGATTCACAAGGGCATCCACTTCCTCTTCGTTAAATTCCTCATCCGATGCCTCCAGTGTATACCAACGCAACCGCTCCTTGGCAGCTTCTAATAATTTCATATTGTCATTTCCGTTTGTCATATTTATTATCCTTTACTCTTTGTCCTTCAATGCGCTTTCTATCTTTTTCTTCAATCGCGTGACTTTTACCCGCATATTATTCTCTGAAACATTTTCCCGCTCTGCAATTTCGGCAATGGATTCACCCCAAAGGAAATATCTGCGAAACCGCAGCATTTCCTCTGCAGTCAAGGTATCCTTTATCACCATTTCCATCTCAGCCTTGCAATAGCCCTCTTCCTCATCAGAAGGCTCCAACTGCGTGGGTTCGAAACGGACCTCCGCATGTGGTTTCACCTTTCTTACGCACTCTTTTATCTTATACCGTGCAGTCTGATATAACCAGCCCATTTGATTGGGATGTGTACTGAATACATCGTATTTTCTCACTGCCTCATAAAAGGTTTCCTGCACAATATCCTCTGCCATGTCTCTGTTCTCTATCATGGTATAAACATAGCGCAGTAGCTTTGGCTTATACCTGAGATAGATTTTATCAAATTCCTTCCGGCTTACCGCAAGATTCTTATTATTTTCCATGTATATCCACCCGGTTCCAAAATTTTTACCCAGATAATTTATCACATTCTACTGGAAAATTGTGGATATTTTAGAAATACTAAAATTTTTGTTGGAAAAGGGACGTGCATTACATATTTTCTCATTTTGTCACCGGCAATGTATCATGTCCGCTCAACAGATTTTCTTGCATGATTTTTAAACATATACTATAATAAATAAGATTTATAGTCGGAGGTGTCCATATCCTCCTATCTTCATAGAAAGGACACGCATTCGTGCGGTAAAATACAATGAGTTTTGAATTTATTAAAAAATTACCTACCCCGGAAGAAATCAAAGAAGAATACGCGCTTCCGCCCGCCCTTGCCAAAATCAAAGAAGAGAGAGATGCAGAAATTCGTGATGTCATCATCGGCAAGAGCAATAAATTTTTGGTAATTATCGGTCCCTGTTCTGCGGATAACGAGGATTCTGTTTGTGATTATGTAAACCGGTTAGCAAAAGTAAATGAAAAAGTAAAGGATAAGCTGATTTTGATTCCCAGAATCTATACCAATAAGCCTCGTACTACAGGCGAGGGCTACAAGGGTATCGTACATCAGCCCGACCCCGAGAAAAAACCTGACTTCCTTGCCGGATTGATTGCAATGCGAAAAATGCATATTCGTGCCATCGAGGAAACAGGTCTGACCGCTGCAGATGAGATGCTTTATCCCGAAAACTGGCGTTATGTTTCTGACATTTTATCCTATGTAGCAATTGGTGCCCGCTCCGTAGAAGATCAGCAGCACCGTTTGACTGTCAGCGGTTTTGATATCCCTGCGGGAATGAAAAACCCCACCAGTGGTGACTTCTCCGTTATGTTAAACTCCGTATACGCAGCGCAACACCCCCACTCCTTTATTTACAGGGGATGGGAGGTAAATACCACCGGAAATGACATGGCACATACCGTTCTTCGCGGTGCTACCAACAAGCACGGACACAGCATTCCCAATTATCATTATGAGGATTTGAACCGCCTGTTGGAAATGTACCAACGTATGGATTTAGTTAATCCTGCATGTATCATTGACTCCAATCATTCCAACTCCAACAAGCAGTGTGAGCAGCAGATTCGAATCGTCAAGGAAGTAATGCACAGTCGCAAGCTGAATTCTGACATCCATAGCCTTGTAAAGGGTGTTATGATTGAAAGTTATATTGAAGAAGGTTGCCAGAAGGTAGGCGGCGGTTGCTACGGCAAATCTATCACAGACCCTTGCCTTGGTTGGGCAGACAGCGAAAAGCTGATTTATGATATTGCAGAATATGAATAAGTAGTATTTATTTGATTTAGTTATCAGTAGAGGGTGTTTACGAAAGGATTACTTCGTAAACACCCTCTTTAATCTTCTATCTAATTCCCTTTTTCTATCATTTGGCTACTAGCCTCTGGGATGTGCTTTTGCATACACATCACGCAGATGATTCTTATAGATTACCGCATAAATCTGTGTAGAGGAAATGTCCGAATGTCCCATCATTTCCTGCACACTGCGTAAATCTGCACCGTTTTCCACCATATGCGCTGCAAAAGAATGCCTCAATGTATGTGGTGTAATCTCAGTGGTGATTCCGGCTTTTCTGGCGTAAGACTTTAGCAGTTTCCAAAATCCCTGACGACTCATAGCCTGTCCGTTACAATTTAAAAACAGAATGTCCATTTCTTCATTAGCCAATTCATCTCTTCCATGCTCAAGATAATCCATCAAAGCATTACGTGCCTTGTTGCCAAAAGGAATGATTCTTTCCTTACTGCCATCCCTGCATACGATACAATCTGTTTTCAGATTTACATCGTCCATATGCAGGTTAATCAATTCTGTTACCCGAATGCCTGTTGCATATAAAAGCTCCAACATGGCCTTGTCACGTATTTCCTTGGGAGAATCTCCCATGGGTTGCTCCAACAGGGCTGCAATCTCACTCTCCGACATGATTTCGGGCATTTTTTTCTCTATCTTAGGAGCCTGCAAGCCTTCGGCAATATTCTTTTCAATCATATACTCCTTCTCAAGAAATGCAAAAAACGCCTTAATAGATGCAATATTTCTTGAAATGGTAGCCGCTTTGAAATTCTGCGCCTCCAAAAAGCTTATATATGCTTGTAGCGCTGATGCATTCACATCCCTCACCTGAAGAATGCCGCTTTGCTCCAGAAATTTCCTAAGCTTGTTGAGGTCACGTCTATAGGAAAGCTGCGTGTTCTCTGACGTATTCTTTTCATTATTCAGATATGCTATAAACAAATCTATCTCTTTGTTCATGTAACGTAGCCCTTCCTCAATTCCGGTAACACCCGCATTTTGAGACGCGGTAAGGTTAATTATAATCAGAAAACCGAGGAAAAGCAAGGAGCAAATTTCCTATTTTTTTCGGGCTTTTCAGCACTTTTGAACAAAGGTACAATATGAGCCAAAATAGAATTATGTAAATCACAAGATATAGATATTCTATCAAAAAATTTTTAAAATTTTTTCCAGAAATCCTGGATTTGCAAAACTTTCCAACAGGCAGCCCAGAATCAATCCGCACAATATCAGCACCAGCTGCATCAACCTCTTAGCCCATGACACACTGTTATCTCCACCTGTCAAGAGGCTACTTTTAAAATAAATGCTTCGATTCAATTTCTCACACCAGAGAAGTAATGCCACGAAGACAGGAACATATACGAAGTACTGGGGCATAATTCCGGCAAATACAAATAACATTCCTTTCAAACCGTAGCGCAGCACTACCGCTGCCAAAAAAGCTCCCGCAGACATACCGTACCAGAAGGTAGCTCCAACGCATACTACCAACCCCAGATAGGTGGTTGCCAGTACCGCCAAAATGACGGCTGTCTCCAGCCGCAATCTTAAAACATAATAAAAAAGAGCACTGCTGTCAACGGTCATATACTTCATGTGGTATAAAGTGTATTCATCCAATAATCCCGTATTTTCCAGCAAAATGCTCTTTCCCAAACTCATCATCAGTATTCCTGACAGTAGGCCTGTCAGAAAAATTGCTCCAAGAGGAAGCTTCCCTCTATGTATGTAATATCGCTTCATGCACTCATTTCACCTGCTTTGCACTCTGTTCTGCATATGCAGCATATATTTGAACCTAAAGTCCTCCTCTAATATATGCACCTGCGAAGCGCTTCATGACGAAATCTATTACACACCATATTTGGATGCATAAGTCATAATTCCGCAAATAGTTTTTGCATCCTGTATCTTACAATCATAAATCATCTGTTTTAACTCTGCAACAGAATAAGCCTCTACATTGATAAATTCATCCTCATCCAGATGCTGCACACCCGGTCTCAAATCCTTTGCCAGATAAATATCAATTTTTTCATTGCAAAAGGCTACTGTGGTATAAATGGAAGAAAGTAATTCAACCTTATCGCAGGTATAGCCGGTTTCTTCCTCCAATTCTCTCAGGGCTGCTATAGCAGTGGGCTCCTCACGGCCGTTCAGACCGCCTGCCGGGAGCTCCACCGTCTCACGGTCCAATGCATTTCGATATTGGCGCACCATAAGCAGCTTTCCATCCTCACGCACTGCTACTACCGCAGCGGCTCCCTTATGGTCTATCAGGTCCCATTTTGCCACATTACCATTAGGAATCTGCATAGTGTCCTGATAATAATCAATAATTGCGCCCTTCGCTACAAGCTCACGTTTTATTCGCTTAAATTCTTCCATAATTATCCTCTAATAATTTTTCAATGCTTACCAATTTAACACAAAGCACAAACAAATCGGTTGCTGCAGCCATTTCCTCCGGAGTAGGGAACGAAGGAGCAATACGGATATTACTATCCTTAGGGTCCTTTCCATAGGGGAAAGTAGCACCCGCACCGGTCAATACCATTCCTGCCTCCTTACATTTAGCTACAATGGCTTTCGCACAGCCTTCCATTGCATCAAAGGAGATAAAATAACCTCCGTTGGGATTGGTCCAGGTTCCGATACCCAAGCCTGTCAATTCCCTATCCAGCACCTGCAGAACAGCCTCGAATTTGGGGCGCATTAAAGCAGCGTGCTTTTGCATATGGGCTTTCAGACCGTTTACGTCTTTAAAATAGCGCGCATGCCGAAGCTGATTAATCTTATCATGTCCTATGGTCTGGACGGTCATCTGACTCTGGATATAATTAATATTTTCCACAGATGAAGCGATAGCAGACACACCGGAGCCGGAGAAGGTAACCTTGGATGTGGATGCGAAAATATAGACCATATTGGGGTTGCCGGATTTCTCACACTCCTCAAGGATGTTCAGAATCTCATCCTGCCTGTCCTCATACAAATGATGAATGCAATATGCATTGTCCCAATAAATACGAAAATCCTCTGCTGCAGGCTTTAAGCTTGCAAAACGCTTAACCACCTCATCTGAGTAAGAAATACCTGTTGGGTTGGAATATTTCGGTACACACCAAATACCCTTTACTGAGGCATCATTATTGACATATTGCTCTACCATATCCATATCGGGACCATCATTGTAAAGTGGTATATTAATCATCTCTATTCCAAAATATTCTGTTATCTTAAAATGTCTGTCGTATCCGGGAACGGGACACAGAAACTTAACCTTATCCAACTTACACCAAGGTGTAGAACCATTCACACCCTTCATCATAGAACGAGATACCGTATCGTACATAATATTTAAACTAGAATTACCACAGATAAGAACATTATCCTTATTAACAGACATCATTCCTGCCATAAGTCTTCTGCACTCACCAATACCGTCCAAATCACCGTAATTGCGCGTATCATTACCAAGTGCAGTTCTCATATCAGAGGTACTGTTAATAACATCAAGCATGGGCATAGAAATGTCTAACTGTGAAATACCCGGCTTTCCTCTGGACATGTCTAATTTTAATCCCTTTCCTTTTGCCTCCTCATATGCATCAGATAACTGTGTCTTTAGTGATAACAATTCTTCTCTGGTCAAATCCTGATATGCTTTCATAATTTCCCTCCTAATGCCTTATTGAAACAAATCCACCTGTTCATTTAAGGCTCAAACGCAAGATTTTGATTTTTTCTGCTTACGTTTCGTTACAGTTTGGATAATCGTATACAATCATACATTTCAATTATAATACTATAAGATGCTCTATTTCACAAGAGGAAATTTATTTTTTCTCGAAATAAAAACCGTTGTACTTTAAAAGCACAACGGTTTCTCATTCTTATTAAATTTTCAAGCTTGAACTGTATTATGGAAATTATTTCGCATAATCAATTACGCGGCTCTCACGGATTACATTAACTTTAATCTGACCAGGATATTCCAACTCAGCCTCAATCTGCTTGGAAATCTCTCGAGCCATAAGTACCATGTCGGCATCTGTAATCTGCTCGGGCACAACCATAACACGAACTTCACGACCTGCCTGAATAGCAAAAGATTTATCTACACCTTTGAAATTGTTTGTTATTTCTTCTAATTGCTTTAATCTGCTAGTATAGGTTTCCAATGTTTCCCTTCTAGCTCCCGGTCTTGCAGCAGAAATTGTATCAGCAGCTTGTACGATACATGCAATCAGGGAAGTAGGCTCTACATCGCCATGGTGAGACTCAACCGCATTAATAACGGTTGCGTTCTCTTTGTATTTTCTACAAAGCTCAACTCCCAACTGAATATGGGAGCCTTCCATCTCATGGTCAACAGACTTACCAATATCATGCAGTAAACCTGCTCTCTTAGCAAGTCGCACATCCAATCCCATTTCTGCGGCTAACAGTCCTGACAACTGAGCAACCTCAATAGAATGCTTCAATGCGTTCTGACCATAACTGGTTCTAAACTTCATCTTTCCGAGTAATCTTACAAGCTCAGGATGAATACCATGAACACCAACCTCTAAGGTTGCAGCTTCACCCTCTTCTTTTATCATTACTTCTACTTCTTTTTGCGCCTTTTCTACCATTTCTTCAATTCTGGCAGGATGGATACGTCCATCTACGATTAATTTTTCAAGGGCAATTCTTGCTACCTCACGACGAATAGGGTCAAAACCGGACAATATAACTGCCTCAGGAGTATCATCAATAATTAAATCAACACCTGTCATCGTTTCCAAGGTACGAATATTACGTCCTTCTCTACCGATGATTCTACCCTTCATTTCATCATTAGGAAGCTGCACAACGGATATGGTAGTTTCAGAGACATGATCTGCTGCACATCTCTGGATTGCAGATACTACATATTCTTTGGCTTTCTTGTCTGCTTCTTCTTTGGCACGGCTTTCCATTTCTTTAATCATTACAGCCGTTTCATGTTTTACTTCATCTTCAACAATTTTCAATAAGTAGTCTTTTGCTTGTTCAGAGGTTAATCCAGAAATTCGTTCCAGTTCCTGTACGCGTTGTTCGTTCAGTTTGGATACTTCTTCCTTCATTTTATTGAGGGATTCTTCCTTAGCTGCCAAACTGGACTCACGTTTCTCAAGTGCATCGGCCTTCTTATCGATGTTCTCTTCCTTTTGCTGTACTCTGCGTTCATAGCGTTGAGCTTCTGCTCTACGTTCCTTGATTTCCTTGTCAAGCTCATTCTTAGTACGAATGGACTCTTCCTTTACCTCAAGTAATGACTCGCGCTTCTTAGTCTCAGCAGTTTTCAGGGCTTCATCAATAATCTCTCTTGCTTTCTCTTCTGCATTACCGATAGTATTGGCAGCGTTCTTCTTCTGGTAGGAAGTAGTAGCTATTGCCGTAATCACTGCAGTAACAAGAATCGCAACGAGAATACAGACCACTAATACTATGATAGTCGTGGTATCCACTACAGGAGCACCTCCTTATTAAATTTTCATTGTACATTTTGCTGTAAAACGATATAACGTCTTACATTTTATAATAGAATGTATGTACATGTCCCTCTCGAGACGCAGAAAACATTCTAACAAGCAATTTACAACAGTTAAATTTTAAACTGAAATAATAGTTATGTCAAGTACAAGTCTCAATATCTTCCAAATAATGTAGCTATTTTTTACATTATTTGTGCATTTGTTACGATTTCTAATAAAAATCGCTTTTCCCAAGTGCCTTGCGTATTTGCTCCGCCGAAAAGCCTTTTCTCATCAGAAATGCACAAAGCTTATTCTGTTCCTTATAATCTGTGTGCGCCGGATCATATTTCTTTTTGGTAAGAAGATTTTGTATCATGGTCTGCTCGTCCTGAACACCACCCTGTTCCTCCCAATCCGCGAAGGCATGTTCAATCACTTCACGAGCAATCCCCTTAGCCAGCAAATCCTGCTCCATCCTCCTGCGACTTCGACTGTTCTCATGGTAGGTGATATAATCCACAGCGTAACGTGCATCATCCGTATAATGAAAGGCGGCAACATATTCTAACGCCTGCTCTATCACAGCTTCCGGATAAAGTCCCTGCTTTAGCTTAGCGCGCAACTGAGCTGTTGTATACTCTCTGCTCTGTAACAGATTCATCGCACGCAACTTTGCCCGCTTCGGCAGTACCTCCTCCATAATCCTTTGGTAATCTTCCGGAGCTATTTCTTCTCCCTCACGTATATGATAAATACGCAATTCGCCTTTGTATAAAACAAAGGCGAATTCCTGTTCAATATATATTTTACTACGACGCTTTGACAGCTCCACAATCTGTGTTACTCTCATATATTATCCTACCCATCAATCCTTCTTAGCTGCTTTTGCTGCTTTCTCCCCACCTGCTTCGGCAGTATCCGTTACAGCATCCAAACCGTAATGCGCACGCACCTTTTGCACTACCACATTACATACTTCCGGATTATCTCTTAAGTATTGCTTCGCATTTTCACGACCCTGCCCGATCTTATTACCTTCATATGCATACCATGCACCAGACTTTACAATAACATCGCAGCTTGCCGCCAAATCAAGAATATCCCCCACCATAGAGATACCCTCACCAAACATAATATCAAATTCCGCTTCCTTAAAAGGAGGTGCAATCTTATTCTTAACAACCTTAACACGAGTACGATTACCGATTACTTCTCCGCCCTGCTTTAAGGATTCGATTCTTCTCACATCCAAACGAACAGAGGAGTAGAATTTCAAAGCACGACCGCCGGTAGTAGTCTCGGGATTACCAAACATGATGCCCACCTTTTCACGCAGCTGGTTAATAAAAATAACCGTACAGTTGGATTTGCTGATAACGGCAGTCAGCTTACGAAGCGCCTGTGACATCAGGCGTGCCTGCAAGCCCACATGACTATCTCCCATATCACCGTCAATCTCTGCCTTGGGAACCAATGCTGCCACAGAGTCCACTACAATAATATCAATAGCACCGGAGCGCACCATGGTCTCCGTAATCTCCAACGCCTGCTCTCCGTTATCCGGCTGAGAGATATACAGATTGTCAATATCAACACCGATATTCTTGGCATATACAGGATCTAATGCATGCTCTGCATCAATAAAACCGGCAATACCGCCTCTCTTCTGCACTTCTGCAATCATATGTAAGGTTACTGTAGTCTTACCACTGGACTCCGGTCCGTATATTTCAATAATTCTACCCTTAGGAATGCCTCCCAGTCCCAGGGCAATATCCAGACTTAATGCGCCTGTAGGAATGGTCTCAACATTCATCTGTGCAGACGGGTCTCCCAACTTCATTACAGCGCCCTTGCCGTACTGCTTCTCAATCTGGCTCAGTGCCGCATCCAATGCTCTCAGCTTGTCATCTCTTTCCATACAAAATCTCCTTTTCCTCAAGGAACAAACGTTCTGTCATTACTGATAATATAAAACATTTGTTCGTATTTGTCAATGCTTATTTTTGAAAGCTGTAAAGAATTTGTCCTTTTTGCTTTCCTGCTTTATAATTTACACTGTTTTATATCCAATAAAACTCCCTCAATCGCATCCCTCCTATTTTTTCATTTTTCTGAAATCTGAAATTTGTGGCGAAATGCCGGAACAAGAGGCATAAGAAAGATTCTCCTATGCTTTACAGAAATATCAGATATAGAAAATGTATCACAAATCCCATACAGACGCAAGGATTTATGATACATTTTATAGCTTCTGAATATTAATTTTTATTTCTTACCAAATGTCACCTTACTAAAATACTCCAACATACACTTGCGCATTAAAATCAATGCTGCTGAGGTTGCCCCCTCTCGTATTTTATTGCGGTTACCCTTGAAGTGATATTTCTTAACGGTTACCTTACCCTTAACAGCACAGGCGATATACACTAAGCCAACCGGCTTTTCCTTGCTGCCGCCATCAGGTCCGGCAATCCCCGTAATTGCCACCGCAACGTCAGCCTTAACTGCTAAGGCAGCTCCCTTTGCCATTTCCTCTGCTGTATGAGCACTTACAGCACCATGCTTATCAAGAGTCGCTTTCTTTACTCCCAATAGCTTTTTCTTCGATTTGTTGGAATAGGTTACAAAGCCTGCCTTATACACATCGGACACGCCCGGCACATTGATTAATCTGGCAGAAAGCATACCTCCTGTACAGGACTCCGCACAGGTCACTGAAAGCTTATTGGCAACCAGCAGATCTGCTACAGCTTTTTCCAAAGTAACATCCACATCCGTGGTATATACATCCTCGCCGAATCTGGCTTTCAATTCCTTTACCACCGGCTTAATCAGCTTATTGGCCTGCTTTTCATTATCAGCTGCTGCCGTGACACGAATGTGTACCTCGCCTGTCTTGGCATAGGTTGCAATGGTAGGATTCGTCTGTTGGTCAATCATATCCTTTACAGTAGTCTCTACCTGACTTTCAGAAACGCCACAGATTTTCACTGTCTGGGAGCTGATAATTCCCGGTGTAAGCTTATCCAGATAAGGAGCTACACTTTCCTCAAACATGGGAAGCAATTCGTTAGGCGGTCCCGGAAGCAGAATCACCTTAGCCCCCTCGGTTTCTATAATAACACCCGGTGCTGTACCGTTATTATTATCTAATATAATTGCCCCCTCAGGCATCATTGCCTGTTTCCAGTTGTTTTCCGTAGGCTTAATATCCCTTGCAGCAAAATATTCTGCAATACGCTCCATGCTGCGTTCGTCCACTGCAAGCTTCCTACCGCACACCTTTGCCGCAACCTCTTTGGTCAAATCATCCTCGGTGGGACCTAAGCCACCGGACAGAATCACAATATCCGAACGTTCCACTGCACAGGTAAGCACCTGCGTCAGACGTTCTTCATTGTCACCTACTACGGACTGAAAATAGCAGGATAATCCCAGACCCGCACATTTCTCTGCAAGATATGCGGCATTGGTATTTACAATATTTCCCAGTAAGATTTCCGTTCCTACACATATGATTTCTACAGTCATCTATGTCCTCTTTTCCGTCTAAAGCATTCTGCATTTTCTATTTATTTTGTATCTTTCATAACATCCTTATTCTTAATCAGGTAGTCAATCAAAGAGATTATTGTAAGTGCCAGGGATATCCACATAATAATATCCGTCAGAAGCCAAAGCGCCGGAATATTGGCCAGCATCAGGCACACCATAATCATCTGAAAGGTGGTTTTAAACTTGCCCCAGTAGCTTGCTGCAATCACCACTCCATTGTCAGAAGCAATCAGGCGGAAACCGCTGATAATAAATTCACGGCTGATAATAATAATAACTACCCAGGAAGGAATACGTCCCAGCTCTACAAGAGCAATCAATGCCGCACATACAAGCAGCTTATCTGCCAACGGGTCCATAAATTTACCGAAATTGGTTACCAGACCATATTTCCGGGCAATCTTGCCATCTATCAAATCTGTCAGGCTGGCAATAATAAAGATTGCCAAGGCAATATAATCCACATATTCCATGATTCCGCCGAAAATAGCACAAAACCAACCCCACTCATGATAACGGCCCAAGAGCAAAAGCACAAAGGGCAATATCAAAATCACGCGAAAAATAGTTAGCTTATTGGGTAAATTCATTTTACTCATGATACATTTCTCCAATCAAATCATATTCGTTAAAGTCCACAACCTGAACCTTTACAAAATCGCCTGTCATCAGACTTGCTGAAGTATTTACAAACAGATAGCCATCTACATTGGGAGCATCGCGGTAGGTTCTTGCCACGTATACATCCTCATCTGCTACCTTACCCTCAATCATCACTGTCAGTACTCTACCTATCATGTCCTCTGCCTTTTCAAAAGCGATTTCCTGTTGAAGCTCCATCAGTTCGTCACGTCTGGCTTCCTTGACTGCTTCCTCCACCTGCTCCGGCATCATTGCCGCAGGCGTATCCTCCTCCCGAGAATAAGTAAATACTCCCAGTCTGTCAAATTCCATTTCATTTACAAATCGGTACAGCTCCTCGAAATCCTCCTGCGTCTCTCCGGGGAAACCGCTAATCAAGGTAGTCCGCAGACATATATCCGGGATTCTCTCACGCAGCCTGTTAATCGTTTGGCGAAGCTCCTCTTCTGTGGTTCTTCTGCCCATGCGCTTCAACACAGAATCAGCTGCATGCTGAATCGGAATATCCAGATAATGACATACCTTGGGCTCTCGTGCGATTGCCTCTATCAATTCATCGGTAATTTCCTCCGGATAACAGTATAAGATACGAATCCAGTAAATACCTGCAATCTGTGCCAATTCATGTAGCAGCTCCGGGAGTCTTTTTTCTCCATACAAATCCATGCCGTAAAGTGTAGTTTCCTGCGCCACCAAAATAAGCTCCTTCACCCCTGCATCTGCAAGACTCTCTGCCTCTGCCACAAGCTTTTCCATAGGTACACTGCGGAAGCCCCCGCGCACCTTGGGAATAATACAATAAGTACAGTGCTTATCACAGCCCTCTGCGATTTTTAAGTATGCAAAATGTCCACCTGTAGTCACTACTCTCTTCTTATCTGTTACAGGTTTTGCGTTGATGTCTCGATAATAATTTTGTCCGGCTCCTGCCAGCACTTCCTCCACTGCTGCTACTATGCTCTCAATGGCGGTGGTTCCGATTATGGCATCCACCTGCGGAATCTCCTTCTGGATTTCTTCCCGATAACGCTGAGCCAGACAGCCGGTTGCAATCAAAGCCTTGAGTTGACCGCTCTCCTTCAATTCCGCCATTTCCAGCAACGCATTAATACTCTCTTCCTTGGCATCCCCTATAAAGCAACAGGTATTCACCACCACAATGTCTGCCTCGGCTTCGTCATCCGTAAAACTATAGCCCTTTTCCTGCAACATTCCTAACATCATTTCAGAATCCACCAGATTCTTGTCGCAGCCAAGAGACACAAATAATATCTTCATAAATAACCTTTCTATAAATAATGAGTAGCTGGGGCAAAGCTCCAGCTACTGCGGTGTTCTTATTCTTCGTCGCTAAGAATCTTAATCTTGCCCTGATTCAGTTCTTCAACAGCAACGGATAATGCTTTGGTGTCCTTACCCTCAACAAGAGGCTCTTCACCGCCGATAATCTGTCTGGCTCTTTTGGAGGTTGCCATAACAATGGAATAACGACTGTTTACTACAGGTGCTTCACCGGGTTCAACCTCGCTGTTTACTACCTTCATTAAATCGGAATAAGACGGATGTAACATAATTATTCTGCTCCTTTCGCGAAACCTTTCAGTTCCTCTCTGATTTCTTTTATAAATGCTTCTCTTCTAACGGGTGCTCTGCGTGCGGCATCTACCAAATGATGAACCTCATCCACGCATACATCCAGAACGTCATTTACCACTATATAATCATAGGCTTCAATGCCTTCTGATTCCTCACTTGCCCGGGCAAGGCGCTTACGGATTACTTCCATACTTTCCGTACCTCTACCCACCAGTCTGCGCTCCAGCTCTGCTGCACTGGGAGGTGTCACAAACAGTAACAGACTCTCCGGAAACTGCTCCTTCACCTTAAGCGCTCCCTGTATTTCAATCTCCAGAATAACATCCTTTCCTGCTTCCAGCTGTTCCTCCACATACGCTTTGGGAGTTCCGTAATAATTGCCGCAATAGCAGGCATATTCAATGAGACCGTTCTGTGCAATGGTTGCTTCAAACTGCTCTTTATCTCTAAAAAAGTATTCCACACCGTCTCTCTCGCCTTCTCTGGGCTGTCTGGTGGTCATGGAAATAGATAATGCATAATTGTCATACTTTTGGAGCAGTCTTTTCACCAAAGTGCCTTTTCCTGCTCCGGAAAATCCGGATATCACAATAAGTATTCCTTTATTTTTCATCTGTTCGGCACACCTTTCTGCTTCATTCACCGTCGCCGGCCTCTTCCTCTGCTCCGTCTGCACCCAAATCTGCCTGTGCTCGTCCTGCAATGGTCTCCGGCAACAGCGCCGACAACACCACCTGACTATTCTCCATTACAAGCACAGATTTGGTCTTGCGCCCCTGAGTAGCATCAATCGCCATACCGCTTTCTTTTGCCTTCTGTACCATCCTTTTGACAGGAGCAGACTCCGGACTTACGATAGCGATGATTTTACCTGTATTTACAATATTACCGAAACCGATATGAATTAGCCTGTTCATATAACCTCTTATCGACATCTTTGCACACAGTCTGTACAAATCAGCAACTTATTCTATGTTTTGAATCTGCTCACGAACCTTTTCTATTTCTGTTTTCAGTTCAATGGCACAATTAGAAATCTCCAGATCATTGGCCTTGGATAAAATCGTATTAGCCTCACGATTCATTTCCTGAGCAATAAAATCAAGCTTACGTCCGATGCTACCGCCTTCCACGAGGGTCTTCTTGGTCGTTTCAATGTGACTACGCAAACGTACGATTTCCTCGTCAACACAGACCTTATCTGCAAAAATGGTAACCTCTGTCAGCAACCTGCCTTCATCCACGTTCACATCTGCCAGCAAATCTTTGACCTTCTCTTCCAGCTTATTCTTGTATTCTGTGATAATTTCAGGAGAACGCTCAGAAATAAAATCTACCAGTTTAAGCATATTATCCAGCTTGTCAATCAAATCATCTCTCAAATGCTCGCCCTCTGTAATACGGGTCTGGACAAACATTTCAGATGCACCCTTGATAGCCTTCTGCAATTCCTTCCAAAGTTCCTCCTCATCCATGGTCTGTTCTTCCATGGTAAACACTTCCGGATATTTGGAGAGCGTAGACACCCTGATGTCATCATCCAATCCGAAATCTGCAGCCATTTTCCTCAGGTAAGTTAAGTATTCCTCTGCCAGTTCCCTGTTATAACGCACAGTGGTATTATTTTCAGAGAAATCCTCATAGGTGATAAACATATCCACCTTACCGCGGGAAATATAATTCTTCAACTCACTACGGATAGCGGACTCAAAGAAGTTTAATTTCTTAGGCATCTTAATATTGACATCCAAATAACGATGATTGACAGATTTCATCTCTACTGTAAATTTTCTGTTATTCTCGGCAACCTCACATCTGCCAAAACCGGTCATACTCTTTATCATAAGCACTCCTATCCGGTATATGGATTTGTTTTTCACCACATACTTCATTTCATTATAAAGTAAGTTTTTCCAAGCGTCAAGGGTAGGGGGGCTGTTTTCCGCGATTTTTACCGGGGCAGGCATTTCGGAAATGAGTGGATTTATTCAAAAGGCTATGCTATACTTTTGTTGGTGAAGAAAGCGAGGAATAATTATGGCCTTTGATGGCGTTACCATAGCAAATGTAGTACAAGAAATGAATCAGGAATTAATCGGCGGCAGACTTTACAAAATTGCCCAACCGGAAAATGATGAGCTGTTGCTCACCATTAAAACCTCCAACGGACAGAAGCGTCTGTTTATCTCCGCCGGTGCTTCTCTGCCTTTGATTTATCTGACTAACACAAATAAGCCCAGCCCCATGACTGCACCCAATTTCTGTATGCTGTTGCGCAAGCACCTGCAGAACGGTCGCATCGTGTCCATTACACAGCCCGGCTTGGAACGTATTATCCATATTGAAGTGGAACATTTGGATGAAATGGGGGATTTATGCCGCAAAACCCTTGTGGTAGAAATCATGGGCAAGCACAGCAATATTATTTTCTGCAACGAGGAGCATATGATTATCGACAGTATCAAGCACGTATCTGCCGCAGTCAGCAGTGTCCGTGAGGTGTTGCCGGGCAAGCCCTACTTCGTTGCACAGACACAGGATAAGCTAGATGCCCTGACCGTGGAATATCCGGCTTTCCGCGAGGCACTCTCCTCCAAACCACAGCCCACCTTCAAGGCTTTGTACGGAAGCTTTGAAGGCATCTCACCGATTCTGGCTCAGGAGCTATGCTTTCAGGCCGGTATTGATGGTGAGCAGCCCACCGCAGCCTTGGACGAAGCTGCCTACCAAAAATTGTTTACAGCATTTAAAACAATGGTACAGTCCATTCAAGCCGGAGATTTTACCCCTAATATTGCATACACCGGCACCCAGCCTGTGGATTTTGCCGCCATACCACTGACCATGTACACTACCGGTACAGACCACACGGTGGCATATGATTCTATGAGCCAGCTCTTGGAAAGCTACTATGCAGAGAAAAATACAATCACACGCATCCGACAGAAATCCTCAGACCTTCGTCGTATCGTGCAGACAGCATTGGAGCGTAATGTGAAAAAATATGACTTGCAGCTACGCCAGATGAAGGATACCGAAAAGCGTGAGACCTATCGCATATACGGAGAATTGCTGAACACTTACGGTTACAGCGCACAGCCCGGCGATAAATCTCTGGAGGCAATCAATTATTACACCAACGAGCCTGTTACGATTCCTTTGGACCCAACATTGACTGCTTTGGAAAATGCCAAAAAATATTTTGACAAATATAACAAAATGAAGCGCACTTATGAAGCACTGTCTGAATTAACCAAAGAAGTCAAAGAGGAAATTGACCATTTGGAGACTATTAGTGCAGCGCTTGATATTGCCCTACAGGAAGAGGATTTGGTAGAAATTAAAGAAGAGCTGACCGAAAGTGGTTATATCCGCAGAAAAGGCGGCAGCAAAAAGACCAAAATAACCAGTAAACCCTTCCACTATATCAGCAGTGACGGATTCCATATTTATGTGGGCAAGAACAATTATCAAAACGAGGAGCTGACCTTTAAATTTGCCACCGGGAATGACTGGTGGTTCCATGCAAAAGGGATACCCGGTTCCCATGTCATTGTCAAAACAGAGGGTGACGGGGAAATGCCGGACAGAACCTTCGAAGAGGCCGGACGACTTGCCGCCTATTATTCTAAAGGACGCGGTCAGGAAAAGGTAGAAATAGATTACATCCAGAAAAAGCATGTAAAAAAACCCGGCGGCGCAAAGCCCGGGTTTGTAGTATACTATACCAATTATTCTCTAATGATTGACAGCAATATCGAAGGAATAGAGCAGGTGAATTGACACCTGCTCTATTTGCTACTTATTGTCAGAATGTCGGGGATAAAAAGTCCACCGCCCACAATGGTCAGGCTGGTTTGTCATCTACAGGAGCCTTAGTTGCCCTTAGGATTGGCAAAGATGCGTTGTTGCCCACAATTCGTCTGTTTGAGCGTAGCGAGTTTTCGAATTGTGGGTAACGTACTTAGCAGATTTGACAATTCTTAGTGCAACTTGGCTCCGCAGCCGCAAACCGGTCTGACCATTGTGGGCGGTGGACTTTTTGTCCTCGTTATTCTGACATTGTCACCAATTCTATTTCATCAGTCTGCACTTCTTAGCCAGCTTCACCAGCAGATATCCCTTGGGGAATCCGCGCAGTTCCTGTTCTGTGAGACCTCGCATTAATATCATCATCACAAAGTATACAAGAATCGCCACCAAAATAGCCGGTATCACCGAAACAAGCATGGATGAGGTAAGCATGAAAAGTATTTCATAAATCACCCACGCCCCGGCTCCCATAAACACAGATGCCAGACCGGGTATCACAAAGGTTCGCCAAATCTCCTGCTTATAGCCTACCGCTCTACGGATAGACAACTGATTCAATACGCACATGATGCCGGAGTATAAGGTATTGGCAATAGCAACACTATATAAATCCAAATCTGTATAGAATAACAATCCTAATCCTGCTACTGTCTGTATTACCAATGCAATACCGGCATTTCTGATAGGTGTATTTACTTTACCCAAGCCTTGCAAAATAGGACTGTTCAAGGCTGCCAATGCATAGAAAATCACGGACAGTGACAGTGTCATCAGCATTTTGGCACCAAAATCCAAAGAAGCCTCCGAATTACTTGGGAACAACAAATTAGTGATTGGCTTTGCCAATACAAATAAACCTACCGCACAGGGTATGGATATCACCATTGTGGTTTTCACCGCAACACTGATTTTGTTTCTGGCTCCTGCCACATCCTTGGCCGCCACTGCCTGCGCCACGGTAGGAATCATGGCAGCTGCCATTGCTGTAGCAAATGCAACAGGGATATTGGATATCGTCAATGCCTGACCGGAAAAGATACCCCAGTTAGCTGTGATTGCTATGGTATCCAACTCTTTCATCTTGGGGTAAATCGAGGTATATATCTGTGTATTGACTGTACTACTCAAATTATTAATAGCCGTGCTTAAAATAAACGGTGTTACCACCAACGTAATCATCTTAATAATAGAGCCATAGCTATCTACGCCCGTATGTCTGTCACGCTTCACTCTGCGCAGAATCATACCTCGGTTCACGCCGTAAATCCATAGCATAAACAAAAGTGCCACCAACACACCCACACTGGTGCCTAAAGCACTACCCATGGCGCCATTTACCGCACGCTCTACCTGTCCTTCCACATCCGCAGGATATTCCATGGTTCCCATGACATTTACAATTAATAAATATGCTGCTCCGATACTGACCACAGCATTGGCAATCTGCTCCAGAATCTGCGAGACAGATGTCTGTGCCATACTTTTATGAGCCTGAAAATACCCGCGCAATACGCCAAGCATACCGTACACAAAAATGGTAGGAGCAAAAACACGCAGCACGGGAATAGCCGTTTCCTCAACAAACAGACCTGCTCCAAAAAACAAAAACAGGCTGGCAATGGCACCTACTATCAGTACATAGCCCATTGCACAATAAAAAATCCGATGAGCATTCCGATACTCCTTCACCGCCAGCTTTTGCGCGATTACCTTGGATATGGCAGAAGGAATACTGTAAGAGGAAATCAGCAAAATAATGGTATAATAAGCATATGCCTGCTGGTAATAACCCAGACCCAAATCACCGATAACACTATGTAAAGGGCTCCTGTAAAGGAGCCCTATGATTCTGGTGATAATCCCTGCCGCAGCAAGGATGCCTGCCTGCATTATGAAATTATTCTTACTGCTTGTATTGCTGTTTTTGTCAGACATGCCACACTATCCTATCAATTCATCTTCCGTCCATTAGCCAATCAGCCAGTCATACATTTCCTGATATTTTCTTGCTGAAACACTCCATGAGAAATCAGCTGCCATGGCACGGTCGACAATTTTGTTCCATTCACGCTTCTTATCATAATAAATATGCTCAGCATAGCGAATTGTATTCAACATCTCATGTGCATTGTAATTGGTAAAGCTAAATCCTGTACCGCTACTCTCATACTCATTATATGGCTGTACCGTATCCTTCAGACCACCAGTTTCTCTGACAATGGGCACCGTACCGTAACGCAGAGACATCAACTGACTCAAGCCACAGGGCTCAAACAGAGAAGGCATCAGGAATGCATCACAGGATGCATAAATCTTGTGGGACAACGCATCTGAATAATAAATATTGGCAGATACCTTATCACTGTACTTCCAGTCAAAGTGACGGAACATATTCTCATAACGCTCTTCACCGGTACCCAGTACTACCAACTGAATATCATCCTGACACAGCTCATCCATTACATAAGCAATCAAGTCAAGTCCCTTCTGATCCGTCAGACGCGACACCAGACCAATCATCATCTTCTTGTCATCCTGTTTTAAGCCAAGCTCTTCCTGCAGTGCACGCTTATTCTTAATCTTTTCCTTACGGAAATTCACCGCATTATAAGGCTTTACAATATGCTTATCCGTCTCGGGATTGAAATCATCATAATCAATACCGTTTACAATACCACGCAAATCTCCGCTGCGGGCACGAAGCAAGCCATCCAGACCTTCTCCGTAAAAAGCTGTTTTGATTTCCTCTGCATAAGTATCACTTACCGTAGTAACAGCATCTGCATACACGATACCACCCTTTAACAGATTCGCATCCTTATATGCCTCCAGCTTGTCAGGACTAAAATAATATTGAGGCAGACCTGTGATACTCTGTACCACCTTGGGGTCCCATTTGCCCTGGAATTTCAGGTTATGAATGGTAATCGCAGTTTTTACATTGCGATAAAAATCGTTATTGCGGAAACGCTCATCCAGATATACCGGAATCAAGCCAGTCTGCCAGTCATGACAATGAATCAGGTCTGGCTGGAAACCGATAACGGGCAAAGCAGAAAGCACTGCCTTACAGAAATATGCATACTTTTCAATTTCAAATAAGGGATCATCACAATAAGGCTTAAATCCACCGAAATAAAATTCATTATCAATAAAATAGTAATGAACTCCGCCTTCTTCAGCCTCCATAATACCTACATATTCATTCTTCCAGTTGTAATCCATGTAGAAATGATTGACATAAGTAAGCTTATCCTTCATTTCCTGCTTCATGCACATATATTTAGGAATGATAACTCGTACATCAAAATATTCTTTGTCAATATACTTTGGCAGAGAACCTACAACATCAGCCAAACCGCCGGTTTTAATAAATGGAACACCTTCTGATGCTACAAATAATATTTTTTTCATTTGAACCCTCCACGTCAACGAAGTTTTTCACTATTATGTGTTATATTATACACTATTCTTGAAAACGTGGAAAGAGGTATTCTACAAATTTCGCTTCTTTCCCCAAGTATTTATGCGCGATAGGACAGACGTATTCTGTCTGCAATCAATGCTATAAATTCTGAGTTGGTGGGCTTGCCTTTTCCGGTGTCAATGGTATAACCGAACAACGCATCTAAGGTCTCCATCCTTCCCCTACTCCACGCCACCTCGATTGCATGGCGGATAGCGCGCTCCACGCGGCTGGGTGTGGTTTGAAACCTTTTTGCAATGGTAGGATAAAGTATCTTGGTAATGGAGCTGATCATAGCAGGGTCTTCCACGGACATCATGATTGCTTCTCGCAGATATTGGTATCCCTTAATATGTGCCGGTACACCAATTTCATGAATCATGTTGGTCACATCCTGCTCCAGATCATGGATAACTTCGTGCTTTTCCTTCGGGCTGTCACTCTTTTCCTGTTTGCTGTCATTTTTGGTGGAAGGAACGGTAATCATAATCTGAAATTCCTTATCGCCTCTCATTAAGTCCCCCAAAATTTTGTACACCTTGTCATTATCCTTTGTAGTTGTAATGTTTAACTGTTCCATTAAACTACCTCCATGTCTAAAATGTCTTAAAATTCGTACCTTGCTATTATAAATTGATAATGTTTGATGCTTCAATCAAAAATCATCGCAGATTCCTGCCTACACAGTCAAATGCCGTTGCCGATTGACCTGATTCGACACAATTCCTCCAAAAGTATTGAAAAATTCTATTTCCCGCACTGCCTTCCAATTCTTTTTCTTGTGAGTTTTCTCAAATTATTATATACTTAATTCGTTAACGCTTAGCGCAAGAATTGTCGGCATATAAGCGCATTACAGAAAGGAAATTATTTATGATCAGACAGGAAATCGGTGAAATCAAAAAGCTTTTTACTCCCAAAAACTGCTCCATTACTCGTATCTGCGGTTGCTATGTAGATGGGGAAAAGAATAAAAAAACGGAATTAAAACAGGCATTTCTGGCTCTGCCCGAAGAAGAAATGTATAAATATTTTGAGATTCTCAGAAAAACCCTTTCCGGTACACTGGGAAAGAATCTTTTAACCTTAGAATTTCCTCTGGCTACCGAGGCGGAAGGCGGCACGCAGGAATTTCTCCTGCGCCTGCGAGACAGCAGACTAAAGGACGAGGTGCTGTTGGATACGTTTTATGACAAAATAATTGAGGCCTATGAATATGTTGGCAATTACCTGATACTGGTCATCCATGACGTGTATGACGTGCCCGGCAAAACCACCGACGGCATCGGCATGGAGGATGCCTCTGACGAAGTATATGAATACATATTGGCATGTGTCTGCCCTGTGAATCTGTCTAAACCGGGCTTAAGCTATAATGCTGCAGAAAACACCTTCCAGAACCGTATCCGTGACTGGGTAGTGGATATGCCCGAGACAGGTTTTCTCTTCCCTGCCTTCAATGACAGAAGCGCAGACATTCACAGTGCACTTTATTATTCCAAGGACTCTGAGGATTTGAAGGAAGGCTTTGTGGAGCAGCTCTTGGGCTGTCCTCTTCCCTTGTCCGCAGGCGGTCAAAAGGAAACCTTCCACACTCTGATTGAAGAAACCTTAGGCGAAACCTGTGATATAGAAGTAGTTAAAAATATTCACGAGAAAATCAATGAGATGGTGCAGGAACACAAGGAGGACCCGGAACCCTTAATCCTCAACAAAAATGAAGTCAAATCCATATTTGCAAGCAGCGGCGTGGACAATGATAAAATGGCTTCCTTTGACCAACGCTACGATGAGACCGCCGGCAACGATACCGCTCTTTATGTGAGCAACGTGGTCAACACCCGTACCTTTGAGGTAAAGACTCCGGACGTGGTAATCAAGGTAAATCCGGAACGCACTGATTTGATAGAAACCAGGACTATTAACGGCAGAGAATGTCTGGTGATTGAATTAGGGGGAAATGTAGAAGTGAACGGAATTACGGTGAGATCCACACTACGAGATAATGAAGTAAACGAATAAAAAGAGTGTTGCTTGTTATAAAAAGCCGATTGGTATATTATTTACCAATCGGCTTTCGATTAATTCCGTTCTGTGGTTTCTTTCAAAATCTTCAACTGTTCAAAGGTTTCTTCGACAGTTTTTGAAAATTCATGCAAGCTGTCAAAAATACTGTCAATATTTTCTTTTCCAACCTGTGTTCCGGCATGCACTTCCTCTGAAGATGCAGACAAAACAGAAATACTATCCACAATCTGCTTATTAGCAATCAAAATCCTTCTTACCTGATGCCCCATATTATTCATGCCGGTTTCCAGTTCCAGCATACCACTTTCCACCTCAGCAAAGTTGGAAGTCACCTCATCAATCTTCTGACTTTGTGCATCAATACTCTCTGCAGACTCCTGAATACCTTTCTGCGTATCGTCTGTAACGACATTCAGTTCCTTAATAATCTCTGTAATCTGTCCGGTAGCAGCCTTTGTCTGCTCTGCAAGCATGCGAATCTCATCTGCAACAACTGCAAATCCTTTTCCTAATTCTCCCGCTCTGGCAGCTTCAATGCTTGCATTCAATGCCAGCATATTCGTTTGCGCAGAAATACGCATAATAGTTTCAGTAATATTGGAAACCTTTTGCACATTTTCTACCAGTTGATTTACCGTTTCAGAAATCTTTGCAGTATTCTGATTAACCTGCACAGAGCGCTCATGCAGTTCATCCGCATTCTGCTTACCATTTATAATAACATTCTTTAAATTATCCGTTATTTCTTTTGCTTCTATTGCAGATGCATTTGCTTTTTCCAACCTCTCCTGTATCTGTCCCGTCATATCAACCTGCTGGTCAACTGCTTTTGCAGTAATATCAGAGCTATTTGCAATATCCTCCATGGAGGAATGCGCAGAATCCATGGAGACATTTATTTCCTTCAATTCTTCCAATACATTCCGAAAATCACCATCTATTTTAGCCACAATTTCAGCAACTGTCTTAGCAACCTCTTCACGATGCTCTGCTTCCCTACGAATCACTTCCTGGTCTTCTTTACTAAAATCAATCAGGAGACTAATCGCACGCCATGAGCCGAAGATGGTAACAAACATACCGATAGTTACGACATTAGCAAAACCAAACGCTTCGGCATCACCTGCAGCATTTAGTAAAATGCACTTGATTATACATATGATAAACGATGCAATACATCCAATTATCACAAGCGAGGTATTTAAATATATCATAAAACCAACCACTATGGGGAATGCCATTACCAGCGTACCTGCACCGTTTCCGAAAACAAGCACTGAATATGCCACCAGAAATGTCACCGCCATAAATATTGCTGCAATCTTTTTCCTAGCCATAAGCTTTACAACAATTCCGTTTACAATAATAATTCCCACATAAATTGCACATCTGATATAGGAATTTACCGGATTACCACCCTTTATCACATTGCTTATGTCGATTCCCACATATATCAGATACGATATGGTTAAGATCAATAAAAGTGTCTTGTTGGTACGAAGATACTGCTCAGGTGTAATATCCTTCTTCTTCATTTTCATGGATAAGCCCTTCTCTCTTGTAGTTTTTTCACGTCTTTTGTTATGGTACTTTAGTTCTATTATATGATTGTTGAGTTTTGATGTCAACTGATACAGCGTTTATCTCTTCGATAAGGTTTACTTCGCGGTCTGCTCGAGCCGTGAGACCTCGATTCCGCTTCGCTTCATCTCGGTCACGGGCTTCGCCCTATAAACGAAGATAAACAGGGATGAAAATTTAAGCGAGCTTAATTTTCATCCCTGTTTATCTTCGTTTGCACGGCTCATGCCTTGCGTGAAAGCTGCTGACGGGAATCGGACCCGTGACCTCCGCACTACCAATGCGACGCTCTACCGACTGAGCCACAGCAGCAATTATAAAGTTGTAATGTATACACCTCTTCGTCTCTTATGCTTTCATTCAAGACGAGAGCTGCTGACGGGAATCGGACCCGTGACCTCCGCACTACCAATGCGACGCTCTACCGACTGAGCCACAGCAGCTTAAACCAGATTGCCCACTAGCAATCACTGTTCTTCATTCTATCAAATACCCTATTGTTTGTCAACAGAAATTATACATTTTTTTCACACAATTCGTCCATAATTCCCTGATAAATATAGGGCCTGAATCTTAAAGCATCTACTTGAAAACAATCTGCAGAGCAAAGACTTATCATGTACATAATCATGCGGGATGCCACAGCAGAAATAACATAGTCCGAGGGCAGGTCAGCCCTGATTTCTCCTCGTGCAACTCCACGCTCAACAATTTCCGAAAAGATTTTTATAGGCATGTAGCTGTGAAACTCTTCTGTTGTCATTTTATCGCGCACCAACTGACAATAACTGGTATTCTCTGTCAGGGCATGTATAAACCTCAGGAAATACGGTTGATTTCCTTCCTCTTTTTCAATTTCATCCATAAGGAAATTGATTTGTTCTGACAAGGTTTCTCTCTGAATCAACGCATTACTTAATTCATCTACAATCACCTTAATCTGATACAGCAATGCACAGGCAATAATATCGTCCTTGGTTTCAAAATAATCATAGGCAGTACCCTTCCCGATACCGGCAAGCTCGGTAATCGTGGATACTTTTATGGCATTGAGATCCTGTCCTTCTGCAATCAGTTGTACTACAGCTTTATAAATCAATTGTACTTTTGGCGGCACATTCTGTGCCGCCTCCATACCTGTTATTCTTCCCATAACTATATCCTTTTCACATATGCACTCTACGGTAGCTGTGCTTCCACTTCAACCTCTTTCTTCTGCTTACGTTTACGTCCGATATCAGCAAAGTTATCATAAATACAAGGAATTACAACCAATGTCAGCAAAGTACCGTACAGAAGACCGCCAATCGTTACGACTGCCATAGGCTTTGCCATTTCAGCACCCATATCATTACTGAATACCATAGTACAAAGTGCCAAAATAGTAGTCAATGCTGTCATCAATACGGGACGAAGTCTTGTACGTCCTGCAGTAATAATGGCTTCCTTTTTCTCCATGCCGCCTTCGCGCAGCTGATTCATATAATCAATGATTACAATACCGTTATTAACGATAATACCTGCCAGCATTACAAAGCCAATCATGGCAATTACACTGACCTCACTATTGCTGATAAACAATCCCATGAAGCCGCCGGTAAACGCCAACGGAACCGTAAACATAATGATAAACGGTGACAGCAGAGACTGGAATTGAGCCACCATAATCAAATACATGAATACCAGTGCCAAAACCAGCATCAGCATAACCTGTTCCATAGCATCTACAATCATTTCATTCTCACCGGAGAACACTAATTTATAACCCTCCGGCACAGGATAATCCTTCAAAGCTTCTTCCACATCAGCTGAGACCAGACCCACATTATAGCCTTCTGCAATCGCAGCACTTACAGATACATATCTCACCTGATCAGAACGGTTAATGGATTGTAGCGAAAGGGCACTTTCAAATTCTGCAATGTCAGATAATGCCACCTTAACCGCTTTACCGTTTTCATCAGTGCCATTTACCTTCAAATCCTTTACAAGCTCTCTGGTCAGCTGAGTATTCTTGTCATCCGAAATATAAACATTATAGTCCTTATCAGCAGCCACCAGTGTTGTTGCACTGCTGGCTTCTGCCAGCCTTGCAGAAATCTGAGTAAATACCTGTGCTACTGTAAGACCATAATTTGCAGCCTTTTCGCGATTAATGATAATACGTAATTCCTCATCTGATTCACCCAGACCATCATTCACCGCAGCAGTACCTTCCACAGTTTCAATGATTGAAGCAACATCACCGGCAACAGCACGCAATCCATCCAAATCACGTCCCTGTACCTGAATAGAGATACCGCTTCCACCCATTGCACTCATATCCATAGAGGAAGCTTCTACCGTGATTTCCGCATCCAGACCGGCAGTCTTCTCTTTAATAATGTCTGCAATTTCCTCATTGGTCATGGTTTTATCTTCTTTTGCCAGAACATAAATGGTCGTTGCATTACTGCTTCCACTCTGTCCGCTGAGCATGGATGTGGATGATGTACTGGACATAGCACCTACGTTTTGTACATCCTCAATCTCCAGAATCGCTTCCACTACCTTATCTGTCAACACACCCGTTTCCTGAAGAGTAGCCTCTTCGTCTAACTGAACATTAACCGTCAACTGGGTGGAATCCATATCAGACATAAATGCAGTACCATTAGTAAAAGCAGCCGCAATGCTGATTACTAATAAAAGCACTACCAACACATATACCAGAGGCTTCACACGAAGGGAAAGCTTTAACACCTTCTCATAGAAATTAACAAGTCCCGTGAATAATTTGCCTTCCTTTCGGCTCTTTGTCTTAGTAAGCATCTTGGATGACATTGCAGGCACTACTGTCAATGCAATAACAAGGCTGGCAAGCAGGGAATAGGCAATCGTCAGACCCATATCCACAAATAACTGTCTGGTAATACCCTCTGTAAATACGATAGGAAGGAATACGCAGATAGTTGTTAAGGTAGATGCCATAATCGCACCGGCAACCTCCCTTGCACCTTCCATAGCTGCCTCGCGCATGGAATAGCCTTCACTTCTTAAACGATATATATTTTCAATTACAACAATGGAGTTATCCACCAGCATACCGATACCCAGTGCCAGACCGGATAAGGAGATGACATTCAAGGTTACTCCACTGAAGTACATACACACAATCGCAGTCACCAAACTGATAGGAATGGAGCATGCAATTACAAAGGTGGGGCGCAAATCCCGCAGGAACAGAATCAGTATCAAAATAGCCAATGCTCCACCGAAAAGTACGTTACTGATAATGGAATCCATAACCAGATCTATAAAAATACCCTGATCCATCAAAGGAATAATCGTCAAGCCTTCATTCTGAGTCATCAGCTTCTCAAAGCGTTCCTCCAACAAATCAGACACCACGCCGGTAGAGTAACCGGTCTGCTTCTGCATTGTAAGCATCACGCCGGGGCTACCATCCACATTGGTATAAATCTCAGCAGAGTTGTCAGTATAGAATACATCTGCAACATCCCCCAGGGTAATTACCGGAACACCCTCCATATGCATATCCATCAGTGGCAATGCCTTTAATTCATCCACTGTTTCAGGCTTATCTCCCACACGCACCAGATAATCGACACCGTCCTCGGTCACATATCCGGCAGGCATCGCAAAATTCTGTGCAGTGAGTAAGCCCTTAATGGTATCTACAGTAAGAATTTCATTCATATCAGCCTGGGCATAGGCATCTTTTTTGGCCTCTGCCAACTGTTCTTCGCCATCCAACACCTGTTGCTCAGCATCGTCCAACTGTTCCAAACCGGACTCAAGCTGCTCCTTTGCACTATCCAGCTGGGATTGCGCCAGCCCCATCTGATATTCTCCCAGACTAATCTGTGTGCTGGCATTAGCAAATTCAATTGCTGCAGTCAGTTGCCCCTTTTCAACCTCCACCAGTCCTGCATTTACCTTCACCAGCTGTTCGTCAAGGGTAGCTATAGTAGACTCTACTACCTTAGCGTAGGCTTCGTAGCCCATACCATTAGTCTGCGCATTCAGGGCATTTTCCAAATCAGCTTTATTTAACATGGAAGCCATTGGCTCTGAACCTGCCGCGTAAGCAATGCCTGCCAATGCGGGTGTAACGACAGTACTCTGAGCAATTTCATTGGTCCAATCAGCTTCTGCCAATGCCGATATCATTCTACCCATCATAGGGTCTGCAGACATTTGCGCTGCAATCGTTTTATAGATGTTGCTGCCCAGATAAGAGTTTTTTAAAGCTTCAATCTGTGCCTTATACTTGGCAGCACCCTCCGCGTCGCCGCCGGACACACTTCCCTGCATTGACATAAATGCAGTAGTATAGGTAGTCGGAGCGGTAGTAAGTAAATCAATTTCCTTAATACTGTTATGCAGCTGACCGGCAGTAGCAAGACTGGTACTCATCTGCATCTTGGTCGCTTCCAAATCAGCCTTTGCCGTCAAAAGTTGAGTCTTGGCTGCCGCAAGCTGCGCTGCAGTGTCAGCCTGGGTATCCTGAAGCTCCTGCTTACCATCCTCAAGCTTCTGCTTGCCGTCATTCAGCTCTATCTGACCATTGGCAAGCTCCTGCTTACCATCTGTAATTTCCTTTCTGCTGTCCTCCAGAGTCTGCTTTCCTTCCGCAAGCTCCTCCTCAGCCTCCTTCATTTTATCGTCAATGGCTGCAAACACCTTTTCATTGATTGCATTCACCTTATCCTCACGGATAATGATATTGACACTTTCCTCCAGAAGTCCTGTTGCACTGACACTTGCAACACCTTCAACACTCTCCAGATCCGGAATGATTTCATCAGACACGTAAGTACTGATGTCGCCGTTATCCATGCCTTCCACACCTACCGCGGCTATCATTACAGGAAGCATATCCGGATTCATTTTAATAATAATGGGATTACCGATAGAATCGTCCCAATAGGATTTAATCTGATCCAGACTTTCTCGAATTTCCAACGAAGCGGCGTTCATATCCGCCGACTGAGAAAATTCCAGAATGACCATAGAATAATTTTCACTGGATATTGAGCTTACGCTCTCAATATTACTCACGGTAGCCATACTCGCCTCAACCGGCTGTGTCACCACCGTTTCTACAGTTTCCGGGCTTGCTCCGGGGTATGTAGTCATTACAATTACATAAGGCAGACTGATACTTGGCAATAAATCTGTGGTCATTTTCATAAAGGATACCACACCCAATACAATTACCAGAATCACACCTACAAGCACTGTGTAAGGCTTCTTAACACTAAACTTAGAAATCATTTCTTCACTCCTCTTTTATCATTCCGACCGACCGGTCGGACGAAAACTCTGTTAGATTATACTTCCGGACAACGAGAGAAGTCAATAGATTCCCCATATATATATTATAAAAAAAATATAAACCCGCCTCTTTAGAGCATCTTGCGGATTTTACTCTTCAATCGCTGCAGAGCATTATCCGTGGATTTCTCATCCCGCCCCAGAACCTTTGCAATCTGTGTGTAGCTCATTCCGGTCATATACAAATCAAGCACCTGCTTTTCAAAGGTGCTCAACTCATTTTCAATCACATTCTCCAAATAAGCCACTCGTTCCTTGTCAAGAACCATTTCCTCAGGATTGATTCCTGCCTGATCAGCAAGTGATTCCATCAAGTTGGCTTCTTCCTTTCCCTCCTGCTCGGAGAGACTTCCATATAAGGAAACATAAGAATTAAGCGGTATATGCTTCTGTCTTTTGGAAGCCTGTACCGCCGTATACAGCTGTCTGCTGATGCACAAATCTGCAAAGGTATAAAAGCTGGCATCACGACCACTGTCATAATCCCTGACAGCCTTAAACAGACCTATCATCCCCTCCTGAATCAAATCCTCACCATCTCCGCCCAGAATGTACATGGATTTAGCCTTACTGCGCACCAGATTTTTATACTTATCACATATATAATCCATTATGGGTTCTTCCCCACTGCGCAGACGATGAATCAGTTCTTCATCAGAGGCCTGCGCGTAATTTGAATAATCTCTTGCCATAAATACCTTTCTTACAGCTGTCGTTGTCTTACGATTTCATATGCCAGCACGCCTGCTGCCACAGAAGCATTCAAAGAATCAATATCGCCCTTCATGGGGATAGCTGCTATCATATCGCATTTTTCCTTTACCAGACGACCAACACCCTCACCCTCGTTACCGATTACCAGTCCGATAGGTCCCTTCAGGTCCAGCTTGTACATGGTAGTACCGCCCATATCGGCACATACAAACCACAAGCCTTCCTTTTTAAGACTTTCAATAGTCTGGGACAGGTTGGTCACCTTTGCCACAGGCGTATAATTCAAGGCACCTGCAGAGGTACGTGCTACCGTTGCGGTAAGTCCCGCCGCACGATTTTTGGGAATAATAACCCCATGGGCTCCCGCCAGATTGGCAGTTCGGATAATCGCTCCCAGATTGTGCGGATCCTCGATATTGTCAAGCAGGAAAATAAAAGGAGGCTCTCCCTTATCCCTTGCTGCCTGCAAAATATCCTCCACCTCAGCATATTCATAGGCTGCCGCATAGGCGATAACACCCTGATGCTTGCCGGTCTCCGACATCTGGTCCAGACGCTCCTTCGTCACAAATTTGACTAAGGTATCATGCTTCTTTGCCTCACGCTTGATCGTCATAATCGGGCCATCCTGACATCCGTCCAAAATAAATATTTTATCAATGGGCTTTCCTGCGCGGTATGCTTCAATTACAGCGTTTCTGCCCTCTATGGTAAATTCCTGATATCCCATGCTTTTTACCTTTCCGTTATAATTGTTTCACTTGCTACCGTCCTATCCGGTAGCACCTTAGATCGTAAGTCCTGCCTTTTCAATGCCACGCTTAACAAGATATAGTACTCTGTCCGTCTGCTCCGTCAGATACAAAAAACCGATAAGTGCTTCAAAGCCTGTCGCCTTGCGGTAATCTCCAATGCTTGCATTTTTGGCTGAGGTATAGGCCTTGGCGTTACGCCCCCGTTTAAACACTGCCATTTCCTCTTCCGTCAATTCCTCCTGCAAGGCCATAATCATCTGCGCCTGTGCTTCTGCCTTCACGTAGCGGGTTGTCCGCTTATGCAGGTCGTTGGCAGCACGGTTACCCCGCTCTACCACTACACTGCGGATAATCAAATCATAAATTGCATCACCGATGTACGCAAGAGTAAGTGGGGAATAGCTCCTCACATCCTGCTCCTTACATGCAAATACAGTTTTTATCTGCCCTAACAAACTTACGCTCTCTTCCATTTAACACCCTCACGTGTATCTTCCAGTACGATACCCTTTGCCAACAGTTCATCGCGGATTTCATCAGCCCTTGCAAAATTCTTTTCCTTTCTTGCCGCCTGGCGTTCCGCAATCAATGCCTCAATATCTGCATCCAGCATTTCTTCCTTCTTATCTACAATCAGACCACAGATATCGGACAGTGTTACCACCTTCTCCTTCAACGCGTCTGCGAAGGCTTTACTGCTTCCTTCCCCTGCATTGGTATTTACGAATTTAACAAGTTCAAAAATAGCAGACAGTGCATCGGCGGTATTAAAATCATCCTCCATTGCTTCGTCAAATTTCGCTTCAAAGGTCTTTGCCTCCTCCAAAAGCTGACTCTCCTGCGCATTCACTTCCTGACTCTTGGCGTTGTCGCTTAAGTATTTCAGATTGTCCACGCTGGTAACGATTCTCTCATAACCGTTCTTGGCAGCCTCCATCAAATCCGCACTAAAATTCAGCGGACTTCTGTAGTGAGCAGACAGCATGAAGAAACGAAGCACCTGCAAGTCATATTTCTCACTGATATCTCTTACCGTAAAGAAATTGCCTGCTGACTTAGACATCTTCTTATTATCAATATTTAAGAATGCGTTGTGCATCCAGTATTTTGCAAAATTCTTGCCGTTGGCAGCCTCAGACTGGGCGATTTCATTCTCATGATGGGGGAACACCAGATCTTCACCACCTGCATGAATATCAATTTCCTCACCTAAGTACTTTTTGCTCATAACAGAACACTCTATATGCCAGCCGGGACGACCGTCACACCAGGGAGACTCCCAATAAGGCTCTCCCTCCTTCTTGGGCTTCCAGAGTACGAAATCCAGTGCATCCTCCTTCTGGTCCTCACCTGACACCAGTAACGAACGGTTTCCACCCTGCAAATCATCCAGATTCTTATGAGAAAGCTTACCATACTCCTTAAAGCTTCTGGTGCGGAAATATACCGTGCCGTCTGCCGCAGGATATGCATGACCTTTATCAATCAGTGTCTGCACCATATCCAACATACCGCAGATTTCCTCCGTAGCCTTGGGATGTGTAGTGGCAGGCTTTACATTCATAGCTGCCATATCCTTCTTACACTCCTCAATATATCTCTCAGAAATCACGGAAGCATCCACGCCCTCTTCAATTGCTTTTTTAATAATTTTATCATCCACGTCCGTAAAGTTTGAAACGTAGTTTACCTCATAGCCCTTATACTCCATATATCTGCGCACGGTATCAAATACAATCATAGGACGAGCATTACCGATATGAATCAAGTTGTACACGGTAGGTCCGCAGACATACATCTTTACCTTTCCCGGCTCTAAGGGTACAAACTCTTCCTTTTTCTTGGTCAATGTGTTGTAAATTTGCATACTCATCTTTTTTCTCCATTTCTAAGCTGTTTCATGTCAGCTTCCAATTCTAACAAACGATTAATCAACTCCGCATTAGCCTTCTGCAGGTTGGCAATATCCTCCCTTACAGGATCTGGTAAATCTGTCTGGTTCATGGTTTCCTGTGGCAGCGCTGTATTCTGTCTCTTCACTACCCGTCCCGGCACACCTACTACCGTAGAACCGGGAGGTACCTCATGAAGCACCACGCTTCCCGCACCGATTTTAGAGTTATCACCAATGGTAAAAGAGCCCAATACCTTGGCGCCGGCACTAATCATTACATTATTGCCTATGGTTGGATGGCGCTTACCATGCTCCTTGCCTGTTCCGCCTAAGGTAACACCCTGATATAACGTAACATTGTCACCGATAATGGTGGTCTCACCAATGATAACACCGTTTCCATGATCTATAAAAAAGCCTTTCCCAATCCGGGCACCGGGGTGAATCTCAATCCCTGTCTTGCGTGCTCCCCGCTGGGAAATATAACGCGCCCAGAAATAATGCCCCTTGCAATACAGCTTGTGTGCCAGTCGGTAATGCAGCATTGCCTTAAAGCTGGGATACAGAAGCACCTCCATATTGGAATGTATGGCCGGGTCCCGCTCACGGATAACCCTGATCTCCTCTCGCAAATTTTTCAAAAAGCCCATATTCTCTCCTATCCTTCTCAACGGTCTTTTTCCCGTATTCTGCTTCATCGCTTCGGGTGCACATCCTCACGAAGCGTTATTACCATATAAAAAACGGATAAATCCATCCTTAGAGACGAATTTATCCGCGGTTCCACTCTACTTAAAGACCTAGCGGTCTTTCTCTTAATACGTTTAACGCACGCCCACGTATCCGGATACTTGCCACACAGATACCTTTCCCCGAATCAGCTCACGGATGCACTTCCTTTCTCCCTGTGCCGAAGCCGCTTTCAGCCTGTTGACAGCTTCTCTCTGATGCCTTCAGAAAAAGTACTCTTTCCGCTCATTGCCTTTTATCTATCTATTTATCAGAATATGCAAAAACAAAGGTTTTGTCAACTTGTTTTTGTGGTTTCCTTTATTATGCATTCTGCTTCTGACAGCCGCCACAGCCCTCACAACCGTTCTGTATAGGCATTGCCGCCAAATCAAAGGGACTTGTCAGAATACAGATTGCCTGAGAAGAAATACCTTCACCCACACCGGTAAAGCCCAATCCCTCCTCAGTCGTTGCCTTCACATTAACCTGAGAAATGTCTATTTTCAACGCGTTGGCAATATTTTCACGCATCGTATCAATATGGGGACGCATCTTCGGTGCCTGTGCAATGATAGTGGCATCAATATTCTCAATCAAATAACTCTTTTCCGCAAGTAAATCTCCAACTCTTTCCAATAGAATAACAGAAGAAATTCCTTTATATGCCGGGTCGGTATCCGGAAAATGCTTCCCGATATCTCCCAAAGCAGCTGCGCCAAGTAACGCATCAGATATGGCATGTAACAGCACATCCGCATCCGAATGCCCTAATAAACCTTTTTCATAGGGAATCTTTACGCCGCCGATTATCAAATCTCTTCCTTCCACCAAACGGTGGACATCATAACCCATTCCGATTCTCATATTACCCTCCGTTCCAAAATACCTAGGCTTGCTTTTGACTGCATCTATCTGACGTCTGCATAACTCATAAGTGTCGCTACACCCTCATAAAGCAGTACCACGTAGCTACCGTCCTCATAGACTCTTTCTCCGCTTACCACAGCCTCTGCCTGCGCATATTCTGCGATTTCCTCTGCAGTCAACAGCAGGAACACCTCACCGGTATGATAATCCTCCTCATAATATTTCATAGGCGAGGACCATTTGAAATACTCCAGATACTGCGGGTCACCGATATTACCGATTTCTACCTCTCCATTGGTGAGCTCTGTAATAATATTCCCATTTGTAAAAGTAGCAAATCCAAAATCATAATTATTTTCCTGCAAAAATGCTGCCACCTGACGTTTGTCCTCATTCTTATCCGCAGTAACAAAGGAAAGTACTGTCTTGGCAGTACTAAGCATCAGACAAAGCGCAAGAAGCACCGCCACCGCCACCTTATCAAAGGGAAGCTTCTCTTCTTCCAGATAAAAGGCTATTACCGGTAATGCAAATATCAGAATGGTAATATAATATCGCGGCACCATGGTACTGGTAGTAAAGGTAAACACAAACAGATTCAACCAGAATGCCACCGCCAGGAACAATGCTACAAAATAACGTTCTCCGCTAAAACGCTTCAATCCCTTTACCGTACAATATACCAGTACTCCGAACAACACAAAGGCAATCATACTGATGATTCCCCGCAGGGATAAAAAGCCCTTGTCGGGAATATATCCAAAAAGCATTAACAGACAGCCTATGGCATTCTGCAGTCTGTCAAACAATTCACCTTGATATATGGCAATAAAGTTAGTAGCATCATAGGTTTGGAATACATACTGATGGCTTACCCATACCACATTTATCCCATAACCTGCCACACTTCCTACTGCACCCAGAATACTATATTTGAAATAAGCAGCCGGCGGCGTGGAGAAAATTTCTTTAAAGTATATCCTGTTCATTTCCTTGCGAAAGCTCTGAAAAGCTCCCGTCTTTAACAGACTAAAAAATGCTGTCAGCACTAATGGACACTGGAGCGCCAAGAGGTAGCGCACACCGGACACACCGCAAATCACTGCAAGCACGATATAACATGCAAGCAACAGGCCTTTCTGCCAAATCTTATACTCTGCTTTCCCTGACAGGCGCAGGAACATGCCGAAGAACAGAAATACAATAATCACATGGGACATATAGGTATTGCCCATCTGCATATGAGTCATCATGGTCTCGGAAAAGGGCAATAATAAAATGCATGCTGTCAATGCGGTCAGACTGCCGGATACCTTGAAGGGCTTCATAAAATAGAAATAGGAAGCCAGCATTAATCCGTAAAATACAATATTGGTAATGGTACGAATCACATGCCAATCGCTCAAAATATGAAACAACGGCCCCATAACCAGCTGTGTGTAAAGGAATCGGAATTCCGTGGAGTAATACCATTCAGGCGTTGCAAACACATGTCCCGTCTCCGCAAGAATCCGGGAAAATATCATCTCAGCCGCCATATCGGAATCCAACCAGTGATCCTGATAGAATATATTCAAAAAAACTAGCATCAGAAAAAGCAACCCCAGCAATATATATGGTCCGAATTTTACGATTTTTGCCTTCATGTACACCCTCCAACCTTGTCCGTACTACATGTGATATGATGCCGAAGAAACTCCCCATCTCAACCTCATGACATTATTGTACTCTATCTTGGTCTATTTTACAAAAGAATTTATTTTTCGTCTTCTGTCACCACTGCGGTTATCTCTTCCACCGTTACGCTCTCTTCTGCCATTGCTGTATCTGTCTCCGCCTCGTCTGTCTCCGCCTCGCCTGTTTTCACCGTGTCTGTCTCTGCGCTCGTAACGACCACCTCTGTTATCACTACGAACTGCGCGACGGGGCGAGTAATCATCCGCTGCGATTTCTTCGCTCTTATCACCTACCTGATATTTCAGCATCGCCGCTGCAAGCTCCAAGGCATCGCAGCCTTCAGCATCTATTTTACGCTGCAAAAATTGCTTCATTAATTCCATATCCTCATGGGTATGCATTTCCCATGCCTGATTCAGGTACTTATCTGCTTTAGCCTTCAATACCTTGGCTGCTCCCGGGAATTTCTTTTCCTCCACAGTAGTACGGCAGATTTTCTCTATTTCACGAATCTTAAAAACCTCACGACCGCTTACAAAGGTAAAGGAGCGACCCGTTCTTCCTGCACGTCCCGTTCTTCCGATACGATGCACATAATATTCAATATCCTGTGGAATATCATAATTGATTACTGCCTCCACATCATCCACGTCAATTCCTCTGGCTGCAACATCCGTGGCAATAAGAATACTGGTACTGCCGTTACGAAAACGATTCATTGCCGTATCCCTCTGTGCCTGAGACATATCGCCATGGAGCCCTTCTGCCTGATAACCATGAAGCTTCAAGACCTCTGCCACCTCATCCACCTTTTTCTTGGTGTTACAGAAAATCAAACACAGCTTGGGCTGATAGTATTCCAACAAACGGATGCATGCAGCATCCTTATCCTGACTTTTGACACGGTAATATTTCTGGGAGACCAGCGGAATGGTAAGCTCCTTTGCTGCCACCTGAATCATTTTGGCATCCTTCTGAAATCTATGGGTAATCTCCAAAATAGGCTTGGGCATGGTTGCTGAAAAGAGCGCCGTCTGATGTTCACCGGGAATCTGTCCCAGAATCAGCTCCATATCCTCTCGAAAGCCCATGTTCAGCATCTCATCTGCCTCGTCTAACACCACCATATTCACGTGCTCGAGCTTAATCGTATGGCGGCGCATGTGATCCATCACGCGTCCGGGCGTACCCACTATAATCTGTACCCCTCTGAGGGCACTAATCTGTCTCCCGATTTCCTGACCTCCGTAAATCGGCAACACCTTAATTCCGTGCATGTATTTTGCCAGCTTACGCAACTCCTCAGCGGCCTGAATGGCAAGTTCTCTGGTAGGACACAAAATGACAGTCTGCAGCTTGCGAAGCTCCGGATTCACCTTCTGAATCACCGGAATACCGAAGGCCGCCGTCTTGCCGGTTCCCGTCTGAGCCTGCCCGATAATATCCATTCCTTCCAAAAGATAAGGTATGGCCTGCTCCTGAATAGGAGACAACTTTTCAAATCCCATATCTTTGATTGCCCTTACAATTCTCTCATCTAACAAAGGTAATATATTTTCCATAATCTACTTCCTCACAAAAAAGGAGAAATCATCAGCAAACGCGAATGATTTCTCCAATCATTTCTTTACATCATTGCAGAGTATACCATGCGAACAAAGGAAACACAAGCATTTTCTGCACACTGAAAAACTAAATCTTTTGTATTAAGGACCAACTTACATTCATTGACAAATCATCCCCTACAGCGTAGTATGTGATATATACATAACTTTATTACAATACTTTACTAAAACGGAGGTTATTATGAAAAACTTTTGGAAAAACACAGGTTGGACTTTACTTTGCTTCCTGCCTGTATTAATCAGTATTCTTGTACAATTACTGTTGGGCGTTATGCTGTCTGTCGTATTCACCATTGTCGGAATGATACAATTAGGCGCCTTTGACCCTACTGACGCAGCCATGTTTCAACAACTGAATGAGTATGTTTTGGAGCAGGCAGCCAAATATTCCGGTGCCATGATTTTCGGATACCATATTATTGCCTTACTTGGCTTTGGCCTGTGGTATTATTTTGCCTGTGGCAGACCTAAAATTACTAACCCTATAAAGGCATTCCGCGGAACTGCCTTGCCAACCGTGATTATTTTTTCTTTTGGTCTGTGCCTGTTTGCCAACGCCTTTGTCTTAATAGCACAATATGTTGCTCCCAATGCTATGGCAGCCTACATGGAATTAATGGAAGCCGCAGGAATGGGCGTGGATATCTTTGCCATTCTGGCAAGTGTCCTGCTTGCACCTATCGGCGAAGAAATCCTGTGCAGAGGTCTCACCTATTACTATGCCCAAAAAGCTGTGAGCCGCATGAACAACCGCCATGTTGCTTTTTGGATAGCTAACAGCCTTCAGGCAATCGGCTTTGGCATTATGCACCTGAACCTGATTCAGGGCTTATATGCCTTTATTCTGGGTCTGGGAATCGGTTGGCTGCGCGAGCGCTATAAGAGCCTGTATCCTGCCATGCTGGCACATTTTGTGGTGAATTTCTCTTCCACCTTTATCATGGGATATCTGTTAGCTCCCATACCGGAAAGCTTTCTTTCCGCGGTACTGCTGATGGTAGCTAGTATCACCGTTTGCGCAATTGGTGTGCTACTGAGCCGCAAAGGAGAAGTATAAGCATGAAAATGTTATGGAAGCTTACTAAGGAAGCTGCACGTTATAAGGGGCTTTATATTATAGCTATTCTATCTACTCTGGGCTTAACCATTGTCAATCTGACTGCCCCAAAGATTCTGTCCACTATGACAGGTGTTGTGGAAAAGGGTGTTGATGACACCTCGCTAGATACTATTATAGGCCTTGCCATAATATTGCTGATTCTTTATCTGCTTCGTATTTTGTTTCGATTTCTGAGCAATTATCTGGCACACAAGGCAGCCTGGTATCTGGTCGGTGACCTTAGAAGCAGAATGTATGACAAGCTGCAAAGTCTTCATCTGGGCTTTTTTCACGATAAGCAGACCGGCGATTTGATGAGCCGTGTGGTGAACGATACCAGAGATTTTGAGCTTTTGTATGCCCATATGATTCCGGAAATGATTACCAATATAGTAACCTTTCTGGGGGTATTGATTATACTGCTTACCATTAATTGGAAGCTGGCACTCATTACCTGCTGTCCTATTCCCCTTATTCTAGGCTCCGGGATAATCTTTGCCAAGGTCGTACGTCCCTTTTTTAAAGCTTCTCAGAAATGCATGGGCGAATTGAACGCACAGCTGCAGGACAGCCTTTCCGGGCTTCATGAGATTCAGTCCTTTGGGCAGGAGGCGTATGAAGGCGAGCGTGTACGCACCAAGAATTTTGAGCAGGTAAGAGCAATGCTTCGCGCCCTCCGTGCCAGCGCCGTATTTCACCCCTGCGTGGAATTTCTCTCCTCCGCAGGTACGATACTGGTAGTATTTTTTGGCGGATATCTGGCTTATAAGGGACAACTGTCCGTAGAGGATATTGTAGCCTTTGTGTTGTATCTGTCCCTGTTCTATGCTCCGGTTTCCGGGCTTGCCACTTTATTAGAAAATTTACAGCAATCTCTGGCAGGAGCAGAACGTGTAACTCTGATTCTGGATACCCCCGCAGCAATCCAGAATGCAGAAGGTGCTGTAGACATCGGAAAAGTAGAAGGCGCCGTTGCCTTTGAAAATGTAAGCTTCCACTACGACAACAAAATACCTGTGCTAAAGAATGTAACCTTTTCCTGTAAGCCCGGCATGATGGTAGCTCTGGTGGGACCCACCGGTGTAGGCAAGACCACTACCACGCAGTTAATTTCCCGCTTCTATGATCCAACACTGGGAAATATACTGATTGACGGCAAAAACATCAAAGATATTACCTTGGAAAGCCTGCGCCGCAATATTTCTCCGGTACTGCAGGATACCTTCCTCTTTAACGGTACAATTGCGGAAAACATTGGTTATGCCAAACCGGACGCTACCAGACAGGAAATAGAAGAGGCGGCTAAAGCAGCTAATATTCATGAGGACATTATGAATATGCCGGAACAATATGAAACCAAGGTCGGTGAGCGTGGTGTACGTCTGTCCGGCGGCCAGAAGCAGAGGGTTGCCATTGCAAGAGCGATTCTTCGTCAATCGCCTATTATCATTCTGGACGAAGCCACTGCTTCCGTAGATGTGCAAACCGAGAAGCAGATACAGAAGGCCATCAAAAACCTCGCCGGTAAGCGCACCATTATCGCAATCGCACACCGCTTATCCACCATACGGGAGGCAGACATGATTCTCGTATTGCATGAAGGAGAGATTGTAGAAGGGGGAACACATGAAGAGCTGCTCGCCCAAAAGGGCTTTTATTACAATATGCAGCTGGCACAGGAGACAGTGTAATAGACCTGACACTTTACTTATTCCAATGAGGACTCACATGAAGATACGAGGTATTTTATCCGAAATTCTTAGCGATTTATACCGCATACGATATGCTATACTGATTCTAATCTTATATGCTATACCTATGCAGCTTATATTCGGCACCGTATGCCCTTTTGCAATTTTATTTGGTTTTCCCTGCCCTGCCTGTGGTCTCACAAGGGCAGGGCTCCTTTTATTGAAGGGCTCCTGGAAGGCTGCCTGGGCGACGCATCCCTGCATCTTTCTCTGGGTTGCCTTGATTCTCTACCTTATTATCTCAAGATATTTTTTACGCAAAAAGACCATTCCTGCGCTTCCCCTTGCCAGCATGGTATGCCTGATTACTCTCATTTACTTTTGTATTTGCTGTGTTAATCAGTCTACCATTTCAGTTCCTTGCGAGGGAATACTCACTTATTTCTACAGGAATGCCTGATATCTCTTGCGACAAATAATCTATTATGATAAAATATTTTCTAAGTGATGCTATGATATTTCACTTAATAACAAAAGAGGGGCTCCTGCCCCATTATGACGGAGGGTTAAACAATGGATTCTAACAACACAAACAATGTAATCAACAGCATACCTGAGGAATATCGTCCCATTAGTATGTGGGGCTATTTCGGTTACCAGCTTTTATTTGCAATTCCTTGCGTAGGTTTTATTTTCCTTTTGGTATTTGCCTTGGGCGGCACTAAAAACTACAATCTTCGCAACTTTGCGCGTTCTTATTTCTGCGTGCTGCTCATATCCGTAATTCTTGTTCTGATTCTGGCTATGACCGGTGTGGCTGCAGGACTTTTCGCTGAGATGATGTATTAAAACACAGAATTGCAATGTTAGACAAAGAAAAAAGATGTTGAGATAATCAACATCTTTTTTAATAGCGAGGAAGGGATTTGAACCCCCGACACTGCGGGTATGAACCGCATGCTCTAGCCAACTGAGCTACCTCGCCATTTCTTATAAACCAACCGAGGTTGGAATGGAACCTATAGGGCTCGAACCTATGACCCTCTGCTTGTAAGGCAGATGCTCTCCCAGCTGAGCTAAGATTCCATTTGTCGCTGTCAACTCGCAATCGACTTTGTTAGTATACAATGAGGGCTTACGTTTGTCAACAGCTTTTTTTGTTTTTCTTCAAAAAGTTTTATATACAATTCACACAACTTTATCCATATTACATCCGCTCAGGTGCACTAAATCCAAGCAAATCAATACAGGTCTCCAGAATGTCTCTGGTCAGCTCAAGCAATGCAATCCAGCCTGCTTTCTTTACAGCATTTTCCTCTGAGAGAATGGGAGTCTCATGATAAAAACGATTAAATTGGTTTGCCAAATCATAAATATAGGCGCATATCTTATTCGGTGCACTTTCCTCATAAGCCGCTTCCATAATTCCATTGAATTTGGCCAATTCCATTACAAACGCTTTCTCAGAAGCATTTTGTGCAGTCTGTAATTGTGCTTTTTCCAAATCACCGCCCTGCTCCTTATATTTTGCAAGAATGGACTTAATACGCACAATGGTATATAACACGTAAGGGCCGGTATCTCCTTCAAAGGAGGTGAAACGGTCTACATCAAACACATAATCCTTGGCAGGCTGATTAGACAAATCACCATACTTGACTGCTGCAAGTCCAACGATTTGAGCTGTCTTGGAAGCTTCCTCCTCGTCCACGCGATACCCCTTCGTCTCGCTGTTTTCTTTTATCTTGCGAAGCATCTCTTCATTAATCTCGCCAATCAGATTCTCCAATCTGGGCACGCCACCCTGACGTGTCTTGTAGGGCTTGCCGTCCTTACCGTTCATGGTGCCGAAGCCGATGTGGAACAGCTCTGTCTCAGGCTTCACCAGCTTGGTCTTCTTGGCACAGCGGAACACCTGCTCAAAATATAAATCCTGACGCTTGTCCGTTACATAAATAATCTTATCCGGCTGATATTCCACCATTCGCATCTTGATAGTTGCCAAATCGGTGGTATTATACAGTGCCGCACCATCTGATTTTAAAATGATACAAGGCGGTATCTCCTTTGTATCAGACTCCTCCTTTACATCCACCACAAGAGCACCGTCACTGATATAAGCATAGCCGTCCTCTTTCATATCCTTCACCATGTCGGGTATCCAGTCATGAGCATCAGACTCGCCCTTCCACAAGTCAAATTCCACATTTAGGTTGGAATAGTTTCTCTTAAGGTCTGCGATGGATACGCGCATAATATGATTCCAAAGGGCACGGTGACCTCTCTCTCCATTCTGCAGCTTAAGGGTAGCCTCCATAGCCTTTTCCTTGTATGCAGGGTCTTCCTTTGATTTACCGCTGGCAGTAGGATAAATCTCCTCCAGCTCCGCAATGGTAAAAGGGGCTTCTTCGGGATATTCTCCCTGAAAGTCCTCATCAAAATAAGGCAGATTGGGATAACGCTCCTGCAATTCCTGGATAATGAGTCCCATGGGCATTCCCCAGTCCCCCATATGAATGTCACCAACGACGTCATGACCTACAAAGCGAGCGATTCTTTTGACACTTTCACCAATAATAGCAGGACGCAGATGTCCCACATGCAACGCCTTGGCAATATTAGGTCCGCCATAGTCCACAATAATCTTCTTGGGATTGGCAGGCATGTCCAAACCAAATTTGTCCGCAGACTCCATTCCCTGCAGATATTCCAACAAGAATTCCTCTGTTATTTTCAGATTCAGGAAACCGGGAGCTACTGCTTCCACCTCCTGAAACACCTTGCTATTCACAAGCTTTGCAGCCACATCATTAGCAATCATAATAGGTGCCTTTTTATACTGCTTAGCTCCTGCCATAGCACCGTTACACTGATATTCACAAAGGTCAGGACGGTTGGATACGGTCACCCTTCCCAATGCACCTTCATAGCCTGCTGCCTCAAAAGCCTTCTGCATTTCCTCTGTCAGCATATCTAATATCTTCTTCATATTAAAACCAAACTCCTTATTTTCTTAAGTTATAGCTATAACTATAACTTAATTTTCCAAATCCCGCAATATGTAAAATACATATCACCGCTCCGCTTTTGAAAAAGCACAACCACAGTAGTTCTGCCGATACAAATCATACTCTGCAGACAGTTCTATAGAACGTTTATAACCGTTCTTCTTTTTAAAATCGGAGGGCAGCCAGCTGACTTCGTATTCGGAAGACAGCAGCTGTCCGATTTCGTTAATTTTAGCTGCATTTTTTAAGGGACTGATGGTCAGCGTGGTCGCAAAATAATCATACCCCTGCTCCTTTGCCAATTCTGCAGTCCGTCGCAGGCGCATATCAAAGCATCGAAAACATCTTTCACCGCCCTCCGGACAGGTCTCATACCCCTTAGCCATTTCAAAAAATAACTGAGGCTCGTAATCTCCTTCTATCACACTGATAGGATAGCCCTTTTCTTCTTTATTATAGGCATCTATCAGACGCTTCTGCTCTTCCACACGCTTCCGGTATTCCTCTTCCATAGAAATATTGGGATTGTAATAAAATACCGTAATGTCAAAATATTTACACAGATATTCAAGACAGTAACTGCTGCAGGGAGCGCAGCAGCTATGCAGCAGTAATCCGGGCACAGCACCGTCATGCAATTTATTGATAATTCCTTCCATTTCCTTTTGATAATTCACAGGTTGCATCCATTTTCCCTCATAAGCAAGTTATCTTCAGCCTCCTTATCATAACACAAAACGAAAATCTGTGCCACTCAATGTTATGCCGCCGGGGTTAAATTCCACCGCCTCTAGGGCAGGTATTGTTTGTCATCTACAGGAGCCTTAGTTGCTCTTAGGATTGACAAAGCTGCGTTGTTGCCCAAAATTCGTCTGTTTGAGTGTAGCGAGTTTTCGAATTTTGGGTAACGTACTTAGCAGATTTGACAATTCTTAGTGCAACTTGGCTCCGCAGCCGCAAACAATACCTGCCCTAGAGGCGGTGGAATTCGCCCCCGGCGTCTTATTATCATCTTATCGTCATGAATTGCGCATCTCATAACGGCGCTGTGCTTTCCGCCAGTTAATCAGATTGAACCAGCCCTCCACATAATCTGCTCTACGATTCTGGTATTGCAGATAGTAGGCATGCTCCCATACGTCTACCAAAAAGAGAGGGATATATTCTGCCAAATCCGGCACATCCTGATTGGCTGTCTGTGCAATCGATAATTTACCTTCCTTATCTGCAAGGAGCCACGCCCAACCGGAGCCGAATTTCGTTACAGCAGCCTGCTTCATCTGTTCCTTCCACTGTTGATAGGATCCAAAATCTCTTGTAATGGCTTCTGCCAATTCACCGCAGGGTTCCTGCCCCACCGGGCTTTTCATGGAATCGAAATAAAGCTCGTGATTGTACACACCACCACCGTTATTGCGAATTGCCTCTTTCACTGCAACCGGCAATGTTTCCAGACCTGTCAGCAACTCCTTCAGGCTCATTTTCTGTAGCTGCGGATAATCCGCCAGTGCATTATTCAGATTGTCCACGTATGTTTTGTAATGCTTGTCATGATGAAAGCGCAAGGTTTCCTCATCCAATACCGGCATCAAAGCATCATACTCATAGGCAAGAGGCTGTACTACAAAGGGATAGGTCGCATCTTTCATATCAATTTCCTCCATTTCTAAATTAAAAAAATTAATTTATACCCATTTAGTATATGTTTACTTATCTCTGCTATTCATTCTATCGGACATTTCCTATAAAAGCAGTTGCACCTCTTTTATCTTATGATATACAATGGAATGGACACTAAGAAAGAAAAGGTGACAGTATGCAGAAATTATTTTATAAAAATATCCATCTTGTTGATTTTACCGCTACCGTAACAGCTTGCTTCCCTGCCGAAGCAGAGAACCAATATAACATCGTACTGGACCAAACCGCTTTTTTTCCGGAGGAAGGCGGTCAGCTTGCTGACAAGGGCACTCTTGCAGGAATGGAGGTATTAGACGTACAAATCAGCAATAATCTTATATATCATATCCTTTCCGCTCCCCTTTCCGTAGGCAGCACTGTTTCAGGATGCGTGGACTGGGAACAGCGCTTTGATTTTATGCAGCAGCACTCCGGTGAGCATATTATATCCGGCCTGATACACTCTCATTTCGGACTGGACAATGTAGGCTTTCATCTGGGACTAAGTGAGGTCACAATGGATATGAATGGTGAATTGACCTGGGAACAGCTTCGTTTTATTGAGCAGGAAGCTAACAAGGTTGTATGGCAGAATCTTCCCATCATCATTACATATCCCTCCACACAGGAGTTAGCAGCTCTGGAATATCGCAGCAAGCTGGAATTGACTGAGGATGTACGCATTGTGGACATTCCCGGCGTGGACAGATGCGCATGTTGTGCTCCCCATGTAGACAGCACCGGTCAAATCGGTCTGATTAAAATCACCGGTTTCATGCGTCATCGGGGCGGGGTTCGAATCAATATCCTCTGCGGCGGACGTGCTCTTGCTGATTATCAGGAAAAGCAAAGCAGTGTCACCGATATTTCCGTACAGCTTTCCGCAAAAGCAAATGGAGTATCCGATGCAGTCAACCGCCTGCGAGAAGAAAATCAGCGCTTAAAGGAGCAGGCAACAACACTTCAAATCAAATTATTAGACCTTGCACTGGAAACCTTGCCGGATCCTTCCGAATCCGACCATGCTCTTTTATTTGTAGAAGACATCAATGACATTACCATGCGCAATGCCATCAACAACCTCGTCACCAAATACAACGGCTACTGCGGTATCTTTGCCGGAAACGACGAAAAAGGATATCGTTTCATTATCGGCAGCTCCACCAAGGACTGTCGCAAGCTTGCCACCCTACTGCGGGAAACCCTTCACGCCAAGGGCGGCGGTTCTGAACCAATGATTCAGGGCAGTGTTCAGGCTGATTGCCTGTCCATCAAGCGCTTCTTTGAATAAAAAAGGATGCCCTTTTCTATGACTCAATAAAGCTATCGAAAAGGGCACCCTCTTTAATCATTCATTTACCTATTTAATTATCACTCTTGCTTAATTATCGTTCTTGCCGATACGGATAATTCTTACGATTACGGAGCTTAATACAATATTTACAGCTAACTCAATCAGGAAATTAACCCCTACCAGAGCACCTATCATGTACGCCCCTGCGGAAGCATATCCGGCTGCCGCTGCCCATCCGTTTATGGTATCCATAAAGAAGAGCACACATCCCAGCAGGAATACACCCGTATTAGTAACAGGGCACGCGATTGCAGCTGCAATCACAGCAACATAGCGGTTTTTCTTCTCCAGTGCCAAATACACCAGACCTGCCACCAGACCGGCAAGAGTTCCTTTAATCAGTACGGTGAGTATCGTACCCGGCACATTAATAGCCATAAAGGCTGCAGAGTCGGTAAATAATACCACAATACCAAACACAGCACCTAACCATGCTCCTGCTTTATAGCCATATAATGCCGCACCGACTACTATTGGCACAAGAACCAGCGAGATGTTGAATAGTCCTGTAGGTCTGATTACAACTGCCAACGCCTGAAGTACTACAACGATGGCGGTCAGTAGACCTATCCCAACGAGTTTCTTTGTTTTCTGTCTCATATTTAGTTTCCTTTCTGCTATCATTCCGCTTTCTACGGATACAATGCAGGCATATTATAATATAAGTTTGCTGTTACGTCAACACGAAGCCTCAATGCATACTAATTATTGGACATCAAATCTCTATACCACTTCAAGGAGTCCATATAAGCATCTGACACAGCATCCATCTCAATATTCTTCACAACCATCTGTCTGGATACCTCTGCCCAATTTGCAGTTTCATATTGAAGCATAAAATCATATAAAGGTGCAAATTTGCCCTCTCCGCTAATCAATGCATCACTAATATCCTTGGACACCTTCACCATCTCAAGTGCCTCAGACATCGGCTTATCCAAAATTGCATCCAATACGGAGAAAAGTCCTAACAGGAACAATTCCTCTTTCTTTACTGCCAAATCAAAAACGGGGGCCAGATTCTCAGCAAACTTTGCACGTAACAATGACACTCTGGTTATCTCATTGGGCTTATCAGAATAAAGAGCATTCACCACTGCCGTATTAATCCATTTCTTCAATTCTCTCTGTCCCAGCATAGCTGCCGCATGACGAATGGTGTTGATTCCGGAATTCACAGTCATTCTGTTTACCATCTTCAACAGGGAAATGGTAAGCGCCGTGTCTCGTCCGATGATGTCTGCCGCCTCTGTCAGCTCAAAGTTGCTATTGTTCACCATATTCAGAAGTTCGATGTAATTTACCTTCAGAGGCGTTACCTCATGATCACCCTTGGTATATGCCACGCGATAAAATACACCTTCATACAGCTGATAACCTCCGTCAGCCTTCAATTCCTCGAAAATCTCCATGGTATCAATATTGCCTGCACAGAGCTTAATATTGGGATACAGCTTTCCAAAATAAATCTTAGCTTTATCAATGGCAATCTTCTTATTGTTCAGGAATACATAATCCACCAGCTGCAGAATAGGTCTGTAGCTTTCAAACTCTGTAACTGCCAGCTTACGAATAGCCAGCTTATAACCCTTTCCCTTCAATTCCTTCAACCGTTCCACATACATATCAACCGGAGGAATGGTATTGTCAATCAAAAATACGATTCTGTTACGAGGTGCCTTACACTCGTTTTCCACATCTGCAAAAATTGAGATATTGGTAAGTGGCACGAATATCTCCTTATCATCAGATAAGGTCTGAATACCAATATTCTGTATCACCTCCAGTCCCGGCACACGGGACGCACCATCATACTGTCCGGTTCCCAGCAACAGGGGATTCAACAGATAATTGTTCTTTTGAGAAAAAATAGAGTACGCGCGTACTGCCATATTTTCATCAAACAAAGGAATCAACGCCAGCAACATAATGTTCACCTATACGATGTCTCCATCGTCCTTTCCTTGAAGTACAGTCAATTTCAATTCTCTTCATTCGGATATACCCGAACATACTCTATGCACATTTTATCATATTTCTGACAATTTGACTACTTTTGTTTTTAATTTTCTAACATGTTTTTGTTTCTCTGACAATGTCATAAAATTTCATCCTGTCAGTTGTATATTACCGAATTTTTAAACTACCATCAAAATGTTCTACTATAGGAGCTAGGAAGAAGTCAATTATCCGCTTCTGTTTGTGTTGCAACTTCCAAACCCATTACGTTTTCCTCAGCATATACCGGAAGAATTATGCCAAATGCCAATACAATAACTGCCAAAAATTTTCTTTTCATAGTTTGTCACTCATTTTTTGAAAAA
>SVFK01000020.1 GCA_015056915.1 Lachnospiraceae bacterium
CAGCTTCTCTGGCTGCATCAGCTAATGCTGCGATTTTACCCTGGTATATAAAGCCGCCTCTATCAAAAACAACTTCCTTAATACCCTTTTCCATTGCTCTCTTAGCAATTACAGTGCCCAAATATGCTGCTGCATCAACGTTATTGGTTTTTTCCAGCTCTGCCTTAATCTCTTTCTCAAGAGTGGAAGCAGATACTAAAGTATTGCCAACTGTATCGTCGATAATTTGAGCATACATATGATTATTGCTTCTGAACACTGCAAGACGAGGTCTCTCAGCAGTGCCGCTGAAGCGGTTACGGATTCTTAAATGCTTTTTAGCACGAACTTCTTGTCTAGATTCTTTTCTAACCATCTTCATACTCTCCTTATCTATTATTTCTTACCAGTCTTACCAACTTTACGTCTGATTGTTTCATCAGCATACTTGATACCCTTACCCTTGTAAGGCTCAGGTCTTCTCTTATCTCTGATTTCAGCTGCGAATTGGCCAACTTTTTCTTTATCAATACCCTTAACGATAATTACGTTCTGACCTTCAACAACGGTCTCAACGCCTTCGGGATCATCCATCTCTACAGGGTGGGAATAACCAAGGTTCAGGGTCAGCTTCTTACCAGCCTTAGCTGCTCTGTAACCAACACCGTTAACCTCAAGCTTCTTCTCATAACCGGATGTAACACCTACTACCATGTTGTTGATAAGTGTTCTGGTTAAACCGTGAAGAGATTTCATCTTCTTCAAATCGTTAGGTCTGCTTACTACGATTTCAGCACCTTCTACTTTAATTTCCATTTCAGCGGGTAATACTCTCTCAAGAGTACCCTTAGGACCCTTAACGGTCACTTTGTTATTTTCTGCAATATCTACAGTAACACCTGCAGGAATCGCGATTGGCATTCTACCTATTCTGGACATGCCCGTACCTCCTAAAATTTTATAAAACAAATTTAATTGTTACCTCTTCGTCTTCCACGGAGAATTCGCATGCGGATTCTCTTAGGGACGAAACATAGATTTTATTAGGCAACGTATTTTATTGCCTTAGAAAATCTTTTCGTCCTTACCACACGAAGGCTAAAACTTCGCCACCAACACCAAGCTCTCTAGCCTTCTTATCGGTGATAACACCCTGGTTGGTAGAAATGATTGCAATACCAAGACCGCCTAATACCTTAGGCATATCTTCCTTGCCAGCATAAACACGAAGACCGGGCTTGGAGATTCTCTTAATACCGGAGATAATCTTCTCATTCTTATCAGCACCATACTTTAAGGTAATATGAATAGTCTTAAAAGTACCGTCTTCGATAATATCATATTTCTTAATATAGCCTTCTTCTAAAAGAATGCTAGCGATAGCTAATTTCATTTTAGAAGCAGGAACATCAACAGTGTCATGTTTTGCAGTGTTTGCATTACGGATTCTTGTAAGCATATCTGCAATAGGATCGCTCATTGTCATGATTTAGTTTCCTCCTTATGTTTTGACTTGAATCATGCTTATTTATTTCCCTCGAAAATCACCTGCTTTGCAGCCGTCGTAGCTGCGCTTCTTTTCATTTTCTCGGGGTACGGACGATTAGAAACAAATGCTCATTACATTCGCACTTGCTTCCACTTACGTCCTACCAGCTCGCTTTTTTCACGCCGGGAATCTCGCCCTTATATGCTAACTCACGGAAGCAAACTCTGCAGATTCCGTATTTTCTCAGAACTGAATGTGGACGACCACAAATATTGCAACGTGTATAAGCCTGAGTAGAAAACTTAGGTTTGCGCTGCTGTTTAATCTTCATTGATGTCTTTGCCATCAGAATTTACCTCCTAATTATTTAGCGAAGGGCATGTTGAATAATGTTAATAATTCACGTGCCTCTTCATCAGTCTTTGCTGTAGTTACGAAAATGATATCCATACCTCTGGTCTTATCAATCTTATCGTACTCAATCTCAGGGAAGATAAACTGCTCTTTGATACCGAGTGCGTAATTACCTCTTCCGTCGAACGCGTTAGGGTTAACACCTCTAAAGTCACGTACACGAGGAAGTGCAAGATTTACCAGACGATCAAGGAACTCATACATCTTCTCGCCACGAAGAGTTGTCTTACAACCGATAGCCATACCCTCACGAATCTTGAAGTTAGCTACAGAATTCTTTGCCTTAGTAAGAACAGCCTTCTGACCAGCGATGGTTTCCATATCCTTTACAGCGTTCTCAAGGACTTTTGCATTATCCTTAGCTTCGCCAACGCCCATGTTGATAACAATCTTATCAAGCTTGGGAACTTCCATGACATTTTTATATCCAAACTTTTTGGTCATAGCATCTACAATTTCATTATTGTATAAATCTTTCAGTCTGCTCACGTAATTTTCCTCCTTCCTACTGATTAGTCAATCACTTCGCCTGTTGCTTTTGCAAAACGTACTTTCTTGCCGTTTTCCATCTTGAAACCAACTCTTGTTGCTTTACCCTTTACAACAAGCATTACGTTTGAAATATCAATAGGAGCTTCTTTCTGAACAATACCACCGTTGGGGTTGGACTGTGAAGGTTTTGTATGCTTTGTAATCACATTAACGCCTTCTACCAGCACCTTGCCGTTCTTGGCATCTACAGAAATTACCTTGCCCTCTGTATTATTGTCTTTACCGGCAATAACCTTAACAGTATCGCCCTTTTTAATCTTCATAGTTGACATATGGCACCTCCTTATAATACTTCAGGAGCCAAAGAAACAATCTTCATAAACTGTTTCTCACGAAGCTCTCTTGCTACCGGCCCAAAGATACGGGTTCCTCTGGGGGTCTTGTCATCCTTGATAATAACAGCAGCGTTCTCATCAAATTTAATGTAGGAACCGTCTTTACGGCGTGCGCCCTTTACAGAACGAACAACAACCGCCTTTACAACGTCACCCTTCTTTACAACGCCGCCTGGTGTTGCATCTTTAACGGAAGCAACAATCACATCGCCAATCTGTGCATATCTTCTTGTAGAGCCGCCCATAACTCTGATGCAAAGTAACTCTTTTGCACCGGTGTTATCAGCAACTTTAAGTCTACTTTCCTGCTGAACCATGATTTTCCTCCTTTGCCGTATTTACGACATACAAACTATTTTCTAAGCAAAACCTATAAATCTTATTTTGCTCTTTCTACGATTTCTACAAGTCTCCATCTCTTATCCTTGGAGAGGGGTCTTGTTTCCATAACCTTAACGGTATCGCCAATGTTGCACTCATTGTTCTCGTCATGTGCTTTCAGCTTGTAGGTTCTCTTTACGACCTTGTTGTAAAGAGGATGCTTTACATGATTTTCGATTGCAACAACAATAGTTTTATCCATCTTATTACTGGTAACTTTACCAACACGTGTTTTTCTTAAATTTCTTTCCACGATTAATCTCCTTTCCCGCGCCCTTATGCTCTGGCCTTCTCGGTGATAACAGTTTGAATACGTGCAATATTTCTTCTTACTTCTTTAATTCTTGCAGTATTATCTAACTGATTGGTTGCGTTCTGGAATCTCAAATTGAAAAGTTCTTTCTTAGCAGCAACCAGCTCCTGTGCTAATTCTGCATCGGACTTGGTCTTCAATTCTTCTACAAATTTATTAGTCTTCATTATGATACACCGCCTTCCAAATCTGCTTTAGAAACGATTTTACACTTACAAGGAAGCTTATGCATAGCAAGACGTAATGCTTCACGAGCTGCTTCTTCAGAAACACCTGCGATTTCGAACATTACACGTCCAGGCTTAACAACAGCCACCCAATATTCTAAAGTACCCTTACCGGAACCCATACGAGTCTCGGCAGGCTTTGCAGTTACAGGTTTATCCGGGAAAATCTTAATCCAAACTTTACCGGTACGCTTTGTATAACGTGTAAGCGCAATACGTGCTGCCTCAATCTGGTTGGATCTAATCCAACAAGGCTCTGTTGCCACCAGACCGAATTCTCCGTAAGTAAGAGTGTTGCCTCTTAAAGCCTTACCAGCCATGGAACCACGGAATTGTTTACGACGTTTAACTCTCTTAGGCATTAACATAATTATTTCTCGCTCCCTTCCTGATTTTTAGTGGGAAGTACTTCGCCTTTGTAAATCCATACCTTTACGCCAACCTTACCATAGGTAGTGTCAGCCTCAGCGAAGCCGTAATCGATATCTGCTCTCAAGGTCTGAAGAGGAATAGTACCTTCGCTGTAGAACTCGGTACGAGCCATATCAGCACCACCCAGACGTCCGGAACAAGCAGCCTTGATACCAAGTGCGCCAGCCTTCATGGTTCTGCCCATGCAGGACTTCATAGCACGTCTGAAAGATACACGGTTCTCCAACTGAAGAGCAATGTTCTCAGCAACAAGCTGTGCATCCTTATCAGGTCTCTTGATTTCTTTGATATCTACCAATACTTTCTTGTCAGTTAACTTAGACAGCTCTTTCTTGGTTACTTCGATTTCTGCGCCACCCTTACCGATAACAACACCGGGCTTAGCAGTATAAATGATAACCTTTACTCTGTCAGATGCTCTCTCGATTTCAATCTTGGAAACACCTGCACTGTATAACTTCTTCTTCAGATACTTTCTGATGTTGTAGTCTTCTGCAAGATACTCAGAAAACTCTGCATCAGCGTACCATTTGGAATCCCAATCTTTAATAACGCCTACTCTCAGGCCGTGAGGATTAACTTTCTGTCCCATTTTCTTTCCTCCTACTTCTTCTCATCAAGCACTACAGTAATGTGGCTCATTCTCTTCTCGATTCTATAAGCTCTACCCTGTGCTCTAGGTCTTACTCTCTTCATGGTAGGTCCCTTATTTGCATAACACTCTGCAATGTAAAGGTTCTCAGGATTCATACCATTGTTGTTCTCAGCATTTGCAATCGCTGACTCTAACAGTTTCTTGATGATGCTGGAAGCATATCTGGGATTGTACTCCAGAATTGCCAGTGCAGTTTGAACATCCTTGCCTCTGATAGCATCTAATACGAAACAAGCTTTCTGAACAGACACCCTTGCATAAGATAACTTAGCTGAAGGTCTGGTATCTTTCTGCGCGTTTCTCTCTCTCTTAATTTGGGATCTATGTCCTTTAGCCATAGATTTTGTCCTCCTTTCAATCTAACGCATCCTCTACAAACTTTTTTGCAGTTCGGACGCTGGGCTTTATGCCCTGGAAGGAAGCCTTGAGGCATCCTTCCGCAGTCCCCTGTCCGGGAACCGTGCGTTTCAGTTACTATCTTACTTTAGACTTCTTCTCGTCTTTGCCATGTCCTCTATAGGTTCTGGTAGCTACAAACTCGCCGAGCTTGTGACCAACCATATCTTCGGTGATATATACAGGAACATGTTTTCTTCCGTCATGGACTGCAATAGTAAGTCCTACGAAGGAAGGGAAAATTGTTGAACGGCGGGACCAGGTCTTGATAACTTCCTTCTTTCCTGCTGCGTTCAATGCATCCACTTTCTTAAGCAGACTCTGGTCTGCGAAAGGTCCTTTTTTCAGTGATCTAGCCATTGTCTTTCCTCCTGTTTTTTTCAAAAAAACTATTATTTGATTGCTCTACCATCGCGTCTTCTTACAATCAGCTTGTTTGAAGCCTTTTTCTTCTTACGGGTCTTGAGACCAAGAGCAGGCTTGCCCCAAGGGGTGCTAGGGCCGGGACGACCAATACCGGTCTTACCTTCACCACCACCGTGAGGATGGTCGTTAGGGTTCATAACAGAACCACGTACTGTAGGGCGGATACCCATATGACGCTTACGTCCTGCCTTACCGATATTAATAAGGCTGTGATCAACATTACCAACAACACCAATAGTTGCACGGCATACGATAGGCACCATTCTCATTTCGCCTGAAGGAAGACGAAGAGTTGCATACTTGCCTTCTTTTGCCATCAACTGTGCGCTGTTACCAGCGGAACGAACAAGCTGTCCGCCCTTGCCGGGATATAATTCAATGTTGTGTACCTGAGTACCAACAGGAATCTCAGATAAAGGTAAGCAGTTACCTACTCTGACTTCTGCTGCAGGACCATTCATAACCTTCATTCCGTCAGTTAAACCTTCGGGAGCAATGATGTATGCCTTGGTACCATCTTCGTAGCAGATTAATGCAATGTTTGCAGTTCTGTTAGGATCGTACTCGATACCGATTACAGTTGCAGGAATACCATCTTTATTTCTCTTGAAATCGATGATTCTGTATTTTCTTCTGGAACCGCCGCCACGATGTCTAACAGTGATTTTACCCTGATTATTACGACCTGCATTCTTATTCAGAGAAACGCAAAGGCTCTTTTCGGGAGTGCTCTTTGTAATCTCGGAGAAATCAGAACCAGTCATATTTCTTCTGGAAGGTGTATAGGGATTATATGTCTTAATTCCCATTGTTTTATCTCCTTTTCTTATCTGATTTTTTGCGCGGACACTCATGTGCCGCATACTTGAACCATTATGGGAAGAGCTTCTTACCGCTCTTCGGACGAGAATCTTCTCGTCTTAGTTTTCTTCTTAGAGACCAGCGAAGATTTCAATATCCTTGCTGTCTTCGGTCAACTGAACAATTGCCTTCTTGGTCTTAGCAGTCTTACCAACTACCAAACCACGTCTCTTTTTCTTTCCGTCCATGTTAATAGTGTTAACCTTCTTAACCTTGGTACCCTCGAACATTTTCTCAACAGCCTCTTTAATCTGAGACTTGTTTGCTTCTGTATGAACAAGGAATGTATATTTCTTCTCGCCCATGCCGGCCATACTCTTCTCAGTGATAACCGGTTTGAGGATTACGTCATAGTATTTAATATCTGCCATTATGCGTACACCTCCTCGATTTTTGCAACAGCGTCCTTGGTAAGCACTACTGTCTTAGCTTTCATAATATCGTAAACGTTGATGGTGTTTACCAGAGTGGTGTTTACGTCAGCTACGTTCTTTGCAGACATAACTACGTTGGTGTCGTTATCAGCGATAACAACAAGACCCTTCTGTACCTTCAGGTTATTCATTACATTTACGAAATTCTTTGTCTTGATTTCGTCAAATTTCAGCTCATCAACAACGATTAAGTTGCTGTTCTGAACCTTGTCAGTGAGTGCAGACTTCAGTGCTGCTCTCTTCTCTTTCTTATTAAGCTTGAAAGAGTAATCTCTGGGAGTGGGAGCGAATACCACACCACCACCGGTCCACTGAGGAGATCTGGTTGAACCCTGTCTTGCATGACCGGTTCCCTTCTGTCTCCAAGGTTTTCTTCCGCCACCGGATACTTCAGCGCGTGTTTTAGCTTTCTGAGTTCCCTGACGATTATTTGCAAGCTGCTGTACAACTGCCATGTGTACTAAGTGCTCATTTACTTCTACACCGAATACTGCATCGTTTAATTCGATTGTACCAACTTCCTTGCCTTCCATATTATAAACAGATACGTTTGCCATCTGATTGGTCCTCCTTTCGTCCTAAACTAGCCTTCCACCTTAACGGTTTCTTTGATGGTTACTAAAGCATTCTTTGCTCCGGGTACTGCACCCTTTACCAGTAACAGATTCTTGTCAGCATCAACTCTTACAACCTCAAGATTCTGTACAGTAACCTTTACGCAACCCATGTGTCCGGGCATTCCCTTGCCCTTAAATACACGGCTAGGGGAGGAACATGCACCATTGGAACCCTGATGACGATGGAACTTGGAACCGTGAGCCATAGGTCCTCTGTGCTGTCCGTGTCTCTTGATAGCGCCCTGGAAGCCCTTACCCTTAGAAATTGCAGAAGCATCAATCTTATCGCCGTTAGCGAAGATGTCAGCCTTAATCTCTGCGCCCAGAGTGTACTCCTCAGCGTTGTCAAACTTAAATTCTCTTACATATCTCTTAGAGCTTACTCCAGCTTTCTTGAAGTGACCCTGAAGAGCCTTGTTAACACCATGTCTGTGGATAACTTCCTTCTTACCACTTGCATCCTTGTTAACAGTCTTTTCCTTCTTATCTACGAAACCAACCTGTACTGCACTGTAACCGTCGTTGTCTACAGTCTTAACCTGTGTTACCACACAAGGACCAGCCTGAAGGACTGTTACAGGAACAAGCACACCGTCTTCGTTGAAGATCTGTGTCATTCCGACTTTAGTTGCTAAAATTGCTTTCTTCATTTTTACCTCCATTTTGTTTCTACATAGCGGACCATGCGGACCCGTGCTTCGCACAAAACCGCAGGAAATTCTGCAAGGCAAAATCCCCCCACTGCACTTGGCAGCTCGTGTTCTTACGTCTAGGTAGAGGTTTGTTTTTAATTTGTTATTCGTTTTGTTTCAGTAAGAATAGCTTATCTTACTTATTCTTCATCTTGATATCGATGTAAACACCTGCAGGCATTTCCAGTCTCTGCAAAGCATCAACTGTCTTCTGTGTCGGTGCAATGATATCAATCAGTCTCTTATGTGTTCTCTGCTCAAACTGCTCTCTGGAGTCTTTGTACTTGTGTACTGCTCTCAGAATTGTAACAACTTCCTTCTTAGTAGGAAGGGGAACAGGTCCGCTCACCTGGGAACCGTTCTTCTTTACTGTTTCAATGATTTTTTTGGCAGATGCATCAACCAGCTGATGCTCATAAGCTTTCAGTGTGATTCTCATTACTTGACTTGCCATAAAAAAAGTCGCCTCCTTTTCGCACTTTTAATTAGTACGACAAGCGGTGACTGTACACTCTCCCGTGTGTGTCCTAAACCTTTACGCAACGCTTTCATTCTTTAGGCTTAAGCTCTACACGTCGTTTCTGCCCTGGGCAGACTTGCATTTTGGTACAGTGACTTGTCGTCAGTTTCCTAACTTGACATTCGCTCCACGGAAAACCTGCTTATCATTGCTGATTAGCAGCAACCTCACGCTTCATCGCTATCATGTCACAGCAAAAATCAGTATACATGGAAGTTTCTGACTTTGCAATACTTTTTTCAAAAAAATTGTATTTTTTTTAGTACAATCCACTTCCATGCTTTCTGCCCATATTTAAATTACAAATTCATTTTAAAAGTTCATTGCCAATGCCCTTCTGACAGACTCCAATACCTTGCTCTTCTCAAAAGGCTTTACAATAAAATCACATGCCCCCGACTGAATGGCATCCAGCACCATAGCACGCTGTCCCATGGCAGAGCACATAATCACTTTTGCCTTGGGCTCCTTTTCTCTCAGAAGCTTTATGGCTCCACGTCCATCAAGCTCGGGCATAGTTATATCTAAAGTAACCAGATCCGGCCGTTCCTTCTCATATTGCTCCAGCATCTCCCAACCGTTTCCTGCTTCGCAGACCTCGTATCCGGCCTCTCTCAACATATTGCCTAACATGATTCGCATAAAAGCAGCATCATCTGTCACTAATATTTTTGCCATAGGAATCACTCCAATGCTTCATTATTCTTTGCGACACGTATCCTACGGATTACTGTCACCTTTTTATAAGTATATTATAGCAGATTTTTAACCTTTTGGGTAGCACAAAAAATTTTCCAGCTGTTTACAAGAACTCGAATCCCCCTAGCCAGAAGCTATAACTTATGCTAGAATTAAATCCATGGAATCATCGGATTTTACTTTCGTGGGCGATAGAATTTTTTGTCCACGGCATCTTAATATATTTATAATAGGAAGGAACATATACATGTGGATTGCAGATCATTGGAAGGATTATGAAGTCCTAGACACCTCAAACGGTGAAAAACTGGAACGTTGGGGGGATTATATCTTGGTTCGTCCCGACCCTCAGGTCATTTGGAACACACCTCACGACCACAAGGGCTGGAAACAGAAAAACGGTCATTACCACAGGAGCACCAAGGGTGGCGGCGAATGGGAATTCTTTAATCTGCCGAACGAATGGCAGATTACTTATAAGCTTCCTATTCAAAAGGAACTGCACTTCAATTTGAAGCCCTTCAGCTTTAAGCATACCGGACTTTTCCCGGAGCAGGCCACTAACTGGGACTGGTTTTCAGATATTATTAATCGTGCAAAACAAAATCGCCCGGCTGACAAGCCTGTTAAGGTATTAAATCTGTTTGCTTACACAGGCGGTGCTACCCTTTCCGCAGCCGCAGCAGGTGCTGCCGTTACTCATGTAGACGCCTCTAAAGGCATGGTGGGTTGGGCAAAGGAAAATGCAGCCTCCTCCGGTCTTGCAGATGCCCCTATCCGCTGGTTGGTAGATGATTGTGTAAAATTCGTAGAACGGGAAATCAGACGCGGCAATAAATACGACGGTATCATCATGGACCCTCCCTCCTACGGCAGAGGTCCTAAAGGTGAAATCTGGAAAATCGAAGAAAGTATCTGGAGCTTTATCGAATTAACTGCGCAGATACTTTCTGAGGATGCTTTATTCTTTTTGATTAATTCCTACACCACCGGCTTGCAGCCGGCAGTACTCTCTTACATGATAAATACTGCCATTACCAAACGCTTCGGCGGTCATGTGGAGGCCGAAGAAATCGGTCTGCCTGTAACCAAAAGCGGTCTTGTGCTGCCCTGCGGTGCTTCGGGACGTTGGGAGCGTAAATAATTATAAAATATATTTCTTAAGCACCGGAATCTTGCATAGGAACCACGCCGTAATGGTCGCAAGCAGTAAAATGACTGCAAAAAAAAGCGGCAGCGAGATTCCGATAGCATAGTCCAAGGGTGAAATGTGCAGAAATTTATAGAAAATATTTATATACACAGGATGTACCAGGTATATGGCAAAACACAAAGCACCTGCTTTTTGCCATTTCCGCTCATGCTTTTCTCCCAACCGAGAATTCATGCTTTTCAATGCACCGAATATTAATAATGCTATCAACACTGTAAAAGGATAATTGTATGCCATTTGCAGAGAATAGTCCCCGCAAATACGACTGACGACCATTCCAGCCAAAACGACCATTACCGCAGCCCACATTGGTGGAGCAATCTGTATTTTCTTAGGTATCTGCATCTTCATTCTCTCACTCGCAAAGAGATGTCCACATATATAATAGAAGAAATAGATTCCCTCATCCGGTAAAACAGGCATGTTCAGACTCAAAAGCTTATTGATAAATGGCAGAATACTGCTGAAAAATAACAGTACCCCAAGAAAAATATATATACATGCTTTTGGGATTCTGGCAAGTATATATTTTAATGCGGGAGTTATCAGATACAGTAATAATATCAGATATAGATACCACATATGAGACCAACTCTTCCCCTGCAGCACCATTAGTACTCCCTGCCACAGCATGGGCCAGCGGAAGCCACGCTCCACGAGCGCCAACTCTAGCACAGCATAGGGTACACCAAACAAAAACAGAGCCAGTAGAATTCTTCTGCAATATTTCTTTAACATCTGCACAAAGGTAATCTTACGCTTTGGATTCAAAAACAAATATCCTGAAATCAGCAAGAATATAGGAACGCACCATGTGAGTAGATCCATCAGTACCAGATAGACCATTCTCTCCAGAGGATACTGATGAATATCCACTGCATCCACTGTGCCGGTCAACGTATGCATCAGTACCACCGCACAGGTCGCTGCCACACGTAGGATATCCAAAAACATCTGCCTGTCCACAGCCTTGTTACCCACTGCCGCGTTTCCCACAATATCCTTTTTCGTTATATCATTTTTGTTCTCTCTGCCCTCATCTATCATAATACTCATAAATATCCTTACTCTTTGTTTTTTATAAAAGCTTAAGTACCAATCCTCTTCTTACACTATACCCAACTACAGACTTTTCTGCAAGCAAAACCCTCTACAGGCCAATCACACTTCTTAACACTTTCTTTGCGTGCTGTTATTGCTTCAAAAGTATATATTTATTATAATAAATGTGTAAAGGACTGCAACTACAAGGGGGATTAATTATGAAAATCAGATTACAAAAGCTACACTGCCTACCCATGTGGAAAAGGCATATACACAGCATCTTTATATCCATTATCTGTATGAGCGTTGCCCTCATGGTGGCATTCACATATCACCAAATCATGCCCGAGCATTCTGCCAATATTGCACTTATATTTATATTGGCTCTAACTATTATATCGAGATACTCTGTGGGCTACATATATGGCTTTGTCTGCTCGGTCATTGCGGTTATCTTCATTAATTATTTATTTACCTACCCCTATTTTGAATTGAATTTCACCTTGAGCGGATACCCCATTACCTTTCTCGTCATGGCGATTGTCACCGTAATTATCAGTACCATGACCTCACACCTTACATTGCAGGCAGATGTTATTGCGGAGCGTGAAAAGCAGCTGGCCGAGGCCGAAAAGGAAAAAATGCGCGCCAATCTGTTACGTGCTATTTCCCACGATTTGCGAACACCGCTAACCGGCATCATCGGCAACAGCTCATTATTTTTGGAGAATAAAGAGCGCTTAAGCTCCGAGGAACAAGCGGATATTATAAACAATATTTACAAGGATTCTCATTGGCTGCTGAATATGGTAGAGAATCTGTTGACTATCACCCGCATTCGTGGCGAGAATTTCACCATCAACACAAGCGACGAGCCTGTGGAGGAGGTGGTATCCGAAGCATTACAAAAGCTTCACAAACGCTACCCCGATGCTGTCATTCAGGCCAAAATTCCCGAAGAATTCCTGTTACTTCCAATGGATGCCATTCTAATTGAACAGGTAACTATCAATCTTTTAGAAAATGCAATTATTCATTCCACCAGTCACCTGCCTATTGAATTGTTGGTAGAAAATCATCCCGATGAGGTTTCCTTCACTGTAAGAGACTACGGCGTGGGTATTCCCAAGGAAATGCTTGGCAATCTCTTTGACGGTACAAGCTATTCCACATCGCAATCCGCAGATGCCCGCAAAGGCATGGGTATCGGACTGTCTATTTGCAAAACCATCATAACTGCCCATCGTGGTACATTGATAGGACAGAACCACAAAAACGGCGCTGAATTCATATTCACTTTACCTAAAAATAAATAAGAAAGGACCTTTTCACGGTAAGCATTCTATGACGACAAAGATAAAAGTATTATTAATTGAAGATGACAAAAGCATCAGTACCTTTGTTGCCACCGCTTTGGACAGCAACGGCCATAAGGTTACCACTGCCGCATCCGGAAAAGAAGGTATCAGCCTTGCAGCCTCCTTCTGCCCCGATATCATCCTTTTAGATTTGGGACTTCCTGACATAGACGGAATTGAGGTACTGAGACAAATTCGTTCCTGGAATAATGTTCCTGTTATTATTATTTCCGCCCGCAGCAAGGAACAGGACAAGGTTACTGCCTTAGATATGGGCGCTGACGACTATATCACAAAGCCTTTCGGTATCAGCGAGCTCATGGCACGAATCCGTACCTCCATGCGCCATAGCTACTCCCGCACTCCCGACAGAATATATAAGGCTAAGGAACTGGAAATCAATTTTGAAAAAAGGCTGATTCGTCTGGAGGGTAAAGAAGTACACCTGACACAGATTGAATATCAATTACTGACAATGTTAGCAGAAAACTCCGGTCGCGTTCTTACCTACAGCTATCTCATGAGCGCTATCTGGGGTCCCTATATTGACAGCAACAATCAGATTCTGCGAGTAAATATGGCAAACATTCGCCGTAAGATTGAACAAAATCCCGCACAGCCCCAGTACGTTTTCACAGAAATCGGAATCGGCTATCGCATGCTGGAAAACGAAAACATATAATAGTGCTGAATATTCAAAATACCTGTGAGAATGTGGTGTTGCAAAATGTTTACAACACCACATTCTCACCTTTTGTCGGCACACATCCGACACGCTCCTGATACTATACTCTATTTCAACATCTCATAAATACTTTCTGCATCTGACCGACCACTAAACTCTACCAGAATACCCTCCTCGTAAAGCAGTGCAAAATTACCTCTCGGTGTAGCCGTATCTCCCGCCTCCTCAATCACCTTGATACGCGCCTCTACAACAGCAAGGCTGAAGTCTTCTACAGCAAACACCGGATTATGAAAGCAAGAACGATACTCGTCAGGCACCGTATCTGCATAAGGAATATCATACAAATGCACATTGTAGGTCTCCGGCTTGGAAACATCTGTCACCATAATGTCTGCCACATCAACCTTAGAAATATTCAGCATAATACTATCCATTCCCTTTGTCCAACAAAGCGACAGACCTATTACCTCACCTGTTTCCTGATTGCTCTTACCCATGCAGGATTCAAATACATAGCCTGCCGGTAAAATATCCGGGACATATTCTCCCAAGGCTACCACCTGTTTAGCTTCCTCCAAAGAAATTTCCCGTCGAAGATCAGGCAAACAATCACATTCCTGCTGATTCTGAATCAAAGCCTCGTCCTTCTCGCTACTCTGGGCACTCTGCTCATTGGTCCCTGTAGCGCTCTCCTTAACAGCAACATACTCCTCTACCGCTCCCTCGGTGGTGATTCCTTCTTCTTGTGTCCCACCAACGGCCTTAGCTTCTTCGTCGGCTACCACCGCACCTGCAACATCAGGCAAAGAATCTGCGATATCGGCCAACACACCATCTTCCTCCACAGCGCATTCTTCTACTGCTGCCTCTTCCACTTCTTGGACAGCACTGTCTGCAGAATTTCCTGTATTTTGGAATACCGTGGTTCCGATATGAAGTAACACTGCCCCACATACCACAAAGCAGAAGCAGGCCGCCAGCACCTTACCGTAATACCAGATAGGTCGCGGTTTCTTAACAAGAATAGGCTCTCCACAATCATCCTCACATCTTATTAACAATTCTTCATCCACTCCGGACAAAGCTTCAAATATACGCATGGCATCTGCCAGTTTCTTCTCTTTCTGACTCATAGCACCACCCCCTCCTGTTCCAGATAGGTCTTCAGTTTCTGCCTCGTACGAAACAGAGAGGTCTTTACCGTATTTAGATTCATCTGATACCGCTTGGCTATTTCACTATATTCCTCCACATACCAGTATCTGCGTAGGAAAACATTACATTCCTTCTCCGGCAACGTGCGCAAAAAACGATTAATCGTACGCTCCAGTTCTGCAGCCTCTACTGCATCCTCCGTACTGTGTGCCGCCGGTACACATTCCAACAATTCTTCTATTTCTATCTCCATATTTCCGCTTCCCCGTTTCATTGCGCTCTTATATTTCCACTTGTCGAAGGACAGATTACGTGTAATCGTACCCAGAAAAATCGATAAACGGCTGGGTCTTTTGGGCGGCATGGCATTCCACGCCCGCATCCATGTATCATTTACACATTCCTCCGAATCCTCATTATCATGCAAAATATGAAAGGCAATACTATAGCAGTATTTACCATAGCTCTTTTGGGTCTCTTCTATTGCCTGTTCTTTTCTTTCCCAGTATAAGTCAATGATTTCCGTATCCTTCAAGAACCCTTCCTCCCATCTGTATCCTAATATTACATCCTTGGTACATATACCATTCCCCTTATTCCAAAACAATCCTATGCATCCGTCAAATGCACATCTTACCCCCTTCATCCTTATAAACGACTTTCTAATTTATATGTTTCAAAAGAAAAAGAAGATAATGCAGATAATACAAAATTTTATTTTCTAAGATTAGAGAGGGAAAGATTCTATCACCCTAAGCAAGAATATCCTTAATCACTTCTCCGGCAGCTATCAGTCCCGCAACCGCCGGCACAAAAGCAATGCTTCCCGGGGTGCTTCGGCGACCGGTCTGTGTTTCCGCGGAGGCACTCTCCGGTATCACTGCCTGCTCTGTGGAGTACACGACCTTCAGCTTATCAACATTACGTTTTTTTAACTCTCGCCGCATCACCTTTGCCAGTGGACACATTGTTGTCTTATAAATATCCGTAACTTCAAATTTAGTAGGGTCAAGCTTGTTCCCTGCTCCCATACAACTGATAATCGGCACAGCTGCCGCCTTTGCCCGCATAATGATTTCCAGCTTGGCAGTGACTGTATCCACCGCATCCACCACGTAATCATACTGTGTGAAATCAAAGTCGTCTGCATTGTCCGGCAGGAAAAAGCACCTGTGTACATTCACCTGCGCCGAAGGATTGATCGACAATATCCGCTCCTTCATCACATCCACCTTGTATTGCCCTACCGTTTGCTGTAGTGCAATAATCTGCCTGTTCAGATTACTCAGAGCAACCGTGTCGCTGTCAATCAAATCAAGACTTCCCACTCCGCTTCTTGCCAGCGCTTCTACCACATAACCACCTACACCGCCTATACCAAACACAGCGACATGGGCTTCCTTCAATTTTTCTATTCCTTCCTCTCCCACCAACAGACCTGTTCGGGACCATTCTTCTTGTATCATAGTTTCTCTTTCCTATTCTAATTTATATGCACTGCGTGCTTTCATTCATTTTACGGTATGATAAGGAGAAAGTAAAGCAAATCCACAAGATTATACATTGCCAGTCTCCCCTTTTGCCGCTACAATAGTATTAAGCGCAACGACAGCCCTATGCCTGTCGCTCAATGATGAAAACAAGAAAAGATAATAGGCAATCACCGCCGGAAAAGAGGTCACCTTATGCAAAAATGGACTCGTGCACTATATCAACCCAATCTTCCTTTAAAGGGTGATTCACGTGTAACTGCTTGTCAGGAACACATTACACTTTCCAAGGAAGCCGCCAAAGAAGGCATGGTACTTTTGAAAAATGACCGGAAGCTCCTGCCCCTGCAGAGTGGCTGCAAGCTGGCAATGTTTGGCAAAGGAAGCTTTGATTATGTAAAGGGTGGCGGCGGAAGCGGTGACGTGACTGTGGCCTATATCCGCAATCTCTATGATGGCTTGAAATTACAAGGAGAGCGTGTGTCTCTCTACGAGCCCCTTTGCAATTACTACTATGAAAATGTGAAAGCACAATACGCAGACGGAGCCGTACCCGGCATGACCGTAGAGCCTGTTCTTCCTGAAACTCTGGTTCAAGATGCACGAAGCTTTACCGATACTGCACTCATTACCATAAGTCGCTTCTCCGGTGAGGGTTGGGATCGTTCTGATGTAGAATATGAGGGAGAATACAATCCTTGGGATAGTGAAACCACTATGCCAAGGATTGCAGGACAAATCTTTGAAAAAGGTGACTTTTACCTGACCAAGGCAGAGGAGGAGATGATTGCCCGGGTCAAAAAGCATTTTGACAACATTATTGTGGTATTAAATGTAGGTGGTATGGTGGATTGTAGCTGGTTTCAGGAAGATACCAAGCTTTCTTCCGTTCTTCTTGCATGGCAGGGTGGCATGGAAGGTGGTCTTGCAACCGCTGAAATTCTTTGCGGTAAAGCCAATCCTTCCGGTAAGCTACCCGATACCCTTGCAGTAGATTTGGATGCTTACCCCTCCACTGCCAATTTCCATGAATCTCCGCAATATGTGGATTACACGGAAGATATTTATGTGGGCTATCGCTATTTTGAGACCATTCCCGGTGCCTACAAAAAGGTGTGCTATCCCTTTGGCTTTGGGCTATCCTATACAGAATTTCATATCCAGCCTCAAAAGGCATGGGAAGCAGATGAACAGATTCATATCGTTGTGAATGTTACAAATATCGGTGGCTTTGCCGGCAAGGAGGTTGTACAGGTATATTACAGCGCACCACAGGGACTGTTGGGCAAGCCTGCAAGAGTACTCTGTGCCTTTGCCAAAACTCGCTTACTGTGCCCCGGTGAAAATGAAATGCTGACCCTGTCCTTTGACAAGTCCCACATGGCATCCTACGACGATTTAGGAAAAGTGGCAGCTTCCGCCTATATTCTGGAAAAGGGTACTTACCATTTCTACGTTGGTAATTCTGTAAGAAATGCAGAAAAAATAGATTTTACAATTACATTACCTGAAAATGTAATAACTACGCAGTTGGCAAGCCATTTAGCCCCTACTTCGCTTGACAAACGCATGCTTGCTGACGGCAGTTATGAGTCATTGCCTCAGCGCATGCCAAACGACCCCAACGCCTGCATTTTCCCCAAAATGGAACCCGGAACAGAGGAAGCTTGGGGACCTGCTTCCAAATCATATTCCCGATATCTGGTAATGGAACGTGTCAAGAAGAGCGCAATCCCTTTCATTGATGTTGCAAATAATAAAGTGACTTTAGATGAATTTATGACACAGCTTACTGATGAAGACCTAATTCATTTGCTAGGCGGCCAGCCCAATCTCTCCGTGTCCAACACCTTCGGACTGGGCAATCTTCCTGAGTATGGTATTCCTACCATTACTACTGCCGACGGTCCTGCCGGATTGCGCATTGCGCCGGAGTGTGGTGTATGCACAACAGCATGGCCCTGTGCTACACTGCTTGCCTCCACCTGGAATACAGAACTGGTGGAACAGGTTGGTAAAGCAGGCGCAGAAGAAATCAAAGAAAATAATATCGGCATGTGGCTGGCTCCTGCAGTAAATATTCATCGCAATCCCATGTGCGGACGTAACTTTGAATACTATTCGGAAGACCCCTTCCTGACCGGCAAAATCGGTGCCGCCATGGTAAAGGGCATCCAGTCTCAGCACATTGCAGCCACAATCAAGCACTTTGCATGTAACAACAAGGAAACCAACCGCAAGCACTGTGATTCCCATCTGTCAGAACGCACTTTGCGCGAAATCTATCTGAAGGGCTTTGAAATCATTGTAAAGGAAGCCGACCCTTGGGCAATTATGTCCTCCTACAATGTCATCAATGGTCACCGCGCTTCCGAAGCACGCGAATTGTTAGAAGATATCCTTCGCGGGGAATGGGGCTTTAACGGCATGGTAGTCTCCGACTGGTGGACCAGAGGAGAGCACTACAAAGAAATCCTTGCCGGAAATGATTTGAAAATGGCCTGTGGATTCCCGGAGCGAGTTGCCAAAGCTTTAGAAATGGGAGCACTGGACAGAACTGATTTGGAGCGCTGCGCTAAGCGCGTTTTAGCACTGATTCTAAAGATTGATTAGATTTCCTGTCTCTTCCATCTGCGAATCAGCACCAAATAGCTGGCAACCAGTATTACATCCGCACCGAGCCACGCCAGAACCTCTGCATAGAAAATACCTGTTTCTCCCACCACCCTGGGAAGAATCAGTGCAGAAACCGCACGCATAACAAATTCCGCAATGCCCGAGACCATGGGAAGCACTGTATTGCCCATGCCCTGAATAGCAGAACGCACCACATGCAAAATATATAAAATGGGCAGACACACACTCATAATCACCAGATAGTAATATGCAATCTGTAATGCCTGTGTTGTCTGCTCCGGCGTGCCGGATATAAACCAACCCAGAATTATTTTACCAAAGAATATCATCACTGCTGCTATTACAATCGAGGTAACCATTGCCACTGCCACGGCAGCGCGCACTCCCTTTTGAATCCGTTCTTTCTTCCCTGCACCCAGATTCTGCCCCACATAAGTAGTCATGGCATAGCCGTATGAGGTTGCTGCGATTTCCAACAATCCGTACAGCTTATTGGTGGCAGTAAAGCCTGCTATAAATATTACGCCAAATCCATTGACCACTGTCTGTACTACCATGCCTCCTATGGAAATAATACTGTTCTGAAATGCCATAGGCAGTCCCAATAAAAATAGATGTCCGGCAATTCCTGCCTGCATCGCAAAATGCTCTTTTCCCATGCGTAATATATCGATACGGCGAATATGCCACATACAAAACAAGCCCGAAACCACCTGTGCAATCAGTGTGGCTGCCGCTGCTCCGGCAATTCCCCAATGGAATACGATCACAAACAGGATATCCAGTACAATATTGGTAAAGGATGCTACAATCATAGCATGAAGCGGTGTCTTGCCGTCTCCCAGTGCACGCAGTATACATGCCAGCAAGTTATATGCCATTACAATTGGCACGCCCAGATACATAATGCGAAGATACAGAAGTGCATCCTGCATAATTGCATCCGGTGTCTGCAACAACACAAGGGAAGGTCTTGCCACTAATTGCCCTATTATCAACAAAAATACCGTGCTGATTCCGGCCAGCGTAACAGAATTACCAACTGTTTTCTTCAGCTGTTCTATCTGTCCTGCACCAAATTCCTGCGCCATCCGTATGGCAAAGCCCTGTGTCAGTCCTTGCACGATACCCAGCATCAGCCAATTCAGCCAGTCCACAGCTCCCAGTGCAGCCAACGCATTTACCCCCAGAGCCTGACCCACCACCATAGTATCCACTACTGTATAAAGCTGTTGAAATACATTGCCCAGCATCAATGGTAACGCAAAAGTAATAATATGTAAAATGGGCTTTCCTTCCGTCATATTACGTACACGTGACATACTACAATCTCCTATCTAAAAATGTGTTTCTGCATAGCCGTCAGCAACACATAACCCAAGCATAGTTTTCGGTTAGCATGCCCATTTTATCACATTTACCGATTCCCCACAAGGTTAATACCTACGCCCAATTCCATAGATATTACACCACCGATTACGCGCTTTCATACAAATGAATATACTTATGTCAATTATTTCGGGTAATTGTCAAGAATAACATAACGAATGATTATTTAGAAATTTTATATAAGAATTGTTATTTATTACAGAGTCTATTTATCACAGTATTTGCTATTTGTAGCTATTCTACAGCAAGTGAAAACGTTCTCTCCTTTTCTGCTTTTCCTCAAGAACGTTCACTCGCTCATCAATTTCATTCACCTTCTGCACTAACAATACAAGGGTATCCTTGTCTAATTTACAAGCATTGATTTCATGGGATAAATTCTCATAAATCAACTCAATTTTGGCATCCATTTTCTCGAATCTCATATCGATGTTTTCGAATCTCTTATTGATTCTCTCTGCCAGCTTGTCCATCTCGCCAACTAAGGCATTAAAAAGCTCTCGTGTCTCTTTGTCCATACTACTCCTCCTTTACGTTTTTTCGTTAACTTTATCACGCAATCCATGGTGGTGTGGAAGTAGTATAACACAATCCTTATTTTACGTCCAGTAATTTCTTTTTCCACCTGCCGCGGAGATAGCAAATGGTCGTAATGATAGCACCTATCAGCCATGAGCATAATAAGGAAATGAAGATACATTCCTGACGACCGCCCGGAAATTCAGGCGTTCTGGTCAGATATGCAATTCCGTAAGCCACCGGAACACGAACAACAACTGTGGTGAATAAAGAAATCCACATAGGTGTCATGGTATCACCTGCACCACGCATAACACCGGACAAGCTCTGAGTCACAGCCATAGCAATATAGCCCACCGCAATAATACCCATCATATCTCTACTCAAGTCCACCAACGATGCAGTGTCTGTAAAAATTCCCATCAGCTGCTTGCCAAATATCAGAATCATGCCGGTAAGAACTGTCGCAGTAATTACGGCAATAGCGGTGCCCTGCTTTGCTCCCTTCGACACACGGTCGAGCCTTCGGGCTCCTACGTTCTGTCCTGCATAGGTCGTCATTGCTGTTCCGAAGGAGAAATTGGGCAACATGGCAAATCCATCCACGCGCATTACAATTACATTAGCTGCAATAAAAGCCTCTCCGAAACTGTTGGTCAGAGACTGCACAATGACCATAGCCATAGAGAAAATTGCCTGTGTCAAACCGGAGGGCAGACCAAGCTTTATAATAGAGCCGGCATAATTACTGCTCAATTTTACATATTGGGGCTTCAAATCAAAAACATCCGTTAGCTTCGCCAATCTCACAAAGCATAATACTGCCGAAACCGCCTGGGCAATGACAGTAGCCAGTGCAACACCGCTTACGCCCATTCCCAACTCTGCAACAAATACAATATCCAATACAATATTAAGCACCGTGGATACCAGCAAGTACACTAACGCCGAAAAGGCATCTCCCAAGCCTCTGAGAACACCGCTCAAAATATTGTAGTAAGCACTACCGATTGAACCCAAGAACAAAATCAAAAGATATGAGGTGCACCAGTCAATAATACTGTCCGGTGTCTTTAAAAGCTCAAGCAATGGGCGTACCACGATGACCGACAGGACCATAATGATGACTACCGATGCCGCCGTCAGCCAAATACAGTTACCTATCGTATAAGACAATTCTTCCCTTTGCTTGGCACCAAAATATTGAGCCACCAGAATACTGGCACCCATACTGATTCCCATGAACAGTACCAACAAGAGATTTAAAATCGGTCCTGCACTTCCTACTGCCGCCAATGCATTGTCGCCGACATACTTTCCAACTACAATACTATCCACCGTATTATATAATTGTTGCGCAATATTTCCGATTAACATGGGGATTGTAAAAATAACAATCTGCTTCCAAGGCTCTCCCACTGTCATATCCGTTGCCTGAAATAGTTTTTTAAAACGTTCCATTCTACCACCTTCTCTGCGAATCTTCCCATGCAGATAATTTCCTTTATTTTACATACTAGATTATTGTAGGACATTCCACAAAAAATAGCAAGCCAAAACCCCGGAAGAATAAATCTTCCGGGGTCTCCCTTTACAGCATAAGCTGCGCTTCCATTTCTTCGAAATTGATTGTCTTAACAGTCCCATTTTTCAATACAATTGTAGTATCCCCATATACTCCGTTTCCTATCATATCCTCATACCGAATAGATTGAATCGGGAATAATTCTTTCTCCGAAAAATCCTCCAAGCTCTCCTTGGTCAGTACCTGTGAAATCATGACATAAGGTTCGTGTCCACCATATTGCTTTGTAAAAGAAGCTTCTGCATACACTACAATAGATTTGTAAGAATCCGGATTGGTTCCTGTACTGTACATAAGTTTTAAATCCTGCCAGCCGTCATATATGGTCATTGCCAGTTGCTTCTCACATCCGGTAAAATCCTTTCCCTTCAGAATAATTGCTTTCGCTTTGCCATTACTCTTTTCTATCACTTCCGTTCCATTATCCGGAAAACCATATGCTCCTAATGTAAATGTTACCGGACGGCGGAACAGACGATGTTTATCTACACGCATAATACCATGTTCCACCGGAAAATCTGCCAAATTAATTGCTTGAATCCACATAGTTTCCTCTTGCAAATTATAATCAAAAAACTGGCGCCTGTACAACACATCATCCCGACTTCCATTCCAAAGTGTCACATTAGCGCGCATCAGCTTTCCGGCAAGTATATCCTCCAGCACATATTGCTGTGCTTCCACTTTTCCTTCATGAATATCTGATACTCCTGGTGTAGCCTCCCAAGGGAATTTCGTGTTATAGCATAGCTTGGAATAATTCCACATTGCATGTAAATCGCCCGTGTTCTTTACTATTTTTCCTGTTCGCAAAATAGTTTCACCGTTCGCTTCATGATTGGTAAAGCACAAAGCCGGCCCATTAAGAACCGTTTCCTTTACTTCATTACGCTTCAAAATCTCCCATGTACCATTATTTTCCTTCGCTGTCCAGAAAGGATGCTCCTCCGGCAAATCAAGACACAGAAAAGCCTTTCCCAACCAAAAAGGAGATTCTGCACAGGAATATCCCTGTACCAAAGGCGAAAATTGACCGTAAAAACCGAGTGACGGAATTCCATCACAAAGAAAATCTTCTCTTGTCAAAAATTGCAATAGGGAACCAGAACAAATTCTTCTGGCACAACCGGCATCTGCCGTATGATTTTTTAAGAAAAAATTGGCAACGAAGGCACTGGTTGCCGCATTGCGGTAGATATTACTCCTACCCCACATATTCGTAAAGCCGTCTCTGTCAAAGAAATCTATATATGATTCCATCAATTTATTAGAATTTGCCTCAAATTTAGCTGCAATATCCGGCATTTTCTCATACCCATACCACTGATTCCATATCGGGGCGTATAGGTTAAATGCCCAGCAGGAATAATAATCAAAGCAGTGCCCGTCACGATACCAGCCTTCACCTGCATAGAAATTCAGAATAGCCTGGGCATGGTCCATCATAATATCCTCATCAATCGGATACCCTTCCATATGTAAAAATGCCATATCCAGCATATTAAACAATCGCCAATTCTGAGGCACTGTATTAGCATGTGCGAAATTAGTTAAGAACTCAGCTATAATATCCTTCTCTTCTTTTGTATAAGTATTCCAAATCTGCTCGTCGGAAATCCGTAAGCCAATTACCAAAGCACAGGTTTCCACTGTTTGCTGAAATACCCTGTGAGGCTCCTTATAATTTGTTATCTTCTGCAAATCGTCGTAGGTTCCCACATAATTCGAATCTTCCTTCGTACAGGCACGTAGAACCTGCTTTTTGTAATACTCACTCAGCTTGTACCCACAGATGTTCAAATCAGGCTTGTTCTTAATCAGTGGTGCTGCAATAAAAAAAGAACGGGTCAGACCTTCAAACATCTCGGCCTTGCGTTCCGCCTCCTGAAGCTCAGGGGAAGAATAATAATGCGGATATGTAATTTCAATTTCCTTGCGCGGCATCACCACAGGATCTTCCATAGTCTTAATATTTTTGAAAACACCTGTCAGCATATAATCTGCGGCTTCCAGCCAACTCTCTCTGGTCAGTCCCGTATAAGGACTTAATTCATAATCTAACATTTTGGGTTCAAATACCATAGCTTCCTCCTGCCAAATGAAAAATAAGTATTTCTGTCCAGTCCTCTTACCGACTCATTATAACATATATCACTATTATATATCATTGACAGCTGATACTTAATATCTTATAATGCAGAAAAACTAACATATTCTGCTATTACCTTTTCATAGACAGTTATTATTGATTTTTTGAAAGGCAGGTATCTTCCATGTATCATGTGCTTAGAGGCGGTTGTGAAACCAAACATCCCCGTTCCTTTGTTATGTCCAGACCTAAAGGAATCAACAACTATTTAATATTAATTATTCACACTGCCGGAGTGTTTCAAATTGCCGGACAACAATACAACGTTATCCCGGGGCAAGCTTTAGTATTGGCGCCTAACACTCCGTATTCCTATGGCAATCCCTGCGGTAATTACATTGACGATTGGTTGCATTTTGAAATTATGAATCCTGAAATAGCTACCACTCTTTTTCCTTGTCTGAATTCACCTTTTGCAATTGGCGAAATCGAAACATATACTTTCCTGATTCGTCAAATATTATGGGAAGCCTCTTACACGAAAGATAACTTTCAACAAGAAAACATAAATGCACTTTTTACTGTACTGATAAATCATCTTCAGGCGGACTGCAGAACCAAAGAAACACCTGACAAATATATTTCTTACCAAACGCAATTACAAATGCTGAAATTGGAAATGAGCAATTCCCTTGAGCAACAGCATAGCATTAAAGACTATGCCAAAGAAATAGGAATCAGTGAGTCCTATTTTCAGCATTTATATACCGCTTATTTTGGAACATCTTTTCAAAAGGATCTTATAAAAATGCGAATTGAACGTGCCAAGTATAATCTCATTACATCTGACTTAACCATAGAGCAGATTGCAAAGCTCTGCGGATATGCAAGCGAAGTCCACTTCTATCGCCAATTCAAGTCTATAACCGGCATAACACCGGCCAAATACAGAGCAGGAAAGCAATCTTAGCTGCCAGAATATGCATTTCTTTCATGCTATTCTGCAGATTCAGCGGAATAGCATGACATATAATAATCATCAAATAACTTATTTGTTAGCATACCACAAATCGTATCACCCAGCTTTTCTCCCAAGCCATTCTGAAACATACACGCAAAATCATCAACAGAAGATTTCTCCCTTGTGGAGTGTCCTCTGTTCTGTACATCATAATTTTGTGCATAAAACGAACCTACACCGTTTATACCCATATTACTCCTTTCCACAACCCATCTGGCAGTCAGGGTTGCAGCATAAGTATTGCCTGCTACATTCGCATTGTTAGTAATTGCTCCTAAATCCATATTAATACCTCCTTGTATTCTGTGTGGTAAATCCGTTTACCTATACTCTAGCATTTTGTATATCGACAAAATATTCAAAAAGGTTAATATTTTAAAATATAACGGGATACAGCCATTGGCCATATCCTGTCAAAAAAACATCATACATTTTAAAGTAGTCTTATAATTAACATAGAATATAAATCAACGGTGGTTGATTTTGGGCTGGTCGAAAGACCCTGGTCCACCGAGCGGCGGGGACTTTCCCAATGTCATTTAGTTAAGGATGACATCATGGCCAACGAAAATTATGCGAGGTACATTTTGATGTACCCCGCTATTTTTTTGCCTCAAAATCAAAAAACTCTTGACA
>SVFK01000008.1 GCA_015056915.1 Lachnospiraceae bacterium
ATCGATGTATAACCTCTTTTTCCATGTGTCTCACCTCCATTCGACAACAACCGACTTATGCTTCTGCTATATAATATTCATTTCATTATAAAAAATTCACTCAAAATGTAATTTTTTTATAATTTTATGAATATCTTTTTCTGAAACGCTTTGTGCTAACTTGTTCGCTAACTTGCTAACACCGTATGAATAAAAAATATGCGGATTACGGAAACCCGCATATCATAATTTGTTCTCATGCAGCACTTCCTTATGCATATAGCATATCAAATACTGCTTACCTGTACTAAGAACAAAAATCAGGATTTTTTATTGGATTTGTGGTGGAGTAATGTCTTTATATATTTTGTCAAATAACTGCCTTGCGTATTTTATACGCTTATTACTCCACGTCTTTTCTTTATGAATATCAAACAGCCAATACCTGCTTCTAATGAAATCAGCACGCTCCGCTTCTGATGTCTCTGACACAAACCACTCAGCCATACTTTTTCCATAAACAGTTCCGGTATTAATAACCGTTTTTAAACGAAGATACTCCACCATATGCAATAACACATTCGGCCAATTGTCTGTTTCTTTCAATATTTCAGGAAACAAACGGTGTCTGTATAAACAGAATCTACTCTGCGACTTTATATCTCCTATCGACTCCATTTCTAACCCTGTCGGTATTACACTACTGAGTTCTAAATCTCCGCACAGCCATATTAATTTTCTTTCATCAATGTCTGGGAAATCATACTCTTCTGCCGCCTCCGACAGATTATATATCATTTCATACCCCATTATCCATTCTAAGATAAAATATGCTACCGTATTGAATATGACTTCTTCATCGGAAACCGCACCGTCACGAAGTTTTTCAACAAGTACGTCAAAGGCAGTATACATTTCCTTAAATCTTGTATTGGATATTTTCTTTGTGTCACATATCCTTTTTGTACTGCATGCCTTTAATATATCCAGTTCGTGCATCTGTGTCAGTTCAAAAAACTGAATATTGGTAAGCTGATAACCTCCCAATCGATTTTCCATTACTTTCATATCAGGAGATTTAAAACCTTCCACATCCAATCCCCATTCCAGATGATTGGCATACTGTAAATCTCTGTAATATTGAGCGTGTCTCATAATACGGTTGTACATAACCCTCTGGTCTTCCGTATCCATGTTCCGCTCCATCAAATGTGCGCGGATGGACTTTGGTTTGTCCGTTATCTCATAACTCTTTTTTATCAGTTCAAAGATGATGTGGTCCACAAACTCATCAATAGCCATAAAATCCGTATGGAGAAACATAACATTCCTATACCAATTCACTATAATCTGTCTGATGGTTTTATCCACATCGAACATTGCCATAGTCCACCCACCTCCGTTCTGTTAAAAGTTACAAGCCAACTGCGTTAACACCCTCACTGCGTCATTACTAACCTGCTCCAACTGTGGAATCAGATTAAGTTGTCTGAGCCGATAAGTAGCTGCCTCAAATGAAACATTGAATACGGCAGACACTTCTTCTACCATTGCATAAGAAACAAGATACTGTGGAAGTTTTCTACTCTTTATATCCGCAACTACCAATTCCACCATACACTTCGGCATCAGAATAGACGAAGAAAGAGCATTTGCCTGCCACTCCATCCAATCTCTGTCGTTCCATGTTTTCTGAGTTGCAGTGTCCAACTTTTTTGTGTCCACTCGGCATTGTACCATTGGTGCCGGAGACTCTCCCATGAAATCAAATATCGTTAATTGGTTAGGGTCATACGCAAAATACTCTTTATGTAAGAATTCATGACTTGCTTCATGCCCCATTGTAAAACGATACCGATGTTCTTGGTTCTCGGCCAACAATGTTTTATCAATAATTACCGTATGTGCTTTTGCACTCATATATTCAGCTTGCTGTGTAGCAGGGTCATACACCGGAACTTTATCCGTGTCATTAAATACGGTCATTCCGAGGTAGACCCCACAATGGGAAAGATAGGCAAAATCCTGATCCATTCCCAAGTAATCCTGCGCAAACAGGTCAACATCAATCTCCTGTGGTGTCACAAGAGCCTCCGGTTTAAATTCTCTGACTAACCCCTCGCCGATAATATCAATCTGCTTTCTACTCAGCACGGGTGTCCCTGATTTCTTTCTTTTTATTTCAGGTCTAAACATAAATAGGCACTTACCCCTTTCGCTTCTTGAGTTCTTCTACGAACCTCATCCATTCTTCCTCGCCAGCATCCAAATCTCTGGCTGTCCTTAGTGCTGCACTCACATAATCACGTTCAATTATGTATTCAGGCAAGTCTGGTGCTACGGCATTTCTCTTTTTTCCTGCTAAATTGTACATTATCTCATTTTCTTCTGGTGTCAGTCCTAATATTTGAGCGAGTTGGGTCAGTTTTTCCATGTCGAAGGGATTACGTCTGTCTTTTTCTACATCTGTTAAAAATGGTGCAGACACACCAAGCATATCTGCCATCTTTCTTAATGTAATTTGTTTTTCGACTCTCTTCTTACTAATAAATTCTCCAAAATTCGCATACTTCATAATGTTCACCTTTTCTAATCGTTTCAATCTTTTTCCTTTTGTTTTCGCCTTTTTCTCTCATTCGCCATTTAGCACATTTGCTCATTCGCTAACTTGCTAACACCTATTGTATTAAAAAAGAACATGGATGTCAACCCCCATTATGCCAAAATGTATTATGCTAATGAAGATAATCGTATGGTGACCGATATCCTGTTCTCTTTTGTATAGTTTCTCTCTTAGGAAGAGTCGCTTCTGCATCCTCCGCTGTGGCAAATAATCTGCAGCTTCTAACTTGGATTCCGCCAGCATTTCCGAACCTTACTATGTAAAAGTCCCCACTTCGTTTTACAATGGTTACTTCTCTTATGGTTCGGTTGCTTTCAATTATAAAGGCCTGTGAACCAACACCAAATACCATTATGCCTCCCTGAAGATGGTCTGCCCAAAGGGATGTCAAGCAAACCCACCTTTTACTGTTTAACCTATTCCTAATGTAGCGATAATGATATTATACGAACGTCTGTTCTGTTTGTCAATATATTTGTTCTCTCTTCACTTGCCTATAAAGAAAAAATCCGTTTTATTACATCCCTCAATTGTTCCTTTACCTTTTCTTCATCATCCTCGAAAATGAACGGTAATCTCACAAAATGAATGTTGATATCCCCTGATGCTCCTTGGCTTTTACCTACAGGAAAATGTGGCTCATTTTCTTCATAGCGGAACATTGGATATAAAAGATAAACATCCGAAATATTACGCTTGCTGTATTGGCATATAACCGCCTCCTTTAGCAGAAATCTCAACACTAATATTATAGCACATATGAAAACGTAATGCACTAATCCGTTATAAATTCTCCCTCTACGGTAATTGTCAATCTGCCACCCTCGCACTTAACAATTATTGGAGTATCAATATCAAATCCCAATTCTTCAAGCCACTGTCCTTTCAAAGTAATGGTTGGGGTTTGTTTGTACTTATACCCACCCTGCTCATGAACCTTCATTTCTCTGTATTTTTTGTATGCCATTCGCATATTCTCCTTTCGCCAATCGAGTATAGTTTCGCCAATACAATACGGGGTTTCGCCAAAAATTAGACCGTTTCGCCATACCGTTTTATTTTTCTATGAATATTTTCACGAAACTCCTGTAAAAAGGGGGTTAAAATGAATTTCAAAATGTATAATGTAAATTACTTTTTTGAGTTTTTCTAAGAATTATCAGAAGTGAAAACCGCCACAAAGCCCGTAAATTTGGGCTTTCTGCGAACCTCTACGGTTATTCTTAACCACGTTAGACACCTCTGTGCGCCAAGGATATCAGTCCCGGCTTAGGAATATTACTGCCGCCGATTAAGGCAGCTAAAGAAATCGTGTGATGTGGTGCCTGAAAAGGCCGAGTGGTTATCAAGGCTTCTTTTTCCTTTAACAGCCCTGCCACGCTGACAACAGAAGTAACTTCAAGACTTTCATTTAAGGTAAGTGGTGGTAAAACCCCGGGGATCCGTTTGGCAATCATAGACTTGCCTGCGCCGGGAGGTCCTATCATAAGCAAATTGTGGAAGCCGGCAGCGGCTATTTGCGCAGCGCGCTTTGCGGCTTCCTGCCCTGCCACCTCCACAAAATCATTGGTAAAAGACTTTTCTCTTGCGGCAAATATTTTCTCCGCCTTCACTCTGGTCGCCGGCAAAATTGCCTCTCCCGACTCCGGACATTGCAGGTATGCCAACAATTCTTCAATATTATTGGCACCGTGAACCGCAATCCCCGGAATAACAGCACCTTCCATTACATTTTCTCTGGGTACAATGCAGCGCTTGATTCCTCTTGCTACCGCCTCCCGGACAATGGGTAATACTCCACGGACTTTTCTTATCTCGCCATTTAGTCCCATTTCTCCCAAAAACAAGGTTTCCTCCGTTGAAGTCTTGGGGAAGTACCCCAACGATTGTAATATCCCTACTGCTATGGGCAAATCAAAGGCCGTCCCTTCCTTTTTTCTGTCCGCAGGGGATAAATTGACGGTGATATGAGCAGGCGGGATATCCAGTCCGGCATTTTTCAATGCAACGCAAACCCGCTCCTTGGATTCCCTCACTTCTCCGCCGAGCAGCCCCACCATGCTGAAAGCCGGTAATCCCCGCGCAATATCCACCTCCACGCCGACCAAATAGGCATCGACACCCAGCAGTGCGCCTGATGTAATTGTACTAAACATACTGATTCCTCCTTATACTGTTAGATTATAAATGTTGGGGATTCATAGTTAACTTTGATGTTAAATGAAAAATAGAAATACATTAGAAACACTTCTATAAAGAAAATCTGATATTAGAAATTCCGGGCAGAGCAGAAAGCTCTGCCCGACTTTATTCACAAAGGAATTATATTTTATGCTCCATACTGTCCGGATTCTGCGAGAACTGAATTGCCATATCTCTGTCAATCTTACCATCCAGATATAATTGCATAATAGCTTGATCCATGGTAATCGACCCCAGTTTCCGGTCTGCCTGCATAGCCTCAGCAAGCTCATTGGTTTTACTCTCACGAATCAGACTTTTTACTGCAGGACTTGTATGCATCACCTCAAATGCCGCCACACGTCCCATTCTGTCCACAGTCGGAATCAGCTGTTGCGAAACAACTGCTTCCAACACATTTGCCAGCTGCACCCGTATCTTTTGTTGCTGATGCGGCGGAAATACCTCTATTATGCGTTCAACCGTATTGACTGCCCCGTTGGTAGGCAAGGAAGACAACACCAGATATCCCGTCTCAGCAGCTGTAAGCGCAGTGCTGATAGTATCAAGGTCACGAAGCTCACCCAGCATAATCACATCCGGATTCTCACGGAGCGCTGCTCTCAGCGCATTACGATAATTATGAGAATCGATACCTATCTCCCGCTGATTCACCATAGCCATCCTATGCTGGTGAAGATACTCAATAGGGTCCTCCAATGTAATAACATGTGCATCACAGTTATTGTTTATTTTATCTACAATAGATGCTAAAGTAGTGGATTTACCGCTTCCGGCAGGTCCTGCAACCAGAACCAAGCCCTTCTTTTTCTGATAGAGATTTACAACCGACTCCGGCACTCCCAGTTCCTCCGGCGAAGGCACCTTGGTATCTACCAGACGAAGTGCAAGCGCAACAGACCCTCTTTGTTTATAAGCATTTACACGATAGCGCCCCACATTCGGAATGGAAAAGGACATATCGTACTCTCCCCGCTCTTCAAAATGCTCTCTCTGAACCTCAGACATAATCGTTACCAATACATCCAAGGTATCTCCCGGCAGCATCTGCGAATAATTCATGGTAATCAGCTTGCCGTTTACACGCATTTTGGGCGGAATACCAACGGTTATATGCACATCACTGGCACCGGCTTCTTTTGCATCTCGTAATATTTCCTCTATTGCAGGCATTATGTTACCTCTCTATCAGCTTGAGCATATCCTAATTGCTGTAAAGTATTAATATCCATAATATATCTGTTATCCATCGTTTTCATAATATCTACAATATGAATATCCTCATTATTCTTCAACTGTAAATCCAAAACACTATTATCCCTAAAGCTCAGTACTACCGGACGTAATATATTGACCGGATTCTCCACCAATACCAGCGCTTTCTCACCTGTATTAAGCTCAACACTGACACCCGGAAACAAAATATTAACAGAGCGTATCAATGCGCTGACAACTGCCGGGTCATATATATGCGGATTATCAAGGAATTCCTGAATCGCTTTAACTTCGGACTGTGCATCACCACACAAATTCATCGCTGTCATCTCGTCATATTTATTGGCAACCAGCAAAATCTTAGCTCCTGTTACCATCTTCATATTGGCGATTCCGCTACCGCCATCCTTAAGAATCTCCATCTGAGCCTTCAACGCCTGCATACAGATACGTCTGATAGCTGAACCGGTTCCCGCAAATGCACCTTCTATCAAATCAGAGTAATGCATCTGCATACTGTATAAGCTAAACATTTCCCTTTCACTGGCGCCTTCCCCATATACACTGTCGGAATCAAACTCAAGCTTTCCTATATCATGTATAATGGCAGCACTCACCGTATTAGCCTGTTCATCAAGACGTACATTCATCACATGGGTAATCATAGCACAGAGAATTGCAACATTCAGTGAATGCCTGTAGACATAATCCTCTTGGCTTCTCAGATTCTGATAAAAATTAATTTTGTTCTCCAAATGACCAAATTTTTTAATAATGGCACTGTTAATCAACTGCATGCGATGCTGGTGCTTCGTTTCAAGAATCTTGGTGAGCTCCTCCTGAATCGAACTTACACTTTTAATCTGAAATCTCTCAAACTCCAGATCCTCTTCTGTCATTGGCGGCAACGGCTCCGCCGGCTCTAATATATAAATTCCCAGCAAACCGAAATTGCGAACACTTTCAATCGCTTGCTGTGTCAAAAGAGAATTTCGTTCAAATAATAAAACTCCGCTTTTATTATATATCGGACGCGCCAATCGCATACCAATCTTCAGATTCTGTATCCTGACAAATTGCATACCCCTGTCTCCCTCTTTTGCATCATATAACAAATAATATACTTTACTCTAACCAATACCCACACAATCTTAATTATACCTTATGCGCCAATATTTTACAAGGATGTATTACCCTCAGAAGTGCATTCTAAGCTTCTGCAGAGCTTTCTTTTCAATGCGCGAAACATAGCTTCTGGAAATCCCCAGCAAATCACCGATTTCACTTTGTGTAGCCTCCCGTTCCCCCCATAAACCGTAACGCAGCATCAATATCTGTTTTTCTCTTTCCGTAAGGCAATTTTCTACTAAGCTTTGAAGCTTTTGTATGTTTTTCTCCAATTCCATGCATTCGACAATATCCGGCTGTTGTTGCTCAATCACATCCAACAGATGTATTTCATTTCCTTCTTTATCTTGACCGATAGGCTCAAACAAGGATATCTCTCGTGAATTTTTCTTCTTACTCCGAAGCAACATCAACAATTCATTGTCAATGCATCTGCAGGCATAAGTAGCCAGTCTTCCCTTCCCTGAATCAAATGTATCTATTGCCTTTATCAAGCCGATGGACCCTACTGATATTAAATCCTCCATCTCTTCATCCGCGTTCTGGTACTTCTTAGCAATATGAGCAACCAGTCGCAGATTGCGCTCTATCAGAATCTCCTTTGCCTGCTTGGCTTCCTGACTTGTGCCTTCCTTAAGCAGACGGATATACTCAGCTTCTTCTCCTGAGGTTAAAGGTTTTTGAAATGTTTTCAAAAATAACCTCCATGGATTTCTCTTAACAATAGTCTATGAGAAAAAGCATCTTCAAGTGCCTGTCAATCCTTATCAAATAAAAACTGTGCAAAAACATAATTGCTGACATCCAGTCCCTTTTGTGTCAATGCCAATCGACAATCCTGCTGACCACTATCTGCCGACACCTCACTGTCATCTGCTATTTGTGAAATATAGCACAGCAATCCGTCCCGGATATTTTGCTCTATTACCTGTCCGTACACTTCCTTAAGCTTGTAGCCAAAGCATCTGTAAAATTCACGTTCACTCACCCCTGCCGTCATACGCAGTCCCAGAAACATAAATTCCTCCATCTGCTCTTCCACACTCAGAATCTGTATGTCACTACGACATTTTGTAGGCTGCTCCAAATATTTCTCCAAATCACTGTCATTGTGAAACCTTACATTGTCCACCATGGAAGCTGCGCCAATACCAAAGCCCACATAATTCACGCGCTTCCAATAACCACAATTATGTCGGCATTCATACCCTTCTCTGGCATAATTAGAGATTTCATAGCGATGTAACCCAGCTTCCTCCAGTATACACTTGGATTCCTCATACATCATACGCTCTACGTCCTCATCCGGCACATCCAGGCTTCCCTCTTCCTCCCACCGGGCAAAGGGTGTCCCTTCCTCCACAATCAGACTGTACGCGGAAATATGCTCCGGCAAAGGCACAAGCGCCAGTACCCTTTTCAGTGTATTTCTATAGGATTCCAGACTTTGCCCCGGCAGAGCGCTCATAATATCCACATTGATATTTTGAAATCCTGCTGCCCGTGCCGCTTCATAGCATTCCAGGAATTGTTCAAGGGTATGGATTCTGCCCAAGGTCTGCAATTCTCTGTCATTAGCCGATTGCAGTCCGATACTCAGTCGATTAATGCCGGCTTTATAATATGCCTTCAATGTGTCAGCACTTACTGTGCCGGGATTGACCTCGATTGTCACCTCTGCATCCGCTGTCATATAATAATGCCTATTCAACAGCTCCAGAAGCTCCACTATCCGATCAGCGTCCACCACAGACGGTGTGCCACCGCCGATAAATACTGAGATTACCTCATATCCCCGGTACTCACGGGCTCTCCCTTTTATTTCCGAAAAAAGTGCAGCCATGTATGCCTCCTGCTTCTCCCTACCTGCCGGGAAGGACAGAAAATCACAATAGTTGCACTTTCTTACACAAAAGGGAATATGAATGTACAATTCTAATACTTTTCTTTCCTGTTTCATATTCACTCTTCACATCATTTTCTATTATTTCTTGTCATCAAGCTTCAGCACACTCATAAATGCCTTCTGAGGGATTTCCACATTACCGATCTGACGCATACGCTTCTTACCCTCCTTCTGTTTCTCAAGAAGCTTCTTCTTACGGGTAATATCGCCACCGTAACACTTAGCAAGCACGTCCTTACGCATTGCCTTCACCGTCTCACGGGCAATAATCTTGCCACCCACTGCTGCCTGAATAGGAATCTCAAACAGATGTCTGGGAATCTCGTCCTTCAGCTTCTCGCACATCTTCCTGCCACGCTCATAAGCAGAATCTGCATGTACAATAAAGGAAAGTGCATCCACCTCTTCACGGTTAATGAGGATGTCCAGCTTCACCAGACTGGATTGCTCATAGCCCTTGATGTCATAATCAAAGGAAGCATAGCCTCTGGAACGTGATTTTAATGCATCAAAGAAATCATAAATAATTTCATTCAAAGGCAATTCATACTTTAACACCGCTCTGGTTCCTTCAATGTACTCCATTCCCAGATATCGGCCTCTTCTCTCCTGACAAAGCTCCATAATGGAACCGATAAACTCGGATGTCACCATGATTTCCGCACTGACAATAGGCTCCTCCATATATTCAATCTCAGAGGGGTCCGGCAGATTGGAAGGATTGGTCAATTCAATCACTTCACCGTTGGTCTTATACACCTTATAAATAACACCGGGAGCAGTGGTCACCAGATCCAGATTGTACTCTCTCTCCAGTCGCTCCTGAATAATCTCCAAATGTAATAATCCTAAGAAACCACAACGGAAGCCAAAGCCCAACGCAATAGAAGTCTCCGGCTCATAATTAAGGGAAGCATCATTTAACTGCAGCTTTTCCAATGCATCACGTAGATCCGGATATTTAGCTCCGTCTGCAGGATACATACCGCAATATACCATGGATTGCACCTTCTTGTAGCCGGGCAACGGCTCCGCACAAGGATTATTCGCATCGGTAACGGTATCACCCACCGCGGTATCCTTCACATTTTTGATGGATGCCGTAATATAGCCTACCATACCTGCGCTGAGCTCTTCACAGGGAATAAACTGCCCTGCGCCAAAATAGCCCACCTCAACAACCTCTTCCTTAGCTCCGGTTGCCATCATCTTAATCACAGTACCCTTTTTAACAGTACCCTCCATAATACGGCAAAATATAATAACACCCTTATAAGGATCATACAAGGAATCGAAAATCAATGCCTGTAACGGACCTGCCGGGTCACCTGTAGGGGAAGGAATCTTCTGAACAATCTGCTCCAGCACTTCTTCAATATTGATACCATTCTTGGCAGAAATTAATGGAGCATCCTGCGCCTCAATACCGATTACATCCTCGATTTCCTCAATCACTCGCTCCGGCTCTGCACTGGGCAGGTCGATTTTATTGATAACAGGGAATACATCCAGATTGTGATCCAATGCCAGATACACATTGGCAAGAGTCTGGGCCTCAATACCCTGCGCCGCATCCACTACCAGAATTGCGCCATCACAGGCTGCCAGCGAACGACTTACCTCATAATTAAAGTCCACATGTCCCGGCGTATCAATTAGGTTGAAAATATACTCCTCTCCGTCCTTGGCACGGTATACGGTACGGACAGACTGCGCCTTAATCGTAATGCCTCTCTCTCTCTCAAGCTCCATATTATCAAGTACCTGCGCCTGCATTTCTCTGCTGGTAAGCAGACCCGTGTGCTCGATAATTCTGTCAGCCAGCGTAGATTTTCCGTGGTCTATATGTGCAACAATACAAAAATTGCGTATTTTACTTTGATCAATCATTGCCATTGGTCTTTCCTTTCTGCTTTTAACAGTCACGTGCGCATAAAATCAATACGATTGTAGCAGAATTTTGCCTTGTTGTCCATTCCCTTCCAAATATATTTATTGCCCTGTTAATACCATGTCCAGAATATGCGCCAGTGGGTCGCAGGCATTCATGGCTTCCTCCACCGTGTTGTTCTGGGCTCCCAGCTCTACTAGTAACGTGCGGGGCCGCAGATGCATATTATAGCGATAACCCTTTAAATAGATTTTGCGGGTAAGTCCCGGATAATATTCTGCTGCCTTCATCTGCATCTGAAAAGAAAATGCCAGATTTTCTTCCTGATTTTCATTGTACAGATAAGAGATATTACCTGTTTTTTTGGTACGACTTAAACCATTAAAAAACATAAATCTCGCCGTCGGTCTGCCATCCAGATCCATTACCAGCTTCGTTTCCTCCGGCATCTGGTCTCTATGTAAATCTATAATTACCTGAATAGAGGGGTGTTCCGCCAGCACCCGCTCTATTGCAGGCAGGGATGCCGAATAAGCATCATCTCGAACATCTACATCATACTGCCCTGTATGATGTAGCACCTCGTACCCATATGTTTGAGTTAAAATCTGTGCCAAGTGTTCCCCCACACCTACAATAGAGGTGCTCTCATCCCCCGGTAGGGAATCCGCAAATGTCTCCTGTGAATGAGTATGATAAATCAATATCTGGGGACCTTCACTTTCCTTGGAAATAGTAGCATCATATGATGTAAGCTTATCCACATTCAGTTGATCGCTGCCCGCCATGGTATTACCATCTATGGTATAAAAATTCTGCACCAGTGTTTCATAGGTTTGTAGCTGAGCCACATCCACCTGTGCCTGCAATGTATGGGGTACAAAGACTGACTGTTGTTGTTCTAAAGCCTCTGCTGCCTGCATGGCTGCTTCATTCTCCGCTTTCAGCAATTCCTCCATAGACTGAGGCGTCTCTGTTTTGGTCTCTTGCTCCCATGATGTGCCCTCCTCAGCCTCCGCCAGAAGAATTTCATCCAACACCAGAAGCGCATCTTCCTGTGCCTCTTTCTGATATTGCTCCATTGCATATCCGTAAATAGGCATCACTTCCGTCATTTGACGGTCCAACAGCCAGACCGTCTCACTCCCATTTTCCTGTACAAAGGAAAATGCCGGTACAAAATTATGATATATGGAATTGCAAAACTCTCCTGCCAATCCTTGCTTTACCACATTATCAAGAGAGTGTTCCCCTGCGCCAAGCTCCTTCCTTACAGAAAGCAAAAATAGAAACAGAACAGCCAGCCCCACCATCCATACTATCGGGCTGATTTGCCTTTTTGCCTTTACGTTGCAACACTCCCTTTCCTTAAAACTATTTACAATATATGCACCTGTCAATTATTCCATGCTTCTCTCCATCGCGATATTAATTCCCTCAGACACCGTAAAACTCACACGTTTTATTACTGCATCAATATCCTTGCCCGTCATATACATATTATTCAACTCTGAAAAGGCTGTACGATGCTGCCCCATATATTTAAAAGTATCAAATTCCTTATCATCTCCAAGCAGCTTTTCCAACGCATCTCCCACAATAGTTGCTGCATCCACTACGGTGGGCACACCTATAGCAATCACAGGAATACCCAAGGTCTCCTCAGTAAGTGCATTTCTATGATTGCCTACACCGGACCCCGGTTGAATCCCCGTGTTGGTAATCTGAATCGTACGGTTCAGACGTTTGGTACTGCGTGCTGCCAAAGCATCAATCACAATCAACACATCCGGCTTCGTCTCCTCCACTACACCCTGCACAATCTCCGCAGTTTCCATACCTGTTTTGGCCATAACGCCGGGTTCTATGCTGCTGACCAAATTCATTTTGGTACAGTTATAAGCAGCTTTACCATAAGCCCTTACCACGTGCCTTGTAATAAACAGATTGTCGACCACTCGTGGACCCAGCGCGTCCGCTGTCACATCCCGGTTCCCCAAGCCCACAACCAGTACCGACTGCTCCTTTTCTGCATCAGGAATCATATTTAACAATTCCTCCGCCAAACAATCCGAAATCTCTTTGTGATAATCCTCATCCGGCTCCACAAGTGCCGGTGCTTCGATAGTCACATAGGTACCGATGGGTTTTCCCATAATCTTTGCCGCATTCTTGGTATCAATGAAGACCTTTGTTACCTGAATATCCTCTTCCTCCTTATAATATTCCTCTACACGGACTCCGCGTAATTCACTGTCCGCCTCACTGACACTTTCTCTGGCCTCCAGTGCCAGATCTGTTCTAATCTGAAAATTCCCCATAAAAAAATCTCCCTGTTCTAAATGTGCCTGCTGCATTGTCCCAAACGCAACCTTTTTCATATTTTTTGCAAAATTTAGGAAAATATGTATTGACAAAATAACGATTATTGACTAAACTACAATAGTATGTTTACGTTAGTCTTCCGTGTCTGGCTAAAGTGAAACATTTTCAAGAAAATTAACATATTAATTGTATACAAAATGGAGGTGTACGACTTGGCTAACATTAAATCTGCAAAAAAGAGAATTTTAGTAAACCGCACTAAGGCTGATAGAAATAAAGCTATCAAATCCGGTGTTAAGACAGCAATCAAGAAAGTATTCGCTGCTATCGAGGCTGGTGACAAGGCTGCTGCTCAGACCGAACTGAACGCTGCTATTAAGACTATCGAAATGGCTACCAGCAAGGGCGTTTACCACAAGAACAATGCGGCTAGAAAGGTTTCTCGCATTACCAAAGCTGTTAACCAGATGGCTTAATTCTTTTTATAAATATAATAGACAAAGCAAAAGCATCTATACCGTCATATAGATGCTTTTTTATTTTACTTTTTATTTTGCTTATTATCGTCTTCTGACACCTCCGCCATGTCTGACACCGCTACTGCTTCGATGACTTCCGCCGCCTCCGCTTCTATGTCCGCTGCCGGAGCTGCTACTGCTGGTCTCAATCCTTCTTGTCACTACATTCTTACGGATAAAATCATCCCTGCGTACTTTAATATCCGGTCTTCCTCCAGCCACATAAGTTGAGGATGTGGTAGTAGTATCTGCTGCCTTTTGCTTTAAGTGAGTAAAAGCAAATATAAGTGCAGCAATAACCGGCACAATCACAATTGCCCACCAGGGTATGGAAGCCCCTACACTTCCGGAGGTCATGTAATCCGTAACCATTGTTACATAATTTCTATATGCCTTATATGGGTTATTCCCTACAGTATAATAGACTTCATCCAGCACACGGTCGATTTCATAGTCTCCAAATTCGTCATGCACACTGCCACAGGTGGACAGACAGCTGCCTTCTTGATCCTCATACCAGTTATCCAGAAGAAGCACACCATCTCCATGTACCCTATCATAACCAAATTGACCATAATCATAAAAATCATCCGCGTAATTGGTCATGGCCGAATCATAGGAATAGCCCAGACTTTCCATATCCTCTTCCACTGTGACCAATACAATGTCAATCTGAGCTTCTGCTTCACATTCGGCGATGTACTCACGAAGCTTCTCTTCCTCCGCATCTGTCAACACATCTGCATAGTCATAAACACGTTCTTGGGGTGAATCTTCATTGGTACGCTCTGTCGTATCCGACTTCATCAGCTTGCCGCCAATAATCACAGCTCCCATTAATAATAAGCAACCTAATCCTGCGAACCACACCCGAAAATATTTAAAATATTGCTTTCGCGCTTCTCTCTTAAAATCCTGTTCCATTTTACTTTACCGAAATAGCTTCGGTTTCCTCCTTTTTGTAGAAATACATAGCATCAGATAAAACCAACAATCACATTTAACAGTGTCAGGAATAATGTCAGGCATGCCCAGAGCGTTCCGGCATATGCCCACACCTTTTTCTTGGAAATCGGTGCAGTACCTACGATTTTACCAGTCTGTCCGTTCACATAAAAAGGATATTCCTGATCGTTATAATGATATATGTATTTCCATACAGGAAGCAGACCGTAATCCGCTCTACTTTCCGTTATATTAATATGATTCTGTATCGTCCTCACGTTACTGTAACCGGAATAGCTCTCCTGCACCAGCTTATTGGCATCCGCAGTCATCTTCTGTCTTGCGCGTGGTTCCGTCACATCAGAAAGCATATTGTACTTTTCCGCATAGAATCCAGACAAATACTCCGGCTTAAATTCCTGCAATTCCGCATAATTATAAGGCTCCATCAAGTCCATAATATCATCGGGCATATTTTCGCAAGCATCCACCGGAAGCTTTGCAAAATCGATGGACATATCACGGACAACATTATAGTACGAAGTCTCTGTATAATGGATATTACCGGTCGTCCAGCTTCTTATCTTGGTGCCCTCTCCCTGAAAATCACACTGCACCATATAATTATAAAACCAGAACGGTACATAGGTTCCCTGCATGCTGTTCAGCCTAACCTCTGACAGGAAATCTGTAGGGGCAAAAATACACTTTTTAAACTTATCGCGAATTGCCTGCTTACACTGTTCCTTACCCATACGGAATGGGATCAGCAGTTTAGGCAAATATTCTGCCTCCACTCTTTCATTTAAAATAATATAATTATCACAATAAGGACATTGTGTGGCAGCAGTGTGCTCCTGTACTGATATTTCACCGCCACATTCCGGACACAAGGTCATTGCTCTGTCATTGTAATCCTTACGCTCCTCACTACTCTCACTTTCACAGAACGGACAATACATTAATCTTTTTTCCGGGCTGTATACCACATTTCCGCCACAGTTTTTACACTTAAATATCATTGTATTTCCGGCCTCCTTCTCTTTAGCGTTTTAAAGCATTATATCAAAAAATCCCCTTTCACACAATAGAATATACTATTCTGAACATCATTTCTTTGAAACTATACTCATTGAAACTATACTCATTTCCAGATATTACATGCTCCAAATAAATGATTTTGTATTATCATAGCCTTTGTAACATTTATGTAATATTTTTGTATCAATTCTGTAATTCTTAATGTGTTTTCGTTTTCAATGGAAAATATTATTTGATTTGCAGAATTCATAATGGAAAGGAGAAACAAATGAGAAAATTAGTTTTATTAACTGCTACTGCAATGGCACTTACCTGTTTGGGAGTACCAACACTTAATGCACATGCAGCAAGGCAAAATTGCAATGTGATTTCTTTGAAGGGCAATCGGGTGATTGTTGCATATGGCTCCGGCTGTAATGCTCAGGATATACTTAGTAATCTGCAAAACTGCTTCCCTAACATCACTCTGCCGGATTGTGTATTTCCCGAGAACAATATTCCCGAGACAGATACACCTGACACTAATGAACCTGAGAACGAATTACCTGAGGTAGAAATTCCCGATACTAATCTTCCTGAGGTTGAATTACCTGATACGGATGTGCCCGGGACAAATGCTCCTGACTCTAACGATACCCCCACCGGCGACAATAATACGGAAGAAAGTACTCCTGAAGAGGAATCTCCCGAAAATAATACCGAGCATGCTTTCATCAAACAGGTGGTAGATTTGGTCAATGCCGAGCGTGCCAAGGAAGGACTTTCCCCACTGACCATTAACAGTAATGTACAGGCAGCAGCTCAGGTACGTGCCATGGAATGTGAACAGTCCTTCTCCCATACCCGTCCTAACGGTAGCTCCTTTGCCACCGCATTGAAGGAGCAGGGTGTTTCCTACAGAAGCGCCGGTGAAAATATTGCCTGGGGCCAGCGTTCTCCCGAGGAGGTAATGAATGCATGGATGAATAGCGCCGGACATCGTGCTAACATTATGAATCCTAATTTCACCACGATCGGTGTCGGCTATTATCAGAATGCCCGCGGCGTTAACTACTGGTGCCAGCTGTTTACCAGATAACAACTTAATTCTTTAGAAAAAGGACAGGTATTTCTACCTGTCCTCTCTAAATATTTAGCTATTTATTTACTTATTGTAGCACACAATCTGACCAAAATCAGGTTTTAAGGAAGCGCCGCCTACCAAACCACCATCAATGTCAGCCTGTGCAAAAAGCTCAGGTGCACTGGATGCGGATACGGAGCCGCCATACTGGATACGGATAGCTGCTGCAGTTGCATCATCATAAATCTCAGCGATGCAATCACGAATTGCCTTACATACCTCCTGAGCCTGCTCAGTGGTAGCAACCTTACCTGTACCGATAGCCCAGATAGGCTCATAAGCGATAACAGCAGTAGCTGCCTGCTCTGCAGTTACATTTAAGAATGCAATCTTAATCTGCTGACGGATGAAATCAATAGTTACACCCTGTTCTCTCTGGGTAAGAGACTCACCACAGCAAACAATAGGAGTAATACCATGCTCAAATGCCTTCAGCACCTTCTTATTTACGGTCTCATCAGTCTCTGCAAAGTACTCTCTTCTCTCAGAATGACCGATAATAACATACTTAACGCCTACATCAGTAAGCATTTCAGGAGAAATCTCACCGGTGTATGCACCCTTCTCCTCAAAATACATGTTCTCTGCACCAATATTGATATTGGTTCCCTTAGCAGCTTCCATTGCAGGAATGATGTCGATTGCAGGTACGCAGAATACTACGTCTACATCATCATTTACTACAAGAGGCTTTAAGGTATTTACAAGCTCTACTGCCTGACTGGGAGTCATATTCATCTTCCAGTTACCGGCGATAATTTTCTTTCTTGCCATTTTCTTGTCTCCTTTATTTCATAGGTTCTTTTTACTAATATGTGGGAGCCGGCTTTTTCTTTCTTATCAGTACAATACCAACAATTAAGATTGGTAAGCCGAATACTGCCATAACAATTCCCACTCCGATTCCGACACCGGAGAACACGGTGTTTAAGGTACCATAGGTACTGCTGTATATCTCGGGAACCATACAATCTCTGGGAGAATCCTCATCATAATATACTGCTACTAAGTCTCCCTCATTGAATGCGCTATTTGATACGGATAGAGTCGTTTCGTAATATGCATTCTCCGATTCTACAAAATAGGCAACTGTCGTGGAGTCATCAACATCAACAATTTCACCGATAGTTTCTACAGCATATTCCGCAAATTCCTCCCATTCCTCGTTGGTGGAACTCTGCATAGCTTCCATGGTATTGCCTACAAATCCGAAAACAACACTAAATATGATAGCCATAAACAGCAATATCACGCCGATAAAGATCATGATACCACCTGCAATTCTCTTAACTGAACCCATACTATTATGTTCTCCTGATTTCAGATTCTGTCTCTAAAATAATCACGCAGATTTATTTGTCATCTGCTGCAGCCACACCGGGAAGCTCCTTACCCTCTAAGAATTCAAGAGAAGCACCACCACCAGTAGAAATGTGGCTCATCTTATCAGCAAAACCAAGCTGATTTACTGCTGCTGCAGAGTCACCACCACCGATAATGGTAGTAGCTTCTGTCTCAGACAATGCCTTAGCTACAGCAATAGTACCTGCCGCAAGAGTAGGGTTCTCGAATACACCCATAGGTCCGTTCCAAACAACGGTCTTTGCGCTCTTTACAGCATCTGCATACATTGCAGCAGTCTTAGGTCCGATATCACAGCCCTCTCTGTCTGAAGGCATATCAGCTGCATCATAAACCTCAACCTCAACAGGAGCATCAATAGGATTGGGGAATTCAGCAATGGTTACGGAATCGATAGGAAGCAGCAGCTTCTTGCCAAGCTTCTCAGCCTTTTCCATCATTTCCTTACAGTAATCAAGCTTGCTGTCGTCTACTAAGGAATTACCGATTTCCATTCCCTGTGCCTTTAAGAAGGTGTAAGCCATACCACCACCGATAATAAGGGTATCACACTTCTCAAGCAGATTGGAAATAACATTGAGCTTATCAGCAACCTTAGCACCGCCAAGGATTGCAACGAAAGGTCTTACAGGATTCTCAACTGCGTTACCTAAGAAATCGATTTCCTTCTGCATTAAGTAACCTACAACGTTCTCGCCACCCTTTTCAGAGATAAACTTGGTTACGCCTGCAACAGAAGCATGTGCTCTGTGGGAAGAACCGAAAGCATCACATACATACAAATCAGCCAAATCAGCCAGCTCTTTGCTGAATGCTTCACCGTTCTTGGTCTCTTCTGCACCACGGAAACGAGTATTCTGAAGCAGAACTACATCGCCTTCCTTCATAGCCTCTACAGCCTTGGTTGCATCTTCGCCGGTTACATTGTAATCAGCTACGAATACAACTTCCTTACCAAGCTTCTCAGACAGTCTCTTTGCAACAGGTGCAAGAGATTCGCCCTCGTTAGGACCATTCTTAACTTTTCCAAGGTGGGAGCAAAGAATCACCTTGCCGCCATCGTTTAACAGCTTCTGAATAGTAGGCAGTGCTGCAACGATACGTGTTTCATCAGTAATCTCACCGTTCTTAAGAGGAACGTTAAAGTCACATCTTACAAGAACTCTTTTGCCTTTTGCGTTGATATCATCAACAGATTTTTTGTTTAAGCCCATTTTCATGACCTCCATTTAATATTTTTAATGTAATGCGCAAGGAATGCGCTCCGCGCATCCTCGCAAAAAAAGGTCCGGTCCTAAAGACCGGACCTTTATAGGTCTTCTATAATTCAGTGGTTACTCGAAAATCTTATGCTAACTCGCTGAAGTACTTGATGGTACGAACCATCTGAGAGGTGTAGCTGTTCTCGTTATCATACCAAGAAACAACCTGTACCTGAGTATTGCCATCTTCCATAGGTGCAACCATGGTCTGAGTTGCATCGAAGATAGAACCATAGGTGCTTCCGATGATATCAGAAGATACGATTTCGTCAGTATTGTAAGCGAAAGACTCAGTAGCTGCTGCCTTCATAGCTGCATTAATCTGATCCTTGGTTACAGCACCCTTAACTACTGCTACCAGAATAGTGGTAGAACCGGTAGGGGTAGGTACACGCTGAGCAGAACCGATCAGCTTGCCGTTTAACTCAGGAATAACCAGACCGATTGCCTTTGCAGCACCGGTAGAGTTAGGAACGATATTGCAAGCGCCTGCACGGCTTCTTCTTAAATCGCCCTTTCTCTGAGGACCGTCAAGAATCATCTGATCACCGGTATAAGCGTGAACAGTGGTCATGATACCGCTCATGATAGGAGCACAGTCATTTAATGCCTTAGCCATAGGAGCTAAGCAGTTGGTGGTACAAGAAGCTGCAGAGATAACAGTATCTTCAGGCTTCAAGGTATCATGGTTAACATTGTATACGATGGTAGGAAGGTCATTACCTGCAGGAGCAGAAATAACAACTTTACGAGCACCAGCGGTGATATGTGCGGATGCCTTATCCTTAGAGGTGTAGAAACCGGTACACTCCAGAACTACGTCAACCTTTAATTCGCCCCAAGGAAGCTTGCTTGCATCAGCTTCTTTATAGATAGTGATGGTCTTACCGTTAACGGTAATGCTGTCCTCGCCAGCCTCTACAGTGCTTGCATACTTGTAAACACCCTGAGAAGAATCATACTTTAACAAGTGTGCTAACATTGCAGGACTTGTTAAGTCGTTGATTGCTACAACCTCATATCCTTCTGCATCAAACATCTGTCTGAATGCCAGACGACCAATACGGCCAAAACCATTAATTGCTACTCTTACTGCCATTTTAGTTTCCTCCTAAAATTAATTAATTTTATATGTTTTGACATAAATCTGATACTTAAGCTGTTAGCTTGTCAGATTGTCAAAATTTTGTCAGCACCCTTATTTTACCTAATTCCATTTGATAATTCAAGATGTAAATGAAAAATATTTACAGATTTCCGGCAAATTTTACAGTTTGTTCAGATTTAGTATGGCTTTTACATTTTTTTTGGTATACTATAACTATGAAATACCTACCGGGAAGCTTATTATAAGGAAGCTTTTTGCGCACGGTACATACACATATTATATATAGAAAGGACACCAATATGCCTATTACAGCTGATTGTCATTTACATTCTTCCTTTTCGGGCGATTCCCACACCCCCATGGAGGAAATGATTTTAAAAGGAATTGAAATGGGGCTCACTACCATGTGCTTCACTGAGCACAATGATTTTGATTTTCCGTACCTTCCGGATGACCCTGAAGATATGTTTCTGTTAAATCCTGACCCCTATCTTTATGATCTGTTGCGCTTTCGGGAAAAGTATGCTGATAAAATCAAGATTCTCTTCGGCGTGGAATTAGGCTTGCAGCCTTCCGTTATGCGCCCAAACGCCGTTCTCGCCAAATCCTATGACTTTGACTTTATTATCGGCTCCTCCCACCTCTGTAACGGCAAGGATCCCTACTATCCTGCTTTTTATGAGGGACGTTCCGAGGAGGAAGCTTACCTGGAATATTTTGAATCTATTTTGGAAAACATCAAGAAATTCTCCAACTTTGATGTATACGGGCATTTAGATTATGTAGTGCGCTATGGCCCTAATAAGGACAGGGATTATTCTTATAAAAAATACAAGGATATCTTAGATAAGATTCTTGAATTACTGATTGAAAAGGGAAAAGGTATCGAGATCAACACCGGGGGTGTGGGACGGGGACTTAAAGACCTTCATCCCTGTATGGGTATCCTGAAACGCTACCGCCAGTTAGGCGGTGAAATCATCACCATTGGCTCCGATGCCCACTCACCGGAGCATATCGCAGCACATTTTGAACGCGCGGAAAATGTACTCAGGGAGTGCGGCTTCCGGTATTATACCATTTTCGAAAAGAGAACTCCTGAGTTTAAAAGACTATAGACAAAGCGGGTGCTACAGCCAATGTCATTCAGTCAAGCCGGTTTCTTGTGAAGTTAATTCCCTCGCGTCCGGGAGTAGCGGTTACTGGGAAGAAATGCGTTGTGACAAATGTGAGCGTTTCTCAGATGCGTTCTTTGGAATCGGAGTCGTGTCTTTTCACCTGAACACACTCCCCGCGATTTGTCCGTCCCGAGAGCATGGGGAAATGTTGGGAACAAAATGATGGAATTTCTAAATGTGCTTAACTTTGGAATTTTCGATTGTTCGTGCTTTTTATGAGCTGGGACAAAAATAGAGGCATGTGCGCGGTGGGCGGAAAGTCGAGTGAAAAATCTCGCTTTCCGCCCACCGCGCACATGCCTCTATTTTTGTTCAAGACCATAAAAACACGAACCTTATTCCAAAGTTACGCACATAAGAAATTCTCACATTTGGTTCCGGACAACATTTCCCCATGCTCTCGGGGCGAACCAATCTGCGGTAGGAGTGTGTTCTGTTGAAAAAACACGAATAATAAGGGATTCCAAAGGATGCATCTGACAGAAACACCACATTTGACACTCCGTATTTCTTCCCAGTAACCGCTACTCCTAGACGCAAGGGAATTAACTTCACAAGAAACCGGCTTGACTGAATGTCATTGGCTGCAGCACTCTCTTCCATTATAACAGCGGTGCCAGAAGGCGTAGCAGGTATTGGGCGCCTCGCAATGCTGTGGAACGTCCGCTTCTGTAATACTCCGTTACCTCCGTACATTTTTGCAATGTCTCTTCAAAATCCCTTGCAATATCCTTGATGGCCTCGCAGCGATATAAGAATACACCGTTTTCAAAATGATGATACAGGCTGCGATAGTCAAAATTAATGGTTCCCACGGTAGCACATTCATCGTCACAAAGCACCTGCTTCTCATGCAGGAAGCCGGGTGTGTATTCATATACACGCACTCCCTGGCATACCAGACCTGCATAATAGGAACGAGTCATTTTATAAACCATTTTCTTATCGGGAATACCCGGCGTAAGAATCCTTACATCCACACCACGCTTTGCTGCCAGTCCCAACTCACGATTCATTTCGTCACTGATTATCAGGTAAGGCGTGGCCACATATAAACGATGCTTTGCATGCTTAATCATATTCAGATATACATTTTCTCCCGTAGCTTCGTCATCAAGCGGACTGTCGGCATAGGGCTGCACATATCCTGAATGTATGATTTGGTGTTTGGTACAAAACAGATACTTTTCAAAGTCCATATCCGTCTCCCTCATGGCATTCCACATTTCCAAAAACAGTGCCGTCAGACTCCTTACGGCATCTCCGGTCAACTTCACCCCGGTATCCTTCCAATGTCCATAGGGATGAGTGATATTGAAATATTCATCTGCCAGATTGTAACCGCCGGTAAAACCGATTTCACCGTCTATTACAGTGATTTTTCTATGGTCACGGTTATTCATAAAGATATTTACAATAGGAAGCACCGGATTAAAATCCACACATTGCACACCGATTGCCTCCATGCGCTTTATAAAATTCTTATCAATAAAACCAATGCTTCCCACATCATCATACAATAGGCGTATCTCAACACCCTCTTTTGACTTTCTGGCAAAAAGCTCCTTCAGACGACTAAAGCTTTGCGCCTCCTCAATGGCATGATATTCCATGAAGATAAATTTCTCAGCTTTTTCCAGCTCACAAAGTTGCGCCTCAAAGGCTTCAGCCGCATCCGCATAGAACACTACTTCCGTATTCTGGTACACCGGAAATTTACCGTAATCAATGATATATCTGCATTGATTTGCCACCGCAAAATCAGTCTGCTCCAGTCTATCCATTACCGCCTTATCCTGTCCGATAAAAGCAAACAGCTTCTCATCCAGTCGCTCAAAGCGTTTCCTGTTCCATGTGATTACCTGCTTGTGCCCAAACAGTCCATAAAAGCATAGCCCCAGCACCGGAGACACCAGTAGCAAAATAATCCAGGGCATTTTAAAGGCTGCGTTTTCGTTTTTTCCATATACATGCAGCGCCAAAATCAGTGCGAAAGCTTCACACAAGAGATTAAGAAAGGAAAACTGTCTGTTCAGGCGCACTATCATAACAACAAGCCACGCAATCTGCACCAAAATACAGAGTCCGACAAATACCAACCTACTCACACTATTCTTTACACTGGTTCCGCCCTCGGTCCGCATCTTTTCCTTCATTTGAAATTACATCTGCCTTTCTCTTCTGTGAAATGTGTTTTCTATTTCTCCCTAATAATATCACTCACACAATACCATGACTCTTCGTGGTGTCGTCTGTGCCGGTAGGCTTCTCGTGCTTGTCACATAGCTTACTACCAGATTATGATTTGCCGGATTACCTTGATAATACTGATTGTTGGTGGTACGGATGTCTACCGTTCCGTCAATATTCAGCTGTAGGGTCTGCTCCTCATTTATCAGCGCAGAATTATAATAGCTCACATTCACAAATCTATCATTCCGCTCCTGTGCAACTACTACAGCATTGTACTGAGGCGGATAAATCAACGGAACCGGCGCATCTGCACGATACCAGAAGGTGCACCGCATCCCCACTGACAGAGTAGTAAAATCTACCACATACGTGGATGGTGTCATAATAAAATTAATGGTATTGCCATCCATATCCTCTACAGTCACAAATATTCTGCAGGCATCTGCACGTCTGTTGCCCAGTCTCATAGGTGTCATTTCAACAATGGTTCCTGTCATAGAGCCAAAGCTGTTTCTCCAAAAGTCACTTGAATTTCTATTATAATCCATAAAACTCCTTTTTACACCTTATCAAAGCAAATTTTACTTGCTTTATCATATGCCCCCGGTCAACTTTCGTTCCCTTTACAGTATGGTGCCGCCTCCCAGTACATATTCACCGTCATAAAATACAACTGCCTGACCGGGCGTTGCCGCACGCACCGGCTTCTCAAAGCTACATTGTACCTTGCCGTCCGACAGCTTTGTTATAGTACAATAATCTCCCTTATGATTATATCGAATCTTGGCCAGCACACGCATGGGCTTCTCCAAATCAGCAACAGACATGAAATTCACTCTGTCACATACGACCTCCGTGGTAAAAATATCTGAATTATCACCAATCACAACTTCATTTGTTTGAGGACGAATCTCTGTTACAAATACCCGCTCTCCCATAGGCAGTCCCAAGCCCCTACGCTGTCCTATTGTATAATGAGTAATGCCCTTATGGGTGCCTAAGATGCGACCGTCCTTTGTCACAAAATTGCCCGGTCCCGGCACATTTTCTCCCGCTGTACGCTCAATAAATCCTGCATAGTCATTATCCGGTACAAAGCAAATTTCCTGACTGTCCGGCTTATTTGCCACCAAAAGTCCTGCTTCTTCCGCTAATTGTCGGATTTCATCCTTGGTGTATTCTCCCACCGGCATCAGCGTGTGAGCCAGCTGCTTCTGGGTCAGATTATATAGCGCATAGGTCTGATCCTTTGCTGCTGTTACGGAATTGCGGATAGCATAGCGACCGTTTGCCAGCCTGTCCACTCGGGCATAATGACCCGTAGCAATATAGTCCGCACCAATATCAAGACTGCGCTTTAAAAGTGCCTCCCACTTTACATAGCGATTGCAGGCAATACATGGATTGGGCGTATGCCCCTGCAAGTACTCCTCCACAAAATAATCCATTACATGGCACTTAAACTCTTTCTTGAAATTCATTACATAATATGGAATATCCAGTCTTTCGGCCACTCGTCTGGCATCATCCACCGCACTCAGTCCACAGCAACCGCCATTTTCCTCCTGCACTGTATGCTCCTCATCCTGCCATATCTGCATGGTAACACCTATCACATCATATCCCTGCTTTTTTAACAGATATGCCGCCACGGAAGAATCCACTCCTCCAGACATTCCTACTACTACCTTTTTCATTACCGCTCCTTAATATTTTCTATAATATATGAACACATAACCATTTTATCAAGCTGTCATTTTATTATAATGAAATTCATTTCTTTTGTCCATTCCCAATACAGGACAACCCAATACCATTCTTTTACATAACAAAAACCCGCCCCCACAAATTAAAGGAGTTTGTGGGAAGCGGGCAACATATTGCAATTATTTGTTTTTCATATAGGCAAACACCGGTCTGTCATTTTCATCCCAATCTACCTTCATGAGCATGGTATGTCTGTTGGGATCATACAGGGAGTCACCAACGATTTCTTCGTAGGTACGAGCGTGGAATACACAGATATCATTACCCTCATCATCCTTGGTAAAGCTGTTGTGTCCCGGTCCGTAGATACCCTTTTCTTCGTCGGTCTTTACTACCGGATAGCGCTCCTTGCTCCATTTCTTCGGATCCAACATATCACAATCCTCAGTGATGGACATCATGCCCATACAATAGCAGGCGCCTGTTCCTGATGCGGAATAGGTCAGGTAAATATGTCCGTTCCTTTTAATAACAGCGGGGCCTTCATTTACCCAGAAATTAACTCTCTCCCAGTCATAATCAGGAGTAGTTAAAAGCACCTGTACGGTTGCAAGCTTATCTGCCGCCTCCATGCGGGCTATGTAAAGGTTGGAAATCTGTCTGCCGACACCTACCTTTTCTGCCCAGACATAATAGTAATCGCCCTTATTTTCGAAAATAGTAGCATCCAGAGAAAAGGCTTCAAAGGAAAATTCATCCTCGTCGGCACGCTTCATCATGCCTTTTTCCACCCATGCATCCTCCATAGGATTATTGCCGGTGCATTCCAATACATACGGACGGATTTTCCAAACATCCTCTTCCTCACCTGCAGCATAATAGATATACCACTTGCCAAACAGATAATGAAGCTCCGGTGCCCAGATGTGCTTACTCATAGGGCCACTTTCATGCTTAGTCCAAATGGTTACTTCCTCAGCATCCTTTAAGCCCTCAAGAGTATCGGCATGTCTTAATATGATTTTATCATAGGCAGGCACGGATGCAGTAAAATAATAGCTTCCGTCAGCTGCCTTTAATACATAAGGGTCAGCTCTTTGAAGAATAAATGCCTGATTATAATCTGTTAATATACCGTTTATTTTCTGTTCCATAATACACCTTACCTAATGCCTCTAGCGATTATTAATATCTAACAAACCAATTTGATTAAATCTCTACTGCAAGATGAAGAACACTACATGCAGGAATCTTGAAGCGCAAGCTGTTGCCGGCGATTTCAACACTGTCAAAGCTTTCAGGATGTACGGTATCCGGCGCATCAAAGGTATTGTGTGCATGCATTTCATTGGTAAGAATCGTGCCCTCTACCGACTTGATTGCAGTCTCGGTAAATACAGCATCAATATCGTAATCCTCAGAGATGGACAGATTGTTCAAGGTAACATGAATCTTGCCGTCCTTGCCGAGGGATACGGACTCGTGAAGATTGGGAACCTTCCACTCATTCATGCCGATTTCCTCAGCCTCAATATAGCTGTCTAACAGTTCAGCATCCTGATGATATTTATACATGTTAAATACATGATAGGTAGGTGTCAGAATCATCTTTTCACCCTCAGTCAGAATAACTGCCTGCAGTACGTTAACCATCTGCGCGATATTAGCCATCTTTACACGGTCGCAATGCTTGTTGAAGATGTTCAGATTGATACCTGCAACCAAAGCATCTCTCATGGTATTCTGCTGATACAAAAATCCCGGATTGGTTCCCGGCTCACAGGTATACCATGTACCCCACTCATCGATAATCATACCAATCTTCTTCTCAGGATCAAACTCATCCATGATGGCACCATGATTGTTGATCAGGGTCTCAATATACAAGGTCTTATTTAAGGTCTTGTACCAAACTTCTTCATCAAAGTCTAATGCACTTCCCTTGATTTCCCAGCCTTCCGGATGTGTATAGTAATGCAGGGACAGACCATCCATAAAGCCATGGAATGCAGGCAGCGCATTCTTATGAGTGGTCTCCAATACGCCCTTGGTCCAGAAATAATCTGCTACGTTTGCACCACAACAAATCTTGTAAATAGGTGCATCGGGCTTGTAATTTCTAACATAGGTCTGGAATTGACGATACAGATTACCGTAATGCTCAGGAGTCATATTACCGCCGCAACCCCAGTTTTCATTACCTACACCAAAGTAATCTACCTTCCAGCTCTCCTCGTGTCCGTTCTTAGCACGTAAATCAGCCATGGGAGACACACCGTCAAAGGTTAAGTACTCTACCCATTCACTCATTTCCTGTACAGTACCGCTTCCCACATTACCGTTTATGTAATTCTTACAGCCCAGCTGTCTGCACAGCTCCATAAATTCATGAGTACCAAAGCTATTGTCTTCTACTACACCACCCCAGTGAGTGTTAATCATTTTCTTTCTGTTTTCCTTGGGACCGATACCATCCTTCCAATGATATTCATCCGCAAAACAACCGCCGGGCCAACGAAGCACAGGAATCTGAATCTCCTTCAGAGCCTCCACAACATCGTTACGCATGCCGTTTGTATTAGGTATTTCAGAATTCTCACCCACATAAATACCTTCATAAATACATCTTCCCAGATGCTCGGAAAAATGACCCTGTAATTCAGGATTTAAGTGACCTTTTTGATTTTTAGGATTTACATACAGCTTTGCCATAGACAAAAACCTCCCTCTTGATAATTTTAATTAAACCTAAAACATTTTACTATTTTCTTAATTATCTTAATGATAATATTATTTAATATAATTGTCAATAAAATAAAGCCCTTAATCTTCCACATAAATTGCATGCTGTTTTTAGTGATATTTACTCACTTTTTTATTTACTAATACAGCTTTTTAATTTCAATATATTAATTGTTTTATTATTGACTTTAATTTAATAATTGCTATAATAAATATGGAAGAAAAGAAGTCATGATACATTAAAATGTATCATTCGAGGGGGTAATTTATGTTATATTTCAAATCAATAATTGAAGCAGAAAATGTATTTAAGGCACTCAGTACTCCCATGCGCCTTAAGATTATGGAAATGATATATGAGGATAACAATTTAAGCATGAATGATCTGGCAGAAGCCTTAGGTCTTACCAACGGTGCCATTTCCATGCATGTAAGTAAGTTGGAAGAGGCCGGGTTAGTCAAAATCCGTACCACCTCCGGCAAGCGCGGTACTATGAAGATTATTCGTCCACGTTATAACCGTTTGATGATTGATCTGGCACCACAAAAGGAAGCCAGACACTGCTATACCGACGACATTCGTGTGGGCTACTATACCAACTGCAGTGTAACACCCACCTGTGGACTGGCTACCGCCAAGGAAATTATCGGTTCTCTGGATGATACCAGAGTATTCTCCTTCCCCGAAAGATTTAATGCCGGTATTCTATGGTTTAACAGTGGATATATTGAGTACAATCTGCCCAATCATCTACAGCCCGGGCAAACCTTAACAGAATTGCAGATTTCCTTTGAAATCTCTTCGGAATGTCCTGACTATAATGAGGATTATCCTTCAGACATTCACTTTTCCATTAACGGAACACCTCTTGGCATGTGGATAAGCCCGGGAGATTACGGTGCTCGTAAGGGTTATTTGTGTCCTCAGTGGTGGCCAGATTTGTTGAATCAATATGGCTTATTAAAAACACTTATCATCAATAGTGAAGGCTGCTTCATTGACGGTACTAACAAGATATCCAATGTTACCATTCAGGATCTTAATATTAACTATAACAGTTATATTACCTTCCGTTTTGAAGTACCTAAGGACACTGCCAATGTAGGCGGTTGTACCCTGTTCGGTGATGATTTCGGTGATTATAATCAATCTATCAAAATCAAAGCCTATTACGAAGAAGAAAACGAAATCGTATAATCTTAAAAATTTATTTTCAAGCACACAAAAATCCCGGCGATTATCTCGCCGGGGTTTCCTTTTACTTATTCAATTCTGTAATCAAATTACTGAATGTCTAAGAATGCCTTTTCACAGGATAAGCAGTAGTATAAGTCACCATCGATAGCGATGCCTGTGTAAGACTGATTGTAAACAGTACCTGCTGCAGTAGTTACAACAGCAACAACATCAGCGGTAGTACCATTGTTGGTAATGGTAAGAGCTACGTCAGCACCGTTCATATCAGCAGTAAAGGTATCCCAGTTCCAGTCACAGGTAGCAGTTGCGATTCCGTCGTAACCTGCACCCCAACCCCAGTTGTCTGCACGCATTACAGCATACTCTTTGTAATCTGCGTTATCAGCTGCTGCATGAGCATCAGGAACATTCTGAAGAATTACTAAGAAGTTATCCCAAGCTGCAAGACCATCAGTATAGTTCTTAAAGTTTACAGATACACTTTCACCTTCGGGAACCTGAACAGTATCAGACCAGGTGGTCCAGAAACCGGTAGTACAATCAAGAGAACCAACTACGGTACCGGTAGTAACAACACCGGAGTTGTCATTTGCTACAGGCTCAGCAGGCTCTTCTGTAGTAGCAACTCCTTCGGGAGCTACAGACTCAACAGTAGGATCACCAAGTGCATATAAGGATGCAACCTGACCAGCTGTTAAAGCAGTGTCATAGATATACAAATCATCTACAAATCCCTTATAGATGGTATCCCAGTAGTTAATACCGAATAAGGACTCAAATTCAGCATCGCCGGGCTTCATGATATTGGGAGCAAGAGTAGCATCCCAGGTATACTCAAAGTAAGCTGCGCTCTCATAGTTGTCCTGAGAATCGTAAACCTTTGCACCATTTACATAGTACTCAGCACCAACGGTGGTTGCACCGGTTGCACCGGTCTGTGCTTCGCCGGTAGCTACGATAGTAACCATAACCCATTCTCTCTTACCATGGATTGCATTATCAAATGCATACATCCAAGGCCAACAGTCGGTACCGTCAGCAGCATCAGATGCCTCGTTACGGCTCCATACGACAGGGAAAATCTTTGCAGAGTTCTCACCCCACTCAGACTGGGTAACGTTGAACCAGGTTACATTGTTTCCTACATCAGCAGCCTTACCCATATTATAACCCATCTGTAAGCTTGCACCATAGGTAGCAAGTCTGTCTGCGTTCATCCAGAAGGATACAGTATAAGTGTCAGTGTTGGTAGGCTCTAAATTCAAGTCAATACCAAAGCTTCCGTCGATGAAAAGAGCTTCACCAACAGGACCTGCAGCATAACCAAAAGCTGCATCTACAGGTGCAATATCAAAGGTAGCACCATCATTTGCACTGTCAGCAGCCTTCTCAACCTGAGTAACTGCAGTGTAACCTTCTGCTTCTGCATTAGCACTGTCAAAGGTAATGTGAGCAAAAGGAGTCTCGGGTAACGCTTCTGCCTCTGCCAGGGTAGGACCTGCAGGAGCAACCTCTTCTACTACTGATTCAACAGCTTCGGTAGACTCTTCAACTACTGATTCAACAGCTTCGCTGTTTTCAACTGCAGCTTCTTCGCCGCCACAGCCGGTCAGCATAGCCATAATCATACTTGCACTTAAAAGTGCGGCTAAAACTTTCTTTTTCATTTCTTATTCCTCCTTATATATTTAGACAGTTTATCCCGTCTTAATATCAATTAAAATTATCAAAAATTACTGATTATCTGCAATCATCTGCTCGTACTGTGCGATTTCTTCATCGGAAAGAACAGCATATCCGTTAGGTCCGAAGTAATCAATCATAGCCTGTGCATGATACAGATTTGCCTTCTCGGTAGCTTCTGTTGCATAATCAGCAGCCTTTGCAGTACCCTTATCTACCAAGTCATGAATACCGATGCTGTTAAAGTATTCATCACAGTAGTTCCAATAACCTGCAATAGAGGTCCAACCGAAAGGAATGGGCTGCATACAGCTTGCGAAGTAATTCTCCCAAAGTGCTACATGCTCTTCATCCATACCCTTGGTATACATTGCAATATAACCATCCCATACCTCTTCATTCTTGGTAATAGGTGCAGGCATTACGTCATACTTCAGAGCTAATCCGGAAGCATTTGTAATGGTTTCGTCATTGTACATAGCAATTCTGGTCTTCCATCCGTCTACACCAAAGCTCATGAACTTCAACAGCTCATATGCTTCACGAGGATACTTACAAGAAGTGGTAACACCACCGAAGTCAATGGTTGCGATGGAATGATGATCTGCGGAAGCATCAGCCTCGGATACAGCAGGAACAACATAAGGAACGATGTCTAAGTTGTACTGCTCAAAAGCTTCAGTTGCCCAAGTACCCTGATAGGTCCAGAATGCTTCGGAGAACAGAGCTACGTGACCGGTTGCACCAAACCAAGCTTCCCAGTCTCCTGCCCAGTCTTCCATTTCCTGAGTCTCAACGGAAGGAGCAACATATCCACCAAGCTTCAGGTCAGAGAATTCCTGCTCACCAACTGCCCATACGCCTAAGTCAAAGTCAACACCGTCATAACCAAACTCACCGATAATTTCCTGACTTGCAGCAATTCCGTAATAGGAATCCAGTCTGTTGTATACACCCAGACCATAGTAAGCCATTCCGTCAGGGGAGTCGAGTACGGTACAGTCCTTAATTAACTGAATCATCTCAGGCCATGTCCAATCCTGACCGGGTACAGGTACGTTCAAGGTCTCCAACACGTTTCTGTCGATAAACATAACGCCGGGGAAGAATTTAACCGGTACTGCAAATCTTGCGCTGGTCTGGAAGGTACCAATACCTGCAGCATTAATAGTATCTGCAAGATTCTGAGTCTCAGGATCTGCATCATAATACTCAGAAATATCTGTTAATAACATATTAGATAATGCATAATCTGCATCAGAGTACATAATTACGTCAGGAGAGGTTCCGTTTGCAATTAAGGTGAGCAAGGTGTCACCATATGTACTAACATTTTCATACTTAACATTTACCTTGATGTTAGGATATAACTCCATGAATCTGTTTGCCAGATACTGTACGGTCTCATCCTGATCAAAGTGGAAATAGGTTAATTCAATCTGATCATCAGTCAGATCGGTTGCCGGATGATAGGTGATACCGTCAATCACAACCTCAGTTGCCTTTTCGGTACTGCCACCGGCATTTGCGCTACTTTCATCTGTACCACCGCAGGCTGTAAGACCAACCAGCATAGTCACAGATAAGAGCAATGCTAAAAGCTTAGTTCTCATTTTCATTGTTCATCCTCCTTATACGATAAAATCAATTCACTGTCCGAATTGATAATCCCTACAGTTTAATTTATATCACAAAATTTCAAATTTATCTACCACTTTTATAGAAAAAACTTAACTTTTTTAGTCAAAAATAAAACTTTGTAAAAAATTAACCATAACCAGGTACCGAAATTGTGTATTTTTTCGTACTTTTCGGCACCTGTTGCACTACTTCTAAACTATTCCATATATGACCTAAGCTGTTACTCGCCGGTAATACCCACTCTGTCAATACTCTCCACAAAGTATCTCTGGAGTACGAAGTACATTAACAGTACCGGTAAGATACTTAACATAGTACCTGCCATACTGATGGACTCATTTAAAGTAACCGCTCCACTGGCTGCCGTCTGTGCATACTCACTATAGTTGGTCGAGAATTTCTGAAGCTGTACCACCAGTGAGGTCCAACCGGTCTCCTGCATAACACCTGATACATACATCTGGGTCAAATAGGATTCATTCCAGTACCATACAAAGGAAAACAGGAATACGGTCAAAATAGCGGGAGCTGCTGAAGGTAAGGATATCCGTACGAAGGACTTAAAGTATCCCGCACCGTCTATCTGCGCCGCCTCTATCAGTACCTTAGGCACCTGTTTAAAGAACTGGAAGAATATCAGTATAAAGATAGGAGCATTAATACCCTGTGCCAAAAGAGCCGGCAATACAAACGCCCATATCGTACCCAATATCTTAATATTGGAATATAATACATAAGTCGGAATCATAGTTATCTGGCTGGGCAGAATAAAGGAGAAAATGATAATACCCAAAATCACCTTCTTGCCAGGAAATTCAAAACGTGCCAGACCGTAACCTACTATAGAACAGGATATTACATTCAAAATAGTAGGCACTCCTGCTATGACAATACTCAAACCAAGCGTTTTCCAAAATTCCATACTGGCAGCCGCCTGTCCGTAATTGGCAAAATTCAGACTGCTGGGGATCCAGTTGATAGAGGAATCCAACAAATCATCCAGCGTCATAAGGGAGCTGCTGAGCATATACAGAATCGGATACAGATAGATAAATCCAATACAAATAAGAAGCGCATATACTACAAACTGCTTCAAAAAGCCTTCCTTTTCCTTGGAGCCCATAAAGAATCTCTGGATTTTATCCTTATCCGTTTCAGTCAGCTTACGGGGTTTCCATGCTTTCTTAGTAATCGCCTGAGCCGTCGTAGGTTGAATATTTGCGTTTCTTTCTTGCTTTTTCAATCTTCTTTGCATTACGGATTCCCCTCCTTTCTATCTTCTTTACCAATCTGGCTTCCTTCTTCATCTCTCTCTTTGCTTTCTTAACCTGTCTCTCATAGATATCCTTACGAGCCATTAAGAGTACCGCAAAGATTGCAACAATCAGTACCACTACCAGGGAATATAACCATGCCATTGCTGATGCATAGCCGTAACCCTTTTCCTTCGTACCGGAGAACATCGCATTTTGAATTAATGTAATAATCGAATTTTGTTCGTTGCCGGATATAAATACAATACTGTAAACCACATTCAGTAAAATCATGGGTTTGATGGTAGGCAATGTGATCTTCCAGAAGCATTCCCAACCGGAACCACCATCCATTTGCGCAGCTTCATACATGGAGCTGTCGATTTTCTGCAGCGCAGACAGGAATATCAGAATCTGCACACCGGAATACCAGAGAATAGTAATCATGTTGGAAAACAGTTCTGAAATTGCCGTCGCCATACCACCGGGCAAAAATTCCGATATTGCATTAGAAATTGCCTGTGTATCAATCGTGGAAATACTTGCCGCACCCTGTGCAGAGAGCATTCCCATAACCGGTCCGCTCACAACAATAACCGGCAGGAAGAAAATTAAACGGAAAAAGCCTTTAAATTTGATTTTACCATTTAACAGCATCGCAATAATCAGCGCGAATACAACGATAATCGGCACGGAAAGCACTGTACTGGTAATGTATTCTACCAGCTGTGGCAGGAAATCTGCATCTGCTACCATAATCTGTGTATAGTTGCCTACGCCGATAAAGTTAAAATTCTTGCCAAGAGGTGTAATACGGATATTGTTGAGGGAATAGTAAAAAGAGGTTCCCATTGTATATACCAGAAATATCAATGCACCGATAATCCAAGGTGTTACGAAGAGTAAACCGGCAATTGCTTCTCTGCGGGCCAGACGTCCCGGCTTGATTTTAGTTTTATTCTTTTTTGCTTCTCTGCTCTCTTTACTCATCTTACTCACCTACCTTATAGGACAAGGCCTCGATATCTACACCGTCTACAGATACTGCCTGCTCATTATAATTTACATAGATAACAACACCGTTGTCATAAGTTACTTTGTTAACACCCTCTGCCAGCTTTTCATGATCTGTAATCATGGCATCCTGTGTCTTGGCTGCCAGCGCTCTGAACTGAGCATCATATTCTACCACAGTATCCTTATAGGTGGAATATTTGGTACTGTACAAATCTGCCGAATTGGTATAAATCAAATCGGAGGAATCCTCATAAGTCAGATAGAAGGAAGGATATACACCTGCCTCTACCATTTGCAGTACAAACTCTTTCTTGTTTGCCTCAAAATTCACATAGTCGGAATACATGGGAACGATTCCCTTCAATACCATGGAGAAGAACGGAACCTCTTCATCTGTATACATATAATCCGAAGATCCCAGAGGCATATCTAAAAATGCTTCTGTATTCTTCCACAGATACACAAAGGGGGCTTCCAAAATCAGGTTAGTCCCAGCTGCCAACTCATTTACAGTGGCATTATAAGTATCCGCACAATCAAATCTGGTGTAGAATACACTGTTATAGCTGTAAGAGAACAGGTTGTTGGTAATACCTGCCAGCGCCACATTATTGACACCTTCCTTGGTGTAGCTTGTTGCAAATTTATCTAACAGTGCATCACTTCTGGAAGGAAGCAGATAATGAAATGTATCATATACATAATCTCTGGTCTCTATCTCCAGCTTTCTCTTGTTTATCTTCTTTACCGTATTAAAGGTGGTGTTATTTTCATCAGGATTGGTTCTCAATGCACTATTATACAAATAAACATCGTAACCCTCTTCTGCGGACTCAGCTATCAAATCGGTTAAATCATCCGTACCACCAATACTGCTGTCTGCCTTGTATTTGGTAATAGGAATATCATACAGACCGCCCTTCTGCCAGCCTTTATATACCGTCAACAGACTGCTGACACCTGCCGCCTGCAGCTCATCATACATTTCCGCAATATTGTCAACAGTGGTTGCAGTTACAGCCTTTTTAAAGATTAAGAATTCCTCTCTGTCACTACCTAAGAAATCCACTCTGGTTTTATAGGAATTATCCTTTACCTCCACCATTCCGTTATTCAGCAGATAATTTCTGTAGGCGATTGCCATACCTGCATAATCTGCTTCTTCTCCGGATAACAGTACATAACGCACCTTCATATTCATATGCGCTCTGTCATCTTCAACCTTTGTCATAGTACCGGAGTTGGAATTGTTCAAGGGCTGAATGTAAATACGTCTCACCAGAAACTTCGCAAAGCAACGATTATAATCAACCATTACACCGTTGGGATGCGCTTCAATGCTGACTCTCTCATCACCCTCTTCAATAATGGCAAGATAACCAAGCGCATCATCACTGTGTATCATACCGAACACCGGTGCCATTACCTTCTGTGTATCATTGACAGTGCGGTATTTATCCCAAAGCAGCTTCTCTGTGGTGGATTCCGTAAAGCCGATATCGCTTCCGTATACCATCTGTGAGAAACCACTTGAGTATCTCTTATCCTTATCATCCAGATAAATCAAAGCACCGTTTCCGTCAGGGATAAACATATATCCGTTTTGAGCATCCAGATAGGTATAGCCCATAAAAGGGAATACGCTTACCGTACCGATATAGGTATCTACGCCGTTCTCCTGAATGGAGCTTTCCGGAATCTCTACTACCAGCTCATCGCCCTCTAAATTGACATTTACGGTAAAACCAAACTGATACTCATTAAAATAGATTTCTGCGGCAAAACCGGTATCGTTGTAAGTATAGTTAATCGTATTGGCGCAGCTTACCAGATCAACCTGATAGGTATCATTGGTGCCCTTTATCGCACTCAGTACAATACCGGAATTCATATAGGCATTCCAAGTATTGTTGTTGGCTCCGTCATCATCCTCTGCTGCCAGAGTAGAACGAATCAACATGCCGGTGTCCTTATTTTTCAGAATGATTGATAAGGTCGGCTCATACAAATACATTTCATAGGCATCACTTTCAGCAACCTTCTTATAATCAGAGGAGATTCCTCCGGCTGCATGTACCTCCATGGAAGCAGCGGGTACCGAAAGCACAAACAGAAATGACGCCAATATCAGACAAAGCATTCTCTTTAATTTAGTTGCCAATTCGATACACCACCTCTCCGCCAATTGCAATAATAAATTCAAATACCTGTGCCCATAATACATAAATGATAAAGATTAATAATGCCATAATCAGTATCGTGAATGCAGTCAGACACAACACCTTAAAGGTTTCCTTCGCTGTATAATTGTTGACTTCCTTAACAGCCAGTACAAATAATACTGCTGTCCATGCGTAAATCAGACAATACATAAAGGTAATCAAAAACTGCTCATTATAGGTCAAAACATGGGACAATACAAACACCACAGGGATGAATGTAATGTAAGGTGTCAGGCAATATGTAAAGGAGCAATAAATCTTCTTTACAGTACCTTCACCGTCATTGATGGTACATACCAGATAATTACATGCAGTTAGTGCAATCAGCACAATCACTACCATGCCAATATCCGTAAAAATCTCGTAACGACCTTCACGAATGGTCTTCTGCAGGAAACCACATAAGTACTTGTTAATCATATACTCTATTGTGAAGATAACCACCAGAATATTAGCCGCCCTAAAGGAGGCTCTTCCTTCTCTGGCAATACCGTAACAGCCGTCAATCGGATGTTTCATAAAATACCATGCGTACTTCAATTCATCAATCAGTCTGATACTGCCAAGCTTTTCCTTGGCTGTACGCAAAGGCTTCAGAATCTGTTTCTTCTTATCAAGATAGGAAACAAGCTTCTTCAATACCATGAAAATTACTACTACCCAGATAATCGGAACAATCCAATTCTTTAACCAAAGGTTACGGATTTCCCAGCTTGCATCGGAATAACCGTCATAATCCTTTGCCAGCTTAGCATACTCGCGGGCAACCTCATAATTCTCCTCCTGGAAATATGCACGACCCATAGCCTTATTCGCATAGTCAAACATACTGTTCATTTTCAGAACCTCTTCCAGGGGCTCCTTACTTTCTGTATAGCGACCTGTATAATACAGATTTAATGCTTGATGCAGCAAATCAGTAAATTCAGTAGGTTCAAATATCTGAATCTGACATTTGTCCGCATCCAGAATATAAAGTCTGTCCTGCGCATCCACATCAATAGCTGATACCAGAGTACAAAGACCTACTCGTTGGGAGCCGTCGTCAGCACCACCAAAAATGTAGAGACTTTCACCCTCGCTGTTAAACTCGTATATGTAGCCTTCCTGAGATGCCATGAATACATTGTCATGGTTACCTGCCGCTACCGCTGCCGGTATATCATCATAGGTATCCGGCTCAATTACGTTTTTACCGGCGATGTTCAATCTTTTTAAGGTGTCATACTCTTCACCACGGGTAACTGTGTAAATAAGTCCCTGCTCATCAATACATAAGTTATCCGGTGTAGAAGGAATATTGGATACCATCTTGGCTCTCTGCGCATCGGTTGCCAGCATTCTTCTTATAATAATCAGAGGATTGCTGGAAGCAAGATTTGTACCGAAATAACCAAGGAAGGTTCCTCCTTCAATCGGGGATATTTCCACGATACCGTTGGTATTGGATTCACATACTACGAACATAATGCCTGCATCATTTACTACAATCTTAAGAGGCAGGAAATCCAGAGTCTCACCATACAAGGGGTTATCCGGTTTTCCATACTTATTAAGAAGAGTACCGTCCGCGTCAAACTCAAAAATAGCCTGTGCATCACGGTCTGCAACATAAACATGCTTATCCTTTGTTACAAAAACACCCTTAGGTGTCACCAGCTCACCTTCACCTATCGTTTTAATCAGGTTGCCTTCAATATCACCTACGATGATTCGTGCATTACCGGTATCTGCCACATATATCTCTCCGTCATCGGTAACGTGCAAATCACTGGGACCACTTAAGGATTCCTCATCAAATTTGGTAAGTGTCTCATAAGGTAAATATGCTGTCTGTGTCTGAATAGTATAGCCATAGCCGTCAAATGTGTAGGTTTTATACGGTGAATCCGCACTTACAGGCATTACACAGCTGACAAATGTCACTGCCAGTACTGCAAGGCTTAAGGCTATTTTTTGGAAATGTTTTTTCATTTTTTTCATTTCTTTCTCCACCTTTTCCTTTATTTAATACCGGAGTGTGCCATGGTATTCATAACGTTCTTCTGTAAAAGAATAAATAATACTAAATTCGGAACAATCATAATAAGTGCCGCTGCCGCTGCCATACCTTGACCGGCTACAGTATTGTTGGCATTGGCCAGTGTATTCATGTAGAAGGTCAATGTCTTCATACTATCGTCATTTACAAAATAGTTTGAGGTTTCCATATTGCCCCATACATTCTGGAATACCATAATGGCCGCAGTTGCGATTGCAGGTTTAATCATAGGAAGAATAATTTTCAAATACACCTGAAAATCAGTTGCTCCGTCTATATAAGCCGCTTCCATAAGGGAATCCGGCACCTGATCAACAAACTGCTTTACCAGAAACAGTACTACAGGCATCGCTACTACCGGAAAGATATGTGCAAAATAAGTGTCAATCATACCACCAAAGCTGATTACCAGATATCTGGGAATCAACACTGCTGTTGCCACGAACATAATTGCCGCCTGATTGATATTCATCAACGTATTCTTGGCACGAAATTTAATTTTGGAAAGCGCAAATGCCGCACATGTTGTAAACAACAAGGAAAGGAAGATGGATAATATCGTTACCAGTAAACTGTTGAACACATAACGGCTCATGGGTATACCTGCCGTACGGCTCGCCTTAATCAGACTGGTAAAATTATCCATAGTTGCATTTCTTACAAAAAAGGTAGGAGGGAATGCAAACAGCTCTTCCATGGGTTTAAAGGCATGGTTGATAATATAAATAATCGGCAAAGCCATAAAGATTACAAGGGGAAGTACTATAATAATAATCTTCAGCTGGCTGGGCTCAAAACGCTTGGGGTTAATTCGATGTCCTTTATATGCCATTTTTCATCCTCCTTTCTAATATTCATCTTTCTCGCCGAAAAGCCTATTCGCTATCTTGGAGAAGATTTGTACAATCAACAGTAACACAACGGATAACGCTGCCGCATAACCCATTTCATATCTGAGGAAGCCATAATCCTCAATGTGGTTAACAATCAGCTGGGATGCGTAACCCGGCGAAGGATTACCGGTAAGCGCTGTAAATATGGTACCTGCCTGAAATGCATTTACAATACTCATAACCGCTGCGAAAAGCATCTGCGGCTTCATACTGGGAATCGTAATGTAAATCATTTCCTGGAAACGATTCTTGACACCATCGATAGCTCCCGCTTCATATAAAGACTCATCAATATTCAGAATACCGGCTATCAGAGAAAGGAAGCCGATACCCATACTGGACCAGAGTCCGATAATAATAACAATCGGCAGCAAGTAATCGGCATTAATCAACCAGATAATCGGCTCAGTAATCACACCGATGCTCATCAGCCAGCTGTTCAATAATCCTGTCTGGTCACCGGAGAAGATAACCTTCCACACTACCGTCATAGCCACACCAACAGTCATACTGGGCGAATAAATAATAAGTGCAAATATAGTACGCACTGTAGAAGTCAGATTACACAGTGCCCACGCAAGCACGAAGGACAACACATAACCGCCCACACCAACAATCAGCGCATATACTACCGTATTGGGTAATACAAATTGCATAAATACTTCGTCATTGGTCAGAACTGTAATATAATTTAAAAATCCGACCCATGACGGAAATTCCACTGCGTTAAAGTTGGTGAAGGACAATGCCACAGCCAACAATACCGGAATCAAAATAAAAATCGTAAATACAATCGCATAAGGGAGGATAAACCAATAACCGTTCTTGTTATTATCTCTCTTAGCAATTTTGTTCTTTTTTAATTTTAATTTTGCCATCGTTTATCCTCACCTCCTATTCTTCTCTTCCTAAAATCTCACGAATGGAATCAATAGTCGGTATACCATATACTTCAATGGTGTTACCCTCACCGTCTATAAATTCAAATTCTTCCAGCTTTCGGTCAATTTCTCGATTAATCGTCTTAACGGCCTTGTCTATTCGCATCTGTGCCGTCTGTTTGTTTACGACAATATCATTAAATGCATTACTGATTTCACGCTCCAACAGATAAGTACCGGGCACGCGAGCAACGTCAACCACCTGCGCCATCTGTTCTCTGATAACCAGCTTATCCTGTGTGTCCCATGGCAGCTGCATGAAAGCTTCCATATTAGCTGTGGTCCACATAAACTCACTACCGTAGGTAATCTGCAGAGTCTGACCGAATTCAGCCTGTACTTCTGTAGAGGACCACCATTTTACAAACTCCCATGCCTGTGCTTCTCTAGCCTCATTGGATTTGAAGATTACGCAGCTTTCCGCGTTACCACAGGTAGTTCTGTCAACAGTACCGTCCTCCTGTGCAACACCTGGTACCAGTGCTATTTCCCATGAATTCTTAAGCTCAGGTGCCGCATTCGTCATCAGGTTGTAGGTCGCATAATCTGCAACACCGATAGGAATATCACCAGTTCTAAAATGTTGATAGAAGTTATCAATATTGATAGGCATATTGTAAATGGTAAACAAATCTGTCAGATAAGTAAATCCGTCAATCGCTTCCGCACTTCCGAAGGCTGTACCCTCCTGCGCCGTATCATAATACAGAGATCCACCATACTGATGAATCAAAGGAGTCGTACCATGGAAGTTTCTCATAAGGAGCATACCTGATACCGGCTGATAATAATTCAAGCCTCGCATCTGCAGCTCAGGAAGCATATCAATTACATCCTGCATGGTATCCGGCACTTCCAAGCCCAGCTTATCCAGAATATCGGAGCGATAGAACAATACCCAGAAATTCATAGTCTCAGGCATCGCATATACGCTATCGTTAATCGTCGCTGTCAGGAAGAAGCCTTCCTCATAAGGCGCTGCAACCTCTCGGAAATCCTCGTACTTCGTCATATCCACCAGTGCGCCTCTGATTGCCAGCTCATAGGGTACCGTGTAGTTAATACCGGTTGCTACATCCGGTGCATTGCCGGAGGAATTAGCCAATACCAGCTTATACTGGTCAGGCATGATACTGATGTCTACTTCAATACCGGTCTGAGGTGTAAAATATTCATCGATCATCTTCTGCATAATCTGTACATACTGACTGGAACGGTTTACCCAAACCTGCAAATGATCCGGGTCAGTATTATTGGTAGAATATGCCTGATCGGTAAAGGAAGACACAAATCTGTTGATGTTCATACCTGCCGATTCAAAGAAGCCAGGCTTGCCGGGAAGCTCTGCTCCCTGCTGATATATGTAGATTCGGTCGATGGCAAGATTGTTTTCAATCAGCTTATCAACCGTATTGGCCAAATGTCTGTTGGCACTATTGGCACTGGTACAAAGCTCTGCCACACGATAAGGAATTTCATCCGGCTCCTCTGCCAGTGAAATCAACTGCTCTGCTGCAATACTCATGGATGACAGAATTGCAATGGCGCCCTTCGTATCTCCCACGTACACGCGCACAGTTTCCTGCAAATCGTACAACTGCTGTGCATATCCATAAAGTCGTTCTTCAATGTCCGGAATGTATCTGCTTAATTTCAAGTCACGATACTTATCCACATTAGTACCTGCCACCTTGGTGATTTCAAGAGACAGATCATTAAGGTGAGACATAATCTCATCAAGGCTTTCCAGAATATGGCGAATATTATCTGCACTTATAGTAAAGGAAATGGTATGAGTTCCCTTCTCCAAATATACGCTCAGATAATTCTCCGCATCATCCTGCAGAGTCACAGTTTTATATTTGTTGGTAAATTCCATAGGATAAGAAACAAATTCACTGTTGGGAATCTCACCGTCTACTTCTATATTAAGGAATACCGGGAAGTCGGTCTTGTCAGACTGACGATAATTCATTGCAATATTGTAATAACCGGATTCCGGTGCTTCGAATTCATAAGTAACCTTCTGTCCTGCCAGGGTAAAGGAATCAGAATCAATAGTGTTAAGTACTGTATCTGTCACCTCATAAGGATCCAGACTGGTATCATACTCTGCAATGGCATGAATTGCCGAATCATTTCGATAGGTAAAATCCTCACCCTGAATCTCAATTAACTGGTTGCCCTCTGCCACCTGACTGCCGGCATACTCCTCTATTACTGTAGGTGCTGACAGGATAAATGCGCCCAGAAGGAAATTACCCTCCAGAATATTCACTTCGATTTCATGTGTACCTGCGGTCAGCTCCAGATTCAGAGGGAAGCTGTGTCTGTAACTGCCATCACTTAAATATTTTCTTTCCCACTGGATCAGCTTATCCGGTACTGTAACAATTTCGTTATTGTATCTGTCATAGGATTTCTCTCCCTGCTGAACCCAAGTAGTTTCAAATTCCAGATTGCGACACTCATAAAAAGGATATTCTCCGTCCACCATCAGGGACATACCAATGGGAAGCACCGAATCATCATAAGAAAGATAATCCAATCCCAGATAGTATTGTGCCGCCTCAGGAACATCAATCGTAAATTTCACTGTGTCTCCCAGTTGTAAATCTACCACAGTATCCGCAAAGGAATACTCTTTTGTGTCCCCGGTGGTTTCTGCAGTCCCCATATCGGCAACACTGGCTGCCGCACTGATTACTACATCCTCCTTTGCATAGAGTCCGGCAGTATAGCCTGCACTGACTTTTGTGTAATTGTGCGAAAGCATCTCATTGATATATTGCTCATCCACTGAATATGTGGATACCGTGCTCTCTGCAGTTTCTGTTTCTGCCAGTGCTTCCCCTACCGGCACCATGGAACCAAACATACAAACGGCCATGGTAAGTGCTACAAATTTTACAACGCTTCTTCGCTTCATAATAATAACCTGCACTTTCTTTTTAGCTATCCTCATTCGAGTCATAACAAAGCCATATTACTTTAATTCTTCCATCTCAAACCCTAAATCATTTTAACTTTGAGTTAACTAGTTTAGTGTTTTGTATATAATTAAAGGTACTATGTTTTCGTCATAAAGTCAATACTATAAGTATATTGTTTTGTAGCAATTTATATATAGAACACTTGTCAAAATGCTTTATTTCGGTATAATTATAAATATACACAAAAATCGTTCATTTTTTTATGCAACATTACTCAAGGAGGCAAATATGTTTCAAAGAAAACTAAAACTTTTACTTTGCTTAGTACTTACGATTTGCTGCTGCTTAACTACAGCCTGCGGTCGCACAGGCACTTCCTCCGAAGATGCCCTAAATGGAGATATAACAGCCGATTCTGCCACACAGCAGACCGGCGAGACAGATGCCGCTTCCGGTAAGCTTACCGCAAGCTATACTATCTCTACCGACACCTCGGTGTTGGATGAGTCCTATGCCATCAGCGATACTCTCTACGGTCTGTTTTTAGAGGATATTAACCATGCCATAGACGGTGGTCTATATGCCGAGCTTGTCAAAAATCGTTCCTTTGAATACGGTACCGCCGCCGGCAACCAGCATAAGCATGGCTGGACAACCACTGATGCCTCCGGAGAGCTTCTTACCTTTGAGATTATTGACAGCTCCTCAGATGCCAGTTTTCTGCATGAGCAAAATACCAGCTACTGTCGCATGACCAATATGTCAACTGTAGCCGAGGAATATCTGGGCATCTATAACAAGGGGTATCTGGAGGGCATGTCCATAACCCCGGGAGACGAATATGACTTTTCTATTTATATGAAAAGTGACAGCTATTTCCAACCGGTACGCGTTACCCTGACAGATTCCGATGACACTATTTACGCACAGAGCCACATCACGCTGACCGATACTCAATGGAACAAATATGCCATTTCCCTGATACCTTCTACAGATAAAGGTACAGAAAGCAGGGAAATGTACCTTGCAGTAGAAATCCTAAAGGGCTCACTGGATATTGACATGGTAAGTCTGATGCCTACCGACACCTACGAAGGCACTAACATCCGAAAGGATATCGGAGAAGCTCTTGAAGCGCTCAATCCCACCTTCCTGCGTTTCCCCGGTGGTTGTGTCATCGAAGGTCGCGATGAAGAATCTATGTACAGCTGGAAGGATTCCATCGGAAATGGTCAGGCACTGACCATTGGCGGCGTAACTACTGTAGGAGATGTGGCAGTTCGTCCCCAAGGACGTTCCATCTGGAATGGTTCTCAGGCACACCCCTTCTACACTACATATGGAATCGGCTTCTATGAATTTTTTGAGCTTTGTGATATTTTAGACTGTATGCCTGTACCGATTTTAAATGCAGGCATGACCTGTCCGGTACAAAGCTCCAAATATACCGTTTACCCCATTAACAGCGACGAATTTAAGCAGTGCGTACAGGATGCCCTTGATTTGGTTGAATTCTGCCGGGGCGGGGCAGACACCACCTGGGGAAGTGTCCGTATTGCCATGGGACATGAGGAGCCCTTTGCATTAAAATATATCGGTATCGGCAACGAGCAGTGGCAAAGCGAGTATTTCCAGCATTACAGAGCCTTTGTGGAAGCATTTAATGCCGCTGCCAAGTCCAATCCCGAGATGTACGAGGGAATTGAATTAATCGTAGCAAACGGACCGGTCTCTTCAGACCGCTTCGGTTGGAATTATGTGGAGGATTGTAACGATTATGATGATTACATTACCACTCTGGTAGACGAGCATTATTATGAGTCACCCTCCTTCTTCTTTACCAACACACATCGCTATGACAGCTATGACCGCGAAAGTCAGGCTTCCGTATTCTTGGGAGAATATGCTGCCCAGTCCAACACATTGGAAGCAGCATTGGCGGAAGCAGCATATATGACCGGTCTGGAGAAAAACGCCGACATCGTAACCATGGCATGCTATGCCCCACTTTTCGGCAACAAAACACAGAACCAGTGGACTCCCGATTTAATCTGGTACAGTAACGATTCTGTTTACGGTTCTGTAAATTACTATGTACAGCAGCTGTTTGCCAATAATGTGGGTACTACCACTTTGCCCACCACTCTGGAAATCAGCGAGTATAATAGCTCCTCCTCTCTTTCCGGAAAAGTCGGCTTGGGTAGCTGGCAGACCAGTGTGGCCTATGACAATTTAACCATTACTGACAACGCAACCGGAGAAACCTTGTACTCCTGCACCTTTGACAGCGAAGAAGTACTGGACAATGATGAATATGATTTACACGAAGGGGACTGGGAAATATCAGATGGTCGTCTGGTACAATACAATCTGTCCGCTCCTGTAGACATCAACACCGGAGATGCCGTATACGTTGGCGATACCAAGTGGAGCAATTATACCTTAACTGTAGAGGGAGAAATCCTGGAAGGCGCAGAAGGCTTCCTGATTCCGGTTTGTGTAGAAAACAGTAATAATACGATTTTCTGGAATATCGGCGGCTGGGGTAACACAGTATCCTGCCTGCAGACAGTTACCGGAGGCTCCAAAAGCGGTCAGATTTCCGGCACCATCAAAAACATGACCTTGCAGCACGGCAAGGCCTACACCATCAAAGTAGTGGTAGAAAATAATACAATCAAGGGATATCTTAACGACATGCTGTATCTGGATTACAGCTACGAGACAGCTTCTGCTCTTTACGAGACAGCATCTGTAGACCAAAACGGCGATATTATTTTAAAGGTGATTAACACCACCGACACCACCGCTTATGTAAGTACTGTTCTGGAAGACTTCGATTCCTCCGCTTATGAAAGCACCGCTCAGGTAACGATTCTTTCCGGCGACTCCCTGTCTGCCGTAAACAGCTATGATGCACCGGAAAACATGGTGCCCACCACCACGCAGGTTAATGTCGGAAGCGAATTTACCTACGAAGCACCGGGCTATTCCGTAAACATTATCAGAATCAAAAGAAAATAGGGGCAGGAAACAGCGGGTGCCGGGAAGTAACAAAACACACTCCTACCGCAGATTGGTCCGCCTCGGGAGTACAGGGATATGTTGTCCGAAGCGGACCAATCGCGGGGAGCGTGTTCAGTTACTTCCCGACGCCCGCTGCTCTGTTATACTGCCATAGCAGAGTCTGTGCTTTCGTCTGATGCAGCACAATCCTTTTGCTTGGTACACATCATAATAAGGGTTCCGCCCAGCAATACAATAGTGGTAAGGATGCCACCCTCCAGACCAAAATCTCCACCGTTAATAAAGGTCATGTTTTCATCAATAGTTGATGTGAAAACAGTGGTTCCGAAATTGTTGCCGCTGACCAGAATACCATAAATATTGCCCTGCGCAAAATTCCAAATGGAATGAATGGCCGCTATTCCCCAAATATTGCCTCTCTTTATAAAATACAGACCTGCAAAGATACCGAATAAGATCAGATTCACAAATGCCAGCGGAGCGATTCCGCTATTTGCCAGATGTAATGCTCCGAATGCAACGGAACTGATAATAATTGGTAACCATGTATTGCCCTTCTTTCTCGCAAGGGACACCAGGAAATAACCTCTGCAAAGCACTTCCTCAGACATGCCCTGAATCAGGAATCCCACAAACAACAGTACCAACAACATAATGGAGCCTGCTGATAACAGGTTTTCGTTAAACCGGAGCTCCATCGCACCAAGTGCCACACCCACAAGCACAATGGCAGTCATCATACCCAGACCGACCAACATGCCGATACCGTACTCCTTCCACATACCGGGCTTTTTAAAACCGAGGGTACGCATTTTTCTTTTCTGAAGCAATTTACAGAATAGCAAGGTAATTACAATCATTACCGCAGTCAAAAACAGTTGTACTATCATCATAGGTTCTGAAGTTATTACCGCCATCTCCATTTCTATAGCCTGCTGCATATCTCCACTCATAACCACAGCCAAGAAATCAGTGGTTGAAAGCAATATCACCAGTTCAGGCACCAAAAAAATCATTGACATAATCATCTGAACAACAAAAAACACACCGATAAACATCAATATCTCAATAACTATATTCTTTCCGCCCGTCCGAGCTGCTTCCTTTACCATATCCGGTTGTTTAAACTTCAAATCCATTTTATAGCCTCCTTAAATTGTCATTTACAGTATATGTTATACGGATACTCTTCTTTTGTCAACGCTTTCTTGCATTATCCAGATAAAGTGACGGCGCACAAAAAAGGGTATGGCAGAATATGCCATACCCCTGTTGTAATATTTATCTATTTACGTTTACGAAGTTTGCCCACAATATGTACCACCGTGGTCAGCACCGTCAGCACGATTGCCAGTGTCAGCAGCTGCTCCCATGTTACTCGCCATACATTAACCAAAATGAGAGAAAACACCGCCAACGTAAAGCACCAGTATACAAAGAAGGCCGCTATTTTCAAAAGCATAAACAGGACTTCTTTTAAAATATCTAATTTATTCATTTTATTGTTGTCTGCATTCATCAATTAGTACTTCACTCCCCAGATGCTTTCATTGTTACCTACTGCCGTAAAGGTCATAACATCCACACCTGTCTGATCCTTCATTGCACAGAACACTCCACTGTATTCGATGTCCTCATAGGTGAGATGCATATAACAGGTTCCCTCTGTCATCGTCCATGTACCATACACAGAACCACTTACTGTGCCGTCTTCATTCAGGGTAATCATCACCGGTTGCTCGATTTCGGCATCAATCATGGTTCCCTGATTGATAAAGTAATAATCTCCCACCAACTGGGACATGTCATATCCTGTCTTGGAAATAGTTTCACCCTTTGTACTGTAGGGTGCCATTACCGGCCAGCCCTCTTCATTGAAAAACATCTGTTTTACCACAGGCTCATGATATTCATTCTGCTTTTCAAATCTGGAATGGAAACAACAATAATTCTTACCATCCGTATCTGTGAAGGTGGACTGTCCTCCGGTTGCCATATACGCATATTTTAAACTGGGCAGATAATAGTTACCGGAGAGCTTCAAGCCATAGAAGGCATGATTATAACCCTTTACATGATACTGTCCGTTCATATCCACATACTCACCGTCCGGGGTCTCGCTTCTGAATACTCGAATCTGATATCCTCCCTGCTGCTGAAGTGCACCATAGGAAACATACAGATAATAATAGCCGGTCTCTGCATTATATTCAATATAAGGTCCCTCGATGGATTTATGTCCGCCACCCATCAGTCTCTTTCCGAAATAAGGGTCAACATTATTTTCCGGGTCTGCCTCCGGATGAATAATCAGACCTGTATCAGGATCCAATTCCAACAGGAAAATACCGCCTGACCAGGAACCATAGGTCATCCACAATCTGCCATCTTCATCATAAAAAGGAGCAGGGTCAATACAGTTAGGCCAGTCCTCGTTATTGTAGCTACCGCTCAATTCCAGATAATTCTCTGCCGCATACTCCTCGCTTACCACATCATATACATTGGTCTGGTCAATATCATAGCTGGTAAAACCGGAATAAAGCAACGGTCCCTGATAGGTATAAGGACCCTCCGGTGCATCCGCTGTCAGATAGCACAGGTTGGATTTGATATATGTAGATGACACACAGCTATACATTACATATTTCTGCATCTCCTCAATATAAATCACATCAGAAGCCCATACAGAGTAGCTACCGTTGCCGTTGTCACCGGCATAATCAAATATATCCAAGCTTTCATCAAACAGATTATCATATAAGGGATTTAAATCGTTGTAGGTTTTTCCGATATATGTCCATTTCTGGAAATCATCTGTATAAGCGCCGGTCATATGAGAGCCATAGATATAATATCTTCCGTCAAACACCTTAATAGACGGGTCATGTACGGACACAATGGCTCCGTTGGACTTCACTTCAATTCCATCATAATTGGCCTCCACAATTACCGGCTTCTGTTCTACAGCAGGTGAAGCATTCGCCCCTGCCATGTCACCGTCTCCCTCGGCAGTGCTTCCGCATGCTGCCAGAGATATAGTCATTGCCAAACTCAATATTACCCCTAACAACTTTCTTTTCATAAAGCTTCCCTTCTCTTTTTTACTTATTGTTGAATTGCTTTACTATATATTAAACATAATATGAAACCACAGAAAAGTCAATAGCGGAAATCCTCATAAAGCGGTGACATATCACGCAATCTCTGTACTATCTCCTTCACCGCTTCCACCACAACATCTATTTCTTCCTTCGTATTTTCCTCGGATAAGGTCAGTCGCAGGGATCCATGTGCTTCTTCATGCTTTAAGCCAATGGCAAGCAATACATGAGATGGGTCTAAAGAACCGGAGGTACAGGCAGAACCGCTGGATGCGCAGATACCTTTCATGTCCAACATAATTAGCAGAGATTCTCCTTCAATAAAGGAAAAGGAAACATTCACATTATTAGGTAATCGTTTTATCGGATGACCATTCAAACGACAATAAGGAATCTCCTCCAGACGCTTTATCAGATAATCCCGAAGCTCCGTTTCCTTAGCCGTCTTTTCAGACATCATCCTGACAGCACGCGCTGTGGCTGCTCCAAGCCCTACAATGGCCGGTACATTTTCTGTACCACCTCTTCTACTCCTCTCCTGAGCCCCTCCATGAATAAAGGAGCGACTTTTGATTCCGGTTCTAATATATAGGAAACCGATTCCCTTGGGACCGTTCAGCTTGTGTCCACTGGCACTGAGCATATCAATATGACATTCCTCCACATCGATGGGAAGCTGCCCAAATGCCTGTACCGCATCTGTATGAAACAATACGCCCTTTTCCTTGGCAATGGCACCAATCTCAGCAATGGGCTCAATCGTACCGATTTCGTTATTGGCATACATAATGCTGATTAATATGGTATCCGGGCGAATTGCTGCTTTCACAGCTTCAGGAGCTACACACCCAAATTCATCCACCTCCAAATAAGTCACCTCATAGCCCTGCTTCTCCAAATACTCACAGGTATGCAAAACAGCATGGTGCTCTATCTTCGTTGTAATAATATGCTTTCCCTTGTAAGCATAGGCTTCTGCCGTTGCCTTTATAGCCCAATTATCCGCCTCAGTACCACCCGCGGTAAAATAGATTTCTTCTCTTTTAGCTCCGATACTGTCTGCAATAATCTGTCTGACATGATTGATTGCTCCCTTGCTCGCTGAGCCCAGTCCGTAAATACTGCTGGCGTTACCGTATTGCTCCGTAAAATATGGCAGCATTGCTTCCACTACCTCCGGTGCCGTTTTAGTGGTTGCCGCATTGTCCAAATATATCATTAAAGTCACCGTCCTTTTAATTTATACCATTTCACTAGGAATTACACAGTAAATATAACACTACCGAAATGTTCTGTCAACTGCCCCTGTGGAATATATTGGTGAAAAGCACATTTTTGGTGAAACATGCAATATATCAAGCGTCATCCCCTGATTACGGGAACTATCATTCTCACTGCAACAGGACTGGTCAGCCGCATTATCGGCTTTTTTTATCGGATTTATTTATCGCGCCTGTTCGGCGAAGAAGGAATGGGAATTTATCAGCTTTTAAACCCTGTTCTCTCTCTCTCCTTCTCCCTGACTGCTGCCGGTTATCAGACCTCCATCTCCAAATTTGTAGCCGCTCAGACTGCCCAAAAGAAAGTGTCGCCATACAAACCCATGTTGGTGGGCTTAAGTATCTCCCTACCGCTTTCCTTGCTCTGTACCGGCATTATATTCTTTGGTGCAGAGTTTATCGGCACAAGACTCCTGTTAGAGGAACGCACCATATCTATGCTGCGAATTCTTTCCTTTTCCATTCCCTTCGGTGCCGTTCACGCCTGTATCAACGGATATTTTTACGGCATGAAAAAGGCCGGTATTCCGGCAGTCACGCAACTCATGGAACAGCTTGCCAGAGTCGGTTGTGTCTATGGGATATCCTCCTATGCATTTACCCATGGCAATACACCTTCTATCAATGTTGCCGTTCTCGGTTTGGCTGTAGGGGAACTATTCTCCATGATTATCTCCATTATCTCTATTTATGCATGTTATTCTGCGGACCGCAGGAATTGTTCACAAGACATTGGGACTTCCTTCCCTCAAGGATTCTCCGATACGCAATATACTCCAAGGCTTTTGGGGAATATGAGGAACACCCTCCCCATCTATGCCAGCATTTTAGGTATGGCATTGCCACTGACTGCCAATCGAATCGTCCTCAATCTGCTCCAAAGCATAGAATCCGTTTCGATTCCGGCAAGACTACGGCTATACGGCTACGATACTGCTACCTCCTTAAGTGTTTACGGCGTTCTCACCGGCATGGCAATGCCGCTGATTTTTTTCCCAAATGCACTAACAGGCTCCATTGCCGTATTATTGCTGCCCATGATTTCTGAAAGTCACGCCCTGGGAGATATGAAGGCTGTCAAAGCAGCCACCTTGCGCACTGTAAAATACTGTCTGCTACTGGGCTCTCTATGTATGCTTGTCTTTATATTATTAGGAAAACACTTAGGAGTTGTCTTGTTCGATAGCGAACTGGCCGGACATTTTATCACAACTCTGGGCTTTATCTGTCCCTTTATGTATCTGGATACTACCCTGTCAAGTATCCTGCAGGGCTTGGGACTTGCCGGCCATATTTTTGTCATGAATGTAATTTGCCTTGTTTTGCGACTTCTCTTTGTCTTCCTCGCCATTCCCCATGTGGGCATCACCGGCTATTTGTGGGGAGTATTGGCAAGCCAACTGCTACAAAGTATACTGTATCTATTATGCCTGTATCGATTTCTACATAAAAAGGCGTAGACATGTCTCATAAAAAAAGAATGTGCCCCGGCACATTCTTTTTGACTTATTTCAATACACTCTTCAATTCATCCATAAAGGTATTAATATCCTTAAACTCTCTGTATACAGATGCAAAACGAACATATGCTACCGCATCCATACTTTTAAGCTTATTCATTACAAGCTCTCCGATTACCTCGCTTGAAATCTCCTTATCTTCCATATTGAAAATTTCATATTCCACTTCATCCACCAGAGTGGTAATCTGCTGTGCACTTACCGGACGCTTATGGCAGGCACGCAACACACCGGCTTCAATCTTGGAACGATCGTAGGTTTCTCTGTTATTATCCTTTTTGATAATAATCAGAGGTATTGTCTCTATTTTCTCATAGGTCGTAAATCTCTTACCACACTCGTCACACACACGGCGACGGCGGATAGAATTGTTATCCTCCGCAGGTCTGGAATCAATTACTCTGGTATTTTCATGACTACAAAAAGGACATTTCATGCTTTAAACTCCTGTCTGCCCAATCCTTTCGGGCCCTTTCTTGTATATCGGCTTAAAAATCACCTGTTATTTTTTATTATAGGAGATTTAGCAGTTTATGTCAACCAAAATTATGTCCGGACCAATCTGACGGATATCCTTATAAGGAATAATAACATCCGGTTCGCAACGCAAGAAATTCAACGCTTTATTACCGCTGGGAATCACTATTTTACAAATACATCCACTACACTGGTCGATTTCCAAATCGCACACACGACCTATCTTTTTACAATCTCTGATATTAATAACGTCCTTACATTTCAATTCCGAAAACAGCATATTCATCCACTCATTTCCGACTATACCTGCATGGTCAGTCACTTCCCTTTCTCTAATATATGCCGGAGCAGAGCAAAAATTTCTTTCCAAAGCATCCCTTCATTTTCTCATTCACAATGTTTTTTAAAGGTATATCCTGCCTTTTTTAAGCACATACTACCTACAGACTAATTTAGGAGGACATCATTATGGCACAGGGAAAAGTTGAAATCTGCGGAGTAAATACAGCTAAGCTTCCACTTCTCAAGGCAGCGGAAAAGGAAGCTCTCTTTGAGAGAATTGAGGCCGGAGACCAAAAAGCCAGAGAGCTTTATATTGAGGGAAATCTGCGACTTGTCTTAAGCGTTATTAAGCGTTTTTCCTCCAGTAACGAAAATGTGGACGATTTATTTCAGATTGGATGCATCGGTCTGATTAAGGCAATCGACAACTTTGACTCCTCTTTGAATGTAAAATTCTCCACCTATGCCGTACCCATGATTATCGGTGAAATCCGGCGCTTCTTAAGAGATAACAATTCCATCCGCGTATCCCGCTCCTTAAAAGACACCGCATACAAGGCTGTATATGCCCGCGATGCTTTGACCCGCCGCAACCTCAAGGAGCCTACTATTGAGGAGATTGCCAAGGAAGTGGGTATTTCCAAAGAAGATATTGTATATGCCATGGATGCCATCCAAAATCCTATGAGCCTTTATGAACCGATTTTTACAGACGGCGGTGACACCCTTTACGTTATGGACCAGATTAGCGACAAAAAAAATAAGGAAGAGACGTGGGTCGAACATCTCTCCCTGAGCGAAGCCATGAAAAGGCTGAATTCTCGCGAAAAAACCATTGTCTCTCTCCGCTTCTTCGAGGGAAAGACACAGATGGAGGTGGCTGAGGCAATCGGAATCTCGCAGGCACAGGTTTCCCGTCTGGAGAAAAATGCCCTGCGTACCATGCGGAACTATCTGACAGCATAATCTGCTGTCAGTTTTTCTTTTTGCCTACTATTTTACAAAACAGCTTCCCAATACCCCAGATACATCTGAATAGCACATATCCTAAAACAGTACCGATTGTATTGGTAATAATATCATCAATTTGAAAGTAGCCCCTTTCCGTAATCATCTGCAGATATTCTATCCCCAGACTGCTCACCAATCCCAGCAAAATGCAGGTGAACAGGTTTCGCATGGATGGAAATACCCATGCAGTTAAAAAACCATAAGGCATAAACAATAAAATATTTTCAATTGCATACGCATTATTTCTATCATTGATTCCCCATGTAGAAAAAAGCTCTAAATCTATGCCATTGCTGCTTCCATTCTCTCTGGACCAAAAGGTAATAATCAACATAATTGCCGTATACATAATATAACTGACAATCGCAGCTACTGCAAAAGGCTTCTTCTGCTTTTTTACTCTTCGGTCATTTATTGCACAGAGTATGACAGTTGCCAATATACCCACTATCAATCCATAAGGAAGAAAGCGCAGCATTGACATTAAATCCTTTATAATATATTTTGTCATATCGATACCTGTTTCTTTTTAGCTCTGTTTCTCACGTTCCCACTTTTCTTTATCCTGAAATAACCGGTCATTCATCCATGCCACAGCATCCATCACACCATCCTCATCAAAGGAAAAGAATTCACTTTTCTTTTGTTCCTCCGGTGTCGTAACAAAATTGAACGGCTCCGGCCACACTGTTACCTTTAGCCGCTTTCCGTCATCTGCGGCAGCACCCTCCAAGCGATAACGCATACCACGATGAGAACCTGTATATTCCGTCTTTTTTAAATACTCCATGGACAATATATCTTCGCGTTTAATCATCTGTTACTTTCCTATCACATAATATACTCTATTAAGTATATACTATCTCACGCGGCTTTGCAAAGACTAAATATGATTGCTCATTTCCTTTTTTAGCTGGCGCATGATTTTTTTCTCCAGTCTTGATATGTAGGATTGTGATATGCCCAACAAAGCTGCAACCTCCTTTTGGGTCATTTCTTCACCATCCGGTGTACCCAGACCAAAGCGGAGATTTACAATCGTCTTTTCCCGCTCTGTCAGCTTGCTGATTGCCGACATCAAAAGCGTTCTTTCCACTTCGTTTTCAATACCACGGTATATCACATCTTCATCCGTTCCCAGGATATCTGACAAAAGAAGCTCATTACCATCCCAATCTACATTTAACGGCTCGTCAATAGACACCTCCAGCCTGGTCTTATTATTACGACGAAGATACATCAGTATTTCATTTTCAATGCATCGTGATGCATAGGTGGCAAGCTTAATATTTTTCTCAGGATTAAAGGTATTAATAGACTTTATCAGTCCGATCGTTCCGATAGAAATCAAATCCTCCACTCCGACTCCCGTGTTATCAAACTTTTTGGCAATATACACCACCAAACGCAGGTTGTGCTCAATCAATATTGCCTTTGCTTCATCCTCATATTCCGTTCCTAGATCTCCGATTACCTGATTCTCCTGCTCCAGCTCTAACGGTGGCGGAAGCACTTCTGCTCCTCCTATATAGTGGATATCTCCCTTCTGAGGCAACAGGACCTTATCCCTTCGTATCATTTTAAAATGTATTTTTCCCGGTACTGCAACTTTTAATATCATAATTGATTCCCCTTTTTACCTTTTCACTTACATCTTACACAATTACATGGTCTATCGATTGCTTATCTGCACTTATACCGCCTCCTGCTTCTCAAAAAGTATAGGATTCAGAAGCATTCTGATACCTATCGCTTGTTCAGCAGACTGCTTCTTAGGCTCAAGGTCCTCCTTACTCCCGCTAATTTGTTCATCACACACTGCGATATACACATCTCTACATACCTTCTCCACACCATTCCACTCAATTCTGATTTCCGGCAAGAGATAGCCTTGCAGAATTCCCCTTTTTTTACCAATACTATGAAAGGGTATGGCACGATAATAAGGAGGTGGTTCCTTCCAAAGACTCTTGAAAATATGCGTCTCTATAATAGAAACCGGTTTCCCACTGATAGGCTCCACCAAGCTATTGCCGGAATCAATCAGTGCTGATACCTTAAGCTTTACATCTCCACGTATCAGGGTGACACTGCATATGTTGTTTTTCTTCCTTCGATGCTCCTGCCAATATGTAATCCATAGATAGAATACGGTTCCCACCCCGATTATACCAAAAATTCCCGACATGCTGTTTCTTACAAAGGGCACTCTTTTTATCAAAAATAAGAGCACACCGCCCATGAGTAACGACCAGAGTAGTAACATCTCCACCAGCCTGCCAAATGCCCGTACGCTATGAATGCAAAATGCTGTAAAGAGCATCCCTGCCGTTCCTGTCACAATTCCTATGCCATACTTAAGTAACGGTGGACCATTCCACAAAAATGGCACCATGTACAAAATCGCACCTACAGCTGCTCCCGACAGCAACCGTAACCGCGTGGCAGTGCGGAACGTGCTTTGATTCACCAGAAGCAGCAGATACAGATTCATTACAAAGTTCACCAGAAACAAGCTATCAACATAAATCTCATAATACATTACATCACCCTTTTCACAATCATTATAAAACCTTCCTCCTATGGAATTTGTCAAAAACACGCGCAATATTAGCGATTTTCTTCTGTCTGATTCGACAAAAAAAGGAATGTGCTAAGGCACATTCCTTCTGATTGTTCATGAAATATGTTATTTTCTGGTGAGGAAGTCAGGAATCTTTAAAGATTTCTCTTCCACTGAACTTCTGATATCTGTGGGCTTATGAATACCCGGCAGAGGCTGCAAATTAGGTTTGGGGGCAGCAGCTTGTCCTGCGCTTGCAGGAGCAGTAGGCTGCAAATTCATTCCCTTTAAAGAATTGGGAGTGATATGTGCTGTAGGCTGTCTGTAAGTATTGCCCGCACCCAGTCTGCTCTGTACGGCGTTATTTGCCACATCCTCAAGACCTGTAGCAATTACCGTAATCGTGCAGCTATCGGATTTAGATGCATCATACATTGCACCAAAGATAATATTAACATCATCACCGGCAAGATCTTGAACATAGCTTGCTGCATCGGATGCATCTGCAAGCGTAATGGCACCGGATACATTAACGATAACATGAGATGCACCGGTGATAGTCGTTTCAAGCAACGGACTTTCCACTGCCATCTTAACTGCCTCAAGAGCCTTATCATCACCCTTGCCCTCACCAATACCGATGTGAGCGATACCCTTGTCCTTCATTACAGTCTGAACATCTGCAAAGTCAAGGTTAATAATTGCAGGAAGATTAATCAAATCGGTGATACCCTGAACTGCCTGCTGGAGCACCTCATCAGCCTTCTTTAAGGCTTCCGGCATTGTGGTCCGTCTGTCTACGATTTCAAGCAATTTATCATTAGGAATTACAATCAGTGTATCAACATGTTCTTTAATGCGCTCAATACCTGACAGCGCATTTACCATACGAGCTTTGGCCTCAAAGCGGAAGGGCTTTGTCACAACACCTACGGTGAGGATACCCATCTCCTTTGCCAGTCTGGCAACTATCGGCGCTGCACCTGTTCCTGTACCGCCACCCATACCACAGGTTACAAATACCATGTCCGCACCCTCCAGTGCAGCTGCGATTTCCTCGGTACTCTCTTCTGCAGCTTTCTCACCAACCTCGGGCTTTGCACCTGCGCCAAGTCCTTTGGTGAGCTTTTCTCCAATCTGTAAAAGCTTCGGAGCCTTACAAAGCTGTAAAGCCTGCTTATCGGTATTCACTCCGATAAAATCCACACCACTGATTCCTTCATCAATCATTCTATTTACAGCATTATTACCTGCTCCACCCACACCGACTACGATGATCTTAGCAGCAGATTCAGCGTCATTTGTCTTAATCTCCAGCAAGGGTTAGTCCTCCTTTTTCATGAAACTACACAAAGCTTCTATTTAACTCCATATAGTCTATCATATAATTATTTTACAAATTAATCAATAACTTTTTTAAGAAATTTATGCATCCGGCTTGAATGTAAATTTCCCATTGCCCTCATCATACTTTTCCATTTGTAAAGTGCCGCTTTTTCCTTCCAATTCAGGGAGAAAACCGGGCAATAACATAATCTTATCCTCCAGCCTTGCGGCATCATCCCCCAAAGCCACCTTTATATCGCCAAAATAGATTGTTACATCACTGACAGAACGAAAATAGATCTTATCCGCTACAAGGCTGTACTTATTCAGCAGCTTTGTAATCTCCAAAATCTCATTAAATACGGAATCGTTTTCCACAGGAAGTCTCTCTCCCAGTACCACATATTGAAAATCAAGACCTGTAATCTGCGGCACCCCCACAGTCCTTACACTGGAGCTCTCTACGATATAACCATCCTTATCAAAATACATATAGGTATCTAAATATTTCACAAAGCCCGCAAGTGCTTTTTCATATACTGTAATCTTAATCGTGTCCGGCGATAAAATGCTTACATCCATCACATCCACAAAGGGGATATTTTCCACACCTTTATTCTTATATTTCATGGAAAGATACAGAGAATTATCCCCTAGGATGCCATCCATTACAATGCCTTTGATTTCTTCCTCTGTATAATGCACATTGCCTTCCACATACACGGTTTGAATCGTATATCTGTCCAGCACATAATATCCCAGCCCTAGGATAACTGCCAGAAATAACAACAATATCAGTATTTTAATTCCATATCTTCTTCCGGTTCTATACACTAATAATACGCGCTCCTAACTCTCTCAAATCTCTGCAGATATTTTCATATCCGCGGTATATATATTGACAACCGGTTATGGTCGTCTCTCCCTCTGCCATTAGTCCTGCCAAAACAAGTGCTGCACCACCACGCAATTCTTTTGCTTCCACAGCTGTTCCCCGCAAAGTCTCTCTTCCTCTTACCAAAATCCGTCCGGCACCCTGCACTTCAATATCAGCTCCCATTTTCTTCAAGGGCTCCACAACCCGGAATCTGTTTTCAAATATCGTTTCTTCAATGACACAATCTCCGTCACCCAGAGTCTGCACCGCCAATGCCATGGACTGCAAATCCGTGGGAAAGCCGGGATACGGTTCCGTCCTCAAAAAACCAATACTTTTGGGACGTTCGGGAGCCTGCACATAAAGACCTTCCTCTGCAACAGTACATTGTGCCCCCATCTGCTCTGCTATCCGTATCACTGACTTCATATCCTTCCAGGGTGCCTGCTCCAGCAAAGTATTCCCCCCTGTTCCCAGACATCCAAACAGATAGGTTCCTGCAACGATTCTGTCGGCGGGAACCAGATATTCCGCATCATAAAGAGGTCTTCCGCCCCGGATCCTTAATACAGAAGAACCGGCACCGTCTATATTGGCTCCACAGCATTCCAGATAACTGCAAAGTGCTTCTATTTCCGGTTCCTTGGCAGCACCGTAAACAATAGTATCTCCTTCTGCCATAACAGCAGCCAGAATAATATTTTCCGTTGCCCCCACACTGGCGAAAGGAAGTGTAATCTCGGCACCATGCAGATTTTGCGCAAAGGCCATCATGCGACCTTCCTCTTCCCGAAACACGACTCCCATCTGCTCCAACGCCTGTATGTGCAGGTCGATAGGTCTTTCTCCGATAACACAGCCACCCGGATGCTCCATTATCACTTCACCACATCTTCCGATTAGGGCTCCAAGAAGACATAATGAAGAACGCATTCCGGTTACTGCTTCCACCGGCATATCTCCACAGCAAACCCGTTCTGCATTGATGCGAATGCCACCCTCATCCCAGCTCACACTGCAGCCGAGACTTTTCAACAGACTCACCATTTTATATACATCTGCAATTCTTGGGCAGTTGCGAATATAAGAGGTTTCCTTGGTAAGCAAAGTTGCTGCCAAAATAGGCAGTACTGCATTTTTAGATCCCTGTATCCGCACCTTGCCCTGCAATGCCACACCACCTTGAATATGAATAGAATTCATCAATACCATCCGGTCAAAATTAATACTTATTCTATTCTATGTAGCATTGCTTGTTTACGTTACAATTCCTTTAGCTGGATTCGCTTGGCAACACTTAGTACCAAACCAATCTCTGTCAGCAGAAACACTACCGACGAACCACCATAGCTGATAAAGGGTAAGGAAATACCTGTATTGGGTATGGTGTTGGTTACCACGGCAATGTTCAAAATTGCCTGAATCGCAATATGCCCCATAACACCAACCACCAGCAATGCGCCAAACAAATCAGGCGCATTATTGGCTATAATCATCATTCTCCACAGTAGCATAATGAACATTAAAATAATGGCTATGGCACCGAACAGACCTAATTCCTCACATATAATAGAGAAAATCATGTCATTCTGTGCTTCCGGCAGGAAGCTTAGCTTCTGCATACTCTGACCCAGACCCTTACCCCATATTCCACCGCTTCCAATGGCATACAGAGCTTGCAAGGTCTGAAAGCCCTTATCCTGTGCCTGACTTTCAGGATCTAGCCATGCCTGAATTCTTGCACTACGGAAACCTTCCACACTGTCACCTGCATTGACGATTGTAAATACCACCAATGCCACCGCCGCAGCTCCCAATAGACCCATGATAATAAATTTCTTATAATCAGGACTTGCCACAAATACCATAAACACTGCGATTCCTAATACAATGATTGCAGAGCTCAGGTTATCCGTTACCTTCCAAATCATTAAAACAATGGGAAGAGGCACCACCAGCATCATAATGAAGCCCTTCATGCTTCGCACACTTTTACCCATCTTACACACCAGCGAGGCCAAAAACAGTATCATACATAGCTTTGCCACCTCTGCCGGCTGCAGATTAAAACCAATACCAGGAATCTCAATCCAACGTCTTGCACCATGGGATTCCACACCCAAGGGGGTCATTACCAGCAAAATCAATCCTACAGATACTACATACCCAAACAAAGCAAATCTTTCCCAAAAATGATAAGGAATATTGGCAACCACAATCATTGCCACCAGACCTAATATATTGGCAATCAACTGCTTTTTCATGTAATAAGCTCCGTCATTAAAATCATCAAAGGCTTCATAGGAGCTTGCGGAATATATCATAATCAGACCAAAACCTAACAAAAACAATACAATAAACAACAGACTGTAGTCAAAAAAGTATTCTGTTTGTTCCTTCCTTTTTCTTCTGACAATTCTCTGTGTAGCCATAGAGCACTAAGCTCTCCTTTCTATATCAATCAAATACGCTTTTGGAGACAGGTGCTCCCTAATCCGGCAAACCGTTCACGTACTCCTTAAACATTTTGCCGCGTATCTCATAATTGGGAAACATTCCCCAACTTGCACAAGCAGGTGATAACAGCACCGCATCTCCGCTTTCTGCCAATTCCGTGCACAGCTTCAGACATTCCTCAAAGGTATCTGCAAACTTAATATTGCTCATTCCATGTGCCCTTGCACATTCTGCAATCTTCTCCCGTGTCTGCCCGATTAAAACAAGCCACTTCACTTTACCGTCAAAGCTTTCAATCCATTCATCATATTCGCTTTGCTTGTCATATCCGCCTCCAATAAGAATCGTTGGCTTACTCATGGCTTTAATTCCCTGAATGGCAGCATCGGGATTCGTACCCTTGGAATCGTTGTAATAATCAACGCCTTCCTTTGTAGCCACATACTCAATTCTGTGCTCCACTGCCCGGAATTTCTTAATCACGGATAATATGGTGGTCATCGGAACCGCCATGCCCTCTGCAATGGCAATGGCAGCCATCACATTCTCAACATTACACATTCCCACCAGCTTCATATCCAAATAGATATTCAGTAATTCTTCTACTACTCCGCCCTTGCTTTTGACAATTCTATCCCCGCTTAGATAATAGCCCTCTTTCAGACTTTCTCGCGAGGAAAAGAATACAACCTTAGCCGGACAGCTTTGAGCAAATGCTCTCGTATATTCGTTATCATAATTTAAGACACAAATATCCTCCCGGTTCTGACAGGAAGCAATAGCTTCCTTGGCAGCGGCATATGCTTCCATAGTATGATGTCGATTCAGATGATCCGGCGTGATGTTTAATATCGCCGATACCGCAGGATGGAAGGTATGTATGGTCTCAAGCTGAAAGGAGCTGATTTCACCTACCGTTACGGTATCCTCTTTGGTTTTCATACTCTCCAGAGTATAGGGCATACCGATATTGCCTACCACGAAGGTTTTGTCCGCACCGAAATGTGCTTTCATGATTTCTCCCACAAGGGTAGTGGTCGTGGTCTTGCCATTAGTACCGGTAATCGCAACAACACGTCCTTTCTCTGCAAGATATCCCAATTCAATCTCACCGATTATTCGAACGCCTCTTTCACGCATTCTGTTTACCAACGGTATATCCGTAGGAACACCGGGGCTTAACACTGCTACCTGAATGCTCTCCTCCACTTCAATCGGCAGGGTGCCCGTAATACAGACAGCCTTACTTCCCTCAGGCAGCTTAGCCTCCACCTCTTCCTTTGTCAGCTTTTCATTACTGTCATACAGTATAATATCCGCATGAAACTCTTCTAAAAGGCTTACTGCACCGATTCCACTGATTCCGGAACCGACCACCAAACACTTTTGTCCTTCCAACATATCTTTCCTCCTAATCTAATCCCATTAAAGCCACCAGACACATAATTGCCGTAGTAATGGTAAAAACCGCAACGACCTTTGTCTCTGACCAGCCACACAATTCAAAATGGTGATGCAATGGCGCCATTTTCAGCAAACGTCTGCCACCGCTTATTTTATAAAAGCTTACTTGAAGCATTACTGACAGTACTTCAATCAGATACACAATTCCGACAATCGCAATATACAGGGGCATCTGTAACACATAAGCACACGCAACCACAAAACCTCCCAGCGCCAGAGAACCGGTATCTCCCATAAAGACAGAGGCCGGATGCACATTAAACAGCAGAAAACCCAACAACGCCCCTGCCACTGCACAGGTAATGGGTTCAATACCACTCTCTGTACCGATAGCCACCACCGTAAAAAATACTGCTACTATCACAGTGACACTTCCGGCAAGCCCATCCAGTCCATCCGTAAAATTCGTACCATTTACGGTTCCTAACACAACAAAAAATAATATCGGCAGATTCCAAATGCCAAAATCTATGTATTGTCCTACCATAAAAGGAATCTTCATTGCCAGACTAATATCCGTAAAAGCATGTAAGTAATAAGCAAAGATTCCGGTTACTACCAACTGCCCTGCCATCTTCTGCAATGGAGTGAGACCCTCGGAACGCTTGCAGACCACCTTGATATAATCATCCAGGAAGCCTATCAATCCAAATCCGGCTGTCATAAAAAGAATGGGAGCCATCTTAGGATAATCCTCCACAAACACCATTGATGTTACAATCACGCTAAACAAAATCAGAATGCCTCCCATGGTAGGGGTTCCACTCTTTTTCAAATGCGTCTGCGGTCCGTCATCCCTGACAGTCTGCCCACATTTCAGTTTTCGAAGAAACGGAATCACTATAGGCGCCGCCATGGCGGTAACAGCAAAAGACAGTGCTAAGGACCAAATACTTACATTGCTTATAAACTCTTTCATTGATTATACTCCATTATTCCCAAATACGGAAGAATATTTTCAAAAAGCTGTCTGATAATCGGTGCAGCCACCTGACCACCATAATAAATTCCCTGGGGATTGTTTACAATAGCAATGGCAATCACCTGCGGGTCATCTGCCGGTGCGAAGCCTATAAAAGAAGCGATGTACCGCCCGCTTCCTCGCGGCAGTGTCTGGCTGGTAGCTGTCTTACCGCCCACCCGGAAGCCCTCTACCTTCCCGTTAATTCCTCCGCCCTCGGATACCACCATTTCCAGCATTTCCCGCATAGTGGCACCGGTTTCCTCCGATACAATGCCTTCCTGCACCGGATAGGAAAAGGTTTCCACCACATTGCCCTGTGTATCAAGTGCACTGACTCCGAAATGAGGTGTAATACGTTTTCCTCCATTGATAATGGAAGAGGCAGTTGTCAACAGCTGCATTGGTGTAATCTGAAAGGACTGACCAAAGGACACCGTAGCCAGTTCCACATTACCCATATCCTCCTTTTTGTGCATAATGGTTCCTGCCTCACCGGGCAGGTCTATTCCAGTCTTTTGCTTGAGACCAAATTCCTCAAAATAGCGATAATAATTATCCACACCCAGACGTAAGCCTACTGTGATAAATACCGGATTACAGGAATTCATGGTTGCATGGGTAAAATCTTCACTTCCATGTCCCGCCACCTTATGACAACGAATTTTTCTGTCATCCACCACGATATAGCCGGGACAGCTAAAGGAGCTTTCCGGTGTCACCACACCTTCCTCGAGTCCTGCCGCAGCTGTTATAATCTTGAAGGTAGAGCCCGGCTCATAGGTATCATTAATACACGCATTTCTCCAAATACCGTTTAACAAATTCTGTTTTTCCTCGGAGGAGATAGTCTCAGCGGTTCCCTCCGGCAGCTCATAGGGATTGTTCAAGTCAAACTCCGGCACATTGACCATTGCATACAACTCACCGTTTTGAGGATTCATCACAATAATAGATACACTGTCTGCCTGTTTGGTTTCCATAGCCTGCATAGCAAGCTGCGTGGCATATTCCTGAATATTTCTATCCATGCTGATGCTCAAATCATTTCCCGGAACAGGCTCCAGTCTTCTCTCTCCGGCTTCATCCACTTCGATACCCTTGGCATCTGTCACTGTGAGAATAGTCCCTGCTTCCCCCTGAAGAATCTCCTCGTAAACAACCTCCAAACCAATAATTCCCTGGTTGTCTCCTCCGGTAAATCCCAGCACCTTGCTTGCAAGCTCTCCATATGGATAATAGCGCTTATAATCCTCATCCACCTTCACCCCTGCCAGATCATACTCTCTGATACGGTCACCGGTAGCTTTGTCCACATTGCTTTTGATACGCTCCATAGAGGTATATTTTTCAACCCTCTCCTGAACATACTCCTCGGACAATTCAAGCTCCCTGCTAAGAACCTCTATCACCTCTTGAGGATTTTCAATCTGGTTGTGAATGACTGAAATGGTACAAACTGTCTTATTATCAGCCAGTACCGTTCCGTTTCTATCCAAAATCCTGCCCCTTGCCGCCTTAATGCTTCGTTCCCTTTCGTGAAGCTGCGTGGCAAGCTCGGAATAATAATCCGCCCGCCAGACCATGAGGTACACGAGTCTTCCGAAAAGGAAGAGCAGTATAGCGGCACAGATTACAAAAATAATGATAATCTTCTTTCTATGAAATATTTTATTGTTGTTTGTAAACATACGAAACCTCATAAAAAGGGTTTATATACTCTATTCCCATTTTTATGAGGTTATTCGTTTCTTGCGTATGTTCTAATCGGTATCTATCTGTTGCTCCAACAAATTATCATTTACCGGAATATCGCTGCCCAACGCACTGAAGCTACTGTCTATCGGGTCGCCAGTATCCGGATCAAGTTGCGCACCGGTATCAGGATGTATGCGATTGCCGGTTGTCGGATCAATCGGATAACTCATCCATACCGGAAGATTATTTCCTGTGCTCTGCGAATCTTCTCCAGTTATATTTTCGTCGCCCTCGCCTTGCAACTCTTCCAGAGCATCCTCCTCCGGTTTTTCCGTATACATATTGGTAATCTCCAGCTTCAATGCCTCCAGTTGCGCAATTTCATCCTCACTGAGTTCTTCTGTCATGAAAATATTCAGATAGGGAAGAACCTCCGTGAGTATATTTCTTACGATTACTGTGGCAAATCTGGCATTGTCCTGCTTTTCTGCATTAGGTCTGTCCACCACTACATAGATAGCAATCTCCGGATCATCAGCAGGTGCATGTCCCATAAAGGATACTACATACTCTCCGTTTTCACGGGGAATGGTCTCTGCCGTACCTGTCTTACCTCCGATAGCATAGCCTGCGGGTCTCGCAGTCCATCCTGTACCACCGTCCTCCATTACAACAGCACGGCAGTATTCACGAATCAATTCGGATGTAGACTCTGAAACAGTCTGCTTTAAGACTCTTGGCTCAATATTTTCTATGGTTGCACCATTCGTATTGGTAATCTTATCTACCATATGCGGTTCATAATAATATCCTCCATTAATCAGAGAGCAATATCCTGCTATCATCTGAATCATGGTAACATTAAAACTCTGACCAAAGCTGTTGGTCGCAAGATCAACAGGCTTCATGGTGTCTGCTGTATATACCAGACTATCCGTTCGTGATTCTCCGGCAAGGTCAATATTGGTTTTCAATCCAAAATTAAATACCTGTTGGAAATCACAGAAATCCTCCGCCCCCAAAGCCTGGGCAATTCTCATTAGTGCCACATTACAGGACCATGCTACTGCATTCTTTACCGTAACATCACCCTCGCCACCATATAAGATACTGTGACAGCCGATGGTATGTCCACCCACCTCCAAAGAACCATTACAGGTATAATGCTCATTGCCGGTGATTGCACCGCTTTCCAAAGCCGCTGCGACCGTGAAAGGCTTCATGGTGGAGCCGGGCTCATAGGTACTGGAAATACAATAATTCTTCCACAGATTATTCAGATTTACCATAATCTGATCCTCTGTCATGGCATCGATAACTTCCTGGGTAATCACAGTATCTGTCTTATTCAACACCTGATAGCCGTTGGCATTGGTTACCATTTCCACCATGGGAGAACCAAGCAAGGTATCTGTGTTTCTGGTATCATTCAAATCAAAGGTAGGATAATTCGCCATTCCGAGAATCTTGCCGGTTTTCACTTCCATTATAATACAAGCTACATTTTCTGCTCCGTTGCCCGGATAGGCTGCATTTTTATATTCTTCATTAAACTGCTTCAAGTACTTTTCTATAATACTTTGAATATTAGCATCTATCGTGCTATGTACAATATTGCCATCCACCGCAGGCTTAATGGTACGTTCTAAATCGGAATCGTCATTCAAATATCCGTATTCTCTGCCGGGAGTACCGTTTAAGGTATCATTATAATACTCCTCCAAACCAAACATTCCCTGGTTGTCGCTTCTTGTATATCCGATTACATCTGCAGCAAGAGAGCCGTTTGGATATACTCGCTTATATTCCTCCTCAAACCATACACCTTTAATATTATTATCTTCTAATTGTGCCGCCTGAAATCCACTGATTTGGTCATAGCTCAACTGTCTAAGCGGCACGTACCATGAAGATTCCGGATGAGATATCACATACTGACGAATAGCTGTCATGTCAAGCTCCGGGAAATTAGCCGCCAAAGCCTGCAATGTAGGCTCCAGGTATTCTTCCCGGTACAACATTACATAGGAGTCAATGACAAGATTATACACCTTTTCACTGACAGCCAGCTTTGTCCCCTTGGCATCAACAATATCGCCCCGCTTAAAAGGAAGCGTGGTTGAATCGTACCGCTGCTGGGATAACACCTGCTTTTGGTACTGGATTCCCTTCTCCTTGTTAATCCAGAGAAGTCTTCCGCTCAGCACAATAAACCCCAGCAATATAAGTGCAAACAGCCACAATAGCTTCTTTTGCATTCTTATTGTAAATTTTTGGTTTTTCTGCTCCTTCACATTACACCTCTAATTCGTTTCATTCGACACACGTCGCATGTAGTCATTTCCTTCATTGGTATAGGAAATAATCTGACCTTCCTCAGCATAAACCATTCCCAATTCTCCGATTGCAATGCGTTTGATTTGCTCCAAATCAATACTGCTTGTAATTCTGCTGTACTCCTCGTCATTGGCTAAACGCATGGAATTCAATTCGCTCTCAAGGATTGCCACTTCCTGCCTCTTGTTGGTAAGCTCAGCCTGTAACTGAACATAATTAATCAAAACCATACCACAAGCAAACAAAGCACCCACTAAAAATGCCACATAGCCAAAGCTCATGTGACGAGCCTTTTCTCTGTTCTTGCGGGTCTCATTGCTCAGTTGCCTTCTGGGTGCCTCCTCCAGTTGTCTTTGAACCTGCAAATCCCGTGCGGTATTATCATAAATATAGGCAGAATGTGCCCTTCTGTTTCCCGTATTTCTATTGTATGAATTTCTGTTTGTGCGGCTTGTGCCACTTCTTCTTGTCTGCGCCATAGAAATCGCCTACTTTCCTCAATTCTTTCTATACAAATATCAGCTGTTGCTCACAGCTTTATCTTAGTGCTTTTCAAATACTCGAAGCTTTGCACTCTTAGAGCGACTGTTCTCTTCCAATTCCTCCTCGCTGGGAAGTATGGGTTTTCGAGTAATTACCTTTCCCTTTGATGCCTTGCCACACACACATACCGGAAATTCCGGCGGACAGGTACAGGGGTTTTCATTCTTTTTAAAAGCCGCCTTTACTATTCTGTCCTCCAAGGAATGGAATGTGATAATACAAAATCTTCCCCCGGGATTCAATAAATCAATCAAATCGTCCAACGAATTGCGTAACACCTCAAGCTCCCTGTTGCATTCGATACGGATTGCCTGAAAGGTCTGCTTAGAGGGATGACTGTTCTGTCTGAATTTTGCGGGAATTGCCGCCTTGATTATCTCATTCAATTCAAAGGTAGTCTCAATGGGCTTGTCCGCCCTCGCTCTTACAATATGCTTGGCAATGTTTTTGGCAAAGGAATCCTCGCCGTAATCACGAATAACGCGGAAAAGCTCCATTTCGGAGTAGTTGTTTACAATATCCCTTGCCGTCAGAGACTGTCTGCGGTCCATGCGCATATCAAGTGCTGCATCATAACGATAAGAAAAGCCTCTCTCCTCCGTATCAAGCTGATAAGAGGATACGCCCAAATCAAGCACAATACCGTCCACACCGTTTACGCCCATCTCCTGCAATGCCACCTTGGCATTACAATAGTTGTTGCGCAATATAGTCACCTTGTCCCCAAAAACGGACAGTTTCTCCCCTGCTGCAGCAATAGCCGCATCATCCTGGTCAATTCCGTAGAAATGTCCCCCTGTCAGCCGCTTACATACCTCAAAGGCATGTCCACCGCCGCCAAGCGTACCATCCACATAAATGCCGTCCGGTTTTATATTAAGTTCTTTAATTGTTTCCGTAAGCAACACGGAATAATGCTTAAACTCCATCCGGCACTTCCTCTACCTTAAATCGTAAGTCCCAATCCTTCCATAGCGGCTGTAATATCATCCATGTCTGCATCCTCACTTATGGTATCCCACTTCTCCTTGCTCCAGATTTCAACACGGCTGCCTACACCCACCAGTACAATATCCTTATCCAAACCGGCAAACTCTCTCAAATGAGCCGGCAAAAGTATTCTGCCCTGCTTGTCCAATTCTACCTGTGCAGCTCCTGCCAGGAAGAAACGTGCAAATTGTCTTGCTTCCTTGTTAATCAAGGGTAATGAGGTCAGTTTCTGTTCAAAAGCATTCCAATCTCCATTGGCGTACACAAATAAGCAGCCATCCATTCCTTTGGAAACCACAAATTCCTGCCCAAGTGTGTCACGGAATTTTGCCGGAATGATCAACCTGCCTTTTGTATCAATCGTATGGTTGTACTCGCTCATAAACATTGCACTCACCACCAATCAAAATGGGTCTGCCACGAAAGTGCGATTCAGCTTACTATCACAAACTTTTCCACCACTTCGTGACACTTCGCTCCACTTTCACCCACTTTTATCATGATTTTAATATAAAATAATAGATTTTACAAGTAAAATCAAGCAAGTTTTTTTGACAGGCAGATACACAAAAAGCGCCTTTTGCATACGCAAAAGACGCTTTTTTCATCGACAAATACAATATATAGTAGAAAAGAAATTGACTGCATACCAAATATCTGACACATATCGCGCTCAATTTCCAAAAATTTCTTTAAAATTTTTTTTAATTTTTTTCAGATTTTGATTGTTTTTCGTGGTTTTCCTCTGTTTCCACAGCTATAGCAGGAGTATATGCTGCTATTTTTCCTTTTTTAATAAGACATCTGACAACAATATCTGCTCCCACCGCAAATACTACCATAATCAGTGAAAGCACCTGAGAAACCGGAATGGTGGTATTGGGAATAAAGAGTGTATCCGTACGGATGCCTTCAATTACAAATCTTCCCAGACCATATCCTGCAAAATAAAGCAAGCATATCTCTCCATGGAATTTCTTATGTTTTCTGTAAAGAAGCATCAACAACAATATCAAAAAATTCCACGCACTCTCATATAAAAAAGTGGGATGCACCTGAATATAATTAATTCCCTCTGTAATATGCTGTGCAATACTCTCCGAAATATCACGTCGCCGAACCGCTTCAAGGGGTAGGCGCATGGCAAAGAGACTATCCGTATATTCACCGAACACCTCTCTATTCATAAAGTTGCCCCAACGTCCGATAGCCTGTCCCAAAATCAGACCCACAACACTGGAGTCTCCGATTTGAAAGGGATTCTTTTTCTTGATTTTACTAAATATAAATAATGTAATGAACGCACCGATAACTGCACCGTAAATCGCCATACCGCCCTTTCGGGTATTGAAAATTTCCAGCAAATTATTCTTATAAGCATCCCATTCAAATATCACGTAGTATATTCTTGCACCGATAACCGAAAAAATCACTGCATATATAGCAAAATCCCAAATAATATCCGGGTTCAGCTTCATCACCTTGGCATCATGCGCAGCCAGCAAAATTCCGGCAAATACGCCGATTCCGATTATCAAGCCATAAAATGCAATATCAAAACCAAATACGCTAAAGCTTCTTGGCACATTCTCCAGATAAATCCCCAAGTGGGGAAATGCAATATCTCCGGCATTCATAACTGTTGCATCCTTTCTTTCAGAAAATTACACATTAAAGCGGAACAAAATAACATCTCCGTCCTTCACAACATATTCCTTACCTTCCATTCCCACAAGTCCCTTTTCGCGTGCCGCAGAAAGAGAACCCTGCTCCAGAAGATCCTTGTAATTAACAACCTCTGCCTTAATAAATCCGCGCTCAAAATCAGAATGGATTTTGCCGGCTGCCTGAGGTGCCTTGGTGCCCACCTTAATCGTCCACGCACGGGTTTCGTCTTCACCTGCTGTTAAGTAACTAATCAGTCCCAGCAGGGAATAGCTTGCCTTAATCAGCTTCTCCAGACCGGATTCGGACAATCCAAGATCCTCAAGGAACATCGCCTTTTCATCATCATCTAACTCCGCAATCTCCTGCTCAATCTGCGCACAGATTACAAATACTTCGCTATCCTCACCTGCTGCAAATTCTCTTACCTTTGCCACCATAGCATTATCTTCGCCATCACTTGCCAGATCGTCCTCCGCAACATTGGCCGCATAGATTACAGGCTTGTATGTAAGCAGATTGTAAGACTGTAATAAAGCCTTCTCGTCCTCATCCTCAACTTCCATACTCTTTGCCATCTTACCGCCTTCAAGATGCTCCTTGATACGATGCAGAAGAGCCTCTTCTTTCGCCAGTGTCTTATCCATTCTTGCTGCCTTCGTCACCTTGGCAATCCTTCTTTCAAGAATCTCCAAGTCAGAGAAAACAAGCTCCAGATTAATCGTCTCAATATCACGCATGGGATTGACGCTGCCATCCACATGAATAACATTACCGTCCTCAAAACATCTGACCACATGAACAATGGCATCCACCTCGCGGATATTACTCAAAAACTGATTACCCAGTCCTTCACCCTTTGATGCACCCTTTACCAAGCCTGCAATATCCACAAATTCTATAACTGCCGGTGTGACCTTTTTGGACTGATACATATCTCCCAACAGTTTTAATCTCTCATCCGGCACAGGTACAATACCCACATTGGGGTCAATAGTACAGAAGGGGTAATTAGCAGACTCTGCTCCCGCCTTTGTCAATGAATTAAATAAAGTACTTTTACCCACATTGGGCAAACCTACGATTCCTAGTTTCATTATATAGCATCTCCTTTTCAGTATTTCTAATACTTCTTCCTATTTTTCAATTCTTCATAAAGCAGGCAATAGTTATCATAACGCATCCTGCTGATACTTCCCTCTTCCACAGCATCACGGATACCGCATACCGGCTCCGTAATATGGGAGCAACCGCCGAATTTGCAGTACTTTTCATATTCGGCAAATTCCGGGTAAAAGGCTGCCAGCGCCTCCTTTTCCAACTCAAACAAGCCCAGCGAGCTAAAGCCCGGCGTATCCAGAATATATGTGTTGTCTTCAATGGCTATCAGCTCTGAATGTCTGGTCGTGTGCTTACCGCGCTCGATTTTTTCACTGATAGAGCCCGTTTCCATGACAATACCGGACTGCAAACAATTTACCAGTGAAGATTTACCCACACCACTGGGACCCGCTACGGTAGTAGTCTTACCGCGAAGCAACCCCTTCAGTTGCTCAATCCCCTGCTCATACTTTGCACTGACACTGAGGGTGCGGTAACCGCACCTTTGGTAAATATCTTCGTATTGTACGCCGATACCTTCCTCATCTATATCTTGCTTATTAAAACAGATAATACAGGGAATATTCTGTTGTTGCATCATAATTAAGAAACGATCCAGCAGGTTAAAGTTAGGCTGTGGTTTTACAATGGAAAATATCACCAAGGCCTGATCTACATTAGCCACTGCCGGGCGTATCAGCTCACTATGTCTGGGTAAAAGCTCTCGGATATTTCCCTTTTTATTGTCTTCATCCAGCACATCCATTTCCACATCATCCCCTACAAGGGGCTTTCGCTGATCCTTTCGAAAAATACCCTTCGCTTTACATTCATAAACCAGACCTTTGTCTAAAACAGCCGTTCCACAATCTCCAACACTGCTTACGTGCACGTAATAGAACCCTGCAATTCCTTTCACTATCTTACCCTTCATAACCACTATTCCTGCACGAATTCAATTCTTCTGGTAAAGCTTCTTGTCTCCTGTACTCCGGGCACATTTACCGTTTCTCCCGTCTCAGGGTCAGTTGTGGTAGTGCCTTCTGTGGTTACAGTATAAGTCATAGTCAGCGTACCACCTGATGCAGACAGTCCATAAGAATTAACTGCCTGAGGGAAGGTTGTCGCTTTCGTATTGATAATCACCTGTCCGTCATCTGCTACCAGAACAATCTCCACCTCTGTTCCTGCTACATAATCCGGTGCCTCATCAACTGTAGGAGCCTCAATACTGGTATTACATTTATAAGTCACCGCCTGTACGCCCTGACTCACCTTAATATCCAATGCCGTACCGGGATCCACATAAGAACCATGAGAAAAACTCTGATAACAAATGTGACCCTCCGGCACTTCCTCATTATACTCATAGGTTACACTACCGATGGACAGACCCACTTCTATGGCTTCAAAGGTTCCATCCTCTTCCGATAAACCAATCAGATTCGGCACTCTGATTTTGGTTTCTTCCTTTCCAAGACTTACTGTAACGGTTATCACACTTCCCTTTGGCGCCTTATTGCCACTGACAGGAGTCTGGGATATTACGATACCCTTTTCAATGGTTTCCGAATAAGCTTCCACTTTATTCACAAGAAAACCTTTACTCACCAGATTGGTGTTGGCCGTCTCATAGCCAAGCCCCGTAACCTCAGGTACTTCTACTCCCTGAGAGCCTGCACTGACCAGAAGCGTTACAGTATTGCCCACCTCAATCTTGGTTCCTGTATTGACACTTGCACTGATTACCACGCCTTCATCCACAACGTCGGATTCCTCATAGGCAATCTCCGGATTAATTCCCAACTCAAGCAAAGTACGTCTCGCATCATCCACGTTGATGCCCGTTACATTGGGCATACTTACATATTCCTCTTCGACCTCTGTGCTTTGCTCTGTGGTAACAATAGGACCACTGGGTTCTTCTGTATCGTCCTGTTCCATTTTACCCAAAATCTTGGCTGCCAGAACAATTATAATAATAAGAATTATGATTCCTGCAAGAATGGTGAGAATCGTTGTAACACGCTCCATTTTCGGATCATAATCATAATCTTCCTCTTCATCAACTTCACCGGGATTTTCATAGAAGGAAGCAGTATCCGATTTCAAACGCATACCCTCTTCATGCTCTGCATATTCTCTATCCTCTGAATACACGGTACGCCTTTTAATCTGCGCAATATCCCTGTCCGTAATCATGCGAGTGCCCGCCTCTATGTCCGGATCATTTATAACCACAAATGCCTCATCCGGGCTCATCAAAGACTGCTTTAAATCTGCAATGACTTCCTGCATGTTCTGGTAACGTCGATCAGGAGATTTCTGGCAACATTTCAGCACAATCCCCTCCACGCTTGCCGGTATCTCCGGCACAAATTCCTTGGGTGAGGGCATCTCCTCCTGAATATGCTTAATCGCAATAGAAACCGTCGTTTCTCCGTTAAAAGGCACTCTGCCTGTCAACATCTCAAACATGGTAATACCGAGAGAGTAAATATCACTCTTCTCGTCGCTGTATCCGCCCCTTGCCTGCTCCGGCGAGGTGTAATGTACAGACCCCATTACATTTGAGGTAATGGTATTACTGGTAGCTGCCTTAGCAATACCAAAATCAGTCACCTTTACCTTACCGTCCTTGGAAATAATAATATTCTGGGGCTTAATATCTCTGTGAATAATATGATTGTTATGGGCAGCCTCAATACCCATACACACCTGAATACCGATGCTCACAGCCTCTTTAAAGGATATTCTTGCTTTCTTTTCAATATATTTCTTAAGGGTAATACCCTCCACAAGCTCCATTACAATATAATAAATACCGCTTTCTTCCCCTACATCATATACATTTACAATGTTGGGATGCATTAAGCCTGCTGCCGCCTGGGCTTCAATGCGGAATTTGGATACAAAGTTGGCATTCTCGCTAAACTCCTGCTTCAATACCTTTACTGCCACGTAACGATTTAATTTGTGACACTTTGCTTTATATACATCAGACATGCCGCCGGTTCCGATTTTTTCTAGTATCTCGTAACGGTCGCCAATCATCATACCAATCTTGATCATACTTCCTCTCCATTCTAAAGCTTAGAGTGTTATTATCCATTTTACCTTTCAGACAAATTCTAAGAAAAAGGTGCAATCAGTATTACACTGATATTATCCCTGCCACCATTTTCATTGGCAGCCCTTACCAATTCCTGTGCTTTTTCAACCATATCCCTCGCTCCGTCAAGCAGCATACGGATTTCTTCATCCTCCAGCATATTGGTCAAACCGTCGGAGCACATTAATACGGTATCTCCCTCTTTTAGTTCAACTGTAAAGAAATCCGCTTCCACTCCGGCACTCACACCAACAGCTCTTGTAATAATATTCTTATCGGGATGATTTCTTGCATTTGCTCTGTCCAAGCCGCCCATTCTGACCATTTCCTCTACCAGGGAATGATCCACCGTAATCTGCTTTATCTCTTTGTTCACTACATATAATCTGCTGTCGCCCACATTTGCCACCTTAAGATAGTTACCTATGCAGGTTGCTGCTACTACCGTAGTGCCCATACCTTCCAGCTCCGGGTTCTCACCTGCCATCCTGTGCACACATTCATTGGCAGCACTGATTGCTCTACCAAAAACAACCTTCGTGTTCTGCTCTGTCGAAGCTTCTATCTCCTTCAGCATAGTCTCCACAGCCAGCTTTGCCGCAAAATCGCCTGCATTGTGTCCACCCATTCCATCTGCCACAATAAACAGATTGGGCAGATTACCCACAGGCTCCTCCGAGGTATATACATAATCCTGATTTACTTTTCTTCTCCTCCCGATATCGGTTATGGAAAATGTCTTAAGCACGTAACTTCCTCCTATAGGGACTTAAATTTCATCCTGCTTATAGCTTGCAGTTTCTTTGGTATGTCTACGTCGCAGCTGTCCACAGGCCCCATCAATATCTCGTCCCATTTCCCTTCTTATAGTAACATTTATTTTGTTTTTTTCAAGTTTATTTTTAAAGCCTTGTATGTGTCGGGTATCAGATTGTACATAATCCCGCTCTTTGATAGGATTCACGGGAATCAAATTAACATGGCAGCAAAGCGGTTTTGCCAGCTCTATTAACTCCTCTGCATCCTCCTGTGTATCATTCACTCCTCCTACCAGACTGTATTCAAAGGTGATGCGCCTGCCCGTGCAGGAAAAGTAATACGCACAGGCATCCATCAATTCTTCAATACTGTATTTATTAGCAATCGGCATAAGCCTTCTTCGCTTTTCATCAGTAGTTGCATGTAATGACAATGCCAGTGTAATCTGCAAACGCTCCTCCGCCAACTGGCGCATGCGGGGAACCAGTCCACAAGTGGACACCGTTATGTTTCTCTGGCTGATATTCAGTCCGTTTTCGTCCGTAAGAATCTGCAAAAACTGTAGCAGATTATCGTAATTGTCCAAAGGCTCACCGGTTCCCATGACTACCACATTGGACACTCGTTCACCTGTCAGTCGTGTAATCGCATATATCTGGTCAAGCATCTCCGAGGGCAGCAAATTACGCTCCAGGCCATCCAGCGTGGAAGCGCAAAACCGACATCCCATGCGACAGCCTACCTGGGAAGAAATGCACACGCTGTTGCCGTGCTTGTATTTCATCCAGACACTTTCCACCACATTCCCGTCTGAGAGTTCAAACAAATATTTCCGTGTACCGTCTATCCGGGATTCCTGTACCTGAACAGCTTTTAAGGAGGTGTAGGTATACCATTCTCCGCATTGCTCTCTAAAAGACTTAGACAGATTGGTCATTTCCTCAAAGCCTTCTGCCAGCTTTACATGCATCCATTCATACATCTGTTTTGCACGAAAAGCCTTCTCTCCTCTTGCAGCCAGTTCCTTCTTCAGTTCCTCCAAGGTAAGGGATTTAATATCTTTTTTTACCTGCATTATGATTCCTATGTTTCTGCGCCTCAAATATCCGCGCGCGTTTTACTCAATATTTATAGTTACTTCCTGCGAAGCCTTGCAAAAAAGAAGCCATCTGCCTCCATGTAGCCCGGCAATAATTGAATATATGCTTCCTGCAGCCTCTCCTCGGATTCTACAGCAGTCTGACCGCTATGCACCTTCCGCTTTTGTTCCACTTCTCTCCTCTGCGCAAGCAATTCCTGCGGCAACACACCATCTAGGCTCTCTGCCTCAAAAGGGAAATTTTCCACAATCCAGCGCACCATCTCCTCATTTTCTGCAGGATTGATGGTACAGGTGCTGTAAAGCAGGATGCCACCCGGCTTCACATACTGCCAGCTATGTCCCACTATCTGTTTTTGCAGTGTTGTAATACTTTTTAGACTCTCGGGGGTTACATGATATTTAATATCTCGCTTCTTCCCCATAACACCCAGACCGGAACAAGGCACATCCATAATCACCACATCCGCAGCTTCCGTATACCTTTCATCCGCCACAGTGGCATCAAATACCTCCACCTCTATATTTGCAAGCTGCATGCGTTCCACATTCTCTTTTATCAAATCAACCTTACTGTCGGACACATCACGTGCTAGCACCTTGCTCGCCTTTTCTGCTGCAAGAATACTCTTTCCACCGGGGGCTGCGCATATATCCATCACAAAATCACCCTCTTTGATGTCAGCCGCCAGTACCGCTAACACTGAGCTCACATCCTGCACGGTGAAGCGACCTTCTGCAAATCCCGGCAGGTTGTCCACACCCTCGACATTCTCTATGGTATACACATTGGTTAAATAAGTACCTTGACGGATTTCGGCACCGGTTGCTCTTATGTCAGACAGTAATTTTACCCGCTCTGATTCATCCAAATTCTCCCGAAATCTTATGGACACCGGATGAATTTGCAGCATTCCCTCTAAGAGTGTTGCCGTAATTTCTTTTCCATATTCCTCCAGAAAGCACTCAACCAACCATTCCGGCATGGAATATCGAACACTTAAGTACTCTGCCACATTTCCTTCATCAGGAAGCGGCAGATTGTTTTTATTTTTGGCAATATTTCGAAGCACACCATTGACAAAGCCCTTCAGATTATGAAATTTCCGTTTGGCTGCCAGCTTACATGCCTCGTTGCAGACTGCGCTGTCCGGCACAGAATCCATATACAGTAACTGGTATGCGCTCATTCGCAGAAGACAACGTATCAGGGGCTTCATTTTTCTGACTGTAACCGTCGAATAATAATTCAGGTAGTAATCAAGCTCCAACTGTCTCTCGATAGTACCTTCCGTCACTCTCTTGATAAACGCCTTATCTCTGCCGTCCAGATAATTGTATTTGTCTAAAACAGCTTTCATCAGCTTGTGCGAAAATGTTTCCTCTCGCTCCAATGCAAGCAAAGTATCCAGTATAATCTCTCTGGTATTTTCCACCATTCTTAGTCATCCCTTCTGCGATTGCCGCCAAACAAAAGCACCAGACGAAGCAGCTGTAGTGCCGAGGATGCCGCCGCTGCCACATAGGTCATTGCCGCAGCGCGCAATACCTTTTTGCAACCTGTGCTTTCTGCCTCTGTCAGCAAACCGTATTTTTCTACTCTTTGTACAGCTCTTCTGGATGCATTAAATTCCACCGGCAACGTCACAAGCTGAAAAAGAACTGTAAGGGCAAATGCCCAGATACCTATCTGAATCAAGGTCTGATTCCAACTTAGCAGCACTCCGATAAGAATGAGCGGCATTCCGATAGAACTGCCAATATTCACTACCGGTACAAGAGCAGAACGGATATTTAAGGGGGCATATCCTCTGGCATGCTGAATCGCGTGCCCGCATTCATGTGCTGCCACGCCTACTGCCGTAACAGAAGGGTTGTGATAATTCTGATAGGACAATCGCACCGTATTGGTGCGTGGATCATAATGATCCCCCTTCTTGTCCTGAATACATTCCACCTGCACATTATACAAGCCCTCATTATTAAGTATTCTTCTGGCAGCTTCCGCGCCGTTAAGTCCGCTCATATTGCGCACCTTACTGTATTTGTTCATGGTGCTGTTTACAAGAGCACTTGCTCCCAAGCATAACAGCATACCGATAATAACAAGAAAATAGGTAGGGTCCCAAAACAATCCCAAACCATAATACATTTTATTTCCTCCTTACTCTCGTCACGCCGGCACTTCCTACCGTCTGTTTACAGAAAACAGAAAGCATAGGCATCACAGATGACATCACAATATATTTCTGTTGATATTAGTTTCCAAGGGATTCTCCAACCTGTACTTTAACACCCAATAGGAAATCATGTGTGGTCATACGCCTTTTTCCCTCTAATTGAAGCTCATAGATGCGGATTGCACCGTTCCCGCAAGCCACCTCAATATAGTCCTTGGTGACAGAGGTAACGATTCCAGAGGTATCCGGCTGCTCTGTGTTGGCGGCGGCATTCTTTGAGGAAATTTCCACAGGTATGGCATGCCAAAGCTTCAGCTGTTTTCCCTTATAGAAAGTATAAGCACTTGGCCATGGATTCATACCCCGAATCAAACGGTCTATAACAATTGCATCCTTGGTAAAATCTACCTGCCCCATGCTCTTTTCAATGATGGGAGCATAACAGCTGTCGGCATCGTTTTGCTGCTCCGGCTTAAGCCTGCCTGCCTCTAAGAGAGGTAATGCCTCTGTAATGGCTTCACCGCCAAGCACCATCAGCTTATCATGCAAGGTTTCAAAGGTGTCATCAGCCTCGATGTTTATTGCTTTTTTGTAAAGCATGTCACCTGTATCCAAGCCTGCATTCATCTGCATAATGGTAACACCTGTCTCCTCTTCTCCGTCAATAATAACATGCTGAATCGGGGATGCCCCACGATATTTGGGAAGCAATGAGGCATGAATATTTAGGCAGCCGAGCTTCGGCATATCCAGAATCTCTTGTGATAAAATCTGTCCAAAGGCCGCCACAATATATACGTCTGCCTCATATTGTGCCAGCTCTGCTATTGCCTCCGGGGTCTTAATTCGTCTGGGCTGCAATACCGGAATTCCATGGCGCAGTGCACACTCCTTCACCGGTGGAAATTGCAATTCCTTGCTTCTCCCTTTTGCCTTGTCCGGTTGTGTTACCACAGCAGTAATTTCGTATTCTTCCTCAATTAATGCCTCCAGTGCTCCCACAGCAAAATCAGGCGTTCCCATAAATACTATTTTCATATTTTTATTCTTCCTCTTCCTCATCATATACAACATCCAGCAGTTCACCCTCCACCTTTTCTACATACAGGTGTCCATCCAGATGGTCCAGCTCATGGCAGATGGCTCTGGCAAGAAGCTCTGTACCTTCTATTTCAAAAGGTCTCATATTTACATCCAAAGCAACTGCTTTCACATAATTAGGTCTTGTTACCTGACCTGATTTACCGGGCACACTTAGGCATCCCTCCTGGCCGGTCTGCTCCCCGCTGCTTTCCACAATTCTGGGATTAATCAGGATATAAGGGTCCTCGCCCGTCACATCGATTACCACAACTCTCTTTAATATGCCCACCTGAGGTGCCGCCAGTCCCACCCCGTTTGCCTCATACATTGTTTCCAGCATATCCTCGATCAATTCTTTGATTCGGGGAGTCATTTCTGTTATTTCCTTACATTTCTTGTTCAGTACCTCATCACCGTATTCACGAATATTTCGAATTGCCATTTCATCCTCCTATCCGGTCATCTGACCGCATCTTATCTATTTTCTTCCCTACAGCGTATTCACCGGGTCAAAATCAAACTGTACACTTTCATTCTTAAGCTGCCATTGCTGCAGTTTTTCCTCCAAAGCATCCTTTATATCTATCAACGTCTCATATTCCTTATGTTTTACATAGAAAACAAATCTGAAAATGTCATTGATTTTTCCTATGGCAGCTGTGGAAGGACCGATTATCTTGGGCTGCTTATATGCAGGCTCATAAATATCCACCATAGACTTTACCATGCTAGATAGTCTTTCTGCAAGGCATTTTCCGCTTTCTTCCTCTCTGGCATAGATTTGTACTGCCAGCATATGGGAAGCAGGCGGATATCCTCCCAACTCTCTGTATAGGATTTCCTCCTTATAAAAGCTTTCATAGTCCTGCTTTTCCGCATATACAATGGAATAATGCTCCGGCTGATAGGTCTGTATTACCGCTTCACCGGGTAATTGTCCCCGTCCGGCACGCCCCACTGCCTGAGTCAGCAGCTGAAAGGTTCTCTCACCGGCGCGATAATCTCCCACACTTAGGGACAAATCTGCCGCTAACACACCTACAAGCGTTACCTTGGGGAAATCATGCCCTTTTACTATCATTTGTGTACCAATTAACACATCCGCCTCTTCGTTGGCAAAGGCCGTCAGAATGTTTTCATAGCTGTCCTTTGATTTGGTAGTATCTGCATCCATGCGCAGAGTACGCACACCGGGAAACAGTTCCTTCAGTTTATCTTCAATCTGCTGGGTTCCCGCCCGAAAACCCATGATGTATTTGGAATTACACTTGGGACACAACCTTGGCATAGGCTCCTGATAGCCACAATAATGGCACATCAGCACGCCTCCCTTGTGCTCCGAAAGAGATACCTCACAGTGTGGACATTTCATCACATGTCCACAGGAACGGCAGGATATAAACCCTGCGTATCCTCTTCTGTTCAAAAAGAGCATACTCTGCTCTCCCTTTTGCAGACGGTCCGCCAATAACTCCTGTAGCTTTCTACTGAAAATAGAACGATTACCTGACTTCAATTCCTCACGCAAATCCACCGTATAAACCTGTGGCAGGCTCTCTCCGGTCAAGCGTTCACTCAATTTAAACAGGCGATATTCCCCTTCACTTGCCCGAAAATAAGCCTCCATGGAAGGTGTAGCGGAACCCAGCACCACACTGGCTCCGTGTAATCTTGCCACCTCCATGGCGGTTTCTCGCGCATGATATTTAGGTGTTCCTTCACTCTTATAGCTGCTCTCATGCTCCTCATCGATTACAATCAAACCGATATTGGGAAAAGGAGTAAACAGTGCTGAACGCGGACCGATAATCACATCAATCTCACCCTTTTTGGCACGCTCGCACTGATCATATTTTTCTCCGGGTGACAGAGTGGAATTCATCACACTGACCCGCTCACCAAATCTTTTATAGAATCGAAGCAAGGTCTGATACGTCAATGCAATCTCCGGTATCAGCACAATGGCCTGCCTTCCACGACTTACCATTTCCTCAATCAGCTGAATATATACTTCTGTTTTGCCGCTTCCGGTAATACCATGAATCAGGTATGTCCCCTTTTGTCCATGGTCATAATCCCTTATAACCTCTTCCACAATGTGAAGCTGACCTTCACTTAAATGCTTTCTGTAATCCTGTGTCGCAGAGAGCTTTACCGGATTGCGATAGCTCTCTTGGCTTACCAGTCTTAAAGCGCCGGCCTTCTCAAGACTTCTTACAGTGGCCATGGCCACTCCCAGCTTGCCGGTAACCCACTCATAGGGAATGGTGTCCTGCTCTACAAGCTCTCGCAAAAGCCTGACCTTGGCCGTCTGCTTCTTTCGCTCACTCTCGCCTAACAGGGAAATAATCTCCTCCCGGTTCATCAGGCGTTCAATGCGTTTGTGCTCCAGTTTTTTCACACTTTTCTTGGCAGGCAGCACTGTTCTTAAAGCCTGAATCATGGTGGAACCATAATTCCTGCGAATCCATCCCGCCAGAGTCACAAGCTTATTCTCAACGCCCACATCCTCCTGCACAATCCCTGCAATATCCTTAATCCGGGCAGAATCGAAATTACATTCTTTTCCAATGCCGATTACATATCCCTTAATCAGCTTATTTCCTTTGCCAAAAGGAATGGTAACACACATGCCTACATCCAGCACTTCCTGTAGCTTCTCGGGCACACGGTATTGAAAGGGTCTATCCAGTTTTTCATGGGAAATATCCACTATAATGTCTGCATACAGTGTGCTCACAATCCTTCTCCTATTTCATCAATGACTTTCGTCCAGTATCTCCTGAATCAATACTCTCTCGTCCATAGGGTACTTTACACCCTTAATTTCCTGATAATCCTCATGTCCCTTACCCGCCAATACAATAATATCTCCGGGCTCGCCATGGGCAATGGCATAGGCAATAGCTTCCTTACGATCACAGATTTCCACGTATTTACCGGAAGTCTTAGCCATTCCCACCTTAATGTCATCAATAATTGCCTGAGGCTCTTCAAATCTGGGATTATCGGATGTAATAATGGTCACATCCGCCAATCTGCCGCTAACCTCGCCCATCTCAAAACGACGCTGTCTGGAGCGGTTGCCTCCGCAGCCAAACAAACACACCAAGCGATGGGGCTCATACTCCTTTAAGGTAGTCAGCAGACTCTCCAAGGCCATAGCATTGTGTGCATAATCAATCAGAAGGGTGAAATCCTCCGATACCTTCACCATCTCAATCCGTCCTTTTACATGAGCTGTTAAAAGAGCTTTTCGTATATCCTCTTCCTTCACCTGAAAATGACGACAGATTGCAATGGCTGTCAAGGCATTATATACACTAAATCTACCCGGTGTGGGGACTTCCACGTCAAAATCAAGCAGGCCTGCCACATGAAATGCCACTCCCAATTCTCCGGCTTTACGTACCAATTTCATATTTTCTGCGCGAAGCATACACTCCTGACCCATACCAAAGCTTTCCAATTCACAGGTATGCCCTTTCACCACCTGCTCCCAATGCTTATCGTCACCATTGACAATACCCACCTTGCATTGCCTAAACAGCATACCCTTATACATCATATATTCCTCAAAGCTGGCATGCTCATTGGGTCCGATATGATCGGGCTCCAGGTTAGTGAAAATACCATAATCAAACAAAAATCCCTGTGAACGATGTTGCATCAGTGCCTGAGAAGACACCTCCATCACCACCGTATCCAAGCCGGCTTCCACCATCTGTGCAAAATACTCCTGCAGCAGATAGGACTCCGGTGTAGTATTGTTGGCGTGAATGTGCGTATCTCCGATAATCACTTCTATCGTACCTACCAAACCAACCTTGTAGCCTGCATTTTCCAAAATAGACTTCACAAGATATGTAGTAGTGGTTTTGCCTTTTGTGCCGGTAATACCGATTACCTTCAGTTTATCTGCCGGATTGCCGAAATAAGCTGCCGAAATAAATGCCATGGCATAGCGGGTATTCTCTACCTGAATAATCGTCACATCTGCATCAGACGGTACTTTCACTGCCTTGGATACCACCAACACCTTGGCACCCTTTGCTACCATCTCTGCCGCATACTCATGCCCGTCAAATACCGCTCCTTCAATACATACAAAAAGACACCCTTCTGCAATATCCTTTGCTTCTTTCCTGGAATCATAAACGATTTGACTTACCTCTCTATCCAGTTCTCCTTGAATACACTTATATTCTAAATTCTTAAGTAAATCCGTTAATTTCATAGCCGCACCAACCTTTCCCGACAGGGCAGACAAATGCCCCCACCAGAATAAAACATATCAATATATTTTACTCCATTTTAGGCATTTCTACCACCCCTAATTTAATATTCCCTAGCGACTTTATTACAAAACTCTCTAATCCATATATGTAAAGAAGCCCCGGCAAAACCGGGACTTCTTTACGATTTTCTTATGAGGGGGGGAGATAGTGAATTTATCAACTATCTGAAATATATGTTACAGAGAAAATGTGTCTAAAGTGTGTCCAATTCCTTATTTAAATCTAAAAAAAGAATTGTAAATTCATAAAGCATTTCTTTACAAAAAAATGTCTTCTATGCAATTTAGCAGTAATTCTGCATTATAAACTGCATTTTTGTATTTCCTCTAAAGGTATTCAAGCCCAGTTGATAGGTCACAGACACGAGAAAATCTCCTTTTCCGGCATATAATGCTGCCTCACTTCCCGCGCCGTACTTTTCTTCGAGAAATGCCCCGAAACGCTCCAAATCTCCGAAATATACCATTTCTATGGGCATTCCCTCCGGTGCATACACGCGAAATCTTGCAAAATTTCCATTTGCTCCCATCTTGTAACCGGCTTGAAAACGAATATCCTTTTGCGCAAATAACGGCTTGGGATTACCTACGCCAAAAGGCTCCAGCAAAGACAATTCTCTTGCCAAAGCATCCTCTGCATAGCTTAAAGGCATGGGTACATCAATATGTACCTCAGGAATAAAATCCTCCTCCGTAAGACCGCTTCTTTCATTGAGAGCAGCCCGCAATGGCTCAATATCCTCTTCTCTCATGGATAGACCTGCCGCCAGCTTGTGTCCTCCAAACTTGGTAAAATACTGCTTTACCTCGGTCATGTGCTCATACATATGATAGCTTTCGATAGAACGTCCTGAGCCCTTTACACCCTCCTCGCCCTTTGTGAGAATAAATACCGGATGATTATATTTCTCGCGAATACGTCCCGCAATAATTCCAGCCAGACTCTCATGCACCTTGGGTAAATAGATCAGCATAACATTATCCTGCTCCAAATGATGCTCTGCCACATATTGCTCCGCTTCCTCTACCCCCTTAAGTGTCATGTTCTTGCGGCTGTCATTTAAAGCTTTTAATTCGCTTGCTGCGCTCATAGCCTCTGTCTTTGTCACACTCTGCAGTAATTCCAAAGCTCTTTTCGCAGTGTCCAAACGTCCCGTTGCATTGAGACAGGGACCGAGTACAAACCCCAAATGATAGGCATTCAGTTTCTCCGGTTGTACACTATTTACCTCCATCAATGCTCTAATACCCGGATTGGCTGTGTTTTGCAAGCGTTTCAGACCTTCTTTTACGATGATACGGTTCTCATCCTTAAGCTCCATCACATCACAGATTGTTGCCAATGCCGCAAATTCCAGCAGTTCCTCTAAAGTTTGGTCAAAACTTCCACATCTGCTTATCTCCGTGGTGTCTCCGGTGTATTCTTCTGTAGCTTGTGACTGCTCGCTCACTCGCTCATATAATGCCTGTATCAGCTTGTATGCCACAACACCACCGCAGATATTTGGAAAAGGATAGTTGCACTCCGCTCTCTTAGGATCAACAACAGCAAGCGCAGGAGGTAATAACTCCTTGCGTATACCGTCTTCTTCAACAAAAGGAACTTCGTGGTGATCTGTCACAATGACCTTAATACCATAGGATGCTGCAAGCGCAATCTGTGGAGCCGCAGCAATACCGTTATCACAGGTCACTATCATTCCGATACCATCTTCTCTTGCTTCTTCAATCAGGTTATCATTTAATCCGTAGCCATCATGAATACGATGGGGAATTGCCACATCCACCTGCGCCTCCAACATCTGCAGTCCCTTCGTAAGAATATAGGCAGAACAAATACCATCCACATCATAATCCCCAATCACCCTGATAGGTACACCGTCCGATTTTGCCTGCAATATCAATTCCACAGCCTTCTCCATGTCCTTTAAAAGCCACGGAGAATAACAATCCTCCAATGTCCCATGTAGGAATTTTTGAATCTCTGTTTCCTCTGTCAAATCACGATTCCGCAAAATCCGCGCCACCACAGGACTAATATGAAATTCTTCTGCCCACTTATCAAAATCAGCCTTTTTGGCGGCCACATACCACTTCTCCATGTATCTACGTCAATCTCTCTTTCTAGGAATCGCTCTCTACCTTAGGAGGGAATTTCTTGCGAAGAACACACCACAGTGCACCAGCCAGGCACACGGACGAATAGGCTCCGCAAATAATACCTACTATCAAAGGCAATGCGAAATCACGGATACTGGTTACTCCCAGAATATATAGTGCTACAACCATAATCAAGGTAGTCAGAGAGGTGAAAATACTTCTGGATAAGGTCTGTGTGATACTCTTATTCACAATATCCTCCAAAGTATCCCTTCTGGTCATATCCACCATATTTTCACGCACACGGTCAAATACTACTATCGTCGCATTCACAGAATAACCCACAATCGTAAGCAGACACGCAATAAAGGTATTGCCTACTGACACTCTTGCCACCGCATAAAATGCAATAACTACCAGGACATCATGTACCAATGCCACAATACTGCTGACACCGAAACGGATATCACTGAAGCGGATACGAATATATATGAGCATGCCGACAATGGCAATGACAACTGCGATAATCGTATCTGATTTCATTTCATTACTGATGGTGGAGCTTATGGTTTCAGAGGTAATCATGCTTTCCTCCACACCAAAGTTGTCCAAAAACATCTGATTCAAAGCATCACGCTGTTCCACACTTAAGGATTGCGTTTTGAAAATCACCTCGTTGGAATCCTCAACGGTCTGAATCTGCACAGCACTACCGGTTATCTCCTCAATGAAAGGAACCACTTCACTATTAACAGTTTCAAGCTCTTTTCTTTCATTAAAGTTTACAGTGGTAGCTGTACCACCCTTAAACTCCAGACTGTAATTCAAGGAATCTCCCACATTGACTTTATAGATTCCCATCACAATAAAGCCTGCTGCAATCACGGCCAGAGATATACCGAAGAATACTTTCTTCTTTCCCAAAAAATTAATCGCCTTGCGCTCTTTTGTCACGCCGTACCATTTCATATCCTTGAAGCCGATAGCATAAAAGGCATTCATCACCAGTCTTGTTACCACAAGTGCTGTAAACATAGAGAGCACAATACCCAGCGCAAGAGTCTGTGCAAATCCCTTTATGGTACCGGGACCCAATATTAACAATACAGCTGCCGCAATCAAGGTGGTTATATTACCGTCTACAATAGCGGACAAAGCTTTGTCAAAACCGATTTTCACAGCACTTTTTACGGTTTTACCGGTTGCAAGCTCCTCACGGATACGTGCAAAAATAATCACATTGGCATCTACTGCCATACCGATAGACAGAATAATACCTGCCACTCCTGACAAGGTCAGTGTCATATCAAAGCCCTTTAATAACAGCACAACCAGCGCAACATATAAGGTCAAACCAATTCCAGAAGCCACACCGGCAATATAATAAACCGCTATCATAAAAATGACAACAAGCGCAAATCCAATAACGCCTGCCTTTAGACTGGTATTAATGGCTTCAATACCAAGCTGTGCACCTACCACTTTAGAATGCAGTTCCTCCAATTCCAGCTTCAGACCTCCGATACGGATGGTAGAAGCCAACGCTTCTGCTTCCTCATAGGATTCCATGGGGGAAATCTGTGCATAGCCGTCAGTAAATACTCCATTTACACTGGGCACACTCACAAATGCACCGTCATAATAAATACCGAGGGTTTCTCCCCTCTCGTAAGCACGTTGGGTAGCCGCTGCAAATTTCTGTGTACCTTCTTTTGTCATATTCAATTCAACAACATGCTGAGAACCCATGTTATCCTGCATCGTTGCAGCACGTGCTGTTTCTACGTCAGTACCCACTAGCATTACGGAGCCTTCTGCTTCCAGTTCCTCAATGGTCTGATTCAGAACACAGGCATAACTCGCATTACCATCGTCATCTGTTACTGGTTGCCAGGAATAATTGGCATTGCCTTCATCGTCTGTTTCAGCAATAAAGTACAGTGCACCGGGCTTACCAAGCTCCTGCAAGATTGCGTTAGCATCATCCACTCCGGGAATTTCGATATTAATTCTATCGGAGCCCTCCTGATATACAATCGCTTCTGTGCTGTAGCCCTCCACACGCTTTTGAAGCTTGGCAATGGTATCCTGCATATCAGTATCATCCGGTGTTTCATCTCCCACTACCTGATAGGTAATGCTGACACCGCCTGCCAGATCAAGTCCCAGCTTTATATCAGAAGCACTTCCGGTGCCTTCCGCATCCACGCCGAAAATATCAATATAGCCTACTCCCAGCAGAATCAGAATCGTACACAGAAGTACTATAAATCCTTTACTTTTCTTCATCTTTTCTTAGTCCTTTCCTTACTCCTCCGCAGCCTGTGCCGCCTTCATCATAATCGCACACTCAATTCGCTTCTTCTGCAGTTCGCAACCAATATCATAGGCATCGTTGATATGACCATGGAAGTTATAGGAATTGGCTGCACAACCACCGCTGCAATAGAATTTGGCGAAACATTTCTTACACTTTTCCTTAGCATAAACATTGCAGCACTTAAATTCATCCCTGATGTCTGTATTAACAATACCTTCATCCACATTACCCATCAAAAATTTCTCATTTCCCACAAACTGATGGCAGGGATAAAAATCCCCCCAGGGAGTCACTGCCAAATACTCTGTTCCCGAACCGCATCCGGAAAGGCGCTTAGCCACACAGGGACCGCCGGACAAATCAATCATAAAGTGGAAGAAATTAAATGCCTTTCCCTCCTTACGGCGCTTCAGCATCTCTACTGCAAGCTTATCATACTCTTCTTTCAATCTGGGCAAATCTGCCTCTGTAATCGCATAAGAATCAGTGGGCTCCGCCACAACAGGCTCCACCGAAATCTGCTGAAAGCCAAGGTCTGCCAGATGCAATACGTCCTCTGCAAAATCCAGATTATTATGCGTAAAAGTACCTCTCACATAATAATTCATCTGCTCTCTGCTCTCTGCCACCTTCTGAAATTTCGGGACTATCAAATCATAGCTGCCCTGTCCACCACGGAAAGGACGCATTTTGTCATGCACCTCTTTGCGGCCGTCAATACTTAACACAATATTGGACATTTCCTTATTGGCAAATTCCAGAATTTCATCATTTAACAATACACCATTGGTAGTCAGAGTGAAGCGAAACTTTTTATTGTGAGGCTCCTCCAGACTTCTGCCATACTCTACCAGATCCTTTACCACCTGCCAATTCATCAGGGGCTCTCCGCCAAAGAAATCCACCTCCAAATTGACACGGCTACCGGAATTGGCCACCAGAAAATCCAGAGCCTTTTTACCCACTTCAAAGCTCATGAGCGCGCGTCTGCCATGATATTCTCCTTCTTCAGCAAAGCAATATTCACATGCCAGATTACAATCATGGGCAATATGCAGGCACAAGGCTTTTACAACTGTCTGTCTGTTCTTGAAGTCAAATACATAATTCTCATAAATATCCGGTGCAAATAACTGTCCTGCCTTCTCCAGCTCCAATACCTCATCCACAGCCTCCAGAATCTCTTTCTCCGGATAAGGAATATTGCCCAGATTTAAAACGGCTGCCTTAATCGTATCAGCATCCTTGATGCCTTCATTTACAAGGGGCTCCACCAGGGGAATCATGTCGTATACAATATCATCAACCACATGCACAGACCCGCTGTTTACGTCCATTACAATATTAAATCCATTGTTTTTATACTGATGTATCATGGTTATATCCTTTCTAACATATAATAAGCAGCGACCGGAATCGCTGCTTACGTTAGTCTTAACTGTCCTGTTCGATTATTTAATCTTTTCGCAACTCTGATTTCCTACGGTACAAGAAGTCTTACAAGCAGACTGGCAAGAGGTCTGGCACTCACCACAGCCGCCCTTCTTCATAGATTCCTTCAGATCTCTGGTTGTTAAAGTCTTAATGTGCTTCATAAAAATATAGCCTCCTTATGTTTTTCAACGTCAATAGACCAATAAACATTTTGTAGTATAACATAAAAATACCATTTGTAAAAGAGTTTTTTGCAAAATTACATTCTTTTTCTTCATTTTATCCCAGCATACCACCCAGGGTTCCTCCGGCAGCGCATAAGGTCAGCGTAGTCAAGAAAGAATTCCCAAGCTCTCCCACCGATTGATTTACAAGCAGAGATATTACTGCCAGCACCACAAAATAAGCTGCTCCCAGCAACATCCCCCATAAAAATTTGCGTGTCTGTAGCTTTTTACCGGCGATAAATCCTGCCATAAAGGTTGCTATGACATAGATTGCACTAATCGCTATGGATACAATCCCCTCTGACAACCCCAACTTATACAATAAAAACGCTAACAGCAACAATAGTGCTGCTGTCAATATGTAGGAAAACAAAAGACACTTTAACAAGAAAAAAACAGGAACCGGATTGTCCCCTCCCGTTCTATTCGCAGGCATTCTTTCCATACCAAACCTCCCATACTATATTAAGAATCTTTTTCTAATTAAAGGATATGCCACAGTGTCTGAAAACTTGACAACTCCCCGCTTGTATTGTATAGTTTTGAATAAGTTTCTATTAACTAAACAACTCAAATTATATTACGAAGGAGTGAATATTTCTTGGATACCTCAGGTGTCATACAATTTATAGTTTTACTTATTTTAGTTATTTTGTCCGGTTTCTTTTCCTCTGCAGAAACGGCGCTTACTACGGTGAATCGTGTACGGATGCGCGCATTGGAGGAGGAAGGTAATAAACGGGCAGCCAAGGTCAACAAAATTCTCAGCAATTACGGCAAAATGCTAAGTGCTATACTAATTGGCAATAACATTGTCAATCTGACAGCATCTTCTCTGGCAACAACCCTTGCTTTGCGCATTAATCTGGCAGTCGGTATTGCAACCAGTATTTTAACGGTGGTAGTACTTCTCTGCGGCGAGATTGTTCCCAAAACATGGGCTATGCTCTCCTCGGAAAAATTATCCCTGATGTACAGTGGCATGATATATTTTCTAATGCAGGTACTCACTCCTGTTATTTTTATTGTGGACAAAATGTCCGGTGCTATTTTACGGCTGCTACATATTGATCCTAACAAAAAAGCATCTGCCATGACGGAATCCGAGCTTAAGACTTATGTGGATGTCAGTCATGAGGATGGTGTTATTGAATCGGAAGAGCGCGAAATGATTTTAAATCTATTTGATTATTCCGATGCGCTTGCCAAGGATGTTATGATTCCCCGTATCAACATGGTAACCGTCAGTGTAGAGGCTTCTTATGATGACGTGTTGGAAATCTTCCGTGAATCCATGTACACACGCCTTCCTGTATATCGCGAGGATAAGGACAATATTATCGGTCTTATCAATATCAAGGACTTCATCCTCACCGATGATAAAGAAGCCTTCTGCGTGGAAGATATTATTCGTAAAGGTCATTATACCTACGAGTATAAAAAGGTTGCTGATTTAATGTATGAAATGCGTGAGAAATCCACAAACGTGACCTTTGTCCTCAATGAGTACGGCGCAACTGTAGGTATGATAACCGTGGAAGACCTGCTGGAGGAAATTGTAGGCGAGATACGTGACGAATACGATGAAGATGAGAAAGAATTGATACAGGAAACAGAAAACGGCTCCTACTTAATAGAAGGCAGTATGAAGCTTGATGACATTAACGATGTCCTGGGAACCGAATTTGAAAGTGAAGATTATGATTCTATCGGCGGTATTATTATTGAATATCTTGACAGGCTTCCCGAGGATAACGAAGAAGTAACCTTAGCGGATGGCACCATCCTAAAGGTACAGGGTATTGACCAGAATCGTATTGTTAAAGTACATCTGACGCTTCCTGAGAAGCTTGATGAGGAGGAGGCAGAAGTTGCCAAAGAATCCTCAGACTCAGACGCTTAACTTGGAAAACTAATAAATGGTAGTCCTTTCCGGAAACGGCAGTCGCCGGGTCGAAATGCGGAGCAAAAAATGTGGTGTTTCTGGCAGATGCGTCCTTTGAAATCCCTTATTATTTGTGTCTTTTCAACAGAACACACTCCTACCGCAGATTGATTCGCTTCGGGAGTACAGGGATATGTTGTCCGAAACCAAATGTGTGAATTTCTTATGTGCGCAACTTTGGAATAGGGTTCGTGTTTTTATGGTCTTGAACAAAAATAGCGCCGTGTGCGCGGTGGGCGGAAAGTGATTCTTTTTCAGCTTTCCGCCCACCGCGCACACGGCGCTATTTTTGTCCCAGCTCATAAAAAGCACGAACAATCGAAAATTCCAAAGTTAGCACATTTAGAAATCCCATCATTTGTTTCGCAACATATCCCTGTACTCCCGAAGCGGACAAATCGCGGGGAGCGTGTTCAGGTGAAAAGACACAAACTCGATTTCAAAGGGCGCATCTGCCAGAAACACCACATTTTTTGCTCCGCATTTCGACCCGGCGATTGCAACTTCCGAAAAGAACTCCCATTTTTATTGCCCACCTTATTCTTCTTTAAAAGATAACTCTGATAGTAGTCCCTTTACCGGGATTACTATCTAATTCTATCTGCGCATTATGCTTTGCGATAATATGCTTTACAATAGCCAGGCCTAAGCCCGTACCTCCGGTAGATTTTGACCGACTCTTATCCACTCTGTAGAAACGCTCAAATATTCTTTCCTGATGCTCCTTGGGAATTCCGATACCGGTATCCTTTACCACCAAATGGGTATGACCGTCTCTTTCATATACCTCTACATCCACTCTTCCGCCCACATTGTTATAGCGAATGGCATTATCGCAAAGATTAAATAATAGCTCCTCCAGCATCTGTTTATTGCCGTTTACAGAGCTATTCTCACCCTGAATGGATATGGTTACATGATGCTTTTCTGCGTTCAGCGTAAGCATCTCAACACAAGTGCCTGCCAATTCAAACAGATTCAATCGTTCCAGCACTACTTCTTCCTCTGCACCATCCAATTCAGACAAGCGTATAATATCATTAATGAGTGTCAACAATCGATTGGCACTGCTGTGAATCCCATGTGCAAACCGCACCACATCAGTCTCAGAAGCCATTCCCGTCTCTATCAGCTCTGCATAACCGGAAATAGAGGTAAGCGGCGTTTTTAATTCATGAGAAACATTCGCTGTAAATTCCTGTCGTATCTTTGCATTTTTAATAATATCCTGATGCTGCTCCCGTATCATGTTAATAAAAGGGGTAAGCTCCTCATACTCCGTAGCATCATCCTGCTCATCCAGATTCTCCGCCAGCTGCTCGATCGGTACAATCAGCTTTCCTGTCAAAAAATGAGCCATTGTCAGACACAACACCAGCAATATTACAAAGATAACCAGCAGACTGGGGAGGGCTCTGCCGAAAATACTATAAATACTTCCGGCATCCTTTGCCACTCTCAACACACTTCCATCCTGCATACGAACGGCATAATAAAAGGTATTCCGGGATAAGGTTTCCGAATTACGTACGGCCTGCCCCTCTCCCGTCTCCATTGCTTCAATGATTTCCGGACGTCGACTATGGTTTTCCATCTGCTCCTGTTCTGCCTCATTATCAAATTGAACGTCACCATCTTCACCAATTAAGGTTACGCGCAATTTTTCCTCTTCCAGACCGGTAGCAAGACGTTGTATATCCTCTGCGGTATGATATTCTTTAAGCAGTGTTGCATAGGAACGCAAATCATCCATCATCTGCCGTCTGAACAAGTCATAGTACACTAATGTAATCAACAGCATTGTCATAAAGATGGCAAGCGTTGCAATCAACATCAGCATCTTATTAATTTTTCTTTTCATACATTCTAAGCCTTATCCGTATTCATAATATAACCCACATTACGCACGGTTTTAATCAGACTGCCTTCTTCCTTAAGCTTCTGGCGAAGGGTTTTAATATGCATATCCAAGGTCCTGGACTCCCCTTCAAAATCAATTCCCCAGATACGGTCCAGAATCACTTCTCTGGTTGTGACAATGCCTGCATTAACCATAAGAAGCTTTAATAACTCATATTCCTTATAGGTTAACTCGCACAACGTATCATTTACAAACACAGCATGCTTTTCCCGATCCAGTACAATATTACCTAACCGCAAAAGTTTTTCCTTTTCTTCCGGCTTGGCGCTTCTGCGAAGCATGGCTTTTACCCGGGAAATCAATTCCATAACTCCGAAGGGCTTCGTTATATAATCATCCGCTCCGATGTCCAAGCCCTTTACTTTATCGATTTCTGTAGTCTTGGCTGTTACCATAATAATTGGAATCGTAACCGTATCCTGACGAAGACGCAGCTTTTTAACAAGGGATAATCCGTCCTCATCCGGCAGCATAATATCCAGCAGAATCAGATCCGGTAATTCTCTATTTAAGGCTTCCAGAAAATCCCCGGCAGAGTCAAAGCCCTCTACCTGATATCCTACGTTGGTCAAAGCAAAGGTCTCTATCTCCTGAATGCTCTTATCATCCTCAACCACATATATCAATGCCATTTCTATTCCACCCTTCTGTCTATCACAGGCTTACGGAAGCTGATAACGCTCTCTGTAAGTCATCACTTTACCGCGGAAGTCAATATTATCATCCCTCTTTAATTCATCCAGATATGCATGAGTATCAAATTCGTCCTCACTTACTTCGAGCAGACACACTGCAATATTGGAACAGTGATCAGACACACGCTCAAAGTTGGTAACGATATCTGACAGAACAAATCCAAGCTCAATGGTACATTTTCCCTTGCGCAGACGCTTTATATGTCTCTGCTTAATATCAAGATTCAAGCCATCAATTACCTCTTCCAAAGGTTCTACCTGCTTTGCCAGAGCAAGGTCCTCCTCGTTAAAGCTCAACATGGTTATCTGTAAAATATCATGCACTGCTCTCTCCAGCACTTCCAATTCCGCCTGAGCTTTATCTGAAAATTCCAGCTTCTTTAAATGCATTTCCTCAGCAGCTTCCTTGATGTTGCGTGCATGATCTGAAATTCTTTCAAAATCACCGATACAATGAAGAATGGTATTAAGGGTATGACTATCCTTACCCAGCAGATTCTTGGCACTCAATTTTACCAGATAGCTTCCCAGTTCATCCTCAAAAGTATCAACCTTACTCTCCAGAGCCACAACACGTGCCGCCTTTTCCTCTGTGTATTCCTTAAAGAGTGACATACTCAGATTCATAGCCTCCTCTGCCAGACCTGCCATTACAGTAGCTACACTGCGGCTTTGCTCCACTGCATAGGAAGGAGTCTCTAAAAAGCGAGGATCCAAAAGTCCAAGTGTTTTGTCTTCTTCCACCGTAATCTCCGGAATTTCTTCTTCTCTGATAGTCATAGAAGCCAACTTTACCAAGCCCTTTGAAAAAGGCAGGAGACACACGGTTGCCGCAATATTAAATACACTATGCACTGCTGCAATGCCGAAAGGAGTGGCTGCATCCTCCATAAAAGCAAAAGGATTTACTGCATTGATAGCGTAGAACACCACCATAAACAATACCGTACCGATAACATTAAAATACAGATGCACCAAAGCAGTTCTTCTTGCATTTTTGGATGCACCTACGCCGGAAATCATAGCTGTTACACAGGTACCGATATTCTGACCCATGATAATCGGAATCGCTGCGCCATAGCCGACTGCGCCGGTTGCACACAATGCCTGCAGGATACCTACGGATGCAGAAGAAGACTGAATCACAGCTGTAAGAACCATACCTGCCAACATACCTAATATAGGATTGGAGAATCTGGTAAGAATGCTAGTAAACTCAGGCACGTCTCTCAGTCCCTTTACCGCGCCGCTCATAGTATCCATACCAAACATTAACACGGCAAATCCCACTAAAATAATCGCTGTAGATTTATGCTTGTCCTTCTTGGAGAACAGCATAAGCGCCACACCGATAAGTGCCAATATCGGAGAAAAGGATGTGGGCTTTAATAGCTGTACGAAAAAGGATGAGCTGTCTATTCCTGATAGACCCAGAATCCAGGAGGTAATGGTAGTACCCACATTGGCACCCATAATAATACCCACTGCCTGCTCTAATTTCATAATACCGGAGTTAACAAAACCGACTACCATAACTGTGGTAGCCGAGGAAGACTGAATCACTGCAGTCACACCTGCACCTACTAACACAGCCTTTAACGGATTGTTGGTCAGCTTCTCCAGAATACGCTCCAAACGTCCGCCGGATGCCTGAGACAAACCATCTCCCATAAGATTCATTCCGTAGAGGAAAAGTGCCAATCCCCCTATCATGGTCAGAAAATCAAAGAAACTCATAACAAAATCCTCTCTTTTTACTTTTGCATTTTAAGTTATTATTTTACTTTATTTTCAATATATTTTTACATATATTGCAACGTATAATTGCATTTTAACTTATCTATGTAAAAAATGTAACCATGTTATGTAAAATTTATGTAAAATATATCATTAGGGAAAGCTAATATACCCATTCTAATACAGCTGTACGCCCTGCATATCGCCCGTAACCAGAAAAATAGACCATTCACCTATATTTACGGCGTGGTCCCCGATTTTTTCCAAATACTTGGCAACCATCAGATAATCCACCACCTTATCCGCATCCAAATCCTGTACACGAATTGCATTCATCATTTTCTCTTTCATTTCATTAAACTGCTCATCAACAATATCATCGTGGGAAATAACCTCCCTCGCAGCCTGCTCATCGCCGTCCACAAAGGCTTCCACCGCCTCATGTAACATACCCTTTGCCTCCTCCATCATCTTAGCAAGCATATGCTCGTATTCTCCTTCCGCAAAAACACCACCCATTCGCAGGTACAGCTCAGCGATATCAGACACATGGTCGCCTACTCTTTCAATATCTGTTACAACCTTCAGGGCTGAGGATACCAATCGTAAATCCTTTGCCACCGGTTGCTGCTTTGTAAGCAGTGTCAGGCATTTTGCTTCAATACTCCTCTGCATATCCATCATCTGGCGGTCATTATCCAGCAGCTGCTTAAGGGATTCTCTGTCATTTGCTCTTACTGCATATACCAACCTGTCATAGCTGATTTCCGCACGCACTCCCATTTCTGCTACCTTTGTCTTTAATAATTCCAATTCCTGTTCAAATATAATTCTTGGTGACATATTTTCTCACTCCACTTTCTAACTCAATATTTCTCGTTCACATACCTTATTATCCAAATCTACCGGTAATATAATCCTCAGTTCTTTTATCTCTGGGGCGGGCAAAGATATCATGAGTAGAACCGGCTTCTATCACCTCACCCATCAGAAAAAATGCTGTTTCGTCCGACACTCGCGCAGCCTGTTGCATATTATGTGTTACAATGGCAATCGTATATTTGGTCTTTAAGCTTTCCATCAGTTCCTCGATCTTCAAGGTGGAAATCGGGTCTAGTGCAGAAGTAGGTTCATCCATCAGCAAAACCTCCGGCTCAACCGCCAATGCCCTTGCAATACACAATCGTTGCTGTTGACCTCCCGACAATCCCATGGCAGATTTATTTAAGCGTTCCTTGACCTCATCAAAAATCACTGCCCCGCGCAGTGCATTTTCCACAATTTCATCCAGACGGCTCTTACTTTTAATACCATGTAATCTGGGACCATAAGCAACATTGTCATATACGGACATAGGAAAAGGATTGGGCTGTTGAAATACCATTCCTACCTTTTTACGAAGCAGTGTCGTATCTACTCGTTTGTCGTAAATATCCTCCCCATCCAGAAGCACTGTGCCTTCAACTCTCGCTGTTGACACCAAATCGTTCATCCGGTTGAGACATTTTAAGAAAGTGGATTTTCCGCAACCACTGGGTCCGATAAATGCAGTAATAGCATTTTTTCTGATTTTCATAGTTACATTTTTAAGCGCATGATTATCTCCGTAATATAAATTTAAATTTTTCACTGCAATTTTTGTTGTTTCCATTACTTTGTCTATCTCCTTTTCGTGCCTATACTGCCTTAAGCTTCCTTGCTGCCAGCTTAGTAAGCAGATTAAGCGCCAACACAATGATAATTAGCACACAGCCAATACCAAATGCCGTATCATATTGTCCCTTTTGCATCTGCAAATACATCTCAATGGTCAGTGTGCCGCCGGATTCCGTTACCTTGGAAGCTAACTTGCCCAGATTCTCTGTAAAGCTGTTCACAAATTGCGGGAGCTTATATGCGCTTCCTGCAGTAAATAAAAGTGCAGCCGACTCACCCACAATACGCCCCAGTGCCAGAATCACACCTGTTACAATACCCGACATGGAAGAGGGTAATAAAATCGTCCGAATCATATACCATTTTGTAGCGCCAAGCCCTATTGCACCGCCTCGATAGCTGTCCGGCACGGTACGCAGCGCCTCCTGCGTGTTCCTGGTAATCAGCGGGAGTACCATCAAAGTCAATGTCAGTGAGCCGGTCAGAATAGAATAACCCAGTCCCAAGGTTTCACCAAAGAAAACCATACCAAACAAGCCAAAAATAATAGAAGGAATACCTGCCAGTGTCTCTGTCGTAAATTCAATCAAAGACACGATTTTACCCGGCTTGGCATATTCATTTAAATAAATTGCGGAGCCCACCCCTATGGGAGTTGCAATAAGAAGCGTGAGCACTATAATATAAACGGTATTTACGATATTGCCCAGAATACCTGCCGTCTGTTTTAAGGCACTGGTAACTGTGGTCAGGAAGGTCCATGACACGGTGTGAAAGCCTTTGAAAAATACATAACCGATAATACCGAAAAGTACAGCAACCGCCACTGTCGCCGATATGTATATGGCAGTCTTTAACAAGGTATCAAGAGGACGTTTTCTTTTTACCATTAAGGTATTCCTACTCATTCTCCGACTCCCCCTTTTTTAATATTCTGCTCAAGGATATATTAATTAACATAATAAACACAAACAATACCAGTCCGATTGTAAACAGCACCCTTCGGTGCGTTCCCTGAGAATAACCCATCTCGCTGACAATGGCGGTAGTCAGAAAACGTACGGAATTAAAAGGAAGAGGCATATTTACACTGCTGCCGGACACCAGTGTAATTGCCATAGCCTCTCCTATGGCCCTGCCCACACCCAAAACAACAGCTGTGACGATACCTGATTTTGCGGCAGGGAGCATCATGCGAAATATAGTCTGCATATGAGATGCTCCCAATGCAAGGGATGCCGCTTTGATACTTGGCTGCACCGCCCGAATCGCAGTTTCACTGATATTGATTACTGTGGGCAGAATCATAATAGCCAACACAATAACAGCCGACAACAGATTGGCACCACCGGTAAACTGATGTGTGGGTGAATCCTGAAACAGAGCAAGCTCCAGCTTATACATGAGAGGATTCAATAAATAAATTCCCAACAAACCATAGATTACAGAGGGGATTCCCGCCAGCAATTCTACTGCGGGCTTTACCATTGCTGCAATCCTTTTGGGTGCCACCTCCGCCAGAAAAACAGCTGTGAGCAGACCTATTGGGACTCCCAGCAAAATCGCCATTGCTGTGCCAATAATAGAGGTCAGAATTACATACAAAATACCATATTGCGGATTGGATGCTGTAGGCGCCCATACCGGGCCAAACAAAATTTCCGCAATCCCCACCTCAAAAATTGCCGGAGTTCCGCTTATCATCATATATAAGGTAATGGCAACTACCGCCAGCACGGCGAAAAAGGCACAAATGGTAAATATCACTTGTGCCGCTGTTTCCACTACCGCTTTGTTTTTTCTATTAACCATTACAGATGCGTGTGTTCCCATTTTCGCGTTTTCCTTTTCACTATTCAACTGTTATCAATCCAACCGACCGGGCAACCTCTTGTCCTTCCTCACCAAGCACAAATCGAAACCACTCCTGCACCAATTCACTCTGGGCAGAAATCTCACCATTGGTAGCCATAACAAAAGGTCTGCTCAAAAAATAATTGCCTGCCTTAATGCTTTCTGCTGTTGCCGCAACACCGTCAAGTGCGAGCGCAATAACACTATCGTTCAGCGCATCTAAGGATACATATCCGATTGCACCGGGAGTTGCCGCAACCTTTGCCATCACTGCGCCGGTGCTGTCCAACTCATTGGCATAAGCACATGCATCCTCCAGCTCAAGCAATTCTTCAAAGGCACCTCTTGTACCGCTTCCTGCCTCACGTCCCACTACAACAATGGGAGCATCTGCTCCGCCAACCTCACTCCAGTTGGTAATATTTCCGTTATAAATCTGAATCAGCTGCTCCTTTGACAGACCCATTACCGCATTGGTAGGATCTACACATACTGCAATACCATCGATTGCCACAATATTTTCCACCGCTCCTGCCTGCTTTTCTTCCTCCTTCAAGCTTCTGGATGAATTGCCGATATCTGCAGTCTTGTTATTTACTGCCTCAATTCCTGCGCCGGAGCCTACGAATTCCACCGTTACATTCACATCCGGGTATTTGTCCATAAACACCTCACTCAACGCATTTGCCAGCTTTTCCATAGAAGTACTGCCTACCATTTGTATAGAACCGGAAAGTGCTGTCTCATCCACACCTTGGCTGTCACTGCCGCAGGCTGTTAAGCTTCCCATTGCCAAAATGCATGCCCCTATCACTGCCAACAGTTTACTACTTTTTCTTCTCATAATATTTTCCTCCATCATGACTACGCAGCTTGTTTTTAAATTATTTTCATCAAATAACTGCGTTACTAATTAATATTTCTCGATTACGTCCTAATATTAGCATGTACTTTTCAAGAAAAATATCATGTTAAGGTAAGCTGCATGTAATTTTTATGTAAAGTAGAAAAATCGAGAAAATTTGCAATGAAAAAAATAGCATTGCTTGTCACAATGCTATCTCTTCTGATTAATAGGCTGAATCCCTTCTTTGCGAACATTATGGGTCTGATTTTGATTTTCCGGTTTTACCTTCTGAGTAATGCTATTATATTCATTAAGATTCTGCTGACGGTTAACACGTTCCTGCTCTTTCTTGTCCATGGCATGCCTCCTGCTTATCTACTCATTTTTTGCTGATTTTCAAGGTATAGCATGCGCTGTTATACAAAAAAATATGTAAGTATAAATCTACCGCAACTGCACATACTCTATCCGAAAGGATGGTCCCGGCGGTGAAGGAGAGCAATAGGCTCTCCTCTTTCTACATAACAGTCTGCAATATACCGTCTGCGATAGCTCTGGCAATGTCCTCAAACCTCTCGTCAAACAGCAGATTATCTGCATCCGTATTAATAAAACCCACCTCCACCAATACTGCCGGCATTTGCGTGCTGTTAAGCACTACCAGATTCTGGCGTTCATTGACTCCCTGATTGGCAAAGCCTATCTGCTCCAACTGTGCGTTAATATTGTAGGCAAGACGTGCCGCCTCGCTGTATCTGTTGTATACAAGCGTTTCGATTCCTGTATATTGATTGGGATATGGACTGGAATTGCGATGTATGGATACAAAATAGTCGGCACCTGTGGCATTTGCCTCCATTGCCTTCTGATAGGGTGACTCGTAGATATCAGCTGTACGTGTATAATACACATCAACCCCATTATCTTCTAAGATTGCACCAATTGCTAAGGTCAATGCCAGAACGTCATCCTTTTCCTGACGTCCACTGTAAACCGCGCCGGGATTGGGACCTCCGTGCCCGGCATCTAATACAACAAAGGCCATAAAAAGACCTCCTGCATATGTCTTTTTATATCATATGCAAGAGGCCTATTTCTGTGCCCGTCTACATCGCAAACTGGCTTTCGTACAGATTTGCATAAAATCCGCCTGCTGCCAACAGGCTTTCGTGATTGCCCTGTTCAATCACGTTTCCGTCCTTCATCACAAGGATAATATCTGCTTCCTGAATCGTAGATAATCTATGCGCCACGATAAAGCTGGTTCTGCCTTCCATCATCTGCGCAAAAGCATTTTGTATCTTAATCTCTGTTCTGGTATCAATGGAGGAGGTCGCCTCATCAAGTATCAGCATAGGAGGAAGGCAAAGCATCACTCTCGTAATACATAACAGCTGCTTCTGTCCCTGAGAAAGGCTTCCGCCCTCCTCGGTGATTACAGTATCATAGCCCTGCGGCAGACGCTTGATAAAGCTGTGGACATGAGCCGCCTTTGCCGCTGCAATGACTTCCTCATCCGTGGCATCAGGCTTGCCCATGCGGATATTGTCGCGAATGGTTCCCGCTCTCAGCCAGGTCTCCTGCAATACCATACCGTAACTGGTGCGCAGACTTCCTCTGGTAATATCACGGATATCTGTCCCATCCACCTTGATACTGCCTTCATTCACATCATAGAAGCGCATTAGCAGGTTAATCACTGTGGTCTTACCGCAGCCGGTGGGACCTACAATCGCTACTCTCTGCCCCGGCGCCACCTCCAGATTAAAATCCTGAATCAGCTTTTTCTCCGGCACATATTGAAAATCCACTGCTTCCAGAGTTACATTTCCCTTAGCATCTGTGAGCACTTTGGCCTCCGCACTGTCAGGAACCTGCGCTTCCTCTTCTATCAATTCAAAAATACGTGCTGCGCACACAAGGGCATTCTGCAATTCCGTAATCACACCGGAAATTTCATTAAAGGGCTTGGTATACTGATTGGCATAGCTTAAAAAGCAGGATAACTGTCCCACACTGATGCCACCTCTAATGGCAAAAAACGCTCCGAAAATACCCACCCCCGCATACACAAGACTGTTGACAAAACGGGTGCTGGGATTGGTCAGCGAGGAGAAAAAAATCGCCTTTAGAGCGCATTTCTGCAGTCTGCCGTTAATCTCCGCAAACTCCTCCTTTACCGCCTCTTCTCTGGAAAAGGTTTTTACAATCTTCTGATTACCTACCATTTCCTCAATCAGAGAGGTTTGTTCTCCTCTGGTCTCGGACTGTTCCTTGAACATGGAGTAGGTCTTGGTGGCTATAAACTTTGCTACCAAAAAAGACACCGGTGTAATACACACCACCACCAAAGTAATCGGTATATTTGTAATCAGCATAAAACCTAAGGTGCCGAAAATAGTCAGCACACCGGTAAACAACTGCGTAAAGCCCATTAACAGTCCATCTGCAAAGGTATCTACATCTGCAATCACACGGCTTACCACATCACCGTATGCATGTTGGTCCAAATATTTTAAAGGTAGCCTTTGCAGCTTATGAAAGGCATCCTTGCGAATATCCTTTATTACATGATAGGTGATATAGTTATTACAGGTGTTCATCACCCACTGTGCCACAGCTGTAATCACCATCACAATAGCTATTTTCTTCAAGATAGACAGGATTCCAGCCATATCCACCAAGCCCTTGGCAATGATATAATCCACCGCATCCCCGGTGAGAATCGGAATATACAGAGTCAATATGACCGTAACAGTTGCTAACAGGATGGAGAGCGCAACCATAAACCGGTATTTGCGAATGTAGTTTAGAATCTTCTTTATGGTAGCCTTCTGCTTCATACCGACACTCCTTTCTTTCTCTCCTTGGGATACTGGGAATAATATATCTCCTGATAAGCAGTACAATTGTGGAGCAATTCTTCATGCGTACCCACACCTGCCATCTCACCGTCGTCCAATACAATAATTTTATCCGCATGTCGAATGGTGGATGCTCTCTGAGATACAATGAAGGTAGTGGTACTTCCTTCCAGATTCCTCAGTGCTGCGCGAAGCTTGGCATCCGTAGCATAATCCAGTGCCGATGCACTATCATCCAGTATCAGAATCTCAGGCTTACGCACCAGTGCTCTTGCAATGGTAAGGCGCTGTCTCTGGCCACCGGAGAGATTCTTTCCATTTTGCAAAATAACTGCATCCAGCTGCCCCTCTTTGCCTTCCACAACTTCTCTTGCCTGTGCCACATCAATAGCCTGCCACATTTCTTCCTCCGTAGCATCCGGCTTTCCCCACTGCAAATTGCTTCTGATAGTGCCCTTAAACAAAACCGCCTTCTGGGGTACTACACCGATACGATTGCGCAGTTCTTCCTCTGCAAGACCTTGAATGTTCTTACCCTCCAGCAAAATCTCACCTTCTGTCACCGGATAAAACCCGGGAATCAGATTTACCAGAGAAGTCTTGCCGGAACCGGTTCCACCGATAATACCAACGGTATCTCCCTTATTTACTGCGAAGTGAATATCCTGCAACGTCGCCGCACCTGCTCCCTTATAAGTAAGAGAGACATGGGAAAATTCCAGATACGGTGCATCTGCCTTCTGAGAGGTGCTTTCCGCCTGTTGTGCTGCTTCCGTATCATCATTTTGTATTTCAAACACTGCCGCTACACGCTCTGCCGATGCCCATGCCTTGGTAATCAGAATAATCAGATTGGCCAGCTTTACCAATTCCACCAGTATCTGCGACATATAGTTAATAATCGCTACAACCTCACCCTGAGTCAGGTTACCGATATTCACCTGAATGGCACCTATATAAATCAAAGCAATGATTGCACCGTTTACTACAATATAGGTAACAGGATTCATGCAGGCACTGATTTTGCCCACATACATCTGTAAATGTGCCAGCATATCATTGTTTTCGCGAAAACGACTTTCCTCCTCTTCCTCCTGATGAAAGGCGCGAATCACTCGGACTCCGGTCAGATTTTCTCTGGTAATACCCAGTACCGAATCCAGCTTATTTTGCACCTTTTTATACAGGGGCATGGTCCACATCATAATACCAAACACGATAATTGCCAGTATGGGAATTGCCACCACAAACACAAGACCGCTCTTTACATCAATGGTAAATGCCATAATCATGGCTCCAAATACAATAATGGGAGAACGCAAGAACAATCTCAGTACCATATTCACACCATTCTGCACTTGATTAATGTCACTCGTCATACGGGTTATCATGGTAGAGGTTCCCGCCTTGTCAATATTCGTAAAATCTAACCCTTGAATGTGGTTAAACAACGCCTGTCGCAACTTAGTAGAAAAGCCCACTGCTGCCTTTGCCGCAAAAAACTGCGCCGTAACGGACGACACCAGACCGATTATACCTAAAACCAGCAGACCCAGACCCATTTTACCGATATAACCCATATCCTTGTCTGCGATACCCTTATCAATAATATTGGCCATAACCAAGGGCACCAGCAACTCAAAAAAAGCCTCCAACAGCTTAAAGAGAGGCGCCAGCACGGACTCTTTTTTATAATCCTTCAGATATATGAATAATCTTTTCATTCTGATACGTTACTCCTGTTTCTTCCTGTATATATTACCAATAAATAAACTATTATCAATAAACATTTATTGCAACTTCTGCTTACATATTGCGATTTGATAATTCTCGAGGAAATACTCACTTATCACAATCTGAGTACCTTCCACTACCGGCTCCGGCAACAGCATATTGATACCCACTGCTTTAATGATGCCCTCGCCGGTCAGCTTGCCATAGGCTTCCTTGCGACACCACATCCGGTAAAAGAAGGTATCTTTATCCTCTTCTGTGGCACATTGCTTCCAATATGCTATTTCCTCCTCAGAGAAAAAGCGCTGCAACAGGGCTTCCTGTACCTTGGGAGTACGAAGCTGAATATCTGCACCTATCTCCTGCTCGGACAAAACACATAATACATAATTGCCGGAATGGGAAATACTGAAATAAAAGGGATAATTTTTCAAATAGGGCTTGCCTGCAGCACCATATGTATATTCCAAGAGTAAGGGACTGTCTATCTGTTCAAGCAATTCCTCTATGGTCACCTTACAAAAGGAAATGTTCTTCTCTTCCAGAGCATCCTGCACCGCCTTTTGCAGCAAAAGACCTGCGCCGATACTTTCCAGCTTCTTTTTACCTTTTCGAATCAGTTCAGCTTTTTTTCTTCTTTCCCCGTCAAGCTTGTTACATGCTCTTTGCAACAGTGCTTCTAAGTGTTCATCTGCAGCTGCATCTTGGGCTGTACAAATCTGCCAATCCTCCAAGGAAAGTAAATATACTCTATCCTGCATTTCTGCCTCTTTTCCGGTAATCCATATTGTTGCGTACCCATTCTATACGCTAAACCAAAGGCTGTCATAGACACCCGCGTGCACCATAACAGCCTTTTGTACCAATTTCACTTTTCCGATTTTAAGCCTCTCGTTTTAAGCCTCTTGCTCTTTTACAATCTGCAAATACAGTTCTTCAAGCTGCTTGTCATCCACCACATCAGGCGCATTGGTCATAAGACAGGATGCATCCTTTACCTTGGGGAATGCAATTACCTCGCGAATATTTTCCGCTTTTACCAGTAGCATTACAAAACGATCCAGACCGATTGCCAGTCCTGCATGAGGCGGTACTCCGTATTTGAAAGCACTTAACAGGAAGCCAAAGCGATCCCACGCCTGCTCCTTGGTAAAGCCCAGCACCTCAAACATCTTCTCCTGTACATCATCCTGGAAAATACGCACACTTCCGCCACCTAATTCCACACCGTTTAACACGATATCATAAGCCTTAGCACGCACCTTACCGGGATCAGTATCCAAAAGTGCCAAGTCCTCGTCCATAGGCATGGTAAACGGATGGTGCATTGCCACAAAACGCTCTTCCTCGTCACTCCACTCAAGCAAAGGGAATTCAGTTACCCACAGGAAATTAAATGCTTCAGGATCAATCATTTCAAGCTGTTTTGCCAATTCGCAACGAAGGGCTCCCAGCACGGACCATACGATTTTCAGCTTGTCAGCCGCAAATAGTAGCAGGTCACCGGGGCAACCATCCATAGCTGTAACCAGAGTCTTAAGCTCTTCTTCCGTCATGAATTTTGCAAAGGAGGACTTGTAAGTACCGTCAGGCATAACGCACAGATATGCCAATCCTTTCGCACCGTATCCTTTGGCAAAATCAACCAGCGCATCAATCTTCTTTCTGGGCATTTCTGCCTGTCCCTTTACATTGATACCTCTTACGCTACCGCCATTTTCAAGGGCACCGGTAAACACGCCGAATCCACAGCCTGCCACCACCTTGGACACATCTACCAGTTCCATACCGAAACGGGTATCCGGCTTATCGGAACCGAAGCGGTCCATTGCCTCCTGCCAGGTCATTCTTGGTATGGGCAGCTGTACCTCATGGCCGATAGCTTCTTTACAAACCTTTGCCACCATTCCTTCTGTGGTAGCAATGACATCATCTACATCTACAAAAGACATCTCAAGGTCAACCTGCGTAAATTCAGGCTGTCTGTCTGCACGCAGATCCTCATCACGGAAGCATTTTGCAATCTGAAAATATCTGTCATACCCGGAGCACATCAGCAGCTGCTTGAACAGCTGAGGAGACTGGGGCAATGCATAGAAGGAACCGGGATGCACACGGCTGGGCACCAGATAGTCTCTTGCTCCCTCGGGTGTGGATTTCTGCAAAATAGGAGTCTCAATCTCAAGAAAGCCTTCCTCCGCCATATAGGAACGAATGGTAGTCGAAATCTTACTTCTCAAAATCAGGTTATTCTGCAAATCCGGTCTTCTCAGATCCAGATAACGATATTTCAGACGTAACTCTTCCTTAGTCTTAGAATCTGCTTCAATAGGGAAAGGAGGAGTCTCTGCCTCTGATAAAATTCTCACTTCTGTAGCACGGATTTCGATTTCACCGGTACTCAGATTCTCATTTACTGCACCGGAGCGCTTCTCCACCTTACCTACTACAGCTATTACAAATTCACTGCGGAGAGTGGACGCCTTCTCAAAGTTCTCGCTGCCACAATCACTTTCCTCAAAAATAACCTGCAGGATACCTGCGCGGTCACGCATATCTACAAAAATAATACCACCTTTATTGCGCTGCTTCTGTACCCAGCCCATAACAGTCACTATCTCGCCTACATTAGCTGCTGACAGCTCACCGCAACGGTGGGTTCTCTTTAAACCTTTCATTGATTCTGCCATAATCATTTCCTCACTTCTGCCCTTTGGCATTTATTTTTTCAAAGGGTCCTTATAGAATTCTACAAATTCCTCATATCCCTCTTTATTTAGCTGTTCCTTTTGGAATTTCTTATTCTTATTCATGCGGGCAATCAGCACCTGTGTGCCATCCTGACGCACCTTCTGTGCCTGTGCAATAATCTCACACAACGCATCTCCCGTAACGCCCTTCTCAATCAGATAAGCAACCTGCTTCGGTCTGGTAGGCACTTGGAAGCCGCTTTCCATGAGTAACAGTACAATACGTTCAAAGCCAATGGAAAAACCACAGGCAGGAACATCCTTGCCGGTGAATTTGCCTACCATTTTATCATAACGACCACCGCCACCGCAGCTGCCGCCAAATTCCGGCATGGCAATTTCAAATATGGTTCCTGTATAATAAGACATTCCTCTTACCAGAGTAGGGTCAAAGACCAATTCAAAGCTGTCAGCCTTGGTAGCCTGCACACTGTCCAGAATCTCGCGGAAGGAGCACATTACCTCCGCATCCAGATAATCAGCCAACTTGTCTGCAAGGTAAGCCACGCCGTTATCTGCCTTTTCAATCTCAACAAACAGCTCCAGATACTTATCGCACTGCGCTTCTTCGTAGCCGTTTGCCAGAAGCTCTGCTTTTACACCTTCGATTCCAATCTTGTCCATTTTATCCAAGGTAATAAACACGCTGTCGTAGGATTCCTCCGCAAAACCGGCATAGGCTGCCATTGCCTTCAGAATTCTACGGTCATTAATGCGAATCTGGAAATTGCGAAATCCCAGCTTCGTAATCGTGGTAGTCGTCGCCAGAATCAGCTCGATTTCCGCCAAATTGGAGGGTTCACCCAAGATGTCAATATCACACTGCATAAACTGACGGTATCTGCCTCTCTGAGGTCTGTCCGCCCTCCACACATTACCCATCTGCAATGCCTTAAAAGGGGTGGGTAGCTGTGCTGCATTATTGGAGTAAAAACGCACCAAGGGTACAGTCAAATCATAACGAAGTCCGCTGTCAACCACATCCTCCTCGCAGGTTGCTGTTTCCACATTCAGCTTCTCACCACGCTTCAAAATCTTAAAAATCAATTTCTCGTTATCGCCACCCTGCTTACTGCTCAAATTCGCAATATTTTCCACACAGGGAGTCTCAATAGATGTAAAACCAAACTTACCGTAGGTGTCCTTGATTACACTGATAACATAATCACGAATCTGCATTTCCTCCGGTAAAATATCCTTCATGCCTGTTGTAGGTTTTTTACTAAGTGCCATAGCTTCCTCTTTTCTAATCTTTCGCTAATTTACCTATTACATGATATATTTTTTCCTGTGAACTGTCAATATTTCAATTCACTTTGTTACATTTTGCAATTGCTTTTTATGGGACATACTATATAATGGAGGCATGCTGCAAAACAGCTTCTACAATTAATAGTACGAGGTTTTATTATGGTAATTGCGATTATTTTCATTTTAATCATAAGCATTATTTTGGCAGGCTCTCTTTTTGCCTACTTTTTTGTGTTTTTTGCACCCAAACGTGTAAGCGAAAAGGAGTATGTACTTCCTCAGGGAGAGCAATACGAATGCAGACATCCCAATATTGTCAAATCCATTAACGAAATGCTTTCCGTTCCCTATGAAGAGGTGTACATTACTTCCCATGACGGTCAGAGGTTATTTGCACGCTATTTCCATGTGAAGGATAATGCGCCCACCCAGATCCAGTTTCACGGCTATAAAAGCAATGCACTGATTGACTTTTGCGGTGGCTGTAATCTGGCACGCAAAATGGAGCATAATGCCTTGGTTGTAGACCAACGCTCTCACGGCAAAAGCGAAGGCTTTACCATCAGCTTTGGTATCAAGGAGCGCAGAGATGTATTAAGCTGGATTGAATACTGTCTGGACAGATTCGGTTCAGAAATTCCTATCATACTCTGTGGTCTGTCCATGGGGGCGGCAACTGTACTCATGGCAACGGATTTAGATTTGCCGGACAATGTAAAGGGTATCATTGCCGACTGCCCATATTCCTCACCAAAAGCTATTATTCAAAAGGTGGGTAAGGATATGCATCTTGCTCCAAGGCTGACATATCCCTTTGTACAACTGGCTGCTCTCCTGTTCGGGCACTTCAACCTGGAGGAAAGCGCTCCTGTAACCGCAGTATCCCAAACCGATATTCCCATCCTTCTTTTCCATGGGGAGGATGACCGCTTCGTTCCCTGTGAAATGAGCAAGGAAATCAAGGCCGCCTGTGCCTCACCCATTACCTTGGAATTGATTCCGCAAGCGGGGCATGGTCTGAGCTATATGCTGGAGCCTACGAGATATGAAGCCGCAACCATCCGTTTCATCCAATCCATTCTGTAAATTGAAAACGGGGTGTTGCAATACAGTGGATATGGACTGTGTTGCAATACCCCGTGAAAAATACTATGTAATATCAGTTTTTATATTTATTGCTGTATTGGTGCTGCTGTCCACTTACGCTTCAACCATATAGTTACCAGTACTGATGCTACAGCAACCACAGTCAGGAAACTGTACACTATCACGTAAGATACATTGGCAGATATCATATTGCCCATGTACTCTGTAGCCATTCCATTTACCAACGGTGCCACAAAATCAACCATCCAATGAATCAATACGCAAATCACGATACCGAGGATATCTTTCTTGCGGCTTACAAAATAGCATACCAGCATGGTAAGTGCCACATGGAGAAGCATGGTAAGAATTCTTTCATAGCCTCCCAAAAGGAAAGTGCCCGGCGCAGTAGTCAGGAAGGTTTCCTTTATGCCTAAATAGGGAGCTGTATCTAAGCCCATAGCTGCTATCTGCTCTATCATTCCGTCAAAGGCACCCGTATTAATCATAAGAATATAAATAATATTATTGACATAGGTCATACCTACGATAACCATAGCCTCAATACCGCCATGTCCCAAGCCCGCTGCAATACTCCTCTCGGGGCTAAGCTTTTTACCTATGATTTTGGCAACAATATATCTTCCTGCCACTTCGAAAAGCGCTGCTGTCAGTGCTAAAATAAGACAATACCATACATAGTGGGTAGTCACAAAATCAGTAAAGCCCGGTACAACAGACAGCACATTTAAAATGGGCATCCTGAGGATGACCTGGAAGACAAAAAAGCCCGCAGCTCCCAATAGCCAAGCTGTCCATACACCCTTCCCCTTATTCTTGACACCATACACAATATAAACAATTACAGGTAAAATCAAGCTGACAAACAAAGTAATTAAAACAGCAATCACTGTAGTTACAGGTATCATAGCAAATCCTCCTTTCGCTGAATCATCTCATCAATTTTTTCTATATAGAGCGCAACATCCTTCACATTATCGCACCGTTCAATTCTTCCGTCCGGGAATACCCTCTTGGTAATCGTTCCGGCACCACAGGCAAGAATCGTCTGCTTCTCCTCCAAACTCACACAGCGCTCACACTTTATCCCGTATTACTCTGTATTATTGAAGTTTTGACCTTTATCGTCCAAACTAAAACAGCGTATTATTGGGTATTATTCCTTTATGATTGATGTAC
>SVFK01000009.1 GCA_015056915.1 Lachnospiraceae bacterium
GTACTTTTGGAGGAAGAAACCCATTATCTGCATATCGCAGCAGTGGATGTGGCAGGAAACATAGGCCCCACCCTTAACCTGGAATTAAATGCCATGGATATGGCATGGAGCGTTACCACAGACCAGGTAGCGGTAACGGATACCATTAACGGTAAGGACTATGATACGGTATGCCATAAGTCCGGCAGGGAGTATTATGTGCGGGCAGACGGAAAAGGTGCATTTCTGTTAAGCTATCAGTCCTACCTGCAGGGTATGGCAAGAGAGGATTACCAGATAGACTACCAGATGTTTGACTCCCGGATAACAGCACTGGGAAGTAATCAGGTCTATACCACAAGACTTCCCTACAGCATCCCCTTATCATCCACGGATAAACTGGATGTAACCAAATTTATCAGGGAAATGCAGGGAGACATTATCCTGTCGGATGCGCAGAATACCGGCGCAAGCCGTGGAAGAGATGCAAGGGATAATAGCTTCTATCAGGCATTCACCATTCCGGCAAGCCTTCACGGACAAAGCATCGTGGTAACCCCTGTTGCCGGTGCAACCTACGCAGATACCATTATCTACTCCGACTGGTCCGATGACAGTACCCACGCTGTTACCCTGATAGCAGACGGTGTAGCCCCGGATATCAGTGGTGTGGAGGTGTTGGAGCATGCAGACCTGCTTAATCGCAACGCCGGGGCTATCACATTGAATGTGACGGCAGCTGATGCTCTAAGCGGTGTCAAAGATTTTTACATGAAGATTCACAATACAGACAACGGAAATACGCGTACCTACATGCCGGATGAAACAGGCAGGATTCAAGCAGAAATCACCAGAGATGAACCAATTTTTAGCGGAGATTTTGTGGTAACGATAGTGGCTGAGGATAATGTGGGAAACATGCAGGAATTGAAATATAGTACTACAGAGTTTGCGTTACAGGCAGATATAGAGAGGATTCTGGAACCCCATGACCCTATTTTTAAATGTGGTGAGAGTGGAATCTTAACCATTACCACATGGGGGTATGCGGATAGGGTAGAGGTGGAATTCCCGGATGAATTCTTACAGTTGAATCCTGAGATGAATCAGATGTATACCTACACAGTCAGTCCCCAATATAAGCAGGAGGAACGGCTACAATTCATGATACCTCTGTATGTCACGGGCAATCAGCAGTACACCATAACAGTACGGGCATACAAGGGAGATAAACGGTTAGAGGATTATCCTGATATAAGTATTATCGAAGTGAGTGGCAGCGTGTTGGATGAAGTCAGGACAAGGTTAAGATAAGAATAGGGTGAAGTGATATGTGGGAAAAGCTTTTGGGATTGCTGATATCTGAGACAGTGGTGTTGGTTACATTAAGACTGCTACTTGGAATTGCAAGGAAAGATAGAGAAATGACAGATGATAATTTGCGCTTTACCTGTTGCATAGGGGTTATGTGTCTGCTGTTTGGTGAAATGGTTTTTTTTAGTGTTTCGCATTACAATGTGTCAGAGGTATGGGTAAAGCTAGGGATGTATATTGTCATGGGGATGCTTGCAGGCTGCCTTCTTATGGCATGCATTACGGATTACCGGATTTGTATGGTGCATTGCTATGTGTGGTGGGTTGCAGGTGTGGCAGGAGTGATTCTTCTGGCATTTTCTTGTAAGTCGTTTTTCTCAAATCCTATTTCGGTGGAGCAGATTATTAAGATGTTTTGCTCAAAGTTTTCGCCGCTCCTTATATTCGGATTACTGCAGGAGAAGCTTTTTGGCAGGATGTATGGAAAAGCGGATTGTCACGCTTTTCTGGTATGTGCCATGGCAGAGTGCGCTGTGGGCATGGGGATAGAGGGGTATCTGATACACATGCTCCTGTCAGTACTGGCGCTGGCGGTGGTGCAGGGAATAAAGGGAAATATCGGTAATAAAGGTAACCTGAAGAAGCCGGTTCCTTTCCTGCCGTACATTACGGGTGCATTCTGGACACTGATGCTTATAGCCGCCTGAGGGAGCTACAAGCTCCTATTTGTGACTATTGCTTTTTTCTACGGAAAGTGGTATATTTAGGCAGATTTAAAGTTTATTTTATATGGAGGATAAGATTATGAAAAAATTAACTGCAATGTTACTTGCACTCACTATGGCAGTAGTAATGCTGACCGGATGTGGCGCAGAGGCTTCTTCTGCCAAGGTAAAGGTGATTGATATTGATTTAACTCAGGAAGAATATGCTTTTGGTGTAGACAAGACACAGCCTGAGCTTTTGGAAAAGACCAACGAGTTTATTGCGCAGATTATGTCTGACGGTACTTTTGAAGCAATCTGTAACAATTACTTCGGAGACGGTACTCCTGTTGCCGTAAAGTCTGCTGAACTGGATGAATCCAAGGAGCAGCTTGTGGTTGCAACCAATGCGGCATTTGAGCCCTTTGAGTATACAAAGGGTGACAGCTACTACGGTATTGATATGGAGATTGCAGCAAAGCTTGCCGAATATCTGGGACAGGAATTAGTGATTCAGAACATGGATTTCGACGCAGTATGTCTTGCTGTAGGTCAGCAGAAATGTGATATTGCAATGGCAGGTCTCACTGTAAATGAAGAAAGAAAGGAATATGTAACCTTTTCTACTTCCTACTACAATGCTTCCCAGAAGGTGATTGTAAAAACGGAAGACACTACCTTTGATAATTGTGCGGATGCTGCTTCTGTTGAAGCAATTTTAAACGGCTTTGATGCAACTACTAAAATCGGTGTACAGAATGGTACTACCGGACAATTCTATGTGGAAGGTAATGCAGATTGGGGATTTGCAGGCTTCCCGGTAACCAGCACCGGTTACAAGAACGGTTCCCTGGCTGTACAGGATTTGATTAATGGCAATATTAACTATGTAATTATTGATTCTGCTCCTGCAGCAGCGATTGTAGAAGCAATCAACAATCTGTAATAGTTAAATATTGAGATTTGGATTATTGTATTTGCACATATAATAAAGGAAAAACAGAATGGCAAATTTTGACCGCAAGATAGAAAATTTCATAGAAATCTTAATCAATCAAAATGGATATGTAAAGGTGTTGGAGGGTTTGCAGAATACTCTGCTGATTGCTGTGGCAGGCTTGATTATCGGTACGATTATCGGTACTGTAATAGCCTCCGTACGCGTAATGCCCAAGTATAAAACCTTACCCCGAGTATTAAATGGCATCTGTAGCTTTTATGTGGGGCTTTTCCGCGGAACGCCTATTGTGGTGCAGTTGTTAGTGTTTTATTATGTTTTGTTGCCTCTGATTGGCTTCAGAATGACAGGTGTAGAGGTATCCATTTTGGTGTTCGGCTTGAACAGTGGTGCTTATATATCCGAAATTATGCGTGCCGGTATTCTGTCTGTGGATTCCGGTCAGATGGAGGCGGGACGCGCAGTGGGACTTAGCTTTTTTACCACTATGATTAAGATTGTAATTCCCCAGGCGGTCAAGAATATTCTTCCTACCCTTGGAAACGAGTTTATTGCTCTGATTAAGGAGACCTCTGTTGTCAGCTTTGTAGGTGCGGCAGATTTGTATGTGGCATTTAATTTGATCGGAACCAACAGCTATGAATTTATGGTGCCTTATCTGGTTATGGCAATTATCTACGTGGTAATCGTGCTGCTTATCAGTCTGGGTATTAAGATGATGGAAAGGAGCCTGCGCAAGAGTGATAGACGTAATTAATCTGAAAAAGGACTTTGATAATGTAGAAGTTTTGAAAGGAATTAATCTTACCATCAACAAGGGAGATATTGTTGCGGTAATCGGACCCTCCGGCTCAGGAAAAAGCACCTTTCTCCGTTGCCTGAACTGTATGGAGGACCCTACGGACGGACAGATTATTTTTAATGGCGTTGATATTGCGGACATGTCCGTAGATATCAATGTTCACAGACGGCGTATCGGTATGGTTTTCCAGCATTTTAACCTGTTCAATAACAAAACGGTTATTGAAAATATTATGCTCGCGCCGGTACATGTGCGATGTCAGGAAATGAAAAAAGCAAAACGTCAAAGAGGTACAGATAAAGCTGCTCTTCCTACCAAAAAGCAAATCAAGGAAGAGGCAAGGGAGCAGGCATATTCTTTGCTGAAGCGTATTGGTCTGGAGGACAAAGCAGACGTATACCCTTCCACCCTGTCCGGCGGGCAAAAGCAGAGAGTAGCTATTGTAAGAGCGCTTGCCATGAATCCGGATGTAATTTTGTTCGATGAGCCTACCAGTGCTTTGGACCCTGAAATGGTTGGTGAGGTATTGGATTTGATGCGGGCGCTTGCAGAGGAAGGCATGACCATGATAGTGGTAACACATGAAATGGGCTTCGCCAGAGAGGTGGCAAACAAAATTCTGTTTATGGACGACGGTTTGATTTGTGAGAGTGGGGAACCGAAAGAATTCTTTGCCAATCCAAAGACTGACCGCGCCAAAGAATTTTTATCTAAAGTGCTGTAAAATGCATTGGCAATTTTTACAAATTTAGAGGATAATGGCTTGTACCATTATCCTCTTTTTGATATGATAATAGCATTGAACCAAGCAGCTGCGTGTACATAGGCACGCTGAATGCTTGCATGCAAGCGTGCCTATGTACACGCAGCTATTTGGCGAAAGCCAAACAGCCGGGAAAATCCGCAGGATTTTTCCGGCTTGGTGAGTTGGCGCACCGGCGTGAGTTGGCGCACCGGCGTGAGTTGGCGCAACAACTCACACCGGTACAAAGGAGGGTCCCCTATGATAACCATTTCCCTGTGTATGATTGTAAAAAATGAAGAACGTATTCTTGCACGCTGTCTGGACAGTGTGGCTGATTTGATGGATGAGATTGTTATTGTGGACACCGGTTCAACGGACAGGACCAAGGAGATTGCTGCCGGATATACGGACAAAATTTATGATTTTCAATGGATAGATGATTTCAGTGCAGCAAGGAATTTTGCCTTTTCCAAGGCTACTATGGAATATATTTATTCTGCAGATGCGGATGAGGTGTTGTCAGCGGACAATCATGAGAGATTCCGGCTTTTGAAGGAAAATTTACTGCCTGAGATTGAATTGGTGCAGATGAAATACGGTAATCAGCTGCAGTTTGCTACAGTATACAATTATGATGAGGAGTACCGCCCTAAGCTTTTTAAAAGAAAACGTGATTTTGTATGGGAGGAGCCCATTCATGAGACCATACGGCTGGAGCCGGTGATGTATGATAGCGATATCGTGATTACACATATGCCGGAACAAAGTCATGCCAAGCGTGATTTGATGAATTTCAGGAAGCAGATTGTGGCAGGAAGGAGACTTTCCAGACGGTTGTATGAGATGTATGCCCGCGAATTGTTTGTGGCAGGGGACGAGCAGGATTTTCTGGAGGCGGAAGCCTTTTTTCAGGAATCGGTGGCAGACCCCGGACGTGGTATGGAGGAGATAACGGAAGGTTGCTGTGTAGCAGCAAAAGCGGCACGCCTGCGAGGTGATACCGTAAGCTTTTTCAAATATGTGTCCAAGGTGCTTGCGGGAGAGGGTTGTTCGGAAATCTGTTGTGAATTAGGGCATTTTTATGAGGCAGGGTCAGATTATGATGAGGCTGTTATTTGGTATTATAATGCAGTATATGAGACGACACCTGTGCTTGCATTGACTTCCGGCGGAGAGGAGAGTCTGAACGGACTGATTCGTTGCTATGAGCAGTTGGGAATGTCAGAACAGGCAGCTATTTACCGTACTGAGCTTAATGCGCGAAAACAGTAGCTTGCTGAGTAGTAAAACGATGAAATGAGTGAGGCAAAGAGATATGAAGTGGGAAGATAACGTACGACGGGTGATACCCTATGTGGCTGGTGAGCAGCCCAATAAACCCAATATGATAAAACTGAACACCAATGAGTGTCCTTATCCCCCGGCTCCCGGTGTGGAGAAAAGGACGGCTGAAATGAATTGTGATGCGTTACGTCTTTATCCGGATTCCAATACAACACCTCTTGTGAATGCACTTGCAGAGTATTATCATGTGCAACCAAGTCAGGTGTTTGTGGGAGTGGGCTCAGATGATGTGATTGCTATGGCGTTTATGACATTTTTTAATGGCAATGAGCCGATTCTGTTCCCGGATGTTACATATTCCTTTTATGATGTATGGGCTGATTTGTACCGGATTCCGTATAAAACCTGTCCTCTGGATGATGACTGGCATATTCGCCCCGAAGATTATAAGCAACCAAACGGTGGTATTATTTTTCCGAATCCCAATGCCCCTACAGGTCTGTTGGAGGATTTAGCGGTAGTAGAAGAAATATTGCAGTCCAACCGCGATGTGATTGTTGTGGTGGATGAGGCGTATATTGATTTTGGCGGTGTTAGCGCATTGTCTCTTTTGGATAAATACGATAATCTGCTGGTTGTACAGACCTTTTCAAAGTCACGTGCCATGGCAGGACTTCGCATAGGCTTTTGTATTGGCAGTGAAAAGCTGATAAAGTATATGAATGATGTGAAATTTTCCTTCAATTCTTATACCATGAATCTGCCCTCGCAGCTGCTTGGTGTGGAGGCTGTGAAGGATGATAAGTATTTTAAAGAAACCACAGGAAAAATAGTGGCAACCAGAGAATGGGTAAAAGGGGAGCTGAAGGAGTTGGGCTTTACTTTCCCGGATTCCATGGCCAATTTTATCTTCGCTTCTCACAAAACAGTGCCTGCCGAGGAGATATTCCAAGCGCTTCGCGAGGCAGATATTTATGTGCGCTATTGGAATAAGCCCCGTATCAGCAATTCCTTGCGAATTACCGTGGGAACAGACGAGGAAATGCGATGCTTGATTGATTTTCTGAAAGAGTATTTGAAGGACAAAGCATAGAATGAAGGGGAAATCCATAAAAATAGAAGTGTGTAATGAGTAAATATTAATCTGTATGAAAAAGATATTTTAATAGATAAAAGAATGGAGATTGGAAAATGATTAAGAGTATTTTAAAGGGTATGGTAATCGGTATTGCCAACATTGTGCCCGGTGTCAGCGGTGGTACTATGATGGTTGCAATGGGAATTTATGATAAGCTGATTCATTGTATTACGCATTTGTTCAGTGAATTTAAGAAGAGCTTTCTCTTTTTGCTTCCCATTGCAATCGGTATGGGTGTTGCAGTAGTTGCCAGTGCTTTTGGACTGGAGTATCTGTTCGGTAATTTCCCGATTCAGACCAATCTGCTGTTTATCGGTCTGATTGTAGGTGGTCTGCCCGCTATTTGGAAAAATGTAAAGGGTAACAGCATTAAAGTTGGTCATATTATTGCAGGTCTTCTTTTCTTTGCGCTTGTAGTGGGAATGGCAGTGCTGGGTGAGACCGAAGGTAATGCGGCAGATTTATCCTTTAATCTAATTAATGTATTAAAGCTGTTGGGTGTGGGTATTATTGCTTCTGCGACCATGGTAATTCCCGGTGTCAGCGGTTCGATGGTACTGTTGTTAATCGGCTATTACAATCCTATATTGTCTGCGATTACCGACTTTATCAGTGCATTGGTGGCATTCGACATGGACGGTATTTTACAGGGAATCGGTGTGCTGGCTCCTTTTGGAATCGGCGTGGTTGTCGGTATATTTGCCATTGCCAAGCTGATTGAGATTATTTTTGAAAAATTCCCCCTTTACGCATACTGGGCAATTATTGGTCTGATTGTGGCATCACCTATTGCCATTATTGCAATGGGAAGCTTTCCTGCAATTACTGTGGTGAGTGCCATTACAGGTGTGCTTGCGCTGGGTGTAGGTTTTGTGATTGCCATGAAGCTGGGTGAGTAAAAGTTGTTGTATTGGATGAGGTATGGAAATGAATGCATATGAAGATTTTGCATATGTATATGATGAACTGATGGATGCCACTCCTTACGAGGAGTGGTGTGAATTGATTGCGCAGCTGATAGCCCATTACGGTGTGTCAAGACCGGAGCGTGATGCAGAAGGCTTGCTGGATTCTGAACGGAATCTGGTGGTGGATTTGGGCTGTGGCACGGGTACGCTGACTGAGCTTTTGTATCAAAAGGGCTATGATATGATAGGTGTGGACAACTCTTCGTCCATGCTGAACGTGGCTATGGAGAAAAGAGAGCAATCCGGCAGTGAGATTCTGTATCTGTTACAGGATATGCGCCAGCTGGAGCTGTACAGTACCGTGGGAACTATCGTAAGCGTGTGCGATTCGGTGAATTATATTCTGGAAGAGGACGAGCTTTTAGCGGTGTTTTCCGGAGTGAACAATTATTTATATCCCGGTGGTATTTTTATATTTGATTTCAATACGGATTACAAATATCGTGAAATTATCGGTGATACTACCATAGCTGAGAATCGTGAGGATTGCAGCTTTATCTGGGAAAACTATTATAACGAGGATGAGGCAATCAACGAATATGATTTGACGGTATTTGTGCAGGAGGAGGGAGATCTTTTCCGAAGGTTTAGCGAGACCCATTATCAGCGAGGATATACAGTAGAACAGATGACGGCGTTGGTAGAGCAGGCCGGCATGACTATTGTGGAAATTATGGATGCAGATACCCATACATCTCCCACAGCGGAAAGTGAGCGTATCTATATCGTAGCTAAAGAATGTGAAAAGAAATTGATGAAGGTGTAAAATATGACAGATTATATTGTGAGAGCAACTGCGGCAGGCGCACAGATACGTGCATTTGCCTGTACGACAAAGGCGCTGGTGGAAAAGGCGAGACAGGCGCATAATACCAGCCCGGTGGTGACTGCGGCATTGGGAAGATTACTCAGTGCAGGTGCCATGATGGGAAGCATGATGAAGGGGGAAGAGGACCTTCTCACCTTACAAATCAAGGGTGACGGACCCATGAATGGTCTTACGGTAACGGCTGACTCCAAAGGAAATGTAAAGGGTTATGCCAATGTACCGGATGTGATTCTTCCGGCCAATGCTATCGGTAAACTGGATGTGGCAGGAGCTGTGGGCAAGGGTGTGCTGAGCGTGATAAAGGATTTGGGATTAAAGGAGCCTTATGTGGGACAGACTGTTTTGCAAACCGGTGAAATTGCAGAGGATCTGACCTATTATTTTGCAACCTCCGAACAGGTGCCCTCCTGTGTGGGACTTGGTGTATTGATGGAAAAGGATAATACTGTGAAGCAGGCAGGAGGTTTTATTGTACAGCTGATGCCCTTTGCGGAGGATTCGGTGATAGAGAAGCTGGAGCAGAATCTGGCTAAGGTTAGCTCCGTGACAAGTATTTTGGATGCGGGGAATACGCCGGAGCAGATGTTGGACATACTACTTGAGGGAATGGAGCCGGAAATAACAGATACACTTCCCTGCGATTTTTATTGTAATTGTGATAAGGTGAGAGTGGAAAAGGCTTTAATTAGTATTGGTAAGGCAGAATTAAAGGATATGATAGCGGATGGCAAGGATATCGAAATCAACTGTCATTTTTGCAATACAAACTATGTTTTTTCCGTGGAAGAATTAAAAGGTTTATTGAAGAAGGCCCGCGGTTAAAAGCAGTTGAAAGTGTGCAAATGTTAGAGAATGGCAGAGGCGAGGTGACGTTATGGAACAGGGATTTATTAAGGTGGCTGCTGTTACCCCTAAAATACGAGTGGCGGATACCAAATATAATGCGCAGGCAATCTGTGAAAAGCTGGAAGAGGTAATAGATTACGGTGCCAAAATAATTGTGTTTCCTGAATTGTGTATTACGGGTTACACTTGTGGCGATTTGTTTCTGCAGGGGTTGCTTTTGGAAGAGGCAAAGCAGGCCTTACTTCAGATTGTAGCTGCTACAGAAGGAAAAGACGCGCTGGTCATGGTGGGACTTCCCATGGAGCGCGACAACAAGCTGTATAATGTGGCGGCAGTGTTACAGAACGGTGAGATTCTGGGGCTGGTGCCGAAGGCAAATATACCGTCCTACGGAGAATTTTATGAAGGAAGACATTTTGCGGAAGGTAACAGCCGGATTGTGAGCTTTTATCTGGAGGATGAGGCGATTCCTTTTGGTACGAATTTGTTATTTCAATGTATCAATATGCCCGGTTTGATTGTGGGCTGCGAAATTTGTGAGGATTTGTGGGTGGCTAATCCCCCCGCAACCAATCATGCCCTGATGGGAGCTACGGTGATTGCCAATCTCTCTGCCTCCAATGAAACGGTGGCCAAGAATGAATATCGTGAGCTTTTAGTAAAATCCTCCAGTGCAAGACTGTTGTGTGGGTATGTTTATGCTTCTGCAGGTGAGGGAGAATCCACGCAGGATGCAGTGTTTGGCGGACATAATCTTGTGGGAGAAAACGGTGCGATACTGGCTCAGTCCAAGCGCTTTGAGGGTGAGACCATATTGGCAGATCTTGATATACAACGCATTGCCTCTGAAAGGCGCAGAATGGGTACTTTTGGAAAGGAACCGGACTTACCTTATACGGTAGTGCCCTTTCAACTGAATGTGGAAGAGACAAAATTGGACCGTGTCTTTGCCAAGCTGCCTTTTGTGCCTGACGAGGAGGAATTACGCAATAAGCGATGTGAAGAAATATTATCCATTCAGTCCTATGGATTGAAAAGAAGATATGAGCATACCGGATTAAAGACGGCTGTCATCGGTATTTCCGGTGGACTGGATTCCACATTGACTCTGCTGGTAACGGTGCGTACCTTTGATATGCTGGGATTGGATCGTAAGGGGATTATTGCAGTGACAATGCCGTGCTTTGGAACCACTGACAGAACCTATGACAATGCTTGTAAGCTCGCACAATCGCTAGGTGTGACCCTGCAGGAGGTGGACATCAAAAAGGCAGTGACACAGCATTTTACAGATATCGGTCAGGATATCAACAAGCATGATGTGACTTATGAAAACAGTCAGGCAAGAGAGCGTACTCAGGTGTTGATGGATATTGCTAATATGGTAAACGGACTGGTTATCGGAACCGGAGATATGTCAGAGCTTGCATTGGGCTGGGCAACCTATAACGGTGACCATATGTCCATGTACGGAGTCAATGGCGGTGTGCCCAAAACACTGGTACGTCATCTTGTAAAATATTATGCGGACACTTGCGGAGATGTAACTCTTTCAGAAATATTGAAGGATGTATTGGATACTCCTGTCAGCCCGGAGCTTCTGCCGCCGGTGGATGGTGTGATTGCGCAGAAAACAGAGGATCTGGTAGGCCCCTATGAGTTACACGACTTTTTCCTATACTACATGCTGCGATGCAATTATGCGCCTGCAAAGGTGTATCGTGTGGCCAAGGAAGCCTTCGATGGTGTGTATGATGATGAGACGATTTTAAAGTGGCTGAAAAACTTCTACAGAAGATTTTTTGCACAGCAGTTTAAGCGATCCTGTCTTCCGGATGGTCCCAAGGTAGGAACTGTAGCGTTGTCGCCCAGAGGGGACTGGCGTATGCCTTCTGATGCATGTGCAAGAATATGGTTGGATGAATTGGAGACTTTGTAATAGAAAACCCGTGGCAGAAGAATTTGTCACGGGTTTTTGAGACATCTTATTCATTGGGTCTTGCTTTGTCCAGAGAGGTCTGGATGGCTTCCAGAAGCACCAGGGAGGTATATTTACTGTCGGAGGTATAGGAGATTTCCTCCAATGACTGGGTCTCATATATCTGTTCGCAGATGGAATCGAAGGTGGGCTGGAGCAGTGGATACATGGTGGTTACAGCTTCGCTTAGATTAATCATGCGCACAGAGGTAATAGAGTCCTCCTCGACAATAACCTCTACATCAATTGTCTGACCGCCCAGAATCAGCTCAGTGGTGTAGATGCCGGGTATGTATACAGAGTCTGAGGCTACAGCGCTATTTTCTTCCGTCTGTTCCTCTGTAGAGGTATTACCGGTTTGATTGTCCTTATTATGTGGCAGGAACATAATAACCAGCAATATAATAAACAGAATACCTAATGCGACAAAGATACCTGTATAGATTAATTCCTTCATGTGAAGCACTACGATTTTTGTTTTTGCACTCATGCGCATTCTCCTTAAGTTGGCGGAACTTTGTTTCTTTATAAAAGATATGCGAAAGACGGCGGAATATGCCAAGAGAGACGAAAAAGAGCATGTTGTGCTTTGATTTTTGCATAGATTCTCATTGACAGGCGGGGAGTGGGATTGTTATGATAAATAGCGGAACAAGGGCGTTCTTACCAAGGAGAAGTAAGGATGCCTTTTGCAATGACCGGTCTTGCGTCAATTGTATCTGAAGGCGAGGTGGGTTAGGAGGCTGTATGGAAATGATTCTTGAATTAAAAAATATCAGCAAAGCCTTTGATGGAACCCCTGTATTAAAGGGGCTTGATTTGGATGTACAGCGTGGAGAGTTTATTACGCTTTTGGGTGCATCGGGCTGTGGCAAGACCACAACACTGCGCATTATAGCAGGTCTGGAAATGCCGGACGGTGGCAGTGTTGTGTTGGAGGGACAGGATATTACAAATCTTGAGCCCAATAAGCGCAATGTGAATACTGTTTTTCAAAATTATGCTTTGTTTCCCCATATGAACGTAGCAGATAACGTGAGCTATGGTCTGAGAATCAGGAAGGTTCCCAAGACCGAAATTGCATCACGAGTGGCAGAGGCTCTCAAGCTTGTACAGCTTGAAGAGTATGGAAAAAGAATGCCCGATCAGTTATCCGGCGGTCAACGTCAGAGAATCGCCATTGCCAGAGCAGTAATTAATGAGCCGAAGGTGCTTTTGCTGGATGAACCCTTGGGAGCTTTGGATTTGAAGCTGCGAAGACAGATGCAGCTAGAGCTGAAACGCCTGCAGAAGCAGTTGGGCATTACTTTTATTTATATTACCCACGATCAGGAAGAGGCGATTAATATGTCAGACCGCATTGCTGTGATGCATCAGGGCGTGCTGGAACAAATCGGAACACCCAATGATATCTATTATCGCCCAAGGACAAGCTATGTGGCGGATTTTGTAGGGAATGCCAATATCTTGCGCTATGGACAGAAGACCTATGCTATCCGTTCCGAAAATGTGCTGATGAATGGGGAAGAGCCCTGTGTCCACGAGGCTGAGGTTGTGGAGAAAAGCTTTGCCGGCGGACAGCTGCGCATTCTGTTCCGGTTGAGTGACGGTCAGACGGTAACTGCAAGTCGTTACGGAATTGATGCGGATATTAGGGAAGGCAGCAGTGTAAAGATTGGATGGTATACCGAGCATGCGGTGGAGGTATTGGATGAAAAGGTCTAAGAGTAACTGGCTGCTGCTTCTACCTATGTATGTGTTTACCATATTGTTTGTAGCATTGCCCATTTTGTATATGTTTTTGCTCAGCTTTTTAAGCCGTGCTAAGGTGTGGGGAGTGGATTTTACCTTTACACTGGATAATTATATTAGGATATTAGAACCGTTATATCTTGATACCTTCTGGGAATCTATCAAGCTTGCACTGCTCTCCACAGGTGTGATTGTGTTGATAGGATACCCTTACGGATATTTTATGGCGAGGATGAATGCGGTCTGGAAAAGGAGAATGCTTCTGCTGATTATGATTCCTTTTTGGACCAGTGCCTTGATTCGCCTTTATGGTTGGATTATTGTGTTTCGGAGTAATGGTGTACTGGACAAGCTTCTGATGGGACTGCATATAACGGAGGAACCGTTAAAGCTCCTTTACACCTATCCGGCGGTAGTAGTGGGAATGGTGTATTCGTTACTGCCGTTTATGATTCTGGCAGTGTATTCCAGTGCCGAAAAGCTGGATTTCACTTTGGTGGAGGCCTCTCGTGATTTGGGGGCATCTGCGCTGAAAGCCTTTTGGACAGTGAGCTTTAAGCTGACACTGCCCGGACTTTTGTCAGGCGTGATACTGACTTTTATTCCCTCTATGGGCTTGTTTTTTATTGCTGATATTCTGGGAGGTAACAAAATAGTACTGGTGGGCAGTATTATACAGGAACAGATGACCAAAGGGAGAAATCTGCCCTTTGCTGCGGCATTGGCGGCAGTGCTTATGATATTGACAACATTGATGCTTCGCCTGTATAAAAAGCTTACCGGAACCTCGGAGCTGGAAGGGTTGATGTAATATATGAAAAGAAAGAAATGGCCATTTATTTATGTGGGAATAGTTACGGTGATTACTTATATACCTATCATTCTTACCGTTATCTACTCCTTTAATGAATCTAAGATTTCCTCTGTCTGGGAAGGTTTTTCATTGAAATGGTATGCAGAACTTTTTCGGGACAGAGATATTAAGGAAGCGTTACTTAACAGCTTAATACTTGCGTTACTGAGTTGTATCCTTGCAGTGTTTATCGGAACCAGCGGAGCGTTGGGGATGTACCGCAGAAAAAATAGGGCAAATGATGCTGTTGCTTATGTATCCATGATACCTATTATGATACCGGAGATTATTTTGGGAATGGTATTTTTGTCAGTGTTTTCACTGATGGGTCTGCCCTTTGGCATGGTAACGCTTGTGATTGCACACACAACCTTTTGTGTGCCCTACATCTTTTCCATGGTGAAGGCTCGTCTGGTGGGAATGGACCAATCCTTGGAGGAAGCAGCTCTTGATTTGGGAGCTTCACCGGTGAGAGTGTTTTTTGATGTGACACTGCCACTTATCGTGCCGGCGATTCTGTCCGGTGTCATGCTGGCATTTGCCATGTCCTTTGATGACGTGGTTATCAGTATTTTTGTAACCGGTCCTACTGTAAATACGCTGCCGGTTAAAATATATACAAAGCTTAAGACAGGGGTTACCCCTGAAATCAATGCACTGGCAACCTTGATGCTGGTGGCAATCATCCTATTGCTTATTGGGGCAAGTGCAGTCAGTCGAATAGGGCTGAAAAAAGGAAGCGGCGAAGTGAAAGAAATGTCTGTGAAAGACTGAAAAATATAAGCGCATAAGCGCAAGAAAGTGAGGAGAAATCATGAAAAGAAGAATTGCTCTATTGATGAGTGTAGTGCTGATGATGGCATTGTTTACAGGCTGTGGCAGCGCGGAGGACAAGACCTTGAATCTGTTTACCTGGGATGGAATGTTCCCGCAGGAGATTCTCGCCGGATTTGAGGAGGAGACAGGAATAAGAATCAATTATTCCAATTTCGATTATGATGAGGATATGTTGGCTAAGCTGGAGGAGACTGAAGGCGGAGATTATGACCTTGTTATTGCGGATGACTATATTATCGAAGTAGTCATTCAGGAGGGACTGGCTCAAAAGCTGGACACTGCCCGTCTGGAGAATTATCAGAATCTGAATCCTGTTTTTATGTCACAATTTTATGACCCTGCCAATGAATATACGGTTCCTTACGGCTCAGGTATTCCCTTGATTGTATATGACCCTTCTTTGACAGATGTGGAAATCAAAGGTTATGGAGATTTGTGGAACCCTGCTCTGGAGGATAATGTGGCAATTACAGCCAATTACCGTGTTATCAACGGTATCACTCTGAAATCCATGGGCAAATCCATGAATACGGAAAATCTGGATGTCATTCAGGCAGCAGGAGATAAGCTGTTGGAGCTTGCCCCTAATATTCGTGTGATTAATGACAGCAATACCCAGGATTTCCTGGTTAGCGGTGAAGTGGCAGCAGCCTTCTTATATACCTCTCAGGTATCTTTGGCAATGAGCGCCAAGGAGGATCTTAAGTTGGTATATCCTGAAGAGGGCTTGGGCTTCGGAATTATGGCAGGCTTTATTCCCTCTAAGGCACCCAATGCAGATGCAGCGTACGCGTTTATCGACTATATTAATCGTCCCGAGAATGCAGCGGCGTGCTTTGAGTATCTTGGATATTATTGTACCAATAAGGCAGCAGAGGAATTTATTTCTGAAGAGATGAAGGGACTCATTGTGTTGCCGGAGAGTGTTAAGGACGGAGAAATCGTGCAGAATATTACTCAGGAAGCAGAGGATTTACATTCCGAGATCTGGAACAAATTTAAAGCAGCATGTGATTAAGGATAAAGTACTCCCCCCCTTGTACCTGAGGGTAGCAGTCGCCGAGACGAAATGCGGAGTGTCAAATGTGGTGTTTCTGACAGATGCGCCTTTGGAATCGGGTTCGTGTCTTTTCACCTGAACACGCTCCCCGCGATTGGTCCGCTCCGGGAGTACAGGAAAATGTTGCGAAACAAATGACGGAATTTCTAAAATGTGCTTACTTTGGAATGTTCGATTGTTCGTGGTTTTTATGAGCTGGGACAAAAATAGAGGTATGAACGCGGTGGGCGGAAAGTCGAGTAAAAGAATCTCGCTTTCCGCCCACCGCGTACATACCTCTATTTTTGTTCAAGGCCATAAAAACACGAACCCTATTCCAAAGTTACGCACATAAGAAATTCTCATATTTGGTTTCGGACAACATTTCCCTGTACTCCCGGAGCGAACCAATCTGCGGTAGGAGTGTGTTCTGTTGAAAAGACACGAACCCGATTCCAAAGGACGCATCTGAGAAACGCACACATTTGACACTCCGCATTTCGTCCCGGCGACTGCTGCCCTCGGGTGAGAGGGGTACTTTTTATCATTCATTTGAGAAGGCGAATTCAAGATATTTCAATACATTTTCAGGATGCTCTGTGTTGGCATATACTCCGATTACAATCTGCTCGGTACCTTCATCACCATCTCTGAAATAATAATGCTCCAGTAATCTTTCGTTGCTGCTTAAATAAATGCCGATGGGGATAGGGTCCGTCATCTCCTCCGGTTTATCCGGATTGGGGTAAGGAGGAAGGGTAATGTCACCTTCTGCATTGGCGTAGGCATCAATAATCTCTTCTACCACTTTACCGTCTGCATAGTAAAAATAAGGTTCATACTTAGCTAACTGCTCTTTGGTGAGAAATTCGCGTAAGTCACAGAAGGATTCGTTATATGCATATTTTTGGAAGGAGCCCGGGTCTGTAATCATTACGTCTACCTCTGCGGTTGTGACATATACCATCAGCTTCTGGGCAGAGGAATAGGAGGCTTCATCAGAGCCCCTTTCGGAAATTTGGTATGAGGTATCGAAGAGTGCGGCTGTTTTGTCTGTATCGATATCTGCATATTCGGCAAATTCCTGTGCATACATACCTTCTTCCGTCAAGATGCTGGCATTCAGCATCACTGCGTTGAATACGATGTCCTTGCGGGAAACTATTTGCTGTACAAAAAAGATAATCAGAAACAGCGCAAAAAGGGTACCCAGAACATGCCATTTATAATAATACCAGAAGTAGTTTAATTTTTCTTTCAGGGTTCCGTTTTTCAGTGCCGCACGTTCCTCTTTAAATTCGTCCATTAAAGCCATTTACAAATCCACCTTTCGCAGGTACTGACATAATGTCGGTATCATTTTCTTAAAGTAATTTCTTTCATAATAATGTGTTGTGACGAGAAAGTCAATTAAGTGCTTCTAAGGAGAATCTAAAAAAAGGATAAAAATGCAAGGATTTCTTGCAAGTTATTTGGAGTTGTTATATCATAAGATATATATTACGAAAAGGATAGGTAAATAGAATGAGTGATGCTTATGTAGAATGTCTGGTGAAGGCAAAACAGTCTCCCATAGCTAAGTTTTTTAAAGTGATTTTGATTTTTTTGACAGCCTTTTTTGGTGTGGGAACATTGGTATTTCCACCTATATTGCTTCTGGCACTGGTGACGGGGGCAGGTGCGTATTTTTTAAATTTATTTACGGATTTGGAATATGAATATCTGTATTTGGATAAGGAAATTACGGTGGACAAGGTTATGGCAAAAAGTAAGAGAAAAAGAATTGCCACCTACAGTGCTGACCGCATGGAGATATTGGCACCGATTAATTCTTATCATCTTGACAATTACAAAAACAGAAATGTTAAAGTAAAGGATTTGAGTATTGGTGAGGTGCAGCAGCCGGATTTGCGTTACGTCATGTATTATGAGGGAGGAGAGAAGATTATCTTAAGCCCTTCAGAGGAATTGATCAAAATTTTAAGGAATGTAGCACCTAGAAAAGTTTTTGACAAATAAAGGCAAAAAATTATGAAAACTGCATGTTGACAGTAGTAATAAACTTTGATAAACTCATTTGAAATCAGTTACAATTTAACACACGAACACACAGGAGGAGAGAAAATGGGACAGATTATTGGTGAAGGCATTACTTTTGATGATGTGCTGTTAGTACCTGCATATTCTCAGGTAATTCCCAATCAGGTGGATTTGACTACTTGGTTAACGAAGAAAATCAAGCTCAACATTCCTATGATGAGTGCAGGAATGGACACTGTTACCGAGCATCGTATGGCTATCGCAATGGCAAGACAGGGCGGTATCGGTATTATTCACAAGAATATGTCTATTGAAGCACAGGCAGAAGAGGTGGACAAGGTTAAGCGTTCAGAGAATGGTGTTATTACAGATCCGTTTTCACTTTCCCCCGAGCATACATTAGCTGATGCAGATGCATTGATGGCCAAATTCCGTATTTCCGGTGTGCCGATTACCGAAGGTCGTAAGCTGGTTGGTATTATTACGAACCGCGATTTAAAATTTGAAACAGACTTTACCAAGAAGATTAAGGAATCTATGACAAGCGAAGGTTTGATTACAGCGCCGGAAGGAACTGACCTTGAGGAGGCTAAGAAGATTCTGGCAAAGGCAAGAAAAGAAAAGCTTCCTATTGTGGATGAGGACTTTAATCTGAAGGGTCTCATTACGATTAAAGATATTGAAAAGACTGTAAAGTATCCCTTGGCAGCAAAGGACGAGCAGGGCAGACTGCTCTGTGGTGCAGGTGTAGGTATTACCGCTAATGTATTGGAGCGTGTTGCTGCACTTGTCGCTGCAAAGGTTGATGTGATTGTATTGGATTCCGCACATGGACATTCTCAGAATGTATTGAATTGTCTGAAGATGATTAAGGAGAAATATCCGGAGCTTCCCGTAATTGCCGGTAACGTGGCAACCGGTGCAGCTACAAAGGCTCTGATTGAAGCCGGAGCAGATGCTGTTAAGGTAGGTATCGGACCCGGTTCCATCTGTACCACTCGTGTGGTTGCAGGTATCGGTGTTCCTCAGATTTCTGCAATTATGGATTGCTATGCAGTGGCTAAGGAATATGATATTCCTATTATTGCAGACGGTGGAATCAAATACTCCGGAGATATTACCAAGGCAATCGCTGCAGGCGGCAGTGTATGTATGATGGGTAGTATGTTTGCGGGTTGTGAAGAGAGTCCCGGAGAATATGAATTGTTCCAGGGAAGAAAATACAAGGTATATCGTGGAATGGGTTCTATTTCCGCTATGGAAAACGGCAGTAAGGACCGTTATTTCCAGACTAATGCCAAGAAGCTGGTACCGGAAGGTGTTGAAGGACGAGTTGCTTACAAGGGCAGAGTAGAGGATACCGTATTCCAGCTGATGGGTGGTCTTCGCTCCGGTATGGGTTACTGTGGAGCCAACAATATTGAGGAACTGAAGGCAAACGGTAAGTTTGTTAAGATTTCTGCAGCTTCCTTAAAGGAAAGCCATCCTCATGATATTCATATCACGAAAGAAGCACCTAATTATAGTGTAGATCAATAATAATAAAGCACGTGCCCATTGGGGTACGTGCTTTTTGCGGCTTCGTAGTAAGTTACATGTACAAAAATTCCAATATATGTTATAATAAGCCTTGCAGAGTTATGTGCTTGCACAAAGGGAAAAGGTATATAAGGGAAGTAAGATACTGTTAACGCGTGATTTATGAGGAAGAGAAGGGGTAACTGTGCATAAGATTTCTTTTCGAGAATTAGTAAATCTGAATGAACTGCAGAAAATACAGAATGAATTTTGCCGGGTCACTGGAGTCGCAGGTTATTGCGTGGATGAGGAGAACCGGCATTTGACGATGCCCTCCGGGAAGGACAAGACCCTCGCGTTGCTTCAGGGAAAGGAATGCAATGACAGACTGACAATTATGCTGGAAAGAGTGCAGGACGGTTCGCTGGAAGATATGGCAGTGGAGGAAATGGAGAATATTGAGGCTCGGATTGCGGCTGTTGCTGTTCGGGTAAAGGGCATGGCAACCATATATTGGGTAGTAATGGATACTTCCAAAGAAGAAATGTTTCATTTTTACCATATACTGGATTTGCTTCGGGATATCAGTCTGGCTATGTGTTCTCTTAAAGTGACCTGTTTTAGTGCGGAGGCAGAGAACAGGCAAAATCAATATGCTGAGCAGGAGAAGGAATGGACACGGAATGGTGTTGAGACTCTTACACAGATGATACAGCTTTTGGACAGTGATGAACAGGTTGAGCTGATCATGGATAAGTGGCTGACAATTGTTTCAGAATATATGAAGGTCGATACGGCAGAAATCTTTCAAACCAATGCAGACATTACTAAGATGGATGTGATTTGCGAGTGGTGCAAGGATGGTCTGGTTTCTTTTTTTGACAAAAATATTCAGGTTAATACCTATTCCTTTCTCCGGGCGGAGAGACCGGTTGTGATTTCTTCTAACAGTCTGGAAAGCGAATATCAGCAGGAAATTGATGCTATAGGTATGAAAGCCGTGATTATTTTTCCGGTCATAAAGGATGATGCAGGACGATTGACCTTATTGTCACTGAATCATAGATTGCAAAAGCATGTATGGAATATGGCTGAGATTAAATACACGGTCGATGCAGTTAAAATTCTACAAAGTATATTGGGGAGGCGGATACAGAAGTATTCGATATCCAGCTCTTACAGTACGATGTGTACAATTTTTGACAATGTGGGCTGCTCGGTTTATGTGGAGGATAAGCTTACCGGAAAGCCTTTATTTGTAAATAAGAGAATGCAGAGAATTTTTTTTAATGAGATGAAGGAGGGCAACTTTACTGAAATTCTGGAATCGGTAAAATGTAACGGAACCGAGGGAAACAGCTACGAATACTTCTATAGTCAGCACGAACGCTGGTATGATTTTATACATAAAGAAATTACATGGGTAGACGGTAAGCGTGCGACGATGTATTCCATTTATGATATTACGGAGAAAAAGCTGTATCAGAGAAGAATAGAGCAGCAGTTAAGCACAGATTTTCTGACAGGTCTGTACAATCGTATGTGTTGCGAGCGTGACCTGGCGAGACGGATTGATGAGGCAGAAAAGGCAGGAGAGCGGGGCGCACTCCTGTATCTGGACTTGGATGATTTTAAGCATATTAATGAAGGTCTTGGTCACCAATACGGAGATGTGCTTTTAAAGGCAATTTCTCATTCTCTGCAAAGAATAGAGGGGATTGAAAACACCTGCTACCGAGTGGGCGGGGATGAATTTGTAATCGTGGTGCCGCCGGAGTCCTATTCACGATTGGAAGCTATTTTAAAGGATATTGAGAATGTTTTCAATCGTCCATGGTTCCTGAAGGATGCGGACTATTACTGTACCATGAGCATGGGTATCGTTACGTATCCTGATGGTGGAAATTCGGTGGCGGATTTGATTAAAAAGGCTGACATTGCTTTATATGAGGCCAAGAATACCGGAAAGAACAGAGTGACACAGTATAGTGAAGGTAAGGGGTCCATTTCGGGCAGACGTCTTGACATGGAGAAAAACATGCGAGATGCAGCACTGGATGATTATAAAGAATTCCAGGTATATTATCAGCCTATTATCAATGTTACTAACGGTCGCACTGTGTGTGAAGGTGCGGAGGCATTGATTCGATGGAACAGTGAGAAGCTGGGCTTTATATCACCGGCGGAGTTTATCCCTCTGGCAGAATATCTCGGCTTAATCAATCCCATTGGCAATCATGTGCTGAAGGAGGCTTGTTGTCATTGTAAAGCGTGGAATGACCAGGGATTCCCGAATTACAAGGTCAATGTGAATCTGTCTGTTGTACAGCTGCTGCAAACTGATATTGTGGACATTGTGGAGCGTATCTTGAAGGAAACAGGATTGAACCCTAAGAATCTTACCTTGGAGGTTACGGAAAGTCTGGCCATTAACGATATAGAGCGTATGAAGGAAATCTTGAGAAGGATTAAAGCGCTGGGAGTAGAAATGGCACTGGATGATTTTGGAACCGGTTACTCTTCCTTGAATCATATTCGAGAGTTGCCTTTTGATATTATTAAGGTGGATCAGAGCTTTGTCAGAGACCTGGCAGAGGATGCCTATTCCCGCTCCTTTATTAAGATGGTAGCAGAATTGGCGGAAACCATCGGAATGAGTATTTGCGTGGAGGGCATAGAGACAGAAATTCAATACAAAGCGCTACATGACATGAAGGTAAAGTACATTCAGGGTTATTATTTTGACCGCCCTATGCCTCGTACTGATTTTGAAAAGAAATATTTGGGAGGGGCTTGTCAAAAATCACCGGAGCATGTAATATAATAGCAGATGCTGCACGACTGGCGGAAAGCAGATAGCTGCGGTGGGACAACCCACAGGGAGTGTAGTTAAGAACGTATTAGCCGACCGCCTGGGCACCACTTGTATGCAATGATGCATGAGACTGCGAGTGTGGCTCAGGTGGTCGTTTTGTTGTATGGATGTGCTAAGGCACATTCCTTTTAAGAAAATCATAGGAGGATGAGAAATGTTATCACTGGAACAGGAATTAAAAAGCAACGAGTATCCCGGAAGAGGAATTGTAATCGGCAAGTCCTCAAACGGTAAATATGCAGTAACTGCATATTTTATCATGGGAAGAAGCTCTAACAGCCGTAACCGTGTATTTGTAGAAGAAGGACAGGGCATCCGTACACAGGCCTTTGATCCGTCTAAGCTGGAGGACCCCAGTCTGATTATATATGCGCCTGTTAGGGTACTTGGCAATAAAACTATCGTAACCAACGGAGATCAGACCGATACTATTTACGAAGGAATGGATAAGCAGCTTACCTTTGAACAGTCCTTAAGAAGCAGGGAGTTTGAGCCGGATGCACCGAATTACACTCCTCGTATTTCAGGAGTGATGCATATTGAAGGCGGTAAGTACAGCTATGCGATGTCTATTTTAAAGAGTAATCACGGAGACGGAAGCTCTTGCGTACGCAACACCTTTGCTTATGAAACCCCTCTTGCAGGTGAAGGACATTTCATTCACACATATATGCATGACGGCAATCCTCTGCCCAGCTTTCAGGGGGAGCCCAAGCCGGTAGAGATTCCTGATGACATGGAAGCATTTGCCAACATGCTTTGGAACAGCTTGAATGAGGACAACAAGGTGTCTCTGTTCGTTCGTTATATTGATATTGAAACCGGAAAATATGAGACCAAGATTATCAACAAGAACCAATAATAATTGCAAATTGTAATGAAAAATGTGGAGGAAAACAATGAACGAAATCGAATTAAAATATGGCTGTAATCCTAATCAGAAGCCTTCCAGAATCTATATGGAGGACGGAAGCGAGCTTCCTGTTACTGTTTTAAACGGTAAACCCGGATATATCAATTTCCTTGATGCCTTTAACGGCTGGCAGCTGGTAAAAGAATTGAAGGAAGCAACAGGTCTTCCTGCGGCTACCTCCTTTAAGCATGTGTCTCCCGCCGGTGCTGCAGTGGGTCTTCCTATGGATGAGACTCTGGCAAAGATTTACTGGGTGGATGATTTGGGTGAATTATCACCTTTGGCATGTGCTTATGCGAGAGCGAGAGGCGCAGACAGAATGTCTTCCTTTGGTGATTTTATTGCATTGTCCGATATCTGTGATGCAGATACCGCCAACTTAATTAAGCGTGAAGTATCTGACGGAGTTATTGCTCCCGGTTATACAGATGAGGCTCTGGCTATTTTGAAGGAAAAGAAGAAGGGCGGATACAACGTAATCCAGATTGATGAGAATTATGTTCCTGCACCTGTAGAAAAGAAGCAGGTATACGGCATCACCTTCGAACAGGGAAGAAATGAGCTGGATATTAACGGCGATTTACTTTCCAATATCGTGACAGATAATAAGGAGATTCCGGAAAATGCCTTAATCGACATGAAGATTGCGCTGATTACCTTGAAATATACCCAGTCCAATTCTGTATGTTATGTAAAGGATGGACAGGCAATCGGTATCGGTGCCGGACAACAGTCCCGTATTCACTGTACCAGACTTGCTGGCAGCAAGGCAGACAACTGGTTCCTTCGTCAGTCTCCACAGGTGCTTGGGCTTGAGTTTGTAGACGGTCTTGGCAGAGCAAACAGAGACAATGCCATCGATGTTTATATGGGTGATGAATATGAGGATGTGCTGGCAGATGGTGTATGGGAAACAATTTTCAAGGTAAAGCCACCTGTATTTACCAGAGAAGAAAAGCGTGCATGGCTTGATAAAATGCAGGATGTGACTCTTGGCTCCGACGCTTTCTTCCCATTCTCTGACAATATTGAGCGTGCACATAAGAGTGGTGTAAAATATATTGCACAGCCCGGTGGCTCAGTGCGTGATGATGCAGTAATCGAATGCTGCAATAAGTATGATATGGTAATGTCATTTACCGGTATCAGATTGTTCCACCACTAAAATGGCAGTAAAGCAGTAATGTAAGGGTCGATATTTTCATGTAAAATATCGACCTGTTATTTTATAGAAAAATATGGTATTACGGTAATTTGCTGCAGAATTTGTATTGGTACTGGCGAAAGTTGGAAAGATATAGTAATATGTTAGCTGGAAGAAAAAATAAGTGAGCTTGAAACCATATAAAAAAGGGGTTTATTATTATATTTTTGTGTGATAAGATTAAAGATAGGACAAAAGGGAAAGGCAAGGAGCACTATCATGAGTGAAATTGAAAATGTGGTTTCCGAGGTAAAGGAATCCAAGAATTTTATTGAACAGATTATTGATAAAGATTTGGCAGAAGGTGTATATGATACCGTACACACCCGTTTTCCGCCGGAGCCCAATGGTTATCTCCATATTGGGCATGCCAAGGCTATTCTTGTAAATTACATGCTGGCGCAGAAGTACGGCGGCAAATTTAATATGCGCTTTGACGACACTAACCCCACCAAGGAAGATATTGAGTTCGTAGAATCTATTAAAGCGGACGTACAGTGGCTGGGAGCTGATTATGAGGACAGACTGTTCTTTGCATCTGATTATTTCGGTGAGATGTATGATGCTGCTGTGAAGCTGATTAAAAAGGGTAAGGCGTATGTATCTGATTTATCTGCGGAGCAGATTAAGGAGTACAGAGGAACCTTCACAGAGGCCGGAAAGGAGGATCCTTCCAGCACTCGTTCCATAGAGGAGAATTTGCAGCTGTTTAAAGAGATGAAGGAAGGTAAATATGCAGACGGAGAGAAGGTGCTTCGTGCCCGCATAGACATGACCTCACCTAATATCAACATGCGTGATCCTGTTATTTATCGTGTGGCTCACATGACTCACCATAATACAGGTGACAAATGGTGTATTTATCCGATGTACGATTTTGCACATCCTATCGAGGATGCCATTGAAGGAATTACCCATTCTATCTGTACTCTGGAATTTGAGGATCACAGACCCCTGTACGATTGGGTGGTAAGAGAACTGGAATATCCCAATCCGCCCAAGCAGATAGAACAGGCTAAAATGTATTTAAAGAATGTGGTTACAGGTAAAAGGTATATCAAAAAGCTTGTACAGGAAGGAATTGTTGACGGTTGGGATGATCCGAGACTGGTGTCTATCTCAGCACTGCGCCGTCGTGGCTTCACACCGGAGTCTATCAGAATGTTTGTAGAGATGTGTGGAGTGTCCAAGGCACATTCCATTGCAGACTATGCAGCTCTGGAGTATTGTATTCGTGAGGATTTGAAGGCTAAAGCACCACGATATATGGCTATTTTAGACCCTGTAAAGCTTGTAATTGACAATTATCCCGAAGGACAGACCGAAATGCTGGAGGCTGTTAATAATCCGGAGAATGAAGCATTGGGAACACGTCAGCTTCCTTTCGGAAAGGAATTGTATATTGAGAGAGATGACTTTATGGAAGAGCCTCCTAAGAAGTATTTCCGCATGTTCCCGGGCAATGAAGTACGTCTGATGAATGCATATTTCGTGACATGTACCGGATGCGTGAAGGATGAAAATGGTAATGTAACCGAAGTGCATTGTACCTATGATCCTGCTTCCAAGGGTGGTAACAGTCCTGATGGACGTAAGGTGAAGGGAACCATTCACTGGGTTGCAGCTGAGCAGGCAGTGAAGGCGGAAGTAAGATTATACGAGAATATTATTGACGAGGAGAAGGGTGTTTACAACGAAGATGGCAGCCTGAACCTGAATCCCAATTCCCTTACGGTTCTTAAAGAGTGCTATCTGGAGCCTGCATTTGCCGGAGCAAAGGCATATGACAGCTTCCAGTTTGTAAGACAGGGATTTTTCTGTGTGGATGCTAAGGATTCAACAGAGGATTCATTGGTATTTAACCGTATTGTATCATTGAAGAGCTCTTATGTATTACCGAAAGCATAAGGGACTACAAACAAAGGAGAAGAAATATGGCGGGTTTGTTATCCGGATTGGCAGGATTGGGTTTAGATAATCTTGAGAATTTAGATATTTATGAAACGGCGGATAAGGATGCCGATAAGGAGCAGGCTGAAGTACACAAGGTCGAAGAGAAAGAGCTGATATATGAAAAGACTTTTGAATGTCCTGTGTGCTATAGCCAATTTTCCAATAAAATTATGAAAAGCGGAAAAGCAAAGCTTTTAGGAACAGACCAGGATTTGCGGGCAAGATATGAGGGAATCGATGCTGTAAAGTATGATGTGCAGTTATGCCCTAAATGCGGTTATGCTGCATTAACCAGATATTTTCCCCATGTAAGCTCAGGACAGATAAAGCTGATTCGGGAAAATATCAGTCAGAAGGTGCATTTACACGCTTATAATGATGAAACCTACAGTTATGAGGAGGCATTAGAGCGTTATAAGCTGTGTCTGGCTAATGCAGTAGTGAAGCGTGCCAGAGCCAGTGAAAAGGCATATATCTGTTTGAAGAGTGGTTGGCTTGTGCGCGGATATCAAGAGTATTTGCAGGAAAACGGAGAAGATAATCCGGCAAAGCTCAAGGAGCTTAAGGCGATGGAAGATTCCTATATGCTGAATGCCTTGAACGGCTTTGTGGAAGCTGTACAGAACGAGACCTTTCCTATGTGCGGAATGGACGAAATGACGATTAATTATTTATTAGCAGTCCTGGCAACTCGTTTTAAGAAGTATGATGTGGCAAGTAAGATGGTAGCTACCATTCTGACCTCTACCACAGCTAATGCACGTGCCAAGGATAAAGCGCGTGAATTGAAGGAGCAGATTCTGGAACAGCTGAAAAAGAAGTAGCTTAAAGATAAGAAGAGTGATTTGACAAGGTAGAAACCATGTATGACATGACAATACAGCTTCATGCAGACGGGGATAAATGCCTGTATGAACAGATTTATGAGCATATCAGACAGGAAATAAAGGAAGGGAAGCTTCTCGCGGGAGAGAGGCTTCCCTCCACGCGTTCTCTGGCGGAATACCTGCAGATATCGCGAAGCACGGTAGATTATGCATATGCGCAGCTTCAAAGCGAAGGCTATATTGAAGCAAGACCTTATAGAGGATACTTTGTATGTCCTATGGAAGATTTACTACAGATGGAAAGCAATTTGGGAGCATCTTTGCAGATGAATATGTGTGATGCCGGGGCAGACCTTGATGAAGACAAGAGTAGTAAAAAGGACGCTGTTAACTATTTATATGACTTTTCGCCAAATGGAATTGATATGTCAGGCTTTCCCTTTGGGGTATGGAAAAGGATTACCAAGAATATTTTGACGGATGCAAACAGCGAGTTGTTTTCTCAAGGGGAAGCGCAGGGTGACTATGACCTGCGCCTGACCATTACCAGATATTTGCATTCCTCCCGCGGTGTTAATTGTACCCCCGATCAGGTAATTATAGGAGCAGGAAATGATTATCTGCTAATGCTGTTGGAAAAGATACTCGGTCCACAGGTGAAAATCGCCATAGAGAATCCAACCTACAAAAGAGCCTATCAAATCTTCCAATCATTCGCATATCCTATCACTACAGTGGATATGGATGAGAATGGCATGAAGGCCGGCAGACTGGAAAAGGAAGATGTCAGTCTGGCATATGTGATGCCCTCTCATCAGTTTCCTACAGGCGTTGTCATGCCTATCGGACGTAGGAGAGAGCTTTTGAAATGGGCAAACGGTGGAGAGGAGCGTTATCTGATAGAGGATGATTATGACAGTGAATTCCGTTATCGGGGTAAACCGATTCCTTCCTTGCAGGCATCGGATACGCATGACAAGGTGATTTATATAGGAACCTTTTCTAAGGCGATTGCACCAGCTATTCGTGTAAGCTATATGGTGCTACCTGAGAAACTACTTGCAGCCTATCGGAGAAGCTGTCACTTTTATTCCTGCACGGTGTCGCGAATTGATCAGAGGATTCTGAATGAGTTTATCAGTGAGGGCTATTTTGAAAGACATCTGAATAAAATGCGTAAGATTTATCGGGGAAAGCATGATTTGCTTTTGGAATGTCTAAGACCCTTTGAGAAAAAATTTACGATATCCGGTGAACATGCGGGCTTGCATTTACTACTGACTGCAAAAGACTATACGCAAGAAAAAACCTTCATCCGTGCTGCAGCGCAGAACGGAGTGAAGGTCTATGGTTTGTCTGACAGTCTGGTGGCGGGAGTGCCTGAAAATGCCACTATCCTGCTTGGCTTTGGCGGTTTAAAAAACCAGGAAATTATAGAAGGTATGAATCTCCTTAAAAAAGCATGGCTCTAATTGTCTGTGGCAGGAGCTTCCTCTTCAGAGGTGTTTTCCTCAGCAGTATCTTCCTCGTCAAAGAATTCTTCAACGGTTTCCTCTGTAACGTCTTCCGTTATCTGAGAGAGCGTTTCGGTCAGGGGAGTAAACTCTTCTGCTTCCGAATCAACATCTGCATCGGAAGCCGGCTCAACATTTAGAGATACATAATTGCGAGTGGCATCTAAATCATCAAAATCCTCGCTGAAATCATCATAATCTTCATCGTTATCGAGGGATTCTGTCATAGCGGAATCCTTCTTTTTCATAAAGTAATATGCAGCGGCAGCAGCGGTACCGGCAGCTGCGGTTAAAAGTAAAAATTTACCGAATTTTTTTGCCATATTCTGACTCCTTTCGTTCTGTTTATGATTATCATTGGCATAAAATACTTTTCTGTTAGTATTATTTTAATACTATTTTACGGAAATGAAAAGATAATATGTATAAATTCTACCATTGAATAAGATTGCCCATCTTTTTAACCTTCTTGGAAAGGGTATAAATCAAGGTTTCCATGCTTTCATCATCCATAGAAAGCCAGTCTCCGCCAAGGCAGGTTTTGACTTCTGTTACCGGTTTCTCTAAAAAAACCATAACCTCCTCCGGCTTGTAACCTTGTACGGCTGATACACCCTTTTGAGAGCAGAGATAATTAGCAATACTCTTAAGCAGTCGTTGTTCATTAGCTACAAGAGCCTGATTTGCCTTTTGTGCATCACGTTCAAAAGCCTTTTTGATATCATTCCAATCTGCCATAAGTTATCTCCCTTCTAAATCACCTTATCGGATAGAATTCTTTACTAAGATTATTATAATATAAAATGCAAAAATTAACAATTATAAAACAAAGAAATCTATTTGCTTGAAAGCCGAACCTGAGTGTGATACACTAATAAGGCACTGTTCAACCTGCGGTTGTAATGCAGGGGAGGTATTAGACGGGAGTAGATGTATGAACGGGAAGTTTTTTGACCTGAAAAAGGAAAAGCAGGATAGAATGATTAATGCAGCACTGAAAATCTTTGCGCTCCATGGTTATCGTCATGCCAGCACGGATGATATTGTACGTGAAGCAGCGATTAGTAAGGGGTTATTATTTCACTATTTCGGAAGTAAGCTGGGCGTGTACAGCTTTGTATATGATTATAGTGTAAGATACATAAAGTTGGAATTGAGTACTACTGTGGATGAAGCGGAGACAGATTTATTTGAGCTGATGAAGCAGATGGAGCTGGCACGTATGCATGCTATGAGGGGGTATCCCTATATGCAGCAGTTCTTAAATCGCTCCATGTCAGAGGATGTCAGTGAGGCACTGCTTGCCATAGAAGAGAAACGTAATATTCTCAACGAGCATTATGATGCGATTCGTGCGCAGATGAATTTTGCGGCGTTACCTCGAAGCGTTGATGGAGAAAAGCTTCGTCGAATGCTGGATTTCACCATTAAGGGTCTGATGACGGAACGTTTTCAGGATGCTTCCTTCCAACCGGAAATGTTGTATGGAGAGATTGTGGAGTATCTGGACATGATGAAAGCAATCGTATACAAATAAGCAGCGGTCACCGGGACAAAATGCGTTGTGACAAATGTGAGCGTTTCACAGGGCGCAGCTGCAAGAAACACCATATTTGATACTCCGCATTTTGTCCCGGTGACCACTGTTTGCAGGTGTGAGGGAGAATTATTTGTTCATCTTATATGGCGGGTCAGCAGGATAACCACCTTTCAGTTTCTGCATGCCTCGTTGAATGGAGTCTTTAGAATTCTTCCAGTCTGCATCCTTGTTGCGATAGTCAAATTTCTCCACCATCCATGCCACATCCTCAGCCACACGCTTCATATTTTTCTCCATGAGTGGAAGTACCATTTCATAGAATCTCTCTTTTTCCTTATCGGACAGCTTGTTGTCGGCAGCTTCGCATAAATCTCCGAAGTGATGCAGGCAGAAACCTTTACTGTCTGCTACTTTTCTGCGGAAATCATCATCCTGTCTGAATAAATAGAAAAAGGTATCCATATAGCGGGAATAGGTATCCTTATACTGCTTGCAGATATAGCAGGACTGTTCCTTCTGGCGGACCCACATGCCAATGGCATTGCCGCTTTCTGCTGTTTTCTTGAATTTATCCTTGAGAGAAGTCTTTCCAGGCTTGAAGCCGGCAAACTCCTTCTGCATTTCCCCTATCATTTTCATATAATGGGTTTTTAAAATCCATGCATTTCCCAGTGTATTACCATAATCAAACATTTTCTGGAAATGTGAACGGCAGAAGCCGGCCTTGTCCGTCATTTCACGGATATCGGCTTCCATATAGGAAGATCCGGAGCCTAACACAAAATCGAGAAGATCCTGTTCAACGCTTCGTTCTATGAAGCAAAAGGGACATTCGTCCTGTGCATTTACAGCATCATTTAAGGGAATTGTATATAACTGTTCTTTCATAAGCGCGTACCTTTCCGGTTTATTTCATAGTAGAATTGTTTTATACTCATTTTAAAGCAATGAGGATTAAATATCAATTCTTAATTTTGGAGACGGTGTAGCATTGATAAGTTGCATCTTTACCCTTTTTACGATATTCTACAAATAGAGTAAAACAGAAGGAGGAAGCTACATATGGGATTTTTTGAAGAAACAAACGGTGGTCTGATATTTCGCGAGAATGGTGAGACACTGTTGATAACACCTTGGGGGGAAAACAGCTTTCGTGTTCGCTCTACCATCTTAAGCGATATAGAAGAGGGGCGTGTTGCTTTATTGCCCCCGGTTAAAACAGAGACATGTATCCATATTGAGGATATGCATGCTACCATCCAAAACGGTAAAATAGAGGCCAAGTTGCAGGTGCAGCCATGGGGGAATGCCCTGCAAATTACTTTTCTGAATCAGCGTGGGGAGGTTCTGCTACAGGAGATTCCCAATGGTGGTGCCCTATGTCTGAAGGCAAGGCATTTCAAAGCGCTTCCGGGCGGGAGCTTTCGTTTGAAGGCAAGCTTTAACTCTAATCCGGAAGAAAAAATATACGGTATGGGACAGTATCAGCAGGAAACATTTAATCTCAAGGGTTGTAACCTCGAGCTTGCGCATCGTAATTCTCAGGCAAGTATCCCCTTTTATATTTCAAGTCTTGGTTATGGTTTTCTTTGGCATAATGCTGCAATAGGCGAGGTGCATTTTGGTTCGAATACCACACAGTGGATTGCAGAATCAACGAAACAGCTTGATTATTGGATTACAGCAGGTGATACGCCTGCTGAAATCGAAGAAGCCTACGCCGCTGCCACGGGAACCGTGCCTATGATGCCGGAGTACGGATTGGGATTTTGGCAATGTAAGCTTCGCTATTTCAATCAGGAGCAGGTATTACAGGTTGCAAGAGAATATAAAAAGAGAAATATCCCGGTTGATGTGTTTGTGATTGACTATTACCACTGGCCGCGTTGCGGAGACTGGCGCTTTGACGAAGAATATTTTCCTAATCCCAAGGCTATGGTTGATGAGCTCCACGAGCTTGGCATGGAAACGATGGTCTCTATCTGGCCGCAGGTTGATTGGCGCAGTGAGAATTATGAGGAAATGAAGCAGCAGGGATTGTTGGTAAAGATTAATTCCGGTATTGATGTTCAGATGATTTTCCATGGTAATAATGTGTTTATGGATGCTACCAATCCCAGAACCCGTCAATATGTATGGAAAAAATGCAAACAGAACTATGCAGACCTGGGTATTAACACCTTCTGGTTGGATGAGGCAGAACCGGAATTTACCACCTATGATTTTGATAACTACCGTTATTATGCAGGTTCTGTTGCTGAAATTGGAAACATTTATCCCAGAGAATACGCGCGTCTTTTCTATGAAGGGCAGCGGTCAAATGGACAAAAGGATATTGTGAATCTGATTCGTTGTGCATGGGTTGGAAGTCAGCGTTATGGTGCCCTTGTATGGTCGGGAGACATTATGTCTACGTATGAAGATTTCCGCAAGCAGATATGTGCGGGAATACATATGGGCTTATGTGGTATTCCATGGTGGACTACTGATATCGGAGGCTTTCATGGCGGTGTAACCGCAGATGCTGATTTCAGGGAATTGCTCGTTCGCTGGTTCCAGTTTGGTACATTTTGTCCGGTTATGCGTCTTCATGGCTGTCGTCAGCCGGGCGAAACTATTATCAATAAGGCAGGAGAGGTTCGCGAGTGGACAGGCGCAGACAATGAGGTGTGGAGCTTTGGCGAAGAGGCTTATCCGATTCTGGTAAAATTTATTCAGATTCGTGAAAAAATGCGTGGTTATACCAGAGGTCTTATGGAGGAGGCTCACCAAAAAGGCTCTCCTGTTATGCGAGCTCTCTTTTATGAATTTCCGGAGGATAAGGAATGTTGGGATATCAAGGATGCTTATATGTTTGGACCGGATATTCTTGTGGCACCAATCTGCCATGAACATATGACAAGCCGCAAAGTATATCTTCCTAAAGGGGCATACTGGATCCACGGCGGAAGCGGTGAGAGATATGAAGGCGGAAAAAGCTATGAAATAGAAGCACCTATTGATACACTGCCTGTTTTCCTGCGAGATGGAAAGCAGGAGTATCTGATTGGTGAAATATAAGAAAATCTGTTTCGGTGCAGTAGGCATTTCTGCTTGACTGCTGTTTCTGAAAAAGCTATCATTTATTACAGAGGGTTTTATAAAAATTTAAGAAACGGACATTAATGTCCGGCAATTCACAGGAGGGTCAATTCATGAGTAAGAAGTCAAAGGTAATTGAAGAAAACGGTGTTTATGATGCCAAAAGTCTGGGTGTCCCTAAGGTAATCCTATTAGGTCTGCAGCACATGTTTGCCATGTTCGGAGCAACCATTTTAGTACCCATGCTGACAGGTCTTGATGTTTCTACCACCCTTTTATTTGCAGGTCTTGGAACTTTATTATTCCACCTGATTACAAAGGGGAAGGTTCCTGCGTTCCTCGGTTCTTCCTTTGCTTTTCTGGGCGGTTATGCAGCCATTGCACCTATGACGGATGAGGCTGGCAATGCAATTTCCAATAAGGAATTGTTACCCTATGCATGCTTTGGTGTAGCATGTGCAGGTCTTTTGTATTTAGTACTTGCTCTGTTGATTAAGATATTTGGTACGGCAAGGGTTATGAAATTCTTCCCCCCCATTGTAACCGGACCTATCATTATTGCTATCGGTCTTACACTGTCACAGTCTGCTATCGATAACTGTTCTCAGGACTGGTTGATTGCAGTAGTTGCCATTGTGCTGGTAATCGTATGTAACATTTGGGGTAAGGGAATGGTAAAGATTGTCCCCATTATCATTGGTGTAATCGGTTCCTACGTGTTGGCAGCAGTGCTGAACAGAGTCGATTTTACTGCTGTTGCAGAAGCTGATTGGATAGGCCTTCCCATTCATTGGGATCAGACAGCGTTTTCTGTGCTGGCAGGCGGAGATGCCTCCATGCTGATTACCGCTGTCATTACTATCATGCCCATTGCACTGGCAACCATAGTGGAGCATATCGGTGATATTTCCGCGATTTCCTCTACTGTTGGGAAGAATTATATTAAGAATCCCGGCTTGCACCGTACTTTGTTAGGTGACGGTCTGGCTACCATAGTAGCATCTCTTTTTGGAGCACCTGCCAATACTACCTATGGCGAGAATACAGGTGTATTATCTTTGACAAGAGTATTTGATCCGTTGGTTATCAGAATTGCAGCAGGATTTGCAGTACTCTTTGCTTTCTCACCTAAGGTTGCAGCATTGATTGGTTGTATGCCTACCGCAACCTGCGGCGGTGTATCTCTGGTGCTGTATGGTATGATTTCTGCGGTGGGTGTCCGCAATATCGTGGAGGCACAGGTAGATTTCAACAAGACTCGAAATGTAATTATTGCAGCATTGATTCTGGTATTGTCTATCGGTATCAAATATAGTGCGGCAGGAGCGATTGCTTTCCAAATCGGTGAGCTTACCATTAGCTTATCAGGTCTTGCAGTCGGTGCTCTTGCAGGTATCATACTGAATGCTGTTTTGCCCGGTAAGGATTATGTCTTTGATGAATAAATATAATAACAATATAGCATTTGTTGGAGGCATTTATGAAAATTGTTGATATGCACTGTGATACGGTGTCTGTCATGTTGGAGAAAAGGCGTGCAGGAGAGGCGGTAACTCTTAGGGAAAACCATGGGCATCTTGATTTGAATCGAATGAAGGAGAGTGGTTACCTTCTACAAAATTTTGCTCTGTATGTTGACAAAGGCAGCTGTGTCGACCCATGGGATGAGGTATGCGACCTTTACGAGGTGTACCGTCAAGAAATTTCTGCAAATGAGGATATCATTGCAGAGGTGTTAAAATATGACGATATTGTCATTAATCAGAAGATGGGAAAGCTTTCTTCCATGCTTACCGTGGAGGAAGGTGCAGTCTGTAAGGGGGACATCGAAAAGCTTAAGAAGCTGTATGACATGGGTGTGCGGATGCTTACTTTGACGTGGAATTATCAAAATGAGTTGGGAAGTCCTAATGTAGATAAGGTTGCAAAAGCAATGGCACAGGATGCAGGGGAGAACACGGTGCATTACAGCTTTAAACCCAATACATCTCAGGGGCTCACAGACAGGGGACGTGAATTTGTTACAGAGATGGAACGATTGGGTATGATAATCGATGTATCTCATTTATCCGATGCCGGCTTTTATGATGTGCTGGAATGCACCCACAAGCCCTTTGTGGCAAGCCACTCCAATGCCAGAAGTATATGCCGCCATGTAAGAAATCTCACGGACGACATGATTCGCAAGCTGGCTGAGAGAGGCGGATGTATGGGATTGAATTATTATGCTGATTTCTTGACGGAAGGGACGAATGGTGGATATGGTGGAATAGAAGCCATGGTGCAGCATGCAAAGCATATTACGGATATAGGCGGTATGGAGGTACTGGGCCTGGGAAGTGACTTTGACGGCATAGATACCAACAGGGAATTGCCGGGGGTTCAAGGTATGGAATTACTTTGGAACGCGTTGCATAAAGGTGGATTTACCCAAGGGGAATTGGACAAAATATTTTATCAAAACGTATTGAGAGTATATAGAGATTGCTTAATATAAATGAGGTGGCAAGCTATGAAATTACTGATTGTAAGACACGGTGACCCGGACTATAGTATTGATTCCCTGACTCCGAAGGGTTGGAAAGAAGCGGAGTATTTGGCTGAAAGACTATCCAAGCTGGATGTCAAGGAATTCTATGTATCGCCACTGGGACGTGCCAAGGATACGGCATCCTGTACCTTGAAGAAAATGAATCGCACTGCTGAGGAAAAGGAGTGGCTGCGTGAGTTTGCTCCGCAGATATGGAGACCTGATATTACGGATCACCGAATCCTTGCGTGGGACTGGTTGCCACAGGATTGGATGGCAGAGGAACGATTCTTTGAATATGATAAATGGTACCTTCCGGAACGTATGCAGGAGGCAAAGGTTAAAGAGGAATATGACTGGGTGGTAAACAGCTTTGATGAAGTGTTGGCAAAGAACGGTTATCGAAGAGAAGGTCATTTGTATCGGGTGGAGAAGGCCAATAATGACACTATTGTCTTTTTTTGCCACTTTGGAGCAACATGTGTATTGTTAAGTCATCTTTTAAGTATTTCTCCGATGGTGCTTTGGCACGGCACCTGTTCTGCGCCCACCTCGGTGACAACAGTAGTTACTGAAGAGCGAAGAGAGGGGATTGCAAGCTTCCGCATGAGTGCTTTCGGAGATATTTCACATCTGTATGTGAAGGATGAGCTGCCTGCATTTGCTGCAAGATTCTGTGAATGCTATGCCAATGAAGACGAGAGACATGATTAATCTGCACGAACGTTGATGTATGCCACAAGGCTGCTTTATGCAAGAATGGCAGCTAAAAGGTCATTAATAGTATCAAAAGCATAATCGGGTTGAAAGGGGGTATCTTTGATATCCTCTTTTGTTGCTTCCCCGGTAAAAACGACACAAGTGTCAACGCTGCCGTTGATGCCGCAGGCAATATCGGTATAAAGGCGGTCACCAATAACAAGTGTTTCTTCTTTCGTAAAGCCGGATTGAGTCAGGCACAGCTCCACTACCTCCTTGCTGGGTTTGCCTAAATAGGTGGGGAGTTTGCCCGTGGTCTGGGTAATCATGTCGCAGATAGCACCGCAATCCGGGATGAAACCAAAATCAATGGGGCATCTAAGATCCGGATTGGTAGCGTAAAAAGGAACCTCCATGGTAAACAGTACCCTGCAGACTTCTGTCAATTTATTGTAATTCAATTCGCTGTCATAGGCGACCACTACGCAATCAATATCCGGTTCACAAACTTCGGTAATATTTAGGCCATTTTTTCGAAGCTCAGCCACAAAGGAGGTTGTGCCCAGCACAAAAATCTTTTTGTTGGCAAAGTGTGCCTTTAAAAAGCGCAAAGTCATGTAGCCGGAGGTAATAAATTGCTCCTCAGTAGTTTCCAGTTGAAAGGAATTGCGGAATTTGGCTACATAATCCGAACCGCTTTTGGTGGAATTGTTGGTAATGTAATAGGCTTTTCCGCCAATGCGCTCAATATATGCAAGTAATTGGCGGCTTCCCTCGTACAACGTATCTCCGATGGCAAGGGTGCCGTCAATATCGAATAGAAATAATTTCTTTTGTTTTAATGATTCCATATTTTCATTTACCATTATCCTAAGGCTCCGTTTTCTTTCTTTGAAATACATTATGTTCGATGCTTGCAGTACAAGAAGGAGACTGCAATATATTTTGTGTAAGCACGATTAAAAGTATAGCATAAAAAGGAAGCGGTCGCAAATTTCTAATAATTGGTTTTCCTTTTATAAAAATAATGGTATAATTAGTGATATAAAATGCTACAGATTCAGAGGGTTATTTTATGGGAAACAATCATGAAATGAATCGGGAAAATATGCTAGATAAGGTTATTTCCATTGATTATGATTATCTTACCGGACTGGCAAGCCGTCGAGGCCTTTACGATTACTACTATTCCTTGGATAAAGATAAGGTAGTACATGCAATGTTTATTGATATCGACAATTTCAAGCGTGTCAATGACGTTTATGGGCACAGTATGGGGGACAAGCTATTAATCGGTATCAGTGAATTGATTCAATCCAATACGCAGGGCTTTACCTGTCGTATGGGTGGAGATGAATATGTTGTGCTATTTGATGGTGCCATTCCGGAAGAAGAAATGTGTGCTATTGCAGAGCGTTTATTGGCAGGCATGGAGCAAATGGACTACCGTAAGGATGTGCGCTCCCTGATTTCTTTGAGTATTGGTATTGTGTTGGAGCAGCCGGTTTCACAGGCCTTAGATGAGGTTCTTGCCAAGTGTGATTCTGCCATGTATCAGGCAAAGTACGACGGTAAGAACCGATACACCATATATAAGGCTTATGATAAGACTATAGAGATTAATCGTAATATTGAATTGGAAATGGAAGCGGCACTGGAAAACGGTGAATTTCAAGTGTTTTTACAGCCTAAGATGAATATGCTTACCTCAGCAATTTACGGCGCAGAGGCCTTGTCGCGCTGGGTGCATCCAGTGGATGGTATAAGACATCCTGTTACTTATATTCCACTTTTTGAGAAGAATGGGTTTATTTCCAAGCTGGATATGTATGTCTATGAGCAGGTGTGTCGCATCAAAGCCGGATGGACAGGCAAAAGCTATGAACATATTCCAATTTCCGTCAATATGTCAAGGTTGCATTTGTATAACCGTGATTTTCCCAATGTGTTAAAAAGCATTGCGGACAAGTATCAGATACCACTGTCTGAATTGGAAATCGAGATTACGGAAAGTATTTTTATAAAGGATCATGAGGAGCTAATACGAATGGTGGATATTTTGAGAGAGCTTGGTTTTCTGGTATCCATTGATGATTTCGGTTCCGGTTTTTCTGCTTTGAACCTTTTAAAGGATTTAGCCGTTGATACCGTTAAGCTTGATAAGGAATTTTTGCAGGTTTCTTCTAATACGTCAAGAGGCAAGAAGGTTATTCGTAACGTGATTGGTCTGTGCCGTGACTTGAAAATAGACGTAGTAACAGAAGGTGTAGAGACAAAGGAGCAAATTGACTTTATTACCAGCTGTGGTTGTCCAATTGCGCAGGGCTTTTATTATTCCAAGCCTCTTCCTTTGGAGGATTTCGAGTTATTTGCGGAGGAATATGCATCCAGTACCCTCAAGGGGTGCCGTTTCCCTCTTGATGGCAATCTTCTTTCTGAGGATGAGACTTTGGAGGGCGTTTATAACGGAGAAATGCCAATTTATACGGATGGAATCTTTAAGGATTCCAAAGCATTTTATTTTCCGGGTGGAGAGGTCAGTGAGAATACGCTCCGCATTCCCAATGAAGTGCTGATTAGTGACAGCTTTACCATTTCCTTATGGATGAAGTCGGAAGTGAATCATCCATGGACATCTGCTTTTTATGTTAAGTTTGAAACAGGCTTTTGCAGTATTATGCCTTATGCATGGGACAGTGTTTCTTCTTTTCGAGTACGTGATTCCAAGGAGGTGTATGGCTGGTATGACGTTAGCGCTTGTCCGCTGTTGCCGGGAAACTGGTATCATTATGTGGCTACTTATAATTCTAAGACAGAGCAGGCAGTTGCCTTCATTAATGGAGAGGTCGTAGGAGTGCTTCAGAATATTCCAATCAATCGATTTGTGAAAACTATTATGTTGGGCGGAGATGCCTATCAGCAATCCTTTAAGGGTAACTTGTGTGAACTTATCATATATAATGAAACAAAGGATTATGATTTTGTGAACGAGTTGCATCAGTCATATGTTCAAAGAGAGGATTTTGTCGCCAAATTAACGGAGTAAAAGTGGGAAAGGAAGAGCAATGAAACTGGTATCATGGAATGTAAATGGTCTTAGAGCATGTATGCAAAAGGGATTTATGGATTTTTTCGAAGAGACGGATGCCGACATTTTCTGTCTGCAGGAGACGAAGCTTCAGGCAGGGCAGTTGGACATGGAGCTTCCCGGATATTATCAATATTGGAATTATGCGGAGAAAAAGGGTTACTCCGGCACGGCACTTTTTACGAAAAAGGAACCGTTACAGGTGACTTACGGTATTGGAGTGGAGAAGCATGACCATGAGGGGCGTGTGATTACGGCAGAATATGAAACATATTTTGTGGTGACGGTGTACACGCCGAATTCCCAGCGGGAACTGACGAGACTGGATTATCGTATGAAGTGGGAGGAAGCCTTTTTACAGTATCTGAATGAGTTGAAGGCGAAGAAAAGTGTGATTTTCTGCGGAGATTTGAATGTGGCACATCAGGAAATTGACTTAAAGAATCCCAAGAGCAACCGGCACAATGCAGGCTTTACTGATGAAGAGAGGGCGTGCTTTAGCAAGGTGCTGGAGAATGGTTATGTTGATACATTCCGTCATTTCTATCCGGACGTGACAGAGGTATATTCCTGGTGGTCCTATATGTTTCAGGCCCGTGCCAAGAATGCCGGATGGCGTATTGATTACTTTGTGGTGTCTGAGGATATGCAGGATAAATTGACAGACGCCAAGATTCACACACAGGTACTTGGTTCGGACCATTGTCCTGTGGAGCTGACGTTTGAACCATAGAAATAGTAAATAATCAATAAGAGAGGTATAAGTTATGGTATCTGTGATAAGCACATATGAATTTGCAGATATGAAGGTTGTGTATCTGCAGGATGAGGAGAGTAAAGCGGTAGGAATGTATTTGTTGCCGGGCGACATGGAGCCGCTGCCTTTTGCCGAGAAGAGACAGGAATTGGAGTCTTTGGTGCAGGTCAAATATGTAGGTGACACCTATCTTGGCAGTTATGCGGGTGGAATGACCTTAAGACAGGGAGAGTCTGCCAAGCGTATGTGTTTGAAAGAGCAAAAAGAGGAACGTGCGGAAACCTATCGGGAAATCATCACGGTATTAGAGGATGCCCGCGGGTATGAGGCAGTGCATCATCTGAGATGGTATTATGATGAGCAGAGTGTAGAGGTCTTCACTGATTTTAATAATGTTTCAGGAGAGATGGTGGAGTTGGAAATGCTTTCCAGCTTTTCCATGGGAGGCTTGACTCCCTTTACGGCAGGTGATGCTCATGACAGTCTGCAGGTACATAGAATCCGCAGTGTGTGGAGTATGGAGGGACGTGTGGAAACACGTTCTGTGGAAGATTTGCAGCTGGAACCGTCGTGGGCATATCATGCAGTCCGCTGTGAGCGATTTGGACAGGCCGGTTCCATGCCGGTGAACCGTTTCTTCCCTTTTGCAGCTGTGGAGGATACTGCCAATGATGTCATCTGGGGAGTACAGCTTGCACATAATGCTTCCTGGCAAATCGAGCTTTACCGCAAGGACGATGGTTTGTCAATGTCCGGTGGTCTGGCAGATGCTGATTTCGGACATTGGAAGAAGCAAATAAGAAGAGGTGAAAGTTTTACCACCCCTAAGGCGATATTGTCTGTTTGTCAGGGCGGTCTGGACAGCTTGTGTCAGCGTTTGACACAGGCAGGAGATAAATATTTTGAGGAAGGTCCCGAAGGGAAAACCAATCTGCCCATTATTTTTAATGAGTACTGCACGACTTGGGGATGCCCCTCACATGAAAATATTTCCGGCATAGTGGATGTGATTCGCGATAAGGGCTTTGATTATTTTGTAATCGATTGCGGATGGTTTAAGGAGGAAGGTGTTCACTGGGATATTTCCATGGGTGACTATGTGGTGTCCGAGGATTTGTTCCCGGACGGATTAGACAAAACCATTGATGTCATTAAGGCAGCAGGCATGAAACCGGGTATTTGGTTTGAAATCGACAATGTGGGAAGTGCAGCGCGAGCATATCAGCTTACGGATCACCTGTTAAAGAGAGACGGTCATACCTTAACCACAACTATGCGTCGGTTCTGGGATATGAGACAGGAATGGGTGCAGAATTACCTGACTGAAAGGGTAATTGATATGATTAAGAAATATCATATCGAATATGTGAAGATGGATTATAATGACAGTATTGGAGTGGGCTGTGATGGAGCAGAATCCTTAGGTGAGGGCCTGCGACAGAATATGGAGGCATCTGTCGGATTTATTCGTCGCATGAAGCAGGAAATTCCCGGTCTGATTTTGGAGAATTGTGCTTCGGGCGGACATAAATTGGAGCCTTTAATGATGTCGGAATGCAGTATGGCTTCCTTCTCAGATGCCCATGAATGCGAAGAAATTCCGGTAATAGCAGCCAATCTCCACAGAACGATTCTTCCCTGTCAGAGCCAGATATGGTGCGTAATTCGCAAGGAGGATTCTTTAAAGAGAATTGCCTATTCTTTGATTAACACTTTCTTAGGAAGAATGTGTCTCTCAGGAGATGTGACTGAATTATCCAAGGAGCAGTGGCAGCTGATAGATGATGCTATGGCTTTCTACAGGAAGATTGCTCCAAGCATACGCAAGGGCTACACCACATTCTATGGCAGTACCATTACCAGCTATAGACATCTGGAGGGCTGGCAGGGTATTTTGCGAGAAGGAACAGATGGAGAAGCCTTTGCTGTATTACATATGTTTAATGGTAAGCTTGAGAGAATGGAGATGGAGCTGCCCGCAGAATATGAGATAGAAGGGGTGTATGCGGCTCATACCATTGACAGTAACAATATGTGGACGGAAGGCAATAAATTATATTACATGCCGGATGACAATATGCAGGCTGCTGCAGTGAGACTTCGCCGGGTAAAATAAGTTACGCATAATTAAAAAAGAGGAACAATTATAATAACCGTCTGTGTGACTGACGATATCATATCATCGCACGCAGGCGGTTATTTTTGTTACTTTCAAACACACTGATAGTATGATAAAATAAGCATTAGATTGTATATGGGAGCAACAACAAGATACATGAAAACTACGGAAAAAGAGAGCATGAACGAGCAATATGATATTCACACAAAGGAACAGGAGTCTCCCCGTCTGCCCAGAGAGTTTTTTGTGCGAGACGGACTAACTGTTGCCAGGGAGCTGTTGGGTAAGATTCTGGTACACCATACTCCTTATGGAGTCATCCGCGGCATTATTACAGAAGTAGAAAGCTATATGGGCGAGACGGATAAGGCTTCTCATACCTACGGAGGTAAGCGCACCAAACGCACAGAGCCTATGTACCATATTGGGGGAACCTCCTACGTGTATCTGATATATGGCATGTATAGTTGCATGAATATTGCCTGTATGGGAGAGGGGATTCCACAGGCAGTGCTGCTTCGAAGTGTGGTTCCGGCAGATGAGAGGTCCCGGCACATTATGACAAAGCTGCGATTGGAGCCTTTAAACCGCAGGCAGCTCAAGAAAGGGCACGTACCGTATACGGAAGCAACATTACCTGATAGTTTGAAAAAGCATCTGGCTGACGGTCCCGGCAAAATGTGTATTGCCATGAATATTACCGGAGCAGATAATGATATTGATATGGTGAGTAGTGAGCAGTTTTATGTAACAGAGGGGCTTACGATAATGTCAGAGCAGATTGAAGTCGGCAAGCGTATCGGGATTGATTATGCAGAGGAAGCAGCAGAATATTTGTGGCGTTTTTATGTGAAGAAGCTACCCTCATAAGCAGATATTTTGATGAAAAGAAATCAGAGACAGGAACAAAAGGATGAGTCTACAATTTTATTTTGGCCCCTCAGGTGCGGGCAAAAGCAGACAATTATATGAAGAAATCATCAGACGTGCACTGGATAATCCGCGACAAAATTTCTTTGTGATAGTCCCGGATCAATTCACCATGCAGACCCAGAAGGATATGGTAACTCTATCTGAGCGGGGCGGCATTATGAACATTGATGTTTTAAGCTTCGGGCGACTTACGCATCGTATTTTGGAGGAGGTCGGTCATCAGGATATTCCGGTGTTGGATGATACCGGCAAAAGCCTTGTATTGCAAAAGGTAGCATCCGATTTGAGGGAGGAGCTGCCCACATTAGGAGGTCTGCTTCACAAGCAGGGCTATATTCACGAAGCAAAAAGTGCTATTTCGGAATTTATGCAGTACGGCATCGGTGTAGATGATGTGGATAAATTGATTGGATATGCCTCTCAAAAAGGTGAACTGGTACATAAGCTGAAGGATTTGAAAACCTTATATAGAGGCTTTGTGGATTATATTCACGGCAATTTTATTACCACCGAGGAGAAACTGGATGTACTCAGGCGCTCTCTGCATAAGTCGAAGCTCTTGCCCGGAAGTGTGGTAGTTTTTGACGGCTTTACCGGTTTTACGCCCATACAGAACCGATTGATTCAGGAGCTTATGAGCATTTGTGCAGAAACGATTATAACGGTAACGATTGGTTCCGAAGAAAATCCGTATAAGACGGATAGCGAACAAAGATTGTTCCATTTAAGCAAAAAGACGGTGGCGGATTTACAGAAGTTAGCTAAGGAAGCCGGTGTATCTCGCAAGGAGGATGTGTTTATTCCGGCAGGTGCCCGTTTCTGTGAGGCTCCGGCACTAAAACATCTGGAGCAGAATCTCTTTCGTTACACTTATGAGCCGTATTCTGCAAAGCAGGAGGAAATTCAGCTTTTCGAGACAGTAACACCCAAGGATGAGGTGCATCAGACAGGACTGTATATTCGTGAATTAGTGCAGAAGGAAGGGCTGGCATACCGGGATATTGCAATTATCACAGGGGATCTGGAGGGCTATGCACCTTATGTGGAAACGGAATTTGCGAGACTGGATATTCCCTGCTTTATTGACAGAACCAGAGGGATTGTACTAAATCCTATGATTGAATATATCAAAAGTGCACTGGAGCTGTATTTGAAGGATTTCTCCTATGAGGCGGTATTCCATTATTTGCGAAGTGGATTGGCAGATATTGAACGGGAAGAAATTGATGAACTGGAAAATTATATTCTCCAGACAGGCTTGCGGGGGTACCACAAGTGGAGTCGAATGTTCACCCATAAAACGGCGCAGATGCAGAATGATGAGGAACCCTTACAACGCTTAAATGCAGTGCGTGACAAAATGATGGCACAGGTTGAGATGTTTCAGGGGAAGAAGCAGGAAAAGACCAAGACTTATGTAAACCAACTGTATGATTTTCTGGAATGGAATCAGGTACAGAAGAAGCTGTCCTTGTATGAGGCACGTTTTCAGGAAAAGGGACAACTCTCCAAGGCAAAGGAATATGCGCAGATTTATCGACTTGTTATGGAGCTGTTAGAGCAGGTCTATGAATTGTTGGGAGAGGAAACCATATCTCTGCAGGAATTTGCTGATATTTTGGAGGCAGGCTTTGGTGAGATTGAGGTAGGGACCATTCCTCAGAATGTGGACCGCGTGTTGGTGGGAGATATGGAGCGTACCCGCCTGAAACAGGTGAAGGTGCTGTTTTTCATGGGAATGAATGATGGAAATATTCCGAAAAGTGCTTCCAAGGGCGGCATTATTTCCGATATCGATAGGGAGTTTTTACAGGAATCCGGTCTGGAACTGGCACCCAGCCCGAGACAACAAATGTATATTCAGAGATTATATTTATATTTAAATATGACAAAGCCCTCCCATAAGCTCTTTCTGTCTTATTCTAAGATTAATAGTGCAGGTAAAAGTATTCGCCCGGCTTATTTAATTGATATGGTGTGTAAGCTGTTTCCGGCACTTACCATACAATACCCCCAGAATCGCAGTGCTATGGAACAGATTGTCACTCCCACGGAGGGCATGGGTTATCTGGCAGAGCAGCTGCGGGAGTATGTCAGCGGTACCTTAGACCAGGAAAGTACACAGGAATTCTTCACAATCTATGAGGCCTATGGCAGGGGGGAGATACAAGCCAATCGCTCTCTGTTGACAGAGGCGGCCTTTAAGCGATATCAGGAGTCAGGCTTGTCCAAGGCGGTGGCAAGAGCACTTTACGGCGTGAATCTGGAAAATAGTGTTACCCGATTGGAAACCTATGCAGCATGTGCCTACAGACATTTTCTGCAATATGGCTTAAGTCTGAAGGAACGTGAGGAATTCGGCTTTGAAGCAGTGGACATGGGTAACGTGTACCATGCTGTATTGGAAAGCTTTGCAGGGAAGCTTGCTGAAAAGAATTATACATGGTTTGATTTCCCGGAGGAATTTGCAGGGGAGGCTGTTGCGGAAGCGTTGGAGGCTTTGGCGGCAACCTATGGTGATACGATACTGTACAGCAGTGCCCGGAATCAATATGCGATTACCAGAATGGGTCGTGTACTGACAAGAACAGTCTTAACTCTGCAGGAGCATTTACAAAAGGGAAGCTTTCTGCCTGATACCTATGAAATGTCCTTCCGTTTTGCGGATCAGTTGGAGAGTATCCATATTGAACTGTCAGAGCAGGAGAAAATGCATTTACAGGGAAGAATCGACCGAATAGACGTAGCAGAGGATAAAGAGCATGTATATGTGAAGGTCATTGATTACAAATCCGGCAACAGGCAGTTTGACCTGGCGGCGTTGTATTACGGCTTGCAGCTACAGCTGGTGGTCTATATGAATGCGGCAATGGAAATGGAAGCCCGTAAGCACCCGGACAAAGAGGTGGTTCCGGCAGCATTGCTCTATTATCATGTGGATGACCCGATAGTGGAGACTTCCGTGGAAATGACGGACGAAGAAGTGAATCAAATGATACAGGAAAAGCTACGCATGCACGGTGTGGTAAATGGCCGGCCGGATATTGTGGAGCGGCTGGATCGATACATGCGGGATAAGTCCACGGTGATTCCGGTAGAAAAGAAAAAGGATGGCAGCTTCTCTGCCCGCTCCTCTGTAATGAGTGAGGGAGAGTTGCAGATTGTTTCGAATTATGTAAACCATAAAATCAAAGCTATCGGACAAGAAATTTTGGATGGTAAAGTCACTGTGAATCCTTATGTGAAAGGAAGCACAGATGCCTGTACCTATTGTGCTTACAAAAAGGTATGTGGCTTTGACAATAGCATCATGGGATATGAGAAGAGAAATCTTGCAGAGCTTGGCAGAGAAGAAGCCATGAAGCAGATGATAAAGACGATACAGCCACAGGATGAGACAGAAGCAGAGGCTTGATACAGGAGGCAGAGATGGCAATTAATTTTACGCCGGAGCAGCAACAGGTAATAGAACTTCATAATAAAAACATTCTGGTATCTGCGGCAGCGGGAAGCGGTAAGACGGCTGTGTTGGTGGAGCGCATTATCCGTATGGTCTGTGACAAGGAGCATCCGGTAGATATTGACAGACTGTTAATCGTTACCTTTACCAATGCGGCAGCAGCGGAAATGCGGGAGAGAATTGCAAAGGGAATCGCCCTTTGCCTGCAGCAGGACCCGGAAAATGAGCATATCCAGAAGCAGTCCACACTGCTTCATAATGCCCAGATTACTACCATTGACAGCTTCAGTCTCTTCCTGATTCGCAATCATTTTAATGAGATTGGCTTGGACCCGACTTTTCGTGTGGCAGACGAGGGGGAAATCAAGCTATTGCAGCAGGAGGTGCTGGGGCAATTACTTGAGGAAGCATTTGCAAGTGAGGAAGAAGCGTTTCGTTTTTGTGTGGAATATTTCTGTCCCGGCGGCAGGGAAAAAGTATTAGAGCAGCATATTTTGAATTTGTCCAAATATGCGGCCAGCTTCCCTTGGCCGGAGGAATGGCTGTTAGAGCGCAAGGAGGATTATGCGGTAGCGGATGTGGAAGCATTATCCAACAGTAAATATGGACAGTATTTGTCTGAACATATCAGCCGGTTGCTTGAAGGGTGTGCCAAGAAGCTGCGTTCTGTACAGAAAATCTGCGAAAGTCCGGATGGACCGTATATGTATGGTGAACTGATTGATAACGAAATAGAGCAGCTGGAGCAGGTGGCACGTTATGCTACTCTTGAGGAATATGCGGCAAGGGTGCCGTCTATTTCCTTTGGCAGACTGCCTACCGTAAAGGATGACAGTGTCTCTGCCATAAAAAGAGAAAAGGCAAAGTCATTGCGCGCTGAGGTTAAGGAGACCCTCCGGAAAATGACGGAGCTTTTCTTTACGACGCCTTTGGAGTTGGCAGTGTCACAGGGATTGGAATGTGCGGCACCGGTGGGAACCTTAATAGACCTGGTAGTGGAATTTGACCGTCGCATGAAAGAACGCAAGCAGGAGCGGAAGCTGATTGACTTTTCCGATATGGAGCATTATGCGTTGGATATTCTGCTACGTCGTGAGGATGGACAGATAAAGCCCAGTCCCATAGCGTTAGAGTATCGGCAATATTTTCACGAGATTCTGATAGACGAGTATCAGGATAGTAATCTGGTGCAGGAATATTTGTTGCAGGCGGTATCCGGTGAGGATGACGGACAGTTTAACCGTTTCATGGTAGGCGATGTAAAGCAGAGTATTTACAAATTCCGTCTGGCAAGACCCGAAATCTTCTTGGAAAAATACGATACCTATCAGGTGGAAGGGGATTGCCGGAGGATTGATTTGTCGAAGAATTTCCGAAGCAGGCAGCAGGTAGTAGACACTGTCAACGAAGTGTTTGGGCGTATTATGAGCAGGGACATCGGTGGCATTGATTATGATGACAGGGCAGCCTTGTACGTGGGAGCGGACTATCCGCCTAATGAGGATTGTGACAGTGAGCTGTTACTGGTGGAAAAGCCGGGTAAGGGCGAGGAATGGAATGCCAAACAGGCAGAGGCACTGGCGATTGCACAAAAGATAAAGCAGCTTTGTACCAATTTTAAGGTTACGGATAAGGACAGTGGTCAGCTACGACCTGCCCGTTACAAGGACATGGTGATCTTGCTCCGTACCAACAGTGGCTGGGATGAGGAGTTTAAGATGATACTGGAGCAGGAGGGTATTCCCGTATATATTACCTCCAAAACAGGTTATTTTGCGGCGACAGAGATTCAGGAGCTGCTACAGCTTCTGCGTGTTCTGGATAATCCCAGACAGGATATTGCGCTGTACAGCGTTATGAAATCCATCTTTGGTGGATTTAACGAAGAGGAAATTGCTGCAATCAGAAGTGGGCATAAAGGCTGTTCCTTGTATGAGGCATTACAGCAGTGTCAGGAGTCAGATGAACAGGTGCAAGGATTTCTTGACAGGATTAATACTTACCGTGACTATACCACTTATATGCCGATACGTGAGTTGTTGCAGAAGCTGGTGGAGGATTGTGATTATTTGAATTATGTGACGGCACTTCCGGGAGGAAGCAAACGCCGTGCCAATGTGGAAATGCTCTTTACAAAGGCATCTGATTTTGAGAAGACAAGCTATTTCGGACTGTTTCATTTTATTCGTTACATGGAGCAGTTGGAAAAGTATGATGTGGACTACGGAGAAGCGGACGTACTGGATGAGAATGCAGATGTAGTGCGCATCATGAGTATTCACAAGAGCAAGGGACTGGAATTCCCCATTACCTTTGTGTCGGGACTTGCAAAGCGCTTTAACATGCAGGATGTCAATCAGACCTTGATTGTGGACATGGATATGGGTGTGGCGTGTGATTATATTAATCCGGTGAAGCGCATCCGCAACAAGACTCTTCGCCGAGTGGTATTGTCACGCAAAATGCGGGAGGATAATTTGTCCGAGGAATTGCGTGTATTGTATGTGGCATTGACTCGTGCCAAGGAAAAGCTGATTCTGACGGCCACCTTGGAAAAGGCGTGTGAAAAATGGGAAATTGCGAAAGAAGGCACTCAGGAGAATTTGAGCTATCTGGACTTTGTTGAAGCAACCGGCTATCTGGATGTTCTTCTACCTATATTGCCTTACACACAAATAAAAGTGAGTGTGCAGGATATGGCAATGCTTTTGGGAGAGAATCTGAAGGAACAGATAGAACTGGGTGATAAGCGTAATAGCCTTGAACATGCAAAGGATTATGCGGATATGTCGCTGTTGCAGCAGCTGGAGGAGAGGTTTGCCTATGTGTATCCGCATGCAAGACTGCAAAAACTGTATACAAAGACCACGGTTTCCGAATTGAAAATTGCAGCGATGGCGCAGAAGGATGAGGCTGCCTTCCATGCCTTTGAGGAGAAGGAGGTTGTGCCCTATATTCCCACTTTCCGCAGGGAAAAGGAGGCTATCAGCGGTACTGTGCGAGGTAACGCTTTCCATCGGGTGATGGAGCTGCTTGATTTTGAAAGATTGTTGGGTACACAGTTTGCGGCAATACCGGTGGACTATCAGACGTATCGGAGTGGGTTGCAGGGACGGCTGTTGGAGCAGGAGCTTTCTGATTTCCTGCAGGAGGAGCAGAGTACCCTTCGCTTGACGGCGGAATATGCCGGGGCAGTGAAGCCTGCCAAAATACTGCATTTCCTGCAAAGTGAAGTGGCCTACCGCATGTGGAGAGCAGAGCGAAGAGGACAGCTGTACAGAGAACAACCCTTTGTATTGGGCATCAGTGCAGGCAGGCTGGGAGAGGATTTCCCGGAGGATGAAAAGGTATTGATTCAGGGTATTATCGACGTGTTCTTTGTAGAGGACGGAGAAATCGTATTGCTGGATTATAAAACAGATGTGATAAACTCCATGCAGGACCTCAAGAATCGTTATGCAGTCCAGCTTGACTACTACGAAGAAGCCCTGCAGAAGCTTATGAAGCTTCCCGTGAAGGAGAAGCTGTTGTATTCCTTCTATTTGGAGGAATATTAGGGATGCATTACAAGGTCATTTGCTTGACCTTGGCAAAAGCGCCCCTGATTGCCGGAATTGCCAACAATATAAGAGTGATGGCAGCCTCTGCAAATATGTAGATACCGTTGTAAATCAGCGAATAAGTAATGGGATTCCAGCCCTCCCAGGCATAGGAGCCGAAGAATATCCAACCGGAGATTACGGCGAAGACATAACGTCCCAGAATACCGGCAACATAACCCTTAAGCAGTCCGTGCTTGGCATTGGCAAACAATCCGGACAGACCCAGTGCGCCAAATGCCAGCAAGTAATCTACTACCAGCTGCATGGGATAAAGCACATAAGGGTCGATTAGCAGCTGAAGAACACCGTAGGCTACACCGGTCAGTAAGCCGGCACCTAAACCGAACCAATAGCCCGGCAGACAGATAATCAGCATGGATAGCAGGGTAATGGAGCCACCCCAGGGGAAGTCATACAGCTTGATATTGGAGAGTATGGTACCCAGCGCGATAGACATAGCGCAGAATACAAGCTGCTTTACGGACAGCTTCCTGCTGTGTTTTTTGACAAAAACCATGGCAAGAGCCAGAAGAGCGGCAATAATGATTACAAGCATCACATTGCCGAGAAGGGTGGGGACATAAGTGGTTTCGCCCCAATCGTTGACAACTACATCATAAAACATAAAAAAATCCTCCTTCGTTTGCGCGAGGAGGGACAACATCGTATTCCTGCAATATAAAAATAGCAAGAAAATATTAGCTTCCTTACGCCGGTATTATCCGGTTCAAGTAGTGAGGGTTAGAAGCCGAAGCTTCAATCTCAGCGATGTGCTCCCCTAGCGGTTTATTTTATTCAAGATACACTATAGTGCTTTACCTTGATAATGTCAAGTGGAAAATTAGTATAAAAGGATTTGTAGCATGCAAAACAATAAATTGGTAATGGGCATCCTGGCACATGTGGATGCCGGTAAGACAACCCTTGCAGAAGGCTTATTATATACCTGTGGAAACATCCGCACCCTGGGTCGCGTAGACCATAAGGATGCTTTTTTGGATAATTTTGCGTTGGAGCGCGAAAGAGGGATTACCATATTTTCAAAGCAGGCACAGCTTGTCTGGGAGGATACCTCCATTGCACTGTTGGATACACCGGGGCATGTGGATTTTAGTGCCGAAATGGAGCGTACTCTGCAGGTGCTTGACTATGCCATTCTTGTAATCAGTGGTGCAGACGGTATACAGGGACATGTGCATACTCTGTGGAGACTGTTGAAGCGGTATGAGATTCCGGTATTCCTGTTTATTAACAAGATGGACCAGGAGGGAAATGACAAGGATAAATTATTGGAACAGCTGCAGGCGAGACTGGATGAGAGATGCGTGTGCTTCGGAGAAGAGAATGATGAATTTTACGATAGTCTGGCCATGTGCAGCGAGACCCTTATGGAGGAATATTTGGAAAGCGGTGCGCTGTTGCCGGAAACTATTGCAGAGGCTATTGCCATGCGGCAGGTATTTCCCTGCTACTTTGGCTCAGCACTGAAGCTAATGGGTGTGGATACTCTGTTGCAGGGCATTCATCGCTATGCGCAGTATCCGGATTATCCCGGGGAATTTGGGGCAAGAGTGTTTAAAATTGCCAGAGATGCTTCCGGTAATCGCCTGACCTATCTTAAGGTGACCGGAGGAGAACTGCGGGTCAAAATGCCGGTGAGCAATGCCAATAGTGCCGAAGAGGCAGAAATTTGGCAGGAGAAAGCTGATCAGCTGCGTATTTATAGCGGCAATCAGTTTCAGGCGGCTGACAAGGTAGAAGCAGGGGGAATATGTGCAGTGTTAGGGCTGACGAAGACCTTTGCCGGTCAGGGTCTGGGCTATGAAGAGGAAAATGCGCTGCCGGTGTTGGAGCCTGTGCTTACCTATCAGCTGCTGTTGCCGGAGGGCAGTGATGCCATCAGGGTGTTGGGGCAGCTTCGTCAGCTGGAGGAAGAGGAGCCCCAGCTGCATATTGTCTGGATGGAGGAGTCCGGTGAAATCCATGTACAGGTTATGGGCGAGGTGCAGATTGAGATTCTGAAAAGTCTGATTGCAGAACGCTTCGGATTGGAGATTGGATTCGGAAGCGGCAGTATTGTCTATAAAGAGACCATAGCTGAGCCTGTGGAGGGAATCGGTCATTTTGAACCCTTGCGGCATTACGCGGAGGTGCATTTGTTGTTGGAGCCGGGAGAGAGAGGCAGCGGCATGCAATTCGGCAGTGTCTGCAGTGAGGATATATTAGAAAAAAACTGGCAACGTCTGGTGCTTACCCACTTGGAAGAAAAAGCACATGTGGGAGTGTTGACAGGTTCTGAGATTACAGATATGCGTATTTTGCTGATTGCAGGCAGGGCACATTTAAAACATACGGAAGGCGGAGATTTCAGACAGGCCACCTATAGAGCAGTGCGCCAGGGCCTTCGCAGAAGCCAAAGTATTCTATTAGAGCCGGTATTTGGCTTTACGCTGGAACTGCCCACAGAGAATCTGGGTCGGGCCATGTCCGATATTCAGAGAATGCATGGTAGCTTTGATACGCCGGTTACGGAAGGGGATACCAGTATTCTTACCGGTAGTGCACCTGTGGCAACCATGCGGGACTATCAACGTGAAGTGAATGCCTATACCAGGGGGCATGGTCGCCTGTCTTGTGTATTGAAGGGGTATGAGCCCTGTCATAATGCCCGGGAGGTTATTGAGCAGTCACAATATGACCCTGAGGCTGATTTGGCTAATCCTACAGGCTCTGTATTCTGTGCGCACGGAGCAGGCTTTGTGGTGAATTGGGACGAGGTGCCGGATTACGCCCATGTGGAGAGCGGTTGGCGACCGGAGGGGGCTTTAGCAGAAGATGATTGGGCAACCGATAGCAATGCCATCTCGGCAATACAGGTACATGGTGCCGGAAAGAATAGTGCTTCGAACAGTGAGAGAGGTTATATTACCACCGAAGAAATCGATGAAATCTTTCGACAGACCTACGGCAGACCACAGGAGGATACCAATCGTTATCGTCGCTACCACAGAGGCAGCAGGCGTGTGGAGAGTGGCGGCAAAAGTGCCGCATCGGATACCGTGTATACGCGTCCTGTCAGTCGTCAGGAAAAGAAGGAAGAATATCTGCTGGTGGATGGCTACAACATTATTTTTGCGTGGGAGGAGCTGCGGGAGCTGGCAAGGATTAACATCGACAGTGCCAGAGATAAGCTGATGGATATTCTCTGCAATTATCAGGGATATCTGGGAGCAACCCTGATACTGGTATTTGATGCTTATAAGGTGCCGGGCAATCCCGGCTCGGTGCTTCGCTATCACAATATCCATGTGGTTTATACCAAGGAGGCGGAGACGGCTGATCAGTATATTGAAAAGACGGTTCATGAAATCGGGCGCAAGTATCATGTGACAGTGGCAACCTCCGATGCACTGGAGCAGATGATTATCTGGGGAAGCGGTGCCCTACGCCTGTCAGCCCAGGGTCTGAAGGATGCTGTCGAGGCTGCCGAGAAAGCGATTCGGGAGGAATATCTGGGGGAATAAAAACGGAACGGATGGAAGGTTTGAAAATGATACTCCCGATTGCGTAAATACTATTTCTGTGATAAAATCAAGGATATTTGAGGGGTTAAATATATGGACGAGCACTGAGTGTGCAGAATGGAGAGAAATATGTTACATTCACTGATGCCCCAGGGGCATGATTCCTTACTTGCTTTCGGAGGAATATTATTTGCATTTATAGCAACTGTGCTGGCAACTGCCAAGCTGAGCAGATATCTGCCCAAGGATGCGGGAAGAGAATTTGCCCATGACGGCAAGCTGTCTGCCGGAAAGCCCAGAGGTGCCGGGATTATTTTTGTGCTGGCATTTGTGGTTGCGGCGCTTTTATTTGTGCCCTTGAATGCAGAGATAGTGATTTACCTGATATTGATTGTAATATCTATGATGACAGGTTTTCTGGATGATGCCTCCAAGAATCCTTGGGGAGAATACAAGAAGGGCTTCTTGGATTTGTGTGTTGCGGCACTGGTGGCATTGAATTTTCTGAAATACAATTCCAATGTGGTGGAGCTGGCGCTGTTTGATATCAAATTCACCCTTCACCCACTGCTTTTTGCATTGTGTATTATCGTGTTGGTGTGGGCATCGGTTAATGTGACCAACTGTGCCGACGGCGTGGATGGTCTGTCGGGCACCCTCACCATTATTACCATTATGACTATTTATATCATTGACAGAATCAAGGAAATGCCGGAGAGCTCTTCCTTTATGATTCTGTTGTTTGCAGTGTGCATATTGGGATATCTGTGGTATAATGCCACACCCAGCAAATTGATGATGGGCGATGCAGGCTCCAGAGCCATGGGACTATTTATCAGTATTGCGATTCTGAAAACAGGCTGTCCCCTGCTGTATATTCCGGTAGCGATTGTGCTGATACTGGATGGTGGTTTGGGTCTTGTAAAGGTATTTTTACTGCGTTTCTGCAAGATTCATATTCTGAAAAATGTCCGTACCCCGCTTCATGACCATGTGCGCAAGGTGTGGGACTGGTCCAATACCCAGACGGTATTCCGTTTTGCTATCATACAGATTATTGTTTCCATGGCGGTGATATACGGTATTCAGATATAAGAGAGGTAGAGCATGTACGATGAGTTAACCCCAAGTGATATTAAGAAGATGCAGGAAGAGATAGAGTATCGCAAGCTGGTGGTGCGGCCGAAGGCCTTGGAGGAGGTTAAGGAGACCAGAGCACATGGTGACTTAAGTGAAAATTTTGAATATCATGCTGCCAAGAAAGTGAAGAACCAGAATGAAAGCCGTATCCGTTATCTGGAGAGGATGATTAAAACGGCAAGGGTGATTTCTGAGGAGTCTGCCGCAGATGAGGTGGGTATCAACAATACTGTAACGATACGGTTTGCAGATGACGGTACGGAGGAGACCTATAAAATCGTTACTACAGTAAGGGGTAATTCACTGGAGGGGCTGATAAGCAATGAGTCACCTCTCGGCAAGGCACTTCTGGGCAAAAAGGTGGGGGAGCTTGCTCATGTGCAGGTCAATGAGAATGTGAGCTATGACGTGCAGGTTGTAAAACTGGAAAATACAGTAGATGACGGAAGCGACAGGCTGAGAAGCTTTTAGAGATAGAGGAGATTGGTATTACATGAAAAAGTATTTGCTGTTTGATTTGGACGGAACCTTGACTGATCCCAAGTTGGGAATTACTACCTGTGTGCAATACGCACTGAAATCTTTTGGTATTGAAGAGCCTGACCTGGATAAGCTGGAGCCCTTTATCGGTCCGCCTTTAAAGGACAGCTTCATGAATTTTTATGATATGAGTGAGGAGCAGGCTGAAGAAGCAATTGCTAAGTACAGAGAACGTTTTCAGGATATCGGTCTTTTTGAAAATCAGATATATGAGGGTGTCCCTGAGATGCTGCGCACGCTGCAGTCTAAGGGCTTATTTCTGGCAGTGGCATCCAGTAAACCCACTGTGTTTGTGGAGCGGATATTGGAGCACTTTCAGATTAGGAAATATTTTAAGGTGGTAGTGGGCAGTGAGCTTGACGGTACCAGAGTAAATAAGGATGAAGTGGTGCAGGAGGCATTAAACCGCCTGTTTGGTGATGCTCCTATTGAAAAGAAGCAGGTGTACATGATAGGTGACCGCAAATTTGATGTTGAGGGAGCCAAGGCAATGGAGATAGAGAGTGTAGCTGTGACCTATGGTTATGGCAGCATGGAGGAATTGAAGGCTGCCAAAGCAGACTATATTGTGCGGAGTGTGGAAGAGTTGCAGAGCTTCCTGTTACGTGGCACGGAGGAAAAGGAGCAAAAGAAGGTAAGCGGTTTTCAGCGTATCTGGGTAATGCTGTATGCCTTTTTAATGTTTATCCTGGTACGCAGTCTGGTTGAATATTCCTTGAGTCTGCTTATGTTTTATCTTGCGGATCATATGCCGGGACTACTGCCGGAATTTTTATGCTTTAAGGATGCAACCGGCAAGATTACTTTGACGGGCAATGCGATGACTATCATGTCAGCCATAGGCTTTATTGTGGGTACGATTCCCAACCTGTCCACGGCTAAGCTGTTGATTGCAAAGAGCGCCGAGGATATGAGGCTCAGCCACCTGAAAAAGGAACCGGCCAGGAATTATCTGTTGTTAGGTATGGCCACTGTGGGAGCGGTTATAGGTCTGAATTTGCTGTTGGCATTAACCGGATTAACTAACGAGTCCACAGCGTATCAGAATGTGGTGGCAGATCAGTATTCCGCACATTTCTTAGTAGGAATCATCTGTTTCGGATTGATAACACCCATCGCTGAAGAGATTTTGTTCCGCGGTATATTTTTTAATTATCTGAAGAGATTCACCAAATTGAAGGTGGCGGTAATTGTTTCTGCCTTTTTCTTTGGTGCTTATCATATGAATTCCGTACAGGGAATATATGCTCTCCTGATGGGATGCCTGATGGCATATGCTTATGAATATTTTGGAGATTTCAAGATACCTGTGCTCATTCATTGTATGAGTAATGTTTTGGCGTATTGCCTGTTCTATACAAGCATTTCCATGAGTGGCTTCCTAAGCTGGCCGGTATGTATTGTATTTCTGGTTATCGCAATCGTTGCTTTGCTCCTGCTCAGGAAACAAAAGCGTGTTTTCTGACAGACGTGATAAAATGAGTGGAAGAAAGTGTTGTGCTATGAAATTTAGTATTATTGTGGTTTGTTTGAACTCCGGAGAAAAACTGAATCAGACGTTGGATAGTATTTTGGCGCAGACTTATCAGGACTACGAAATCGTAGTAAAGGATGGCGGAAGTAAGGACGGTTCCATAGAGCAGATCCGGCAGGACGAAAGAATACAGCTCTATGTGGAGAAGGACGCAGGAATCTATGATGCCATGAATCAGGCGGTAGCCTATGCCGGAGGGGATTTTATTCTCTTTTTGAACTGTGGAGATGTCTTCTACAATTCCAAGGTACTGGAAGAGGTAGCAGGTTATGTCGGACAAATTACAAATGCCCGGCACAATAATCTGGTGCTTTACGGTGATACCTACAGCGAAAAGAACGATGTTGTGATTGCCGCGGCACCTCAAATAACCGGTTTTACCTGTTACCGCAATATTCCCTGTCATCAGTCCTGCTTTTATGCTACGGCTCTGTGTAAGAAAAAGCCCTATGATGCGCAGTATCGGATACGGGCGGATTATGATCATTTTCTGTGGTGCTATTATAGAGCCCAAGCGACAATGCTTCATACGGGGTTAATCATTTCCTCCTATGAGGGAGGCGGCTTTTCTGAAAGTAAGGAGAATCAGAAGCGGGATAGAGAGGAGCATCGCAGCATAACGGAACAGTATATGAGCAGGCGCGAATTGCTTCAATATCGTATGACAATGCTGATAACCTTAGCGCCTCTTCGCAAAATGGTGGCGGAAAGCAAGGTGTTTTCGGGCGCCTATCATTGGCTAAAGAAATGCCTGTACCGTAAGTAATGCAGAAGAGATAGATGCTCCGGGAGCAATAAATTATCAAGGAAACATATGTGTTGTGTGGAGGATATCATAGGAAATGGATACTAAAGTAAAGAATTCCAAGCCGCGTATGACGAATCTGGAGATATTACGATGTCTGGCTATGATGATGGTGGTGGTGCTGCATTATCTGGATAAGGGTAAGCTTTTGCCGGAATTGACCGGTGCGGAAATGGGTGGAATCGGAATCGCTGCATGGCTGTTAGAGGCATTTTGTATTGTAGCGGTTAATGTATATATGTTGATTAGCGGGTACTTTCTATATACCTCCTCCTTTAAATTGAGTCGCCTTCTGCAGCTGTTTTTACAGGTGTGGACTTATTCGGTAGTGATAGGACTGCTTGCTGCATTTACAGGGATTCTTCCTGCGGCAGAGGTGGATACCCATTATTTTCTGACATTGCTGTTCCCCATATCTATGGGACATTATTGGTTTATGACGGCTTATGTGTTTCTATACCTGTTACTGCCTTTAATCGGCGCGGGTGTGCGCAAAATGAGCAAGGAACAGATGCAGCTTACACTGGCACTTTTGCTGATTGTCTTTTGTCTGATGAAGACAGTGCTGCCGGTTCGTCTGGAAATGGATAGTCGTGGAATGGATTGTCTGTGGTATGTGTGTGTATTTGTGGCGGCTGCTTATATCAGGCGTTTTGGTGTGCGTTTTCTGGAAAGTAAGGCGAAAGCATTTGGCTTGTATCTCATAGGATGTCTTGGGATTGTTGCGGAATGCTTTGTGCTGAGACAGATTTATTTGCGCACCGGAAGTCTGGACCGTATTTTAAGTATCAGTTTGGAATACAACCATTTGCTCACCTTCTTGGCAGCGGTGGGATTATTTAGCTTTTTCTTACGGTTAAAGTTATCCGGAAGACTGTCCGGTCTGCTTGCAAGGCTTGCACCATACACACTGGGTGTATATCTGCTTCATGAAAATCAGGGTGTGCGCTATGCATGGGAGAATTGGCTGGGAGCGGATCAGATCAGCTCTATCGGTGGTCTGCTTCTGGGAACAATTCTGGCGGCAGTGAGCGTGTTTATCTGTGGAATCATAGTAGAATGGCTTAGAAGCCTGTTGATGCGAGGCATCCATTTTGTGCTTTGTAAGTGGAGCATCTATCGGAGAATGGTAGAGAAAATAGATGCGGTAGATGGGCTGTTTAGAATCAGTGAGAAGGAATAACCTTTTCCGGGATTACGGGAACACAGGGATATTAGTAACAATAGAAATGAGGACTTTGACTTGAATCAAACTGCCACAACCAAGAAAAGTTTCATAAAAGAGTATGCCTTGGAAAGTATTTTTGTGCTGATTTTATTACTGTATCCTCTTCGCCATATCCATTGGGGATTGGATTTGTGGGATACGGGCTACAGCTATGCCAATTTTGAATATATGGGTCTGGAGCATATGGACTCCATGTGGCTTTTTTCAACCTATCTGGCCAACGGAGTCGGTCGTTTTCTCACAATGCTGCCCGGCGGTGGCACGCTGTTGGGAATGAATCTGTATACAGGCTTGTTTGTCAGTGGGCTTGCGCTAACGGGGTACTTTTTCGGCACAAGAAAGCTTGAGATGCCCAAATGGATTGTATTTGTCGGAGAATTTGCGGCAATCAGTCTCTGCTGGTGTCCTACTGCGAAATTATATGATTATCTGACCTATGTGTTATTTTTAATAGGTGTTATTTTCCTTTATCAGGGACTTGTCAGAGACAAAGGAAGCTTTCTTTTTGCGGCAGGAATTTGCCTTGGTGCCAATGTGCTTGTGCGCTTTTCCAATCTTCCGGAGGCTGCTATGATTGTGGCGGTGTGGGCATATGCGTTTATTTGTGCCGGAGAGACTAATAGGTCCGGTTCCGGTAAAGCAGGCGGCAGAGCCTGGCTGACAGCCCTTCGCCATACACTGTGGTGCATGGGCGGTTATCTGAGTGCTCTGGTGGTGTTGCTTGGCTATATTCATATCCGTTATGGACTGGATGCCTATGTTGCAGGGATTGGGCGCCTGTTTGCTATGACAGACACTGCTACGGATTATAAAGCCACATCCATGATTATGGGTATTGTGGGAACTTATGTGGAAAATCTGTACTGGATGCTTCGTATTTTTGTGATTATCGGAATCGGTATGGTAGTGTGTGCAGTGTCTGCTTATCTGATAAAGCATTGTAAGCTATTTATCGGGCATGCAGGACTGTGTTCAATTTTGAAGTGGGGAAGCAGGATAGTATGTGTGGGGCTGGCTGTGGCTATGCTGTATTGGCTCTGCATTATGAGAGGCTTTTGCTCTTTTTACTATTACAGCTATGATCCTATTCGGCGACCGGGCATTTTGTTTATGATGCTTGCTATGCTGATTGCGATAATCCGTATTTTCCATCCGAGAGCACCTAAGGAAGAAAAATTAATCAGTGGTATCATACTGTTGGTAGTGCTGTTGACATCTGTGGGAAGCAATAACGAAGTCTATCCCAGCATGAATAATTTATTTCTGGCAGCGCCTTATACATTGTGGCAGTGCTGGCGATTTGTAACTGCAGCCAAGGAGTGGGAATGGCGTAAGCTCATTATCAGTCCATTGGCGGCAAAATGTATTCTGACGGCTTTTATAGGGCTGTTCCTGTTTCAGGTTATCCTGTTTGGTGCACATTTTACATTTGTAGAGGCAACCGGAGCCCGGAATGTAACGGCTACGGTAGATAACAATGAGATGTTGAAGGGTATTAAGATGAGCCCGGAACGTGCTCAGTGGATGAGTGAAATCACAAGTTACGTGAAGGAAAATAATCTTCAGGGGCGTGAAGTCATTCTCTACGGTTATATTCCTTCCCTGTCCTATTATTTACAGATGCCGCCGGCATTTAATTCCTGGAGTGATTTGGCATCTTACAGTCTGGAACAGATGAAGCTGGCTATGAGTGAGGTGGTGTCCGATATGAATGCAGGTGGACAAAGACCGGTTATTATTCTGGAAAAGAGTTACTGTGGGTATTTGCAGTTACAGGAGGAACCTCTGCCGGGAGTACAGTTGACCGATGCTGAAATAGCAGAATTGGAGAAGGACCCGAAATGGAGATTAGTACTGGAAAAGGGTCAGCTGCTTGGGGAGTTTATTCAAGAGCAGGAATACCGTCAAACCTTCGTCAATGATAAATTTGTAATTTGGGAATAAAGATTGGGGGATTAGGGTGTCAAAAATACACTGAGGACAGCGGCCACCGGGGAAAAATGCGTTGTGACAAATGTGGTGTTTCTTCAACGGAACACACTCCTACCGCAGATTGGTTCGTCCCGAGAGCATGGGGAAATGTTGTCCGGAACAAAATGTGAGAATTTCTTATGTGCGTAACTTTGGAATAAGGTTCGTGTTTTTATGGTCTTGAACAAAAATAGAGGCATGTGCGCGGTGGGCGGAAAGCGAGATTTTTTACTCGACTTTCCGCCCACCGCGCACATGCCTCTATTTTTGTCCCAGCTCATAAAAAGCACGAACAATCGAAAATTCCAAAGTTAGCACATTTAGAAATTCCATCATTTTGTTCCCAACATTTCCCCATGCTCTCGGGACGGACAAATCGCGGGGAGCGTGTTCAGATGAAAAGATACGAAATTTTTACAGCAACTGTAGCTGATTGTTTGCTGCCTTCTGCATTACGTCTTCCGGCCATAAGGAGCATTGTACTTCTCCGATATGAGCCTTTCTTAAGAAGAACATACAGATTCTGGACTGTCCGATACCGCCACCGATGGTAAAAGGAACCTCACCATTGATTACTGCCTTGTGGAAGGGTAAATCTGCTCTTTCAGGGCAGCCTGCCTTGTCAAGCTGAGAGAGCAGTGCATCCTTGTCAACACGGATTCCCATACTGGAAAGCTCCAGTGCAATATCAAGCACGGGATAATATACAACAATATCGGCATTTAATGCCCAATCATCATAGTCCGGTGCACGCCCGTCATGGGGCTCACCGCTTTCTAATACATCTCCAATCTGCATAATGCAGACAGCACCCTTTGCCTTCGCTATGTAATATTCTCTTTCCTTGGGGGTATAATCGGGAAACATTTCCTCAAGCTCTCTGGTGGTTACAAAGAAAATGTCGTGAGGAAGAATTTCTTCAATATAATCAAAGTGGATAGCCATATATTTCTCTGTTTTGCGCAGTACCTTATAGACTGTGCGGACAGTATCCTTTAAAGTATCCAGAGTACGCTCTTCTTTTGAAATAATCTTTTCCCAGTCCCACTGATCCACATAGATGGAGTGAATATTATCCACATCTTCATCGCGGCGGATAGCACTCATGTCTGTGTAAAGACCTTCACCCACGGAAAAACCGTACTTTTGCAGAGCAAAACGTTTCCATTTTGCAAGAGAATGAACGATTTCTGCTTCTCTGCTTTCTTGATATTTGATGTCAAAGGTAACGGGACGCTCTACGCCATTCAGATTGTCATTTAAACCTGATTCAGGAGCAACAAAAAGAGGTGCGGACACACGCAACAGGTGCAGTCTTTCTGCCAGAAGAGACTGGAAGAAATCCTTTACGGTCTTGATAGCAATCTGTGTTTCATAAAGATTCAATTCGGATTTGTAATTCTGAGGTATCACGAAGTTTGACATATACTCATCCCTACTTTCTTTTTTAAACTTTTTTATACTATACTATTTAACTGCGTTTTGGTATTTTTTGCAATAGTTTTTTTGCAAATCGGAGGAAAGTATTTTAGCAAAAGAAAAAGAAATCAATATTTATTGAAAAATGTTGCACATACCGAACATATGTGCTATTTTATATATAGGAACAAATGTTTGGTATCGGAGTTGGAGTATGGAATATCTTACAACAGGGCAGGAAATGTCCCTTATGGATAAATTAGGCATCCTGACAGATGCTGCAAAATATGACGTGGCATGTACCTCCAGCGGTGTGGATCGTAAGGGAAATGGTCAGACCATGGGTAATTGTGCGGCAGGTGGCATCTGTCATAGCTTTAGCAGTGACGGAAGATGCATTTCTTTATTGAAAATTTTATTTACCAACGAGTGTATTTATGACTGCAAGTATTGCGTGAATCGATGCTCCAATGATGTACCCAGAGCTACCTTTACACCGGAAGAGGTCTGCACACTGACTATGGAATTTTATCGCAGGAATTATATCGAGGGGCTTTTTTTAAGCTCCGGTATTATTCAGAGTCCTACTTTTACAATGGAGCTGATTTATAGGACCATATGGCTTCTTCGCAATAAATACCGTTTTAACGGTTATATTCATGTGAAAGCGATTCCCGGCGCAGATGCAGAATTGATTCAACAGACCGGTTTTTTGGTGGATAGGATGAGTGTGAATCTGGAGCTGCCCACAGCAGAGGGACTGCGCGTGCTGGCACCTAACAAGCACCGCAAAAATATTTTGACGCCAATGCGCCAAATCCAGAATGGGATACAGTCCAATCAAAGTGATATTGTGCTGTATCGCAACGCACCACGTTTTGTGGCAGGAGGACAGGCGACTCAGATGATTATCGGTGCCACACCGGAGAGTGATTACCAGATTATAAACGTAGCAGAGAGCCTCTACCGCAAATTTGATTTGAAGCGTGTATTTTACTCTGCATTTGTAAGGGTAAATGAGGACAAGGCATTGCCGGCCTTGCCCGGAGGACCGCCCCTGTTGCGGGAGCATCGATTGTATCAGGCAGATTGGCTGCTGCGCTTTTATGGATTCCGGGCAGAAGAGCTATTAGATGAAAAGCGACCATTCTTCAATGTAATGCTGGACCCTAAGGAGGATTGGGCAGTCAGACATTTGGAGGAATTTCCCATAGAGATTAATCGTGCACCCTATGAGAAGCTTCTCAGGATTCCCGGTGTGGGAGTGAAAAGTGCCGGAAGGATTGTAGCGGTCAGACGTAGCGGTAATCTTACTTTTGCAGATTTGAAAAAAATCGGTGTAGTGTTGAAGCGTGCACTTTATTTTATTACCTGTAACGGCAGAATGATGTATTCTACGAAAATTGAGGAGGACTATATTGTGCGGAATCTGACAAGTGAAAAGGAACGCATTATGTTTGGAAGTGACGGAATGACATACAAGCAGATGTCCCTTTTTGATGACAGTAGCTTCCAATGTGCCATTACGCCAACGGAACAGCTTCTTACAGCAGTGGGGCAACTGTAAGATATTTAGAAATAAGAAGAGGTATCAGCCAATGAATGTTTATCAATGTGAGGATTCCTTGGAAGGAATTTTTACTGCAATCTACAATATCTATGAGGACAAAAGCAGACCGGAGGATACGCGCATAGATTTAACCGGCGAGCTATTGTTGTTTGCCAGATATGTGTCGGTAGCTACAGACAAAGGTAAGGCATTGAAGGTAATGAACACCTTGAGGAGAAGGTTCGGGGAAGAGGATTATATGAAAATATGTTTTGCGTTGGCCTCAACCGATGAAGACAAGGCACAGGTGATTTATAAGACTGTTGCTGCAGGGCTTGCTGTAAACTGTGGCATAGGGCACTTGTGTGATAATCTTGCTGACGATTCTGTGCATAAGCTGTTTAGCCTATTCAGAAATGCCAACAATGAGTTTTTACATTTAAGAGGATTTGTAAGATTTCAGGAGTTGGACAACGGAGTCCTATATTCCAGAATAACACCTAAAAATAATGTTCTTACATTTTTGATGCCTCATTTTGCAGACAGATTCCCTATGGAGAATTTTTTGTTATATGATGCTGGAAGGAATTTGTTTGGGATTCATCCGGCAGGGGAAGAGTGGTATCTTATGCAGGATGAACACTACTTTATGAATGAGAAGAAGCTGCGTATGTCGGAAAGGGAGTCGACATATCAGGAACTTTTTCGCTATTTTTGTCATAGAATAGCTATCAAAGAGCGAAGGAACACAGAGTTGCAGAGAAATATGCTTCCACTGCGCTTTCGGGAAGATATGGTGGAATTTAGGTGATTTTGTAGAAAATTGTAAAATGGGGACAATTTGCGACAGTGAAAATGACTTTACTTTTGGAAATGTTTGTCTATAATAAAATTAACTTGTAATAGTGTAATGTAAGGAAGTGTAATAGGAAACAATATGGTTGGTGTAAAAGAAAGGGGTATTTATGGTAAAGACGATTCGATTAAAGCCTGATGATGTGCGACATTTTGTAGAGACTGCTAACCGCTGCGACTTTGAAGTGGACATTCGCTATAACAGATATGTGGTGGATGCCAAATCATTTCTTGGTGTATTCGGACTGGATTTCGGGAAAGCGTTGACTGTGTCCTACGATGGATATAACAGCGAGTTTGAAGAAATGCTACGACAATATACTGTTGCATGCTAATTAGTGGACATAAAGTGCAGTTTGCTAATGCACCATATCACGCGAAAGTAATTTGACTCCCTATGTTAGATAGAGTACTATCTTCATAGGGAGTTTTGATTTAATAGGAATGGAAAGGAAGATAGAAAATGGCGGAGACCCGGTTAGAATTCAGACAAGCAGATAATGAAGCCGTAAGGGTGGAGATGCCCAAGGGTGAGATCAGGGTATCTGTGCGCAATCTGGTAGAATTTATTCTGCGTTCCGGTGATATTGACAACAGACATCAGGGATCTGTGGAACATGCCATGCAGGAGGGAAGCCGCATACACCGCATGCTTCAACGTAGAATGGGGGCAGAATATCAGGCCGAGGTTTTTCTGCGATATACTCATCCCGCGGAACAGTATGTGCTTGTGGTTGAAGGGAGAGCGGATGGAATTATTGAAGCAAACGGAGAAACGACCATTGATGAAATAAAAGGAACCTATCGAGACCTAGCCAAAATGAAGGAGCCGGTGCCGGTACATGTGGCGCAGGCAAAGTGCTATGCATACATTTATGCTCTGCAAAAGCAGTTAGAATATATTAAGGTCAGATTGACCTATTGTAACATTGAAACAGAAGATATTCGGTATTTTTATGCGGACTATAGTTTTGAACAGTTAAAGAACTGGTTTGTGGAATTGATAACAGCATATCGCCGCTGGGCTGATTATACATGGCAATGGCGTGCAATTCGGCAGTCTTCTATTGAAGCTTTGCAGTTTCCCTTTCCTTATCGTGAAGGTCAGAAGGAATTGGTTTCCTATGTATATCAAACAATTTATCACAAGAAAAAACTTTTTCTTGAGGCACCTACCGGAGTTGGCAAGACAGTCTCCACTATATTTCCTGCTGTCAAGGCAATGGGCATGGGAATGGCTGAAAGATTGTTTTATCTTACTGCCAAAACTATCACCAGAACTGTGGCTGATGACACCATCAATATTTTACGCCAAAAAGGTTTACATTTTAAAAGTATTATACTGACCGCCAAAGAAAAAATATGCTTTATGGAAAAGCCGGATTGTAACCCGGAGAATTGTCCCTACGCTAAAGGTCACTATAATCGAATTAATAATGCTGTTTTTGATTTGCTGACAAATGAAGATTGCTTTACCAGAGAATGTATTGAGACCTACGCACTTAAGCATCAAGTATGTCCCTTTGAAATGTGTTTGGATATGAGTTTATTTGCGGACATCATTATCTGTGATTACAATTACCTGTTTGATCCACATGTATATTTGAAGCGCTTTTTTGGAGATGGCTCCGGTGGAAATTACATTTTTCTCATAGACGAGGCACACAATCTGTTAGAGCGTGGAAGAGAAATGTATAGTGCCCCTTTAGTTAAAGAGGACTTCTTGGAATTAAAGCGTGAAATCAAAATGACAATCATGTCAGAAATGGAAGGACTTGCCGAAAAATTCAGCATTCCGGGACAAATGACATTGGAAGTGACGAAAATGTCATCAGATATGTCAGCAAGTCAGGATGTCGCTATAATTGAAGAAGATACCATATATGTGAAAGGAAAAGGACATCGCCGTCATAGTGGGAAAAGTATTCTGGTACGCGAGGGATACGGTGAGCATTTAATACAGCAACTGGAAAATTGTAATAAGGAATTGCTGGCTTTGAAGAGAGAATGTGAGGGGTATCAGATAGTGGAGGAAATTGATGGGTTTGTGCGCAAGCTACTACGCCTGTATTCTACTATGGGAGATTATCTTGAGGAGCAGGAGGAGGTGAAGCTGCCGGTACGGGAAATGCTATTAGACTTTTATTTTGCAGTGGGTCACTTCTTAGAGATATATGAACGGCTTGATGAGAATTATGTGAAGTATACACAGTTGGGGGAAGACGGCAGCTTCTTGCTCAAATTATTCTGTGTCAATCCCCGGGAAAATCTAAAGGAGTGTATGCTGCGAGGACGAAGTACCATTCTATTCTCGGCTACTTTTCTGCCTATACAATATTATAAGGCATTGCTGGGTGGGGAACCGGAGGATTACGAGGTATATGCCAAATCAATATTTCACCCGGAAAAGAGGGCTCTTTTTATTGCCAATGATGTTACCAGTAAGTATACCAGACGTTCGGAACAGGAATATTACAAAATTGCCCATTATATTGATGAGATTGTGAAGAACAGGCATGGCAACTATATGGTGTTTTGTCCTTCTTACTCCTTTTTGCAGACGGTTTACAATATCTATACGGAACATTTTGCAGACGAAGAGAAGGAGTGTGTGATTCAGCAGGATTATATGAGTGAGGAAGCCAGAGAAGAATTTCTTGCCCGTTTTCAGGGAAATGAGGAATGTGATTTGTATGCTAACATCGCCATGGAAATTGAGGAGGATGATCATACCTTGATTGGCTTTTGCGTTTTGGGAGGTATTTTCAGTGAGGGCATCGATTTAAAAAACGATAGCCTGATAGGTGCTATTATCGTGGGTACAGGTCTCCCTTTAGTATGTAATGAGCGTGAGATTCTTAAGAAGCACTTTGATGAAAGCGGAGAAAACGGCTTTGATTTTGCTTATCGCTATCCGGGAATGAACAAGGTACTGCAGGCAGCAGGGCGCGTGATTCGTACGGTTGAGGATGTAGGTATTATTGCCTTGTTGGATGAACGCTTTTTACAGTATTCCTATTACAAAATGTTTCCCAGAGAATGGGAGTATTTCGAGGCCGTGAGCGTGGATACGGTTGCGAAGCGGGTGGAGCGTTTTTGGGATTCGTGGTTATAAATGTAGATTGCGATTTTTGACACTAAAGTTATGTAACTCAAACGGCTGTTCATTTTATGATAAAAATGAAGGAAATGACATCAAAAAGTATGGAAATGACAACTTAAGAGTAATAAAATGACATGCGTGTACATGTGGATAAGTCGGTGGATTTGGTGGATTATTTTCAAAAGAAGCTGAAAAAAACGACAGTTGATGACAATTCATTCCGAATTTACTTTCTGCAGGGAAGATTGCAAGAGTACTAAGTTGGTCAACAGAATTATGTTAAGCGAAATGTGTATTATGTAAATCAAAGACAGAACGAAGGAGGGATATCAATGTTATGATATCCCCTCTTCTTATTTCACTATAAATTCACATTCCCATGTACCGCTAAGTTTCTTGCAATTTTCCAAGGAACGTAGATAATACACTGGGTCTGTGATTCGGCATAGAGTTCCATGCGTTCATATAAGTATCATTGACACATTCTTCCGCATCTTCATTATTGCCTAGAATGTTCTTCTCACTTATATACACAACGTTTGTCCTAAAATCTCACTCTTTTAAGAAAAATTCTCTTTATTTTTCCCATTTTGAAACATAACAAATATATCAGATTACAGAAAAAAAGATATATAATTAAAAAAATGATTGACATATAATATTATATGCTGTATAGTATGCTCAACGAACAATATTATATGTCGTATAATATTATATGATAATGGTATCAAGCACAAAGAAAGGGAGAAGGTTGTTGTATGGTATTTAATACGGGTGCGGCACTGTTGGATGCAATCGTGTTGGCGGTAGTGTCTAAGGAGCCGGAAGGCACATATGGGTACAAGATTACTCAGGATGTCCGTCAGGTAATTGAGCTGTCTGAATCCACTTTGTATCCTGTACTTCGCAGACTGCAAAAGGATGAATGTCTCGAGGTATACGATATGGAGTGTGCAGGAAGAAATCGGCGGTATTACAAGGTAACCAGCAGAGGCTGGGCGCAGCTTAAGCTTTATGAAAGTGAGTGGCGACAGTATGCTGATAAGATTACCGGACTATTTGAGGGCAAGACGAATTTTGAAAATGTTACACAGGAAATGATGGATGAGCGATAAATCGCTGGAAAGGAAGATATGAATAGAACAGATTTTATGAATCAATTAGAGTGTCTGCTTCAGAATATTTCCCCGGCAGAACGTGAGGAAGCTTTACAATATTATAATGAATATTTTAATGATGCAGGGGAAGAAAACGAACAGGATGTCATCGAAGCATTGGGCAATCCCGCTAAGGTGGCGGAAAATATTAAAAGGGATTTGTACGGCAGCGGATATGGAGATGCTGTTTTTCAGAAAGATATTACCAATGAAAGGGCTATGGTTCAGTACCAGCAAAATAAGCAAAGCAGTAATACTGTGGATAATTCCACAGATAAAGAAAATAAGCTGTCTACCGGTACAATTGTGCTGCTTGTGGTTCTTGGTGTTTTGGCATCGCCCGTACTAATCGGTCTGGCATCAAGTGTGCTGGGCGTTGTTGTAGGAATCATTGCCTCATGGTTTGGATTGATTATTAGCTTTGGCATTGCGGCTGTTGCACTTGTGGCTGTTATGATTATATTGGCAGTTGTAGGAATCATGAGCATGTTTGCGGATGTGCTGGTGGGAACGGCTATGCTTGGAGCAGGTCTCGTGTGTGGCGGACTGGGAATTCTTTTCCTGATGCTGACTGTGGCTATGGCAGGGATTGCTACTCCTGCTATTTGCAGAGGAATCGCAAGCCTGTGCAGAAGTATCTTTCGGAAGAAACAGGCGGCATAGCAGTACTATAGGAAAGCATTCATAGGAGGTTAGGTAAATACGATGAAAAAGTTTATGGCGGGCTGTGCGATCACAGCATTGATTTTAATTGTATTAGGTTTTGTCATGGCGCTGATTGCAGGAACAGTAAAAGGCGCTGAGGCTATTGAAACAGTTGTAGAAGCTGTAACGGACGGAAAAGTACAGGTGAATCTGGACAGTATTTCTGACTGGGGTTTCACCATTGGTGAGAGTATTGGAGATGTGGGCAGTGTCATAGGTGAGAGCGTTGGAGATTTGGGAGAAGTGCTGGGAGAAGGTATTGGATCATTGGGTGAATCCATTGGAAATGGAATCTCAGAGGGTATGGACAATGTCCAATATAATCTGGAGGATTCCATGATTTTTGAAAGTACCTATGAGATTTTTAGCGGCGACGTGGAGAAATTTTTCGTGGGCAGCGATATTCAGGAAATGGATATTGAAGTGGGCGGCTGTGTGTTTGAAATTGAAACATCCCAAGATGATTCTTATTACCTGGAAGCGGAAAATACCAATAAATTTCAAGGATATGTAAAGAACGGTGTGTTACACATCAAAGGAACCACGAAAGCTGTTACCGTAACCGGAAACAATGATTGTACGATTACTTTATATGTGCCGGCAGACTGGGAGGAAAACAAACTTCATAAGGTGGATATGGAACTGGGAGCAGGCGTAATGGAGTTGGAGAGCCTGATTGCCGATCAGATTTTACTGGAGGTAGGTGCCGGTCAGATTAATGTGGCAGGTGTGCAGGCAGGCACTCTGGATATATCTGTAGGAATGGGTGAAATCCTTGTGAACAATATGCAGGTGGATAATCTGTTGGGAGAAGTGGGCATGGGCCATTTATATCTGGCAGGTGCTGTCCATAATAAGGCAGACGTGGAGTGTTCCATGGGAAGTCTGGAAATGGTAGTTGAAGGGGCACAGGCAGATTTTAATTATGATGTGGAATGTGGTATGGGCAATATCTACCTTGGGAGCAATTCCTTTAGCGGAGTGGCACAGGAAAGATATATCGACAATGGCGCCTTCAAGAAAATGCTTGTAGAATGTGCTATGGGAAATGTGGATATATCTTTTACCGAGTAGTGCCGTATCAGGGCTTATCAGCGGATAAGAGTACTTAAATAGTTTTCGAAAATAACGCCTTCCTTAATGGGCACATTTAGCTCTTCGCTACCCCGGATGCAGAGACTGATAAAATCAGCCGCCTTCTTTACGGATGCTGCAAAGTCAGCCTTGTGCAGGGCATCGGCGATGAGAATGGATGCAAACATGTCCCCTGTGCCATGGCGGGAACGCCCACTTTTGGCAGTAATATAGGTGCTGCGTTGTCCGTTATCCCAGATATAGTTCAGGAAGGAATTGTTATTGTGAAGTCCTGTTATAACGATACGTCCGGGACAGAGTTGGGTCAGCTTCTCGCAAATGCTGTCAAGCTCATACTCTGTCCAGGGACCATCCTTATAAGGCGTATCCGTAAGCAGGCAAGCCTCTGTGATATTGGGAGTCAGAATATCTGCGTAGTGCAACAAGTTCTTCAGTCGTTCACAATGTGCCGGAGTGATGGTAGAATAAGCTTTTCCGTTGTCACCCATAACCGGGTCTAACAGAAAAGTATCAGGTTGAAAGCTTTGTAGAAAATCCTCCACAATATCCATTTGCTCCACTTTGCCGAAGAAACCGCAGTAGAGACCGTCGAAGGTGAGTCCAAGCTCCTTCCAGGCCTGTACATAGCTTTGCATGTGCGGTGTGAAATCCTCACGGAAGCAGGTGGGGAAATCCAAGTGATTGGACAAAACAGAAGTAGGTACAGGGCATACCTGTACCTGCATGGTGCTGATGATGGGCAGAGCCACAAAGGTTGAGATGCGACCGAAGCCTGCCATACTGTTGAACATTGCCAGACGCGGGGGAATCCCCGCTTTTTTTATGGTTTCAGTAGTTGTTTGCATAGGAAAACCTCTATTATTCTTTTTATATTTCAGTAAACAATCCCGACTTTTTCAGTGCAGGGCGCAGTGCCAGGTAGAAAACAGAGGCACAAATAACAGCGATAATTGCATTTACACCGGTGGTCAGAGAGCTCATTTTTGCCAGTGCAGAGGAAAGCTCCTGCGGAATGCCCAAAAGGTACATTTTGTAGAAATAACCTACCAGAGGGTCTGCAATAAAATTGAAAAGCATGCCGCTTGCACACGCCAGAATCGTAGCCTTAGTTACATACTTTTTGGGATGTGCCTGACTGAGCTTAAAAATCTTGTGAGCAACAAAGCCTACTATTAAACCAATGCAAAGCTTCAGGAAAAAGGTTTTGGGAGCACTGGTAACATAAGCTGTAGTTAAATCTGCAATGGTCATACCGATGGCACCTGCCATACCGCCCCAGTAACCACCCAGAAGCAGGGCTGCCAGTACACAGAATACATTGCCAAAATGAAAGGCAGTTTTTTCGGGTCCAACCGGGATATCTATCTTGAGGAAGGCGAAGCCGATATAACAAAGTGCAGCCAACAGACCTGCCTGAGCAACCTTATTTACATTAATTCTCTGAGATGGGGTAGTGCCAATGAAAGCGTTATAGATTCCCTTGATAAATAAAAGGATTGCCAGAAACAAAGCGGTCAGTCCATATGAATAGGGGCGCTCCAATGCAAGCTTTTCGTCGGACAGCTGTGTTGCCTGTGCCTTCAGACTATCCAAATCTCCTGCGCCGCTACCGGCTTCCACGGCCTCTATCTGTGCGTTAACTTCCTTTAGCGTAGTGCCTACAGTCATAGATTCCTGATATGTAGTATTCCGTGTGTAAATGACAAATATAATACTTGCAATCAGCAGTATACCCGCAAAGATTAATAAATAAAAGCTCTTTTTCTTTTCCATAATAATGTCCTCTTTTCTGCTATCGTGATGATAGAGCAAAGTTTATACCACAACTGGCTTGATAAAAAGAGCCAGAATGTAATTATTTTACCATGCCAGTTTGTTTTGCGGAAGGGAAGACATGGAAAAATTCCCTTGACAAAGCATAGCACCATATACTATAGTCAACAGTATAGAAAATCAATACACCAAAAGGCTATGACGAAGAGGAGTATACATTACCCCTTAAAAGAGAGAGCGGCTGCTGATGCGCTGAAAGGCTGCTTGAAGGAAGGAATGTAGAAGGTAGCTTCTGAGCCGGAGAACCCAGAGCACATACTGTTGTAAGTTCTCACGAGTTATTCCCGTTACAGAATAGGTCTTTAAAATTCACAGAATGAGAAGAACCGTGAGGCAGCTTGTTATTTGAAAGAGCTGTAAACAAAGGTGGTACCGCGTTAATAACGCCCTTTGCTGACGAGAGTCGGCAGAGGGCTTTTTTGTGTAAGTGGGCAGGGTATAGTCTTTTGAAGCTGCTTATTTACGCAGATGACCAATGAAAGGAGTAAACAATGAGCAAGGAATTAGCAAAAACCTATGACCCCAAGGGTCTGGAAGACAGACTGTATCAAAAATGGCTTGATAACAAATATTTTCATGCAGAGGTAGATCACTCTAAGACACCTTTTACTATCGTGATTCCCCCTCCAAATATTACAGGACAGCTCCATATGGGACACGCCCTCGACAATACCATGCAGGATATTCTCATTCGTTTTAAGAGAATGCAGGGCTATAATGCGCTGTGGCAGCCCGGAACTGATCATGCAAGTATTGCCACAGAGGTTAAGATTATCGAGAAGCTGAAGGAAGAGGGCATCGATAAGCATGATTTGGGACGTGAAGGCTTTTTGGAGAGAGCATGGGACTGGAAGAGAGAATACGGCGGACGTATTATTTCACAGCTGAAAAAGCTGGGCTCCTCCTGTGACTGGGACAGAGAGCGCTTTACCATGGATGAAGGCTGTAACAGGGCCGTAACAGAGGTATTTGTTAAGATGCATGAAAAGGGCTATATCTACAAGGGTGCCCGCATGATTAACTGGTGTCCGGTTTGTAATACCTCTATCTCTGATGCTGAAGTAGAATATCAGGAGCAGGCAGGACATTTTTGGCATATCAAATATCCTTTGATGAATGAGGATGGTACGGTAAGTGATACAGAATTTTTGACCTTTGCTACCACTCGTCCGGAGACCATGTTGGGTGATACTGCAGTGGCAATTCACCCTGAGGATGAGCGCTATCAGCATTTAATCGGCAGAAAGGTAATGCTGCCGCTGATGAATCGTGAGATTCCTATTGTTACGGATACCTATGTTGACAGAGAGTTTGGTACAGGTGTTGTTAAGATTACACCTGCTCATGACCCTAATGATTTTGAGGTGGGAAAACGTCACAGTCTGCCCATTATCAATGTTATGAATGATGATGCTACCATCAACGAAAACGGTGGTAAGTATGCCGGAATGGATCGCTACGAGGCCCGTAAGGCTATTGTAGAGGAGCTTGACGGTATGGGTCTGTTGGTTAAGATTGAGGACCATACACACAATGTAGGTACTCACGACCGTTGTAAGACCACCATTGAGCCTCTTGTAAAGGAGCAGTGGTTCGTTAAAATGGATGAGCTGATTAAGCCGGCGCGTGAGGCTGTTAAGAACGGTGAGATCAAGCTGATTCCTGAGCGTATGGAGAAAAACTACTTCAACTGGACAGATAATATCCGTGACTGGTGTATCAGCCGTCAGCTGTGGTGGGGACACAGAATCCCGGCATACTATTGTGATGAGTGTAAGGAAGTAATCGTTTCCAAGGATGCACCTGATGTTTGTCCTAAGTGTGGATGCACGCATCTGACTCAGGATCCGGATACTCTTGATACATGGTTCTCATCGGCATTGTGGCCTTTTGAGACATTAGGCTGGCCGGACATGACAGAGGATTTGAAATATTTTTATCCTACAGATGTGCTGGTAACCGGTTATGATATTATTTTCTTCTGGGTTATCCGTATGATATTCTCCGGCTTTGAGCAGATGGGTGAGAAGCCCTTCAAGACGGTATTGTTCCATGGTCTGGTAAGAGACAGTCAGGGACGTAAGATGTCCAAATCTCTGGGCAATGGTATTGATCCGTTGGAGATTATTGACCAGTACGGTGCGGATGCGCTGAGATTAACTCTGATTACCGGTAATGCACCCGGTAATGATATGCGTTTCTATTATGAGCGTGTGGAAAACAGCCGTAACTTCGCCAATAAGGTATGGAATGCATCCCGATTTATTATGATGAATATGGAGCAGGCATTGGAGAAAACAGGAAAGGAAGTTACTGTGCCTGCAGAAAATGAATTGGAGCCTGTAGATAAATGGATATTGTCCAAGCTGAATACTCTGGCAAAGGATGCTACTGAAAATATGGAGCATTTTGAGCTTGGTATTGCAGTACAGAAGGTATACGACTTTATTTGGGATGAATTCTGCGATTGGTACATTGAAATGGTAAAGCCCCGTCTGTACAATTCCGATGATACGGCAAGCCAGAACGCAGCACTGTGGACCTTAAAGACAGTATTGATTGATGCGTTAAAGCTTCTGCATCCTTATATGCCTTTTATCACCGAGGAAATCTTCTGCACCCTTCAGAGTGAGGAAGAGTCCATTATGATTAGTAAGTGGCCTGAGTATACCGATGCAAGAAATTATGCTAAGGAAGAAAAGGATATTGAGACCATCAAGGAAGCTGTTCGCGGTATCCGTAACATCCGTACTGAAATGAACGTAGCGCCCAGCCGTAAGGCAAGTGTATATGTGGTAAGCGAGGATGAGGGTATCCTAAATACCTTTACCGAAGGTAAGCTGTTCTTTGCTTCTCTTGCTTATGCGAACGAAGTAACCATGCAGAAGACTAAGGAGGGTATTGCTGCTGATGCGGTATCTGTAGTGATTCCCGGTGCCACTCTGTACATTCCTTTTGCAGAGCTGGTAGATATTGCGCAGGAAATTGAGCGTCTGAAGAAGGAGCAGAAGCGTCTGGAGGGCGAGCTTGCCCGTGTAAACGGTATGCTTTCCAATGAGCGTTTCATCTCCAAGGCTCCCGAGGCCAAGATTGCAGAGGAGAAGGAAAAGCTGGCTAAGTACACCCAGATGATGGAGCAGGTAACAGAGCGACTGGAACAGCTGCAGTAAGACGAAATAAAGAAGGAATTAATCTTGAAAAAGCAGAACATTACCACATTTGAGGAGGCGGTAAACTACTTATACGAGGTACCGCGCTTTACTAAGAAGAATACGTTGGAGGATACCAAGGCATATTTGCAACGGCTTGGCAATCCGGATAGAAAAATGAAGATTATCCATGTGGCAGGAACCAATGGAAAGGGCTCTGTGTGTGCCTATATGCGTTATATTTTGGAAGCAGCAGGGTATCGCGTGGCGGTATTTACATCTCCTCATCTGGTGGACATCAGAGAGCGATTTCTGATTAAAGGGAAAATGGTGGAACAGCAGATTTTTCTGGATGCCTTCTTACAGATATATAAAAGTTTGGAGGAAAATGCATATCATCCCACCTTCTTTGAATATTTATTTTTTATGGCAATGCTTATTTTCTCCAAAGAGGACATTGATTATTGCATTTTGGAGACAGGGCTTGGCGGCAGACTGGATGCCACCAATGCAGTGAGCTGCAAGGAAATCAGTGTGATTACACGTATAGGCTTGGACCATACGGAATATCTGGGAGAGACGATTGCGGAAATTGCAAATGAAAAGGCAGGTATTATGCAGGCAGGTACACCGGTGGTTTTTGCCGATACGGATAAGGAAGCAACCGATGTATTTTGTAAACGGGCGTCAGAGCTTGATGCTCCGGCATATTCTGTGTCGAAAAATGATTACTCTTTCTTGAATTTTAAGAATAAAACCATTGATTTTTCTTTACATACTGGGTATTATGGTTATGTTAGGTTTCGTTTGCATACCATAGCCGGATATCAGATGGAGAATGCTTCGTTGGCAATTCGGGCCATTGAAGTGTTGGATAAAGACCGTACGATAACGGAGCAACAGCTTCGGGAAGGCGTTGAAGCTTGTGTCTGGCCCGGAAGAATGGAAGAGATTCTTCCTGAGGTGTTTGTGGACGGAGCCCATAATGAGGATGGTATCCGTGCTTTTTTGGATACTGTCAGAAATGATGGCTGTAAGGGAACAAGAACGCTTCTTTTCAGCGTTGTTTCAGATAAGGATTATGAGCATATGGTTCAGCAGGTAGTGCAATCCGGTCTTTTTGACAGAATTGCCATTGCACATATGAATACCGGAAGAGCGGTGTCGCTTGACAGTCTGCAAGGGCTGTTGGAACGTTATCCGGACTGCCAATATAATATGTATACGAAGGTGGATACTGCACTGCACGAGCTGTTAGAAAAGCGGTGTGAGCAAGAACGCATTTATGTGGCGGGAAGCCTGTATCTAGTTGGAGAAATAAAGGAGTCTTTGATTTATGATTAATTTCGAAGAGGAACTGAAGAAATTTCATCCCAGCCTTGAGGTGGAGGATGCCGAGGAAGCAATTTACAATCAGGATTTGACAGACGTTGCGGATCTGTTGGTGAAGATGATAAAGGAAGCGGAAGAAAAGGAAATGAATTAGTAGGAGGAAAAGCATGTTTTGTTATCATTGCGGCTGCCATCTATCCGAACATGATTTTTGTACCGCTTGCGGAGCTGATGTATCTTTGTACAAGAAGATAATGAATGTTTCCAACCTGTTTTACAATGAGGGTTTGGAAAGAGCCGGCGTCAGAGACTTAACAGGTGCAATTACCAGTTTACGGCAGAGTTTGAAATTTAATAAAAATAATATCGAAGCGCGCAATCTTCTGGGATTGGTTTATTTTGAAATGGGTGAAGTGGTTGCTGCCTTAAGTGAGTGGGTTATCAGCAAAAACCTCCGCCCGGAGAAAAATATTGCAGATGATTATATTGATATGCTGCAGTCAAATGCTTCACGTCTGGATGCAATCAATCAGACCATAAAGAAGTATAATCAGGCGCTTGTATACTGCTTGCAGGACAGTAAGGATCTGGCTGTGATTCAGCTGAAAAAGGTGCTGTCATTAAATCCTAAATTCGTTCGTGCGCACCAGCTCTTAGCTCTTTTGTATATGGATGCTGAGGAATGGGAGCGTGCACAGCGTGAATTGAAAAAATGTCTGGATATTGACAGAAACAGTACTCTGACACTCCGTTATTTGAAGGAAGTGGAAATAATGCTGGCCCCGGATGAGAATGTGAAGCCGGTCGGCAGAAAGAAGAGGGATGATGCTGTCCGCTATCAGAGCGATAATGAAGTGATTATTCAGCCGTTGAACGTAAGAGAACAAAAGGTCGGTGGTGTATCAACTCTGGTTAATATCGGCATCGGATTGGTAATCGGTCTTGCTGCCATGTATTTCCTGGTGGTTCCGGCAGCTGTATCTAACGTCAACAATGAGGCACAGAAGACGATTACAGAGATAGGCAACCAGTTGGATGCCAAAACATCTCGCATACAGGAAATTGAGCAACAGCTTTCTGATTTGCAGGCTGAGAATGATGACCTGAATCAGGAATTGCAGGGAATTGTAGGTACAGATGGTACTTTGCAGACCATAGACAATCTGTTGACGGCAGCCACTGCTTATCTGGAGACACAGGATATTCAGCAGACAGCTGCTAATCTGGAGAGTATAGCACAAAGCATTAATGTAGAGGATACTTCAGATGCTTTCCAGAGCCTGTATCATACCTTGCTTGGCACCATCGGTCCTGAATTATCTGAGCAATATTATACAGAAGGCTACAGTGCAGTCCGCAGTGAGGATTACACTGTTGCGATAGAGAATCTTGCCAAGGCATTTTATTATGATGAGACACATGTAGATGCCCTGCTGGAATTGGGTAATGTATACCGTAAGTGTGAGGATGTGGACAACGCCATCGCAACCTATGATAAGGTGATTGAGTTGTTCCCTGATACGGAGCAGGCTCGTAAGGCCCAGCGTAACCGCGATAACCTCATGGGTGAAGCTACTAATTAAATATTTTATAAAATACAAAAGACAAGAACTTGTAGAAATATTCTACAGGTTCTTTTGTTTTATTTAAAAAAAATAGTGGAGGAAAAGCATGGAGGACTTTCAGGTTATTGACAATTACCTCATGGTTAAGTTGCCGGTGGAGGTAGATCATCATCGAGCCGCTTTTATCTGTGAAAATGCGGACAAGTATATTGTAACGGAAAATGTGTGTAATGTGGTATTCGATTTCGAGGATACCCGATTTATGGATTCATCGGGAATCGGTATTATCATGGGACGGTACAAAAAAATATCCTGTTTTGGCGGACGTGTTTATGCGATTCACGCAGACAGACAGATACAGAGGCTTTTGAAAATGTCAGGATTGAACCAGATTGTGGAGGTATTAGTGTAGGATGATTGCAGAAAAAATGTGTGGAGAGAAGTGTGGACAAGCACAGACAGGTGTTAATTGGAAGAATGAGATGGAATTGGTGTTTGATGCAGTATCAAGCAATGAAAGCTTTGCGAGAACGGCTGTAGCTGCTTTTATTTCTCATTTAAATCCTACGTTGGAGGAGCTGGCAGATATTAAGACTGCTGTGTCGGAGGCGGTGACTAATGCAGTAATTCATGGCTATGAGAATTTGTACGGCTACGGTGTACATGGAGAAGCGAGACCGGCGTATGTGGTTATTCATCCGGGGAAGGTATGGCTTCATTGTCTGTTGGAGCATGGAGTACTGCATATTGATGTGACAGATAAGGGAAAAGGAATCGAAGACCTAGAGCAGGCAATGGAGCCGTTATTCACTACCAAGCCGGAATTGGAGCGCTCCGGTATGGGCTTTGCCTTTATGGAAGCCTTTATGGATGAGCTGGAGGTAGAAAGTGTTCCGGGTCAGGGTACTACAGTACATATGAAGAAAAAACTGGGCATTGGTGCATGGATTCATAGAGAGGATTAATGCATGGAAGAAGTGTCAGTACTGATTGAACGGTCACAGAAGGGAGATAAGGAAGCAAGAGAGGTACTGATAGAGAAAAACTTAGGACTGGTGCATCATATTGTGCGCAGATTTGCCGGAAGAGGCTATGATTTGGAGGATTTGTTTCAGATAGGAACCATCGGCTTGATGAAAGCCATTGATAAATTTGATTTGGGCATGGAAGTCAAATTTTCCACCTATGCTGTTCCTATGATTACCGGTGAAATCAAGCGATTTATTCGGGATGACGGAATAGTGAAGGTGTCTCGGACTATCAAGGAAAATGGCTTAAAACTGAGAATGGCAAGGCAACGGCTCCAGGTAAAGCTGAATCGAGAGCCTACTTTGCAGGAAATTGCGGAGGAGTCATCACTATCTCAGGAGGAGATTGTGTTGGCAATGGAGGCCGGGATAGAGGTGGAATCCATATACAGTGCTGCGTATCAGGAGGATGGCAGTGAGGTATATCTGGTAGACAAGGTGGTGCAGAGTACTAACGGCTGTGTGGGCAGCAGTCTTGGCAGCGTAGGAAGCATCAGTCATGATGCCGAGAAGGAACGCATACTGGATCACATGCTGCTGGTACAGCTTCTGGAGGGCTTGGAGAGCAAGGAGCGGGAATTGATTCATATGCGTTATTTTCAGAATATGACCCAAACAGAAATCGCAGGTATTCTTGGCATCAGTCAGGTACAGGTCAGTCGTATGGAGAAAAAAATCCTTCTGCACATGCGGGAAAAGGCAGGCTGATGGAAACAATAGGAAGTGTTCATTAATATTTTCTTAAATCCGTAAATTCTTCTTTTTTTTTACTGTTTTTTTGATTATTATGATATAAGGAACAGGAAAAAGGTCGAGGCCTGTAGGAATTTGGAAAAATTGCTCCACAGGCTTTTGAATATAAAGGAGAGTACGGATGAAAAACGAATTTGATTATTCTTATGATGCAGAAAGCGTGTGGGAGATGCCCAGAAGGCGCAGAAGAAATAGAAGCATTGCCACCATTCTGGTGATCTTTGGCTGTCTTATTGTGCTTGTGCTGGTGACCTATCTGGGCGGCATGATGTTTCGGTGGTATGACACTCAGCTCCAAAGCGGAACGGAGCAGGCGGCAATGGCAGTAACGGAAGACATACAGGAGAGAGAAGTCAGTTATACGCAGGAGGAAATGGATGCCCAGGTGGCAAAGGCGGTCGAGGCTGCCAAGGTCGAGGCTGAGGAGGCTTCAAAGCGTATATTAGAAGGCATACAAAATGGCTTGGAAGCAGGTCAGACCTATGTAGAAACCTTGCGCCCCTTTTATCCTGACGACATGTTGGTGGTAAGCAACGGAACCTTTCATTTTATTCCTATTCAGGACAATCTGAAGCAGAATAACTACACTGAAGAGAAATTGAATATTCTGGAGACCGGCGAATACCAGTACGTGGAGAATGGTCAGGTAATCTCCCACAAGGGAATTGATGTATCCAAGCATCAGGGTGAAATCGACTGGCAGCAGGTTGCGGAGGATGGCGTGGAATTTGCCTTTATCCGAGTGGCTGTACGCGGCTATGGTACAGGTAAGCTGGTGGAGGATGAGTATTTTGAAAAGAATATGAAGGGTGCAATTAATGCCGGAATTAAGGTGGGTGTTTATGTTTTCTCACAGGCCGTTAATGAGGAGGAGGTTCTGGAGGAAGCGAATCTGGTATTGAACAAAATTGCTCCCTATAAGATAGACTGTCCCGTTGTATTTGACGTAGAAAAGATTAGTGGTGCCAATGGGCGAATGAATGAGCTGTCCTTGGAGGAACGCACCAATTTGACGTTGCTTTTCTGCCAGACCATTGAAAACGCAGGGTACAAGCCCATGATTTACCACAATATGGAAATGGGTGCGCTGATGTTGGATTTGGAGACCTTGGAAAGCTATGATAAATGGTTTGCTTATTACAATTCAGATTTGTACTATCCTTATGATTATAAAATCTGGCAGTACAGCAGTACCGGTAGAGTAAAAGGCATCAAAGGTGATGTAGATATGAATATTAGTTTTGAACCTATTTGGGAAGAATAATATTGCAAAGTTAAATCCCTCGCACCCGGAAGATACGGCCGCCGGTACGAAATGCGGAGTATAAAATGTGGTGTTTCTAGCAGATGCGTCCTTTGGAATTTCTTATTATTCGTGTTTTTTCAACAGAACACACTCCTGCCGCAGATTTGTCTGCCTCGAGAGTATAGGGAAATGTTGTCCGGAACCAAATGTGAGAATTTCTTATGTGCGTAACTTTGGAATAAGGTTCGTGTTTTTATGGTCTTGAACAAAAATAGCGCCGTGTGCGCAGGGAACGGAAAGCGAGATTTTTTACTCGACTTTCCGTTCCCTGCGCACACGGCGCTATTTTTGTCCCAGCTCATAAAAAGCACGAACAATCGAAAATTCCAAAGTAAGCACATTTAGAAATTCCATCATTTTGTTCCCAACATTTTCCTATACTCTTGGGGCAGACAAATCGCGGGGAGTGTGTTCAGATGAAAAGACACGAACCTAATTCCAAAGGGCACATCTGAGAAACGCTCACATTTTACACAACGCATTTCGTACCGGCGGCCGCGTCTTCCGGGTGCGAGGGATTTATTCTTTTTTTGTTTGTAATAGCATATTTTGCCGCAGTTTGTGCATCCTACAGTTAGAATGTGGAAAATTGAGGAGAATATTTATGATTTGGAGAATTGTTTTTCTGATAGTGTTGGGAGGCAGCTATGGGTTACTTGCGGCCGCCGGCGTATTTACGGTCTTTGTGGCAGTGGGGTTGATCCCACGATTTGCAGGCAAAACACATACGGCCAAAAAAATATTTCTGTATGAAGAAATGGTGGTACTCGGAACTCTGGCAGGGGCTGTGCTTACTATTTTCCCGGAATATCTCCAAATCGGCAGCTATGTCAGGCAGCAGCTGCCTCAATGGGTACAGCTGTGGGATGCCTTGGGCGGCGGCTTTCAAATAATATTTGGTCTCTTCTGCGGTATGTTTATCGGATGTCTGGCATTGGCTATTGCAGAAATGCTGGACAGTATTCCCATATTTACAAGGCGAATTTCCTTTCGATATGGTATCAGTCTGGTTATCTTAAGTGTTGCGGCAGGTAAGCTGTGCGGCTCCTTTCTATATTTTTGGAAGGAAATGCATCGCTTGATACAATAACCGTAGAAAGTGTGGGAAATGTATCAAAAAGACTTAAGACAGGAGAGACAGTAGAGGAGACAGATTATGACCGGTAAAACAGTATATTTAAAATGTGATAGAAGTGTGGAGGTTCGTAGCAAGGACGTGTTTTTGAAGGATTTGGGAAGTCTTTGGTGTATGGATAAGTCCGTGTGCTCCCGGCTGACCAATCTGAAGGTACATCACTTTCAAAAGGACGGGACGAAGAGATGCGTAATCAGCTGTCTTAAGTTGGTGGAGATGATGGAGAAATGCTGCCCTGAAATCTGTGTAGAGGTAGTGGGAGAACCTGATGTATTGATAGAGTGGGTTGATGTGAATAAACACAAAGGACCGGGACAGTGGCTGAAGGTTGTAATGGTGTGTCTGGTAAGCTTTTTTGGGACTGCATTTACCATTATGGCTTATCACAATGATGTGGGTATCAATGAGGTGTTTTCTGAAGTATATCGGATGGTAATGAACAGAGAGCCTCAGGGTGTGAATCCGTTGGAAATATCCTATTCTATAGGACTTGCGGCGGGAATTATTGTATTCTTTAATCATATAGGCGGTAAACGACTGACAAAGGACCCGACCCCTATTGAGGTGGCAATGCGCAATTATGAAGAGGATGTGGATATGGCACTAATGGAGCTTGCAAGTAGGAAGGGAAAGGAAGAGGATGTATAAAATGAAGGATATTCCATATACTGAGTGCAAAGCAAAAGAATATGGAAAAAATCTGTGTGAGAAAAGAAAGGGTGGGAGATTCAATGGATAAACAGCGAGAACAGGAATTTCAGCAATATGTAAAAGAGGTGACACCTACACATAATCTGTGGCTACAGATGTTGAAGGCCTTCCTTGTGGGCGGCGCTATCTGCGTGGTGGGTCAATTTATTCTGAATACAGCCACCAATCAGTTTGGGCTGGACAAGCAGACTGCCGGTAATTGGTGTTCCTTGATTCTGGTGCTGACATCAGTGATTTTGACGGGTTTTAACATTTATCCGGGTATTGTAAAATGGGGTGGTGCAGGAGCACTGGTACCGATTACCGGATTTGCCAATTCAGTGGCGGCACCGGCTATTGAGTTTCAAAAAGAGGGTCAGGTATTTGGTATCGGATGTAAAATATTTACCATAGCCGGACCGGTGATATTGTATGGAATCTTTTCCAGTTGGTTGTTGGGTTTGGGGTATTGGTTGCTGAAGGTGTTTGGAATGATGTAAACCAACAGAATAAAAAAATATTTGAGCATATATATCATTTATATTGTTAATGATTGCAATTGTAGTCAGATGCTTCGTCGGAATGGCAGACGTGGGAGTTTTAGTGATTTTATCTTTTACGGGTATTCTTGTGTGGTTGATTTTCTTTGTTTGTGCGTTTTTTCCGGCAGATTGGAGAATGACAGAAAAACAAAAGAGAAAGATAAAAAATCCTACAGAATATCAAAATAAATATCGTAAAATTATTATTGGTTTGGATATAGTTGTAGCGATTCTGTTTTCAACGCTGATTTTATTTTTGGGATATTAATGTTGTTCTAAGGTGATTAAAAGAGCACAAACAAGAAAAGAGCGTACCGCCCGGCAATCATGCCAGGCGTACGCTCTCTTTGTTATTGTTATAAGATTAGTCAGTAGTAAAGTTATCAAAGTATCCCTGAATCAGGATAATGGGTGTACCCTTATCACCGGAGCCTGAGGTCAGGTCGCATAAGGAACCGATTAAGTCGGTGAGCTGTCTGGGAGTAGTACCCTGAGAAGCCATATTTCCTACCAGATTGTCCCCCTTGGACTTGATGCTGTTGGAGATAGCAGCCTTTAACTCAGCACCGCTCAAATTAGCAAAATCATTATCTGCAAGATATTTCAGCTTCAGCTCATTGGGAGTACCGATGAGACCGTCAGTGAAAGCCGGAGATACTACAGGATCAGCCAGCTCCCAGATCTTACCCTGAGGATCCTTGAAGGCACCGTCGCCGTATACCATAACCTCTACGTGCTTGCCTGTTTTCTCAAGAATCACAGACTGGATATCCAATACCAAATCCTTACATTCGTTGGGGAACAGCTTAATCTTGTCCTCTGTGGACTTGTTGGAGCCCAGCAGACCGTATTTGGTATTGTAGCCGCTACCGTTTACAGGTGCATTCAAAATATCATCCAGACCGCAGACTACCTTTGCACCCGCTTCTCTTAAGATGCGCTTGGTGCGAACACGGGTATGAATATCACAATTGATAATGCAATCTGTATAATTCAAAATGGTTTTAGCCTGATTAGCAAATACAACTTCTACATCAGCGCCGGCTTCTTTAATAATACTTGCATAATAGTCTACATAATCAACGCCGGTAAATTCATGCTTATTCTCGCCGAATAATTCACGATATCTCTCCAGTGTTAACACATCAGAATAAGGATTGATGCCTGCATCATCCAACTGGTCGTAGGTCAACAGTGCATTACCAACCTCATCACTGGGATAGCTTAACATCAGCACTACCTTTTTGCAGCCCATTGCAATACCCTTCAGGTTGATTGCAAAACGGTTACGGGACAGAATAGGGAAGATAACACCTACGGTTTCACCGCCTAATTTTGCTTTTACATCTGCAGCAATATCCTCAACGGATGCATAGTTACCCTGTGCACGTGCAACAATAGATTCTGTCAGGGCGATAACATCTCTGTCTCTCAGCTCAAAGCCTTCGCTTGCGGCTGCTTCCAGCACGCTTTCCACTGCAATGTCTACCAGATTGTCACCTTCGCGGATGATGGGACAACGAATACCTCTTGAAACTGTACCGACTCTTCTTTCCATAATTTTATACCTCTTTCTTTTTGGTGCTTATATCAACAAGTGTCATTATACACGAATCCCATGAAGATAGGAAGTATAAATGACATTTTATTTTATTATAATTATCATAAGCTTGGCTTATATATAATTCTTTAGAGAATGGATTTAATTCTTTCGCGGTATTCTTTTGGGGTTTTTCCAATCTGTTTTTTAAACATTTTCGTAAAATAATTCACGTCAGGAATTCCGCAATATTGAGCAATAGTCTGAATCTGCATATTGGTGGAATTTAACAGGAACAAAGCATGCTCTATCCGTTTACGATTTACATAATCCGTAAGTGTACTGCCGGTTTCCTTTTTAAATAAAGTAGATAAATAGCTTGGGTTAACATTTAAAATTTCTGCCTGTGTTTTCAGACTCAAATTAGCGGTCAAATCACAATTAATGCGAGTGATAACCTTCTGTATTAACAGGGAATATCCCTTCATAGAATAATTTTTTACCAGTAGGCAATATTTGCGAACCATCTCCTTCGTAAGAGAAGCAACCGCTGTTTCAGATGTCAGTAGCTCAATCCTTCTGGCATATTGAGAAGAAATCCGGTCAATGTGGAAGGGGTGCACAGAGCCGTTTTTGGCGGCCACCCGAAGTATGGTATTTAACACAAACAGATAGTTTTTGGCATTGCGAAGGGAATTGGGGGTGCGTTGCTCCATCTGACGACGAGTCATGTTGGCCAATGCTAATTCTGCTTTGTGAGTCTGAGCGGTAGCTACAGCCTGCATTAGCTGCGCCTCGTATTCATAGCGTTCCTCCAGAAGCTGCATGCTAAGCAAGGATTCCTCCGCAGGAATCACCTCTGTTACAGAAGCACTGACATTGATTCCCGGCAAAAAGCCAGGTGTTTCCTGAATAGAAAAGGAATCCAGACTGCCCCAAATGTATTCTCCGAAGGTATAGATAATCGTTAACAGCAGGTTATCATCTGCAATCAGTGGAAGATCCAGATAGAATTGCTCCAACTGAGGCAGAATATTGGGCTCGATGTGATACTTGTCCGCCAGCACATAAATATCCTGTGAGGATACAGGCGAAGAAAGATAGGGACCGACATAGGCGTAAAGTGGTGCCCCGGAGGTTGGAAGCTGAAAGAATAGATAATTACATAGAAGGAAATCGTTTGTCAGGTATATGGTGTTGCTTTGGCAGTTCTCCTTCAGTACCTGTAACAGAGATTCCCTGTTCCATGCGTTGTTTATTAATTTTTGTAAAGTGAAGTCTGCAGGAAAAAGAGAAAATTCCTCTGTTTCTTCTGTTAAATAGTGAAGATCCAACCGGTAATTGTGCAATAGCTTTTCCACAAATTGCAGTGCAATATCATAGTACATTTTTTGCCCTCCTTGAAATCGTATTCCCATTACTAATTATCGTATGATTTTTAGATATTTGCAAGAGCTACTAAAAATAATACCATAAACGCAAAAAATAATACTCATGGTTTTGTTAAGATTGTGATAAAATTTTGAACCATAAGGAGGTATAGTAAAATGGAAAAAACAAAAAACGTAAGACCCTTTGGAATGCGGGATAAGCTTGGCTATATGTTCGGTGATTTCGGTAATGATTTTACCTTTATCCTGTCATCCAGCTTTTTGATGAAGTTCTATACAGATGTTATGGGTGTTGATGCTTTTGTTGTAGGTATTGTTATGATGGTGGCACGTATTGTGGATGCATTCACTGATGTTACCATGGGACGTATCTGTGACCGCAGCAAGATGACACCGGCCGGTAAATTTAAGCCCTGGATTCGCAGAATGTGTGCACCTGTTGCAATTGCATCCTTCCTGATTTACCAGAGCTCTTTGGCAGATATGAGTATGACCTTTAAGATTATCTATCTGTTTGTTACTTACATTTTATGGGGGTCTATTTTCTACACCTCCATCAATATTCCCTATGGCTCCATGGCTTCTGCGATTTCTGCAGAGCCCGGCGACCGTCAGTCTCTCTCCACCTTCCGTACCATGGGTGGCGTGCTGGCAGGTATGTTTGTAGGTGCAGGTATTCCTATGGTTGCTTATGATAAGATTGACGGCAACGAAATATTAAACGGCGGCAGATTTACTATCATCGCAGGTGTGTTCTCTGTATTGGCAGTCGGCTGCTATCTGCTTTGCTATTACCTGACCACTGAACGTGTGAAGCCTGAGGTGGATCTATCTCAGCAAAAGCAGGACAATGTGTTTGTTATGTTGAAAAAATCCATCACAAACCGTCCTTTGATTTCTATTATTGTAGCATCCATCGTAATGCTGTTGGCACAGCTGACCATGCAGGGCATGGCCAACTATGTATATCCTAACTATTATGGAAACGCAACAGCGCAGACCATTTCCACCTTTATGATGATGGGCGGTATGATTCTGGCAGCTATTTTCTCCAAGCCTCTTGCAAATAAATTTGGTAAGGCTGAAATCGGTGCGGTATCCAGCGCAATGGCAGTGGTAGTAAATGTTGTTCTGTTGCTTGTAAAACCTGCAAGCGTATGGGTATATGTAGGCTTCCAGGCAGTAAGCTGGATTGGTCTGGGTATGTTCTCCATGGTATCCTGGGCACTGATTACTGACGTTATTGATGCTACGGAATTAAGGAACGGTGTTCGTGAGGATGGTTCCGTGTACGCATTATATTCCTTTGCACGTAAGCTGGGACAGGCTGCATCCTCAGGCCTTACAGGTGGTTTGTTGACCTTAATCGGTTATTCTCAGGCAACTGCATTTGACCCGAAGGTTGTGGATGGTATTTTCAATATTTCCTGTCTGGCTCCTGCAATCGGCTTTGGTCTGTTGGCAGTGGTATTATGGTTCTGGTATCCTCTGCACAAAAAGCAGGTTGACAGCAACGTAGCAGCATTAAAGGAAAAGCATGGTGAATAATTGAGATTAGATTTTGAGATAATCTAGAAATAAAAGCGTGATGAAAGGAAGATTTACTTTGAGAACAGTCATTAATTTTAATACAAAATGGGCATTTTCAAAAGAGGCAGCAGGAGTACCGGAGGTGATGCCACAGAAGTGGTATTGGGTAACACTTCCTCATTCCTGGAACAATATTGATGGACAGGACGGTGACAACGATTATTACCGGGGTACCTGTTATTATGCAAAGGAAATCGACAAGAGCGAGCTTCCTGAGGCTGACAGATATTATCTGGAATTTTGTGGTGCCAATTCTTCTGCAGATGTTTATGTAAACGGCAAGAAGCTGGCGCATCATGATGGCGGATATTCTACCTGGAGAGTGGATATTACAGATGCACTGACAGCTAAAAGTCTGGTGGTTGTGGCTGTGGACAACGCAGAAAATGACACAGTATATCCTCAGATGGCAGACTTTACCTTCTATGGTGGTCTTTATAGAAATGTAAATATTATTGCAGTAAGCGAGTCACATTTTGATTTGGAGTATTACGGAGGTCCCGGTATTAAGGTAACTCCTGAGATTAACGGTACCGATGCCAAGGTTGAGGTAGAGGTATATCTGACCAATGCGAAGGCTGACCAGCAATTAGTGTATGAATTGAAGAGTGCATGCGGTCGCGTGGTTGCTGAGACTACCGTAGCTGCTACGGAGACCAAAGTAAATCTTACGATTGCAGATGTACATTTGTGGAATGGTAAGAAGGATCCTTATCTGTACACCGCAGAAGTAAAGCTGTTAAGCGGGGAGAGTGTGCTTGACAATGTAAGCACCAGATTTGGCTGCCGTACCTTTGAAATCGACCCGGAAAGAGGCTTTATCTTAAATGGTGAAGAGTATCCCCTGCGCGGTGTATCCCGTCATCAGGACAGATGGGGCTTGGGTAACGCATTACTTCCTGAGCATCATATAGAGGATATGGATTTGATTTGTGAGATGGGTGCTACTACCATTCGTCTGGCACATTATCAGCATGACCAGTACTTCTATGATTTGTGTGATGAGAGAGGTCTGGTAATCTGGGCTGAGATTCCTTATATTTCCGCTCATATGCCTACCGGACGTGAGAATACCATTTCTCAGATGAAGGAGCTGGTAGTACAGAATTATAACCATCCTTCTATTGTGGTATGGGGTCTGTCCAACGAAATCAGCTTAAAGGGCTCAGATGATGATTTGCTTGAGAATCATAATATCTTAAATGATATGGTTCATGAAATGGATAAAACCAGATTGACTACGATAGCTGTAGTATCTATGTGCAGCATGGATGATCCGTATATTCAGATACCTGATGTAGTATCCTACAATCATTACTTTGGATGGTATGGTGGAGACACCTCCATGAATGGTCCTTGGTTTGACAGCTTCCATGCAAAATATCCCAACATTCCTATCGGATGTAGTGAGTATGGCTGCGAGGCATTGAACTGGCATACCTCCAATCCTGATCAGGGTGATTACACTGAGGAATATCAGGCTTATTACCATGAGGAGCTGATTAAGCAGCTGTTCTCCAGAAAGTATATGTGGGCGACTCACGTGTGGAACATGTTTGACTTTGGTGCCGATGCTCGTAATGAGGGCGGTGAGAACGGACAGAACCATAAGGGTCTGGTAACCTTTGACAGAAAGTACAAGAAGGATTCCTTCTATGCATACAAGGCATGGTTGTCTGATGAACCCTTCGTACACATCTGTGGTAAGAGATATGTGGATCGTGTAGAAGCTACAACAAAGGTAACTGTATACTCCAACCAGCCTGAGGTTGAGCTTTTTGCCAATGGTGTAAGTCTCGGTAAGCAGACGGCTCCCGACCATTTCTTCTATTTCCAGGTGCCTAATGAAGGTGAGACTACACTGGTAGCTGTAGCAGGTGATTGCAAGGATGAGAGCTTCTTGCGCAAGGTGGAGGTATTTAACGAGGATTATCGTCTGAAGGAGAAGGGCGCAATCTTAAACTGGTTCGATATTACTGCTCCGGAAGGATATTTCTCTCTGAATGATAAGCTGGGCGATATCATGAAGACAATGTCCGGTAAGATGTTATTCATGCAAATGATGGCACAAATGGCAGCTTCCAAAGCCAAAAGCGGTGAGAAGGGTGCCTTTGAAATCTCCGGTGAAGCGATGTCCGGTGGTATGATGCAGATGATGGGTGGATTTACCATACTTCGTCTGACCAGTATGCTGGGTATGACCGGTATGAAGGTTACCAAGGAGCAACTGTTAGATCTCAATGCGAAATTGAATAAGATTAAGAAGCCGTAGCTTCTTGATGAGTAAAGGTGAGACAGGAGCCGCTTTCGCGGCTCCTGTTTTTATCCGGCAAATCCGGGCTCTCTTTTAAATTGTTCATAAAGTTCTGTAATTTCTTCATCAGACTTCGGCTGATTGAAGAATATTACACCGGATAAGTAACCTTCGTAAGAGGGTTGAAAGGAATCTCCTCCAAAGTAAATATTCTGGCAAGAAGGAAGAGAGGGCAAATCTGTAAGAATACCTGCATTAATTCCATCAATATAAGCTCGGGAAATGCCGGAATGCTCATCATATGTCATACAGATAAAATGCCAGGAATTATCCGGTTGAAATGCTCTCGCCAACATATCATGCCAGCCATGAACAGTACCATCGCTGATTCGGAAAATACAACAGCCGCCCTCTACATAAGGAGAAAAAGTTGCATAATGCGACTGGTACTTGGCATAAAATGCACTGGTCCAACTGGTAATATTAGTAGGATTAATCCAAAAACAAACGGTCCATGATTCGGATAAAATAGATCCTGGAAATTTCAAAACATTTTCCAGGAAGAAACCGCCGGGAAATAGGATGCTCCCCCAATTTTCACTGATTCCCGGAGCAAATAGGATGCCGTCGCCGATTACTTCGCCGCTGTATTTTTCATCTTTGGATATAAAGTTGTTAATAAAAGCAAATTCTATTTGCTCATCTTCCACCACTCTTTTGTCGCTTATATATTCTAAATAGTCTTTCTTGCATATAGGATTTGAATAATATGCTCCACTAATAGCGTTGCAACCATAACTGCAGAGAAAAATGACATCGTCACGAGTAGTGATTCCATCCGCAATCACTTGCATTTTTAACTGCCGTCCCATAGACAAAAGTGTTATAAGGATTTGTCTTCCTCGTGGAGTGGCAAGAGTACGTTTGATATAATTGGGTTCAAACATAATATAGTCAAATTCAAATTGATCCCAATATGCTAAACTTTTAAACTCAGAACCGACACCGATAGTGTAAAAAGTCAAATTTACACCTTTGATTTTGTGCCTGTTATCAAGGGCAGACATGTATATACAATTCTGATAAGAAAGTCGCATAAAATCACTGGAAGTTTTAGTCTGTCTGGTCTATAATGAAGCAGTAGCAACGGAGACAGATTATAAATATTGGAACTGATATTATGAAAAAGCGAATAGTAATGACAGCAGCCTTGTGTTGCTTTTGTGTAGTAACATGCCTGTGTGCAGGTGAAGTAAAAAGCAAAATGACGGTGGCAGCAATCGTGGAGGATGTGAGTGCCACAAATGTAGCCTCGGAAGTGGAAACACCGGAGAGCGCAACTCAAACTCTGCAGGAAAATGTGCTCGTGGCGACGAATGAACAGGAGACAAATGAATACTCCAACCTTGCGATAGCAGATGTAAGTGATTATGTGAATGTCAGGAGTGGTCCCACTACGGATAGCAGTATTGTGGGTAAGATTTATGATGGTGCGGTAGCACAGATTCTTGCGGTGGCAGGGGAACAGGAGGACTGGTTTCAGATTACCTCCGGTAACGTAGAAGGTTATATTAAGGCTGAATTTTTCCTGTATGGAGATGCTGCTGCGCAGGTGATAGATGAGTATGTAACCAGATATGCCAAGGTACAGGCGGACAGGCTGAATGTAAGGCGTGAGCCGTCAATCGATGCGGCGCGCATCGGTTATATTGACAATGGAGAAAAGGTAAAGCTTTTAGAGGATTGCGGTGAATGGCTACATGTGCAGTACATGGAAAATACCGAAGGATACGTGTCGGCAGAGTATGTGACTTTGTTGGAGGAATTCAGATACGCCAAGACACTTGAGGAGGAACAGGCAGAAATTGCCGCTCGAAAGGCATTGGAGGAGCGGCAGCATGCAGAAGAGCAAAATACTCCCGAAATATTAACCAATGTGGAATTCCCAGCTACTACCTATACCTCAAATGAGGAACTGCGAGGAGCAATTATTGATTATGCCCTACAGTTTGTTGGGAATAAGTATGTACACGGAGGCAGCAGCCTTGCCTCCGGAACAGATTGCTCAGGGTTTACCTGTTTTATTTATGCCGACTTTGGTTATTCTATCAGCCGTACACCGGGAGGACAATATTCCGATGCAGGACGTGCCATAGATTATAGCCAGATTCAACCGGGTGACATTATCTGCTACAGCTCCAATGGCGGAAAGAGCTGTACCCACGTGGCACTTTATATTGGTGACGGACAGATTGTACATGCCGCCAACACACGAAAGGGTGTGATTGTGGGTACTGCTGATTACAGCCCTATTATCGGAATTAGAAATGTGATTGATTAAATTTTTACTTTTTCTTTTTAACGATAAGAACAACGCCTACAATTACAGCTGTTATAATAACAACTATTAGCGCAATCGGGAGAATGAGCTGTTCTATACCGCCGGTAGCAGGAAGAATAATCGTCTGTATTACCTCATTGCAAGTCTTGCAAGTAATAGTTTCAGAGCCGTCTTCCCAAAAGGTGGGTGCTACAATCTGATGCGTTTCATTTTCGGAGTGTCCCATTGGTTCGATAGCTACTTCACTATCTTCCTTGACAATATCGCACCGCTTACAGTGAATGGATTTCATTCCTTCTGTAGTACATCCGGCTTTTGTATCAACGCTATATTCATCAGACCAATCATGTCCTAATGCTTCCGGTGTTTCTTCATAGGAGTCTTCGCATACATTACATACATATACCATGTGTCCGGCTTCTTCACAGGTTGCTTCAAAGCTGTCGTTTGTTGCGATGTAAATATGTTCTGCCAGACCTTCTTTTTCTTCTATTAATATCTCCTCACATACCGTACAGGTAAATGTAACAGACGCAGGAGCTACGCAGGTGGCAGTTGTTTCTGAGGTTGCCTCAAAATTATGGTCTGTCAAAGGAGTTCCATCTGTATAACTTTCTCCGCATCCGGCACAGGTGTATTTGATTTCCCCTTTTTCCATACAGGTTGCTTCCTTTGTTACTTCGGAAGACCACGAATGGGTGTGCGCCGGTGCGCTGGGCTGTGAAGGACTGATGGGTGTGCCGTTTGCGGGAGTACCATCCAGTTTCAAACCGTCAATACCGCCGGTGCCTGCTGGCCCGTCTACGTGATCAAACTCTTCATAAAGTTGGTCAAAAATTACTGCTCCGTCATATCCCTGATTGATTAATTCATATTTTCTGTCAATCGCTGCCTGTGTTTGAAGGCGGGTACTCCATGCACAAACTGGTAATATTGCGATGGCAGTTACTGCGCATAAAGCAGATACATATAACTTGGTAATTATGTTTTTCTTTTTCATGTTCTCTATTCTCCTTTTATCTGTTTATTGTATCATATCGGCATACTCTGTAAGTATCTGAGTAGCTGTTTCTTTCCATTCTGGGTTGCTGTCTAATAGAGATAAGTCCTTCAGTCGCTCTTTTGCGTATATAGAGCCGGCCATATTATACTTATTGGCTTCATCAAGAAAATATCTCAATTCATGTGCTTTGCCTTGCAAATATTCTTCCGTAATTTTCGGTTTGTCATAAAATTCATTTTCCATTTTCTTTCTCATTAGTGCGGTGTTATTGGAATTATATGCCGTCATATATGTATCAGCCACGACGTTTCTCACAATACTTATTAACTATACCATAAAATTTATCTGTTGTAAAAGTTTTTTTATAGAATCATTTGTGGATAGTATGACAGTCTTGAAGTCTACTTTTACTATTTATGGTACTTCTATCTTTTGAGAGGTTAGATGACACGGACACAACGTTAAATCACACTGTTTTACTAAACTAAATGTTGAAATGAGAATGTGATAGTGGTATAATTTTCAAAAGAAAATGGGTAAATAAAAAGCCGTCAGTTATATAAAGGATATAATAATATGAGAGTGATTGGCTTAAGATTATGTAGTTACAAAAAATTCAGGTTTTTCTTTGATTGAGCTGATTATTGTCGTTGCCATTATGGCGGCATTACTAGGATTACTTGCACCTAAATTCGTACAATAAGTGGAACGTGCAAAACGAGTAAGAGATGTGGATAGTGCACATGAAATGGCAATGGTAATGGAACGTGTGGCGGTTACTGAGAATCCGGGAACGTCTGTCGCCGCGGCTGGTTGGCAACATAGTTTTCGCGTTATGTGGAATAAAAATACCGTGAAGAGAGCACCGTCGCAGACGATAGTGGATTATGCTTGTGAGGAGCTAGGAGCGATACCGAAATCTTTAGCTTATGAGGATTACTATTGGGTAATGGACTATGATAGCATAACAGGGGAACTGTATGAGATTTTTTTTGTCGAATCGATATCATCCATGAATCCCAAATATGTGTTATATCCCGATGGTAGTGATTATATAAAAGGAAATAATTAATAAAGTTTAGAGATATCCATTAGCATTCGGTAATCAATCCCTTAAAGAGATGAGAAATAATGAGTGGGAAGCTTAGTCTTCCCACATTTTTTTAACCAAAACGCTTAATATTCTCATTTTCGTTTACGATGCTATCATGCCGAGTTTTGATTTGATGTTTGATATGCTGAAGCTTTTTTAAATGCTTTTTATTATAGCCGATAGAAATAAGTGCATAAATGATATATATAATTGCAAGGATAACCACGATTGCAGGAAGCAAATTAGGATTGTTGTTCGCAATTTGAATAATTCGACTCGATTCCAACATTTCTTTCATACCCCCGTCTTTGCTTTTATAACATGTAAATCAACAATGCGATTACGGAAAATAATGCCAATATACTTGTTGCAATTTTTATAAGACTATCCTTAGGGATAGCATAAATTTCATTATCAATTTCCGGCAGGACTTCATCCCAATAGGGATCTTTAATGTGCTCAACGCATCGAAATTCTGCCGTATTTTCAATATAAATATCGGAGGTTGAAAGGTTCGCTAATTTATCTGATGAGGATGTGAGTTTAGTACCACACTCATTACAGAATTTTGCCGTATCACGATTTTGTGTCCCGCACTGGTTACAAAACATATATCAGTCTCCTTTCGTAAAACTGAGCTCATTAAACAATGAGAAAGTCTTTTAGCAAAATTATAACTCATAGTGACGCTCTATACAATAAAAATTGACTGGATAATAGATGCTGACGTATAAGAGGAGGTGATCCAATTGGATGAAAGCAGTAAGAAATCGAAGCAAGCGACTAAAATGAATAATATTCATACAATTAGTAACTTGGTTTGCCTAACTGTACAAGCTGCATGTGTGATTGTGTTTTTTACCGTAGTCGTAAGAAATACCGTGGTAGCTTCCGATTCCATGGAACCCACTCTGATGACAGGAGATATTGTTCTTTATAACAAATTGGCGTATAAGATTACAGAAGTTCAACGTGGTGACATTATAGCATTTTGGTCAGATGAAACTAAGGAATTATTTGCGAAAAGAGTAATTGGTGTTGGTGGTGATACTATCGAATTCTATGATGGTTATGTATTCATTAATGGTTTATTGGCAGATGAATCCTTGTACTTGGATGAAAATGTAGAAACAAACTGCTCAAAATCATTTACGGTCCCCGAAGGATGTGTATTTGTTTTAGGTGACAACAGAGAGAATTCTTTAGATTCCCGTTATTTCGTAAATCCTTATATTTCACTGGAGGATATTGAAGGAAAGTATATTGGTAGCATTCCGAAGGTATGGTAAATACGGCAGAAAATTCTGAAAGAAAGTCAAAGAAAAAGAGGTGGGTTATAAATATTGGAAACGATACTATGAAAAAGCAAAATGCGGTGACAGCAACACCGCATTTTGTGCCGGCTACGGCTTCTCTAAGGGGCAGGTGTCAATACCTCCTTACATGTGAGTATCCGGTCGCCCAGAATGTCTCGGCTCCAGGTGTTTAAGTCCTCCAGAGTCAGGTTGACACCGCCGTAGGAGCGGATGCCGTGGGAAGCGGCCTGACTTTCTGTATAATTTTCCAGTAAATAAATATTTTCAATGCGCACAGGACCACTGGTGTAATGGCATACCAAAGGAAGTACGCCGGTGTTTGTTTCGGTGATGGATACGCCGTTTTCATCCACGTGGAAGGTAACCCAAGCCATAGCCTCCAGCATGCTGATGCCGTCCTTCTGAGTGGAAACATAATTGCCCAGTGAATAGTAGCACAGCGCCCGGTTGCCGTTTTCGGCGGTTATCCATTCTACAGGCTGCACCACGTGTGGATGTGTGCCGATAATCAGGTCAGCTCCGGCTTCGGTCATTTGCAAAGCAAAGGTTTCCTGATAGCCGGAAGGCTCAGTTACATATTCAGTACCCCAATGCGGGAAGACGATTACAATATCTGCAAGCTCGCCGGCTCGTTCAATATCGGTGAGAACCTGTGGATTTAAGGTGGTAAAATCCATATGGTTGGTGTCAGGATTGTAATTGCACAGTAGTTCCAGATGTCCCTCCAGTGCTTCAGGCAGGATTTCCATGTTGGGACCGTAGGTATAATTTAAAATGGCAAAGGTAATATCATCAATGGTAAGCAGGGGGATATCCCCTGCTTTGCTTGTGTCCGCATGGATACCGGTCATTATGACCTCAGGATGCTTGTCCCAGAATTCAGCGCAATAAATTAATCCGTCAACGTCCTGATCCGCAGAGTGATTGGAGGCTTGTAGTACTACATTGAAGCCTGCTGCTACAATGGCATCCCCCACCTCTGTAGGAGAATTGAAATAGGGATAACCTGAAAATCCCCGTTCATTACCGCCCAGAATAGTTTCCTGATTAACTACCTTAATATCTGCTATATCCAGAAAATCGGAAATCCCTTCAAATAAAAAATCGTAGTTCCAGCTACCGTCCTCCTGTCTGCCGGTGTATACAACTCCCATATGCATCAGATTATCGCCCACCGCCATCAAGGTAATATCATATTCAGGAAATGGGGTGGGTGTAGGTTTCGGCGTGGGTGTAGGTACAGGCTCAGCTGTAGGAGCAGAGAGGCTCACTTCCGCTTCTTGTTCGCCCAAGCTATTCTCATTTTCTTCGGACATGTCTTCCTGTGACAGTGTGCTTGTCGCGGTGCTATTACCTGAAATATGCACAAACAGCCAACAGCCAACAGCAGATAGAAGCGTTATTGCAGCCAGTATCAGTAGTACCTTCTTGATTGTTTTCATAAGTTATGCCTCTTTTTTTTGTTTTATTGGTAAATTATAACATGCCTTCCGGTCCGTATTCAATGTGTGTTTCGACCGAAAGAAAAGTTAAATAAAAGTTTATAGATTTTTTATTGCATATATTGATAAAAAGCATATAATGTTAGTTATCTAACATTTGATGGAATCTAAGACGTGTATTTTACATAGGCTGATGAGAGGGGGATTGTATGCAGACCGAAAAGAAAAGAACTATAGGTTTTCAGTTGAAGGCGGTCAACAACCAGATAAGAAGGAATCTGGATATCAGATTTGCAGAAGCAGGCTTGGAAGAAATCAGTGGTATGCAGGGCCCGATGCTGGGGTACATATACGACCACAGCAGGCAGCAGGATGTTTTTCAAAAGGATCTGGAGAGGCATTTTAACATAAGGCGTTCCACTGCTACAGTGATACTGCAGAATCTGGAGCAGAAAGGGTACATTATCCGGGAGGCTGTGGAAAGGGATGCAAGGCTGAAAAGGATTACTTTGACAGAGAAGGCTGTGGAGGTTCATCTGGCAATCAGAAAGCAGATAGATGCATTTAATGAGGAATTAGAGGCAGGAATCACCGAGGAGGAGAGGGAAGCATTCTTCAAGGTTTTAGATAAGGTGATACATAATCTGTCGTAGTTTCAGATACCAAAGCGAAGAGATAACACAAGGAAAGGACATAGAATTTATGCTAAAAACATTACTTGCTCAAGTAAAAGAATTTAAAGCCGACTCTATTAAAACACCGCTTTTTATGGTGTTGGAGGTAGCAATGGAAATGACGATTCCTCTGCTGATGGCATCCATCATTGATGATGGCGTGAATGCGGGAAATCTGCAACATATTTACAAGGTGGGCGCTATTATGATTGTGGTAGCACTTATTGGCTTATTGGGCGGTCTGATGGGAGGCAAATACGGCGCCAGAGCGTCAACGGGATTTGCCAGAAATCTACGAGAGGCTATGTATGCCAATATCCAGACCTTTTCATTTTCCAATATCGATAAGTTTTCAACGGCAGGTCTGGTAACCCGTCTGACTACAGATGTTACCAATATACAAAACGCGTATCAAATGATTTTACGCATGTGTTTCCGGGCACCCACGACATTAATTGTGGCTATGATTATGGCGTTTTCAATTAATGCGAGGATTGCGTCTATTTATCTGGTGGCAGTTGTCTTTCTGGCGATTATATTAGGAATTGCTATTAAATATACCATGAGATATTTCAATGAAGTATTCAAGAAATATGATGATATGAATGCCAGTGTGCAGGAGAATATTACTGCACAGCGCGTGGTGAAGGCATATGTGCGTGAGGATTATGAAATCCAAAAATTCCACAAAGCCAGCGATAATATTTACAAAATGTTTTTAAAGGCGGAGAAGGTGATTGCTCTGAATGGTCCGCTGATGCAGTTTACTATATATACCTGTATCCTGCTAATCAGCTGGCTGGGTGCCAATATGATTGTAAGTAATGAATTGACTACCGGTAATTTGATGAGTCTTTTGGCGTACTGCATGAATATTTTATCAAGCCTTATGATGGTATCCATGATTTTCGTTATGATTACCATGAGTATGGCAAGTGCAAGACGTATCAGTGAGGTATTGGATGAGAAAGCGGATATTACCAATCCGGAACATCCCGTCTGCGAGGTGGCAGATGGCAGTGTCCGTTTTGAAAATGTAACCTTCCGCTATAATAAAAACAGTGAGCGACCGGTGCTGAATCAAATCAATTTTGAGGTGAAATCCGGTGAGACTATCGGAATTCTGGGTGGAACGGGCAGCTCCAAAACCAGCCTTGTGAACCTTATCAGCCGCCTCTATGATGTGAACGAGGGCGCTGTATATGTGGGAGGCAAGGATGTAAGATGCTATGATTTGGAGGTGCTTCGTAATCAGGTATCCGTGGTATTACAGAAAAATGTATTGTTCAGCGGTACAGTGTTGGAAAATCTCCGTTGGGGTGATGAAAATGCTACCGAGGAGGAGTGCAGAAGAGCCTGTCAGCTAGCGTGTGCAGATGATTTTATTTCTAAAATGCCGGAGCAGTACAATACTCATATTGAGCAGGGCGGCAGCAATCTGTCCGGTGGTCAGAAGCAGCGTTTGTGTATTGCCAGGGCACTGTTGAAAAAGCCGAAGGTGTTGATTCTGGATGATAGTACCAGTGCGGTGGATACGGCGACAGACGCAAGAATCCGCAAGGCTTTTGCTACGGAGATTCCTAATACCACTAAGTTTATTATCGCTCAGAGAATTTCCAGTATTCAGGATGCAGACCGCATTATCGTAATGAATGAGGGTAATATTGATGGGATTGGTACTCATGACGAGCTGCTAGAGAGCAACCTGATTTACAGAGAAGTATACGAGGCGCAGACCGGCGGAAGCGGAGATTTTGATGAGAATGGAGGTGAGGCATAATGGCACAGGCAAGACCAATGAGAGGACCAATGCCCGGACCGGGCAGGAGAGGCTCCATGGGTGGAGTTAAGATTGAAAACCCCGGCAAAATATTTAAGCGTTTGATGAAATATGTTTTGAAAAACTATGCTGTCCATTATGTTTTTGTCATCCTGTTTATTTTTGGCAATGTATTGGCAAGCGTACAGGGAACCTTATTTACCCAGACCTTGATTGATGACTATATCCTGCCCATGATAGGGCAGCCAAATCCGGATTTTTCTAATTTGTTGCAGGCAATCGGCCGGGTGGGCTGTTACTACTTGGTGGGCATAATTTGTGCCTTTGGGCAGGCAAGAATCCTGGTAAATGTAACACAGGGCACATTGAAAAATCTTCGAGATGATATGTTTGAGCATATGGAGAAGCTGCCGATTAAGTATTTTGACACCCATACTCATGGTGACATTATGTCCATGTACACCAATGATATTGATACTTTGCGTCAGATGGTCAGCCAGAGTATTCCTCAGATGCTTTCCAGTGTGATTACGGTGGTTAGTGTACTTATCAGCATGATTGTACTGAGTGTTCCTTTAACGTTGCTCACGTTGGTAATGGTGGGAGTGATGATGTTTACCACCAAGACAGTAGCCGGTAAAAGCGGAAGCTATTTTGTGAAGCAGCAGAAAAACATCGGACAGGTCAATGGCTACATCGAGGAAATGATGGAAGGTCAGAAGGTGGTAAAGGTATTTTGCCATGAGGATAAGAGTCTGGAGGAATTTAGGAAGCTGAATAATGAGCTGTGTGACAGTGCGTATAATGCAAATAAATTTGCCAATTTGATGGGTCCCATCAATGCCCAGCTTGGTAATGTGAGCTACGTGCTCTGTGCCATTGTAGGAGGTATTCTGGCATTAGGCGGATTTGGTGGTTTTACATTGGGTGGTCTTGCAAGCTTTTTGACCTTCAATAAGAGCTTTAATATGCCAATCAATCAGGTCAGCATGCAGATGAACAGTATTGTTATGGCTATGGCAGGTGCCAAGCGTGTATTTGACCTTTTAGATGAAGCTCCTGAGGTGGATGAGGGCTATGTAACCCTTGTTCGTGCGAAAAAGGTGAATGGAGAGATTGTGGAGTGTCCTGAGAGAACCGGTATGTGGGCATGGAAGCATACTCATCAGGCAGACGGCAGTGTAGATTATGTAGAGCTTAAGGGAGATGTGGTATTTGACGGTGTGGATTTCGGCTATACCGATGAAAAGATGGTGCTTCATGATATTAAGCTATACGCACAGCCCGGTCAAAAGATTGCATTTGTAGGCTCCACCGGTGCAGGAAAAACTACTATTACCAATCTGATTAACCGTTTTTATGATATTCAGGATGGTAAAATCCGTTATGACGGAATCAATGTGAATAAGATTAAGAAGGCTGACTTAAGACGCTCTCTGGGAATCGTATTACAGGATACCAATCTTTTCACGGCAACAGTTATGGAGAATATCCGTTTCGGTAAGCTGGATGCCACGGATGAGGAAGTGATTGCTGCGGCAAAGCTGGCAAATGCAGATGGCTTTATTCGTCAGTTGCCCGACGGTTATCAGACCGTACTCACCGGAAATGGTGCTAACTTGAGTCAGGGACAGCGTCAGCTCCTCTCTATTGCAAGAGCGGCTGTGGCAGACCCGCCGGTGCTTATTCTGGATGAGGCAACCAGCTCCATTGATACTCGTACAGAGAAAATCGTGCAGGATGGTATGGATAAGCTGATGCAGGGCAGAACCACCTTTGTGATTGCACACAGATTGTCCACGGTCAAAAACAGTGACTGTATCATGGTACTGGAGCACGGCAGAATTATTGAGCGTGGTACACATGAGGAGCTGTTGGAGGAACAGGGCAAATATTATCAGCTGTATACCGGAAATAGTATAGCGGCTTCTTAAAAATATTTTCATAGTTTTGCGTACACAAGCATAGAATGCATTGCATACAAGCTTTAGGAGGAATGGGTGTGTTTGAAAAATGCAGTGTACAGGAAACGTGTTTAAAGTTAAAGAGTAATGAGCAGCAAGGTCTCACCGAAGGTGAGGCCTTGCGTCGTTTGCAGGCAAATGGAAGAAATGAGATGAAAAGTGCTCGGAAGAAGACTGCACTGGAGTCTTTTTTTGAACAGCTTAATGACCCTCTGATTTATGTGCTAATGGCGGCAGCAGGTGTATCTGTTTTCCTAAAGGAGTACAGCGATGCGGTAATTATCGGAGTGGTTATTCTGGTAAATGCCTTTGTAGGCATGCTTCAGGAGGGAAAAGCCAGAAAGGCGCTGGAGGCATTAAAGAAGCTTACAAGTCCCCGGGCGGTGGTTATTCGAGACGGAGGTAAGCGTGAAATTGCAGCTGCCGAGCTGGTAGTAGGTGATTTGGTATGTTTGGAGGCGGGCTGTCAGGTTCCTGCAGATATGAGACTGACAGAAAGCTCTAATTTAAAGATAGAGGAGGCCGCATTGACCGGTGAATCTCTTCCCATGGAGAAGGCTGCAGGTTTTATTGCAAACAGAGGAGGAGAGGTCCCATTAGGAGACCGTTTGAATATGGCATATATGTCTACCATTGTGACCTACGGCAGGGGAGAAGGCTTGGTGACAGCTGTAGGAATGGATACGGAAATAGGCAGGATAGCAGCCATGATTACCAATGAAAAGGAAGAAATGACACCTTTGCAAAAGAGACTGGGTGAACTGGGCAAGCTGTTGAGTCTGTTGTCTTTGGGGCTCTGTGTGGCGTTGTTTGGAATTGCTGTGTTACAAAAGCGCAATATTATGGAAATGCTGTTGACTGCAATTTCTCTTGCAGTTGCAGCCGTACCGGAGGGATTGCCGGCTGTGGTGACAATCTGTCTGGCGCTGTCGGTGACCAAAATGGTTAAGGTAAATACGATTGTACGTCGACTGCCTTCTGTGGAAACCTTGGGGGCTGTCAGTGTGGTGTGCTCTGATAAAACAGGTACGTTGACACAGAATCGAATGACTGTAGAGAAATGCTGGTGTGGGACGCAGGGGGAATCAGAGCACTTTCTCCAAGGAATGGTACTTTGTAACGATGCCTCTTTGGCGGGAGGCAATCGTATCGGTGATCCTACGGAGCTTGCACTGCTTGATTTTGGAGCTTCCTTTGGAATGGAGAAAGAGGTGTTGGAGCAGAAGCTGCCCAGATGTGGCGAGTTAAGCTTTGACTCGGATAGGAAGATGATGACTACCTGTCACAAGACTGTCACAGGGGAGAAAATCAGCTATACAAAAGGAGCGCCTGACGAGGTATTAAAAAAATGTACACATTTGCAGCTCGGTCAGGAGATCGTACCTATCAGGGATTCAGACCGTAGGCGGATTCTGCGTGCAGTGGAGGAGATGTCTGCAGAGGCACTGCGTACCTTGGCGGTTGCTATGAAACAGAAGGTATCAGGTCCCATGGAGGAGCAACTGGTATTCTTGGGAATGGTGGGAATGAAGGACCCGGCCAGACCGGAGGCGGCAGAGTCGGTTGCAACCTTTAAGGAGGCAGGTGTCACTACGGTAATGATTACCGGGGACCATGTGGATACTGCTTTTGCCATCGGTAAGCAGTTGGGAATCGTGAAACGCATAGAACAATGTCTGACAGGGGAAGACATGCAGAAAATGAGAGAGGAGGAATTCCTACAGAAGCTGGACACAGCAAGGGTATTTGCAAGGGTTTCTCCGGCGCAAAAGGTACAGATCGTAAAGGGCTTTCAGAGTAAGGGACAAATCGTGGCCATGACAGGTGACGGTGTCAATGATGCCCCTTCTCTGAAGGCAGCTGATATTGGTATTGCCATGGGAATGACCGGTACTGATGTGGCAAAGCAGGCAGCTGATATGATACTGGTGGATGATAATTTTGCCACCATTGAAAAGGCCATTGAGGAAGGCAGAGGTGTCTATGAAAATATTCGCAAATCCGTGATTTTCCTATTGTCCTCCAATCTTGGAGAAATCATGACAATGTTTGTGGCGGTATGCTGCGGTCTGGCATCACCGCTCAAATCAAGCCACATTCTCTGGATTAACCTGATCACGGATTCTCTTCCTGCATTGGCATTGGGGATTGACAAAAATGACGGAAAGAGCCTGATGAAGCATCCACCCCGACGGGCAGGAGAAAGTCTTTTTGCCAGAGGCGGTCTGGCCTGCACCTGCTTTTACGGTGTGCTGATAGCAATCATCAGTCTGGCAGCATTCCTTCTACTTCCTGCGATGCTACTACAGGCCAATGAATTGCCGATTACTTTGGAAAATCTGGCGCAGGTTTTAAAACAGGAGGCAGTGCTGGCAAAGGCACAGACTTATTCCTTTACCGTGCTGGGAATGACTCAGCTTTTTCATGCAGTGGGAATGCGTGATATGCACAAATCTTTCTTTAGAACCAATCATTTTAGTAACAAGCTGATGATTGTGGCATGCGTTATTGGTTTTTCCCTGCAATTTGCAGTAACGGAGGTGCCATTCTTAATTCAGGCCTTCGGAACCGCGCCCTTATCCGGCAGAGAGTGGATGTACCTGACCGGTCTGGCAGCCTGTCCATTGGTTGCCCATGAGTGCATTGCTTTACTGCAAAAGGATTAGAAAAAAACTATTTGCCAATAAGGAAAAAAATAGTATAATAAACGCATATGCAGAATCCGTAGCAGGCAGATAGGATGAGGTATTCACTATGTGTGTGGAGACTACGGAAGATTATTTACAGAATGGAGTACAAAATGGAGAAAGAAAAGATTATTTTGACAGGTGACAGACCTACCGGAAGACTGCACGTGGGACATTATGTAGGTTCCCTGCGCAGACGTGTGGAGCTGCAGAATTCCGGCGAATATAAAAAGACCTTTATTATGATTGCTGATGCTCAGGCTCTGACTGATAATATTGAGAATCCTGAGAAGGTGCGCCAGAATATTATTGAGGTGGCACTGGATTATATGGCCTGCGGACTTGATCCGGCTAAATCTACTCTTTTTATCCAGTCTCAGATTTCAGAACTGTGTGAGTTGACCTTTTATTACATGGATCTGGTGACTGTGTCCAGATTGCAGCGTAATCCCACTGTAAAAAGTGAGATTCAGATGCGCAATTTTGAGGCGAGTATTCCCGTGGGATTTTTTACCTATCCCATCAGTCAGGCCGCTGATATTACAGCCTTTAAGGCGACTACAGTGCCTGTTGGCGGCGATCAGCTGCCCATGATTGAGCAGACAAGAGAAATCGTACACAAATTCAACACCGTATATGCACCGGTGCTTGTAGAGCCCAACGCATTGCTTCCTGAAAATGAAGCATGTCAGAGACTGCCCGGCGTGGATGGCAAGGCCAAGATGAGTAAATCCTTGGGCAACTGTATCTATCTGGCAGACACAGCTGATGATGTACGCGCTAAGATTATGAGCATGTACACCGACCCATTACATTTACAGGTAAGCGATCCCGGACATTTGGAGGGCAATACTGTATTTACCTACCTGGATGCCTTCTGTAAGGAGGAGCATTTCGAGCGTTACCTGCCGGATTATGCTAATTTGGATGAATTGAAGGGGCATTACACCAGAGGCGGACTTGGTGATGTGAAGGTGAAGAAATTCCTGAACAACGTAATGCAGGAGACCTTAGAGCCTATCCGTAATCGCAGAAAGGAATTGGAAAAGGACATTCCTGCTGTGTATGATGTGCTGAAGAAGGGTAGTGAGGTGGCAAGAGAAGTGGCTGCCCAGACACTCTCTGAGGTGAAGAGCGCAATGCGTATCAACTATTTTGAGGATGAAGAATTGATTCGTGCACAAAGCGCAAAATATGAAGAATAGTAAATAAAGATTTCTACGCACCCTTCGGAATAGGGTGCGTTTTTTTTCTCATGCTCCCGGAGCGGACAGATTGTGGGAAGAGTTGTCAGATGATGAGTTTTTCGTATAAAGAATAGTAAAAAATGCCATAATGTAAACCAAAAGAAAAAGAAGGAGAATGTAACTATGAATCAGAAATTGGGAAAAGCCAGTATTAATCTGGAACAGCCGGTTTACATTATAAACAGCGCAAGTGTTGTAGGAAAAAAGGAAGGCGAGGGTCCTCTTGGTCTGTTGTTTGACGTAGTGGGAGAGGATGATATGTTTGGTTGCAATACTTGGGAAGAGGCTGAAAGCAGCCTGCAGAAGGATGCAGTATTTCTGGCAATGGGTAAGGCAGGGCTAAAGCCGGAGGATGTGTCTCTTATTTTTGCGGGTGACTTATTGGGTCAATCGATAGCTACATCATTTGGTATATCTTCCTATGAGATACCACTATTGGGAGTATATGGAGCCTGCTCTACCTGTGGAGAGTCCCTTGCGCTGGGAGCTATGAGCATTGCAGGAGGATTTGCGGACAAAGTAATCTGTGTGACCTCCAGTCACTTTGGCAGTGCAGAAAAGGAATTTCGCTTCCCACTGGAATATGGGAATCAGCGCCCCTTGTCTGCTACCTGGACTGTAACAGGAAGCGGTGCATTTGTACTTGGAAGTGAAAATGCCATAAGTGTCAACAATAATGTCACTGCGAGTGTCAGTGAAGGTGTCAGTCTGCCGGCACGTGCGAAAATACTGGGAATGACGGTAGGAAAGATTGTGGATTACGGCTTGAAGGATTCTATGAATATGGGAGCTTGTATGGCTCCGGCAGCAGCATCCACGCTAGAACAGCATTTTATTGACTTTGGTAGTCAACCGGAGGATTATGACAAAATTATTACCGGTGACTTGGGAACGGTAGGTCAGAAGGTGCTGATTGACCTTTTGCGTGAAAGAGGCTATGACATATCCGGAGTCCATATGGATTGTGGTATTGAAATTTATGATGCGGCTACTCAGGATACCCATGCCGGAGGAAGTGGTTGTGGTTGTAGTGCAGTAACCCTTTCTGCTTATATTTTGAAGCAGCTGGAAGAGGGGACATGGAAAAAGGTTCTTTTTATGCCTACCGGTGCACTTCTTTCCAAGACAAGCTTTAATGAAGGACAATCCATTCCCGGAATTGCCCATGCGGTTGTGTTGGAAAGCCTTGTCAAAAATTAATGCTCCGATTACTATCTTTTTGATAACAGTTTTGATAACGTACTTGCAATGCTGTTACCATACTGGTAAAATAGGTGACAAACAATACTGACACTGGTAGATTGTGCTTCTGTTGCGGCTATCATGTCAGACTATTGTGACGGGAAGCATCCCGGAATGGCTGGTGAGTACAAATGCGTAGGATGGAATTTAAAATGGAGAGACCCGGTTTGTTGGAGCCGGGACAGAAGATTACAGTGACAGAGGGTGTTTTGCCCAGTAATTACTATTATACAATCGACCCGGCGCTGGCGATGTCGGGGAATATTCCTTTCAGATACCGCCTGCAGAGTCGGGAGGGAGTTGTAACAGATGTCATCGAAAATGCAAGAGGCTTCTACGTTACGGCTGAATTTGATGAACCGGAAGTTGATATGAAGAAGTAAAAGGAAGAGAGGATTTAAGTATGTTACAGAAGATTTCAACAGATAAGGCGCCGGCAGCAATCGGACCTTATTCACAGGGTATTATTGCAGGAGGAATGCTTTTTGCCTCTGGTCAGATTCCCATTAATCCCGCAAACGGAGAGATTGAGGGAAATGATATTGTGACACAGGCGGAGCAGGTAATGAAAAATATCGGAGCACTTCTGTCAGAGGCAGGAACCGATTATACCAGAGTGGCAAAGACAACCTGTTTCCTGGCAGATATGAATGATTTTGCTTCTTTTAATGAGGTTTATGCAAGGTATTTCACCGAGAAACCTGCAAGAAGCTGTGTGGCAGTGAAAACATTACCCAAAAACGTTCTGTGCGAAGTGGAAGTAATTGCAGAAGTATCATAGTGTCAGTGTGCCAGAATCGCCGCGTATGCGGCGATTTTTAGCGTGTGTTCGTGTGTGACATCGGGACACCATGCATTCGCTGGAATAAGACAAAGCAGCAAGGATAAGGACTAAAACAATGAGGAACAATACGACACGAAACAGTTTTTTGCTTTTTTTAACGGCCTGCATCTGGGGTATGGCATTTGTGTCCCAGAGTAAGGGAATGGATTATATGCATCCCTTTACCTTTAATGGGGTGCGTGCTCTTATTGGTGCATTGGTGCTTTTTATTTATCTCATTGTAAAAAGGAAAATAGCAGGAAACGCGGCGAAGCCTATCGAATGGGGCGTGACACTGCGCGCCGGTATCTGGTGTGGTCTGGCACTGACAGTGGCCAGTACGCTGCAACAATTCGGTATTAAATATACCACAGTGGGAAAAGCCGGATTTATTACCACGTTATATATTATTTTTGTGCCTTTGGCCGGAATTTTTCTAAAAAGAAAGGTATCTGCAATCGTTTGGATGGCAGCCGGAATGGCGGCTGTGGGTATGTATTTGCTGTGTATGACGGAAAGTCTGACCCTTGGCACCGGCGATATTATGGTTTTTTTATGTGCCATAGTGTTTGCAGCACACATTATGATTATAGATTATTACGCTCCTAAGACGGATGGAGTCATAGTATCCTGTATTCAGTTTACTGTCTGTGGAGTCGTCTGCGGAATCGGTGCTATTCTTGTAGGAGAACCTACCCTTGCACAGTTATCGGAGGGGCTGGGAACTCTGCTCTACGCAGGTGTGTTAAGCTGCGGTGTGGCTTATACCCTGCAGATTGTGGGACAGAAGGGAGTCAATCCCACCATAGCGGCATTAATCATGAGCCTGGAATCTGTGGTTGCTACAGTGTCCGGCTATATTGCATACAAAATCGGTTTTCTGAAAACAGATCAGACTTTGACACCAAGGCAGATTGCGGGCTGTGTCATTGTATTTGTTGCGGTGATTCTGGTACAGCTTCCGAAAGAGTGGTTTTCTCATATTGACATACATATTTTTCATAAAAAAACAGAAACTAATGCTGATAAATCTGAAAAATAAAAAGGAGTATGTCAAATGGATTATGTGAATGCCTTTTGGGTGGGAGGATTGATTTGTGCATTAGTACAGATATTGATGGAAAAGACAAAGCTGATGCCCGGTCGCATCATGGTACTTTTGGTGGTAACAGGTACTGTAATCAGTGTGCTTGGCTGGTATGAGCCTTTTCAGGAGTTCGCCGGGGCAGGGGCGAGTGTACCGCTTCTGGGCTTTGGAAATGTATTAATGAAGGGCGTAAAGGAAGCGATACAGGAGCAGGGCTTTTTGGGACTGTTCTCCGGTGGATTTAAGGCTGGTGCAGTAGGAACGGCTGCGGCATTGATTTTCGGTTATCTGGCAAGTCTTATTTTCAAGCCTAAAATGAAGAAATAAGTTAGCGTGTTCATTAAAACATAAGATAAGGGTGAGTAGAATGAGTATTATTTGGGGAAGTTTGGCAGTATTATTGCTATATCTTGAGGTGGTGTATCACCTCAGCGGCTTTGGATTTAGCAGCTTTCAGCCCCTTTTGGCGATAGCTTTAATTGTAGCGTGGTCGGCAGCTATAACGATAATAGTCGGCGTAGTAAGAGGCAGGTGGAAGAAAATCATCTATTACGGTTTTATATGGATTGCCGTGATATGGGATTGTGTTCAGCTTGTCTACTTGCGTATTTTCAAGCAACCTCTCTTGTGGGAAGCAGTTTTCAGAGGGGGAGGAGATGCACTGACTAATTACTGGCGGGAGGCTCTGGAGGGTGTCCTGGGAGCAGTGCCTTTCTTATTATTATTTATGCTGCCGGCTATTGTGTTGGGCATTCTTATGCACAAGTTTCATTGGAATTTTCCGCAATTTTCTGCGTTACAGCTATTGCGCACTGCAGTTATTTTGGTAATCGGTGTAGTGGCAGGTATTGTTACTATGGAGGTGGGCAGAGCCGTAAAGGCAGATTATTACGAGAGCTATGAGGAATTCTATGATCCTTCAAGTGTGGCGGAAACAATGGGCATTCTCCCCATGCTTCAAAGGGATACTGTGCTGAGTGTCTCGGGATTGTTTGTGGAGGCATGGGAAGCAGATGAACCTGAGGTGGAATGGCTGGGGGTACAAAGTACCAATGGTACCGCTACAGGTGAAAGCTCGGTTTCTGGCGGTGAAAATGCCGGGAATGCTGAAAATACGTTGGATGATTTAGAGGAAGAAGACGTTATGGATGTTGCAGACGATGAGGAATCGCTACCAAGCATTCACCCTCAGCAGTTTGCCATTGATTACGAACAATTACATACCTTGGCGGATAATGATAAGCAGCTGTGGCTGGCTGATTATATTCAGGGAACAACACCCACTTCCACAAATGAGTATACGGGAATGTTTGAGGGATATAATCTGATTTTCTTAACAGCAGAGGGATTTTCGTCCTATGCCATCAGGGAGGATTTGACTCCCACCTTATACAGACTGGTCAACAGCGGATTTGTTTTTGAAAATTACTATGTTCCTATCTGGCAGACCAGCACCAGTGATGGTGAGTATATCAACTGTACGGGTCTGATTCCTGACGGACAATTCAGCATGCGCAAAAGCAGTGAGAATGATATGGCTTACACCCTGCCGCAATTTTTTGCATCGGAGGATGTGTATTCGTATGCCTATCATAACAATACCCTGTCCTATTATGACCGATATCTGACCCATACGAATCTGGGCTATGATTTTAAAGGCAGCAAGCTGGGAAACCTGTCGGAGGCAGAGTGGGGAGAGCAACTTTTTGCCATGGAGAACCCTGACAGATGGCCGGCATCTGATTTGGAAATGATACAGGGGACGCTTCCTGAATATGTGAATGAGGAGCGATTTCATGTGTACTATATGACGGTGTCAGGACATATGAATTACAATTTCACGGGAAATGCCATGTCTTCCAAGAATCGTGAGGCTGTGGCCAATTTGGATATGTCAGAGAATGCAAGAGCCTATATTGCTTGTAATATTGAGCTTGATAAGGCATTAGAATATCTGCTTACTGAATTGGAGGCGGCAGGACAACTGGACAAAACGGTTATTTGTCTGAGTGCAGACCATTATCCCTATGGAATGACTACGGAGCAGTATGAGGAATTGGCGGGCAAGTCCCTTGCCGAAGGGAAGGATTTGTTCAGGAACAGTCTGATTTTATGGAATGCGCAGATGGAGGAGCCAATCTATGTGGATAAGGCCTGTGGGTCTATGGACTTGCTACCTACGCTTTTAAATCTGTTTGGCTTTACATATGATTCCAGAATGTATGCGGGAAGGGATATTTTTGCGCAGGAGGAAGGTTTGGTGATTTTCAATGACCGAAGCTTTGTGACGGATTCGGTTATCTATGACAAAAAGTCCAAGAAGACCATCTGGCTCAAGGATGCTGCGGGAAATGACATCGTCCCGGAGGAACAGAAGGAATCCTATTTGTCCGAGATGCAGGACGAGGTGAAGAGACGTTATCAGTTCAGTGCCTTCATTCTGCAGGAGAATTATTATCAGGATGTAAAACAGGCTATTGTGCAGGAGCCAGCATCATGATATTTATGTTAAGGTAAAAAAGCACCTGTCAAATTCGTTTGATGAATTGGGCAGATGCTTTTTGAAATTTGAATTTGTGGCGAGATAAACTGAAAGTTATCGTTGTATTCCTAACAATATAACTTTAATTTATTCTGCTTTATCGCAATAAATTTCTATCGCATTTGCTACAAAGACCGCAGTACCTTCCCCACCATAAGCATCAATATTCGTTGTAAAATCACCGCCGCCTGAATACATTTTTCCCAGTCCACGCAGAATCTTATTGGTACAAGTATAAAGATTTTCTGTAATATAGTCTTGTATTCTCTTTACAAGAT
>SVFK01000010.1 GCA_015056915.1 Lachnospiraceae bacterium
GACAGCTGCCATTAGGCAGCGTATGCTAAATTATCTTCAGCGTTTAGTTTAATTGTGTGATTAACGTGTCACAACGGATAGCTTCTCCAGCTGCAAGACCCCTGTCGAAACCTTTACTACCCCTTATCAGACAATATATATATCGTCAGCGTGTAAAGGAAAAATTAATTTAAAATTTGCTGAAAATCAATTTACTTGCTTAGTATATAGGAATTACATTTCCCTGTCAAGCCGATGAATTAATGCTTTACATCAATAGAGATTCTTTACCTTGAATTCCTTCTCGGCTTCTCTTCTTTGATCCTTCTTAGCAATATCCTCTCGCTTGTCATAGAGCTTTTTACCGCGTGCAAGGCCTACCTCTACCTTCACCTTGCCCTCCTTGAAATACACCTGCAAGGGCACCAGTGTATAGCCCTTTTCTTTGATTTTACCGGTGAGCTTATTAATCTCATACTTGTGCAGTAAAAGCTTTTTCACGCGCAGCGGATCTTTGTTGAAAATATTACCCTTTTCATAGGGACTTACATGCATGCCGTATACAAATACTTCGCCATTCTCGATGCGGATAAAGGATTCCTTGATGCTACATTTTCCCATACGCATGGATTTCACTTCTGTACCGTGCAGGGCAATTCCTGCCTCGTAAGTCTCATCTATAAAATAGTCATGGAATGCCTTTTTATTATTTGCGATCAGCTTCTGCGTCTCTTTTCCCTTTGCCATGTCTCATCCTCCCATTCCCATTCGTCCTCCGTATCGGACACCAATGAGAAATCTATTGTTCTGGTCATCCTGTCACAGCCTACTGTGCGCACCTTCACAGGCATTCCCAGCTTGTAGGTTCTGCCGGTGGCTTCACCTACCATTTCATATGTGCTTTCATTGTAGTAATAATAATCCCCCGGAAGCTTGGAAATGTGCACCAATCCCTCCACAGTATTGGGCAGCTCCACATAAATGCCCCAGCCGGTGATACCGGATACCACTCCATTATACACCTCTCCGAGACGTTCTTCCATATATTCTACTTTTTTCAGCTTATCGGTCTCTCGTTCTGCCTCGTCTGCTCTTCTTTCTGTTTCAGAAGAATGCTTTGCCACCTCCGGCAATATCTCTCTGTAATGAGCAATCCGTTCCTCCTTCAGACGTCCGCGAAACTGCTCCTTGATGATGCGATGAATCTGCAAATCAGGATATCTGCGGATGGGTGAAGTAAAATGACAATAATACTGGCACGCCAGTCCAAAATGCCCGGTGCTTTCCGTGCTGTACTTTGCCTGCTTCATGCTGCGCAGAGTCAAACGGCTTATCATAGCCTCCTCCGGTGTGCCTGCGATTTTATCAAGCAGCTTTTGAATCTCCTTGGGATGCACTTCTTCACTGTTTACCTTGCTTCCGGCTCTGCCGATAGCCTTCATATAATAGCCAAAATTATTGATAAATGCCGATAATTTCTGAATACGGTCTGCATCCGGCACATCATGAACACGATACACAAAGGGAAGCTCCTGCCAATAAAAATGCTGGGCTACTGTCTCATTGGCCGCAAGCATAAAGTCCTCAATAATATTAGTAGCCACATTGCGCTCGTAGGGCTTAATATCCAAAGGATGCCCTTCCTTATCGAGAATAATCTTGCACTCCGGAAAATCAAAATCTATGGAGCCACGTTTGCGGCGTTTTCCGCGCAATGCAGCCGCAAGCTCCTCCATCTGGCGAAACATGGGGACCAGATAAGCATATTTTCGGTATTCCTCTTCTCTCTCTACAATGGTTTCATCCTGCAGGATATTTTTGACAGCAGTATAGGACATGCGGTTATTGACCTGAATCACAGATTCGCAAAGCTCGTAATCGATAATTTCTCCATACAAATCTATGGTCATCAGGCAACTAACTGCCAGTCTGTCCACACCTTCATTTAGGGAGCAGATACCGTTGGAAAGCGCATGAGGAAGCATAGGGATAACCCTGTCCACCAGATACACACTGGTGCCACGCTTCAACGCCTCACGGTCAAGAGCAGAATTCTCCTGTACATAATTGGTAACATCCGCAATATGAACCCCCAGATGATAGTATTTGCCGTCAAAGGACACGCTGACTGCATCATCCAGATCCTTGGCATCCTCACCGTCAATGGTAACCATAGTCACATCGCGCAGGTCCTTCCTGCCCGCACAGTCTGCTTCTGACACCTCTCTGGCCACTCTTTCCACCTGATTCATAATCTTTTCGCCAAATTCCACGGGCAATTCATAGCCTCTTACAATGGACATAATATCCACGCCGGGATCATTGACATGACCAAGTATCTCTACCACCTTGCCCTCAGGGCTCTTGGTATTCGTACCGTAGCCTGTTATTTCCACCACTACCTTATGCCCTGTCATAGCGCCCTTAGAACGCTCCTTCGGCACATAAATATCCTGAGGAAGCTTACTATTGTCAGGCACTACAAATCCATAATTATTTCTAGACTGCTGGTAAGTACCTACCACCTGATTCATTCCTCTGGAAAGAATGCGAATAACCTGTGCCTCCTGACGTTTGCCCTTACCACGAGGCAAAAGTGCCACCTGCACGGTATCCTTATGAAAGGCACCACCAAGCTTGTCCTCCGGGATAAACAAATCCTCTTCCCTGCCCTCTATCTCCACAAAACCAAAACCTCTGGCATTGCTGATAAAGGTCCCTGTCAGCACCTTACCGTTGGACTTCATATATTTGCCCTTAAGAGTCAGCATCAACTGCCCTTCCTCCAGAAGCTCCTGCAGAATCTGGCGAAACTCCTCCCGGTCCTCCTTTGCCACCTGCAGCAGCATGGCAAGCTCCTTTTCCTTCATGGGCACATACAGGTCATCATTAACCAAATCAACAATGACCTTCTTCCGCTTATCCCTTACCTCCATGCCATTTGAAGCATGACCGCGCCTTCCGCTAACCTCTGTATTTATACTATCTAATTTTTTCTCATCATCATAAAAATTCATCTTACTTCTACCCTTTTATCTCCACCCGATACCATTATATATTTGCACAAAAAAACACCCTTGTCCATTGCACAAGAGTGTTTATCTTACGTGTTATTAAAATACGCTAAGATTAAGTATCACCGCAAAGAGCATAAATAATACTGCCGCAACCTTGGTAGTCTTTACCAGCATGCCTTCCATGGAACGACCTTTATTCTTGCCCCAATATGTCTCTGCTGCTCCGCTGATAGAACCAAGTCCTGCAGACTTGCCCTCCTGCATCAATACCAACACTGTAAGTGCCAAACAAACTAATATGAATAAAATTGTAATTACGATTTTTAATGCTTCCATTTCCACACCTCCTAATGTCAAGCATTTATCATATTACCATAATATGTACATAATTGCAACAAAAAAAACAAAAAAAAACCGGGCTTTTTCAGCCCGGCTTCATCTACCAAACGGATTGATTCATTAAAACAACTTATCTACCAAACTGGCAGTCATTGTTACCACTTTCACTGGTCCACATCTCAAGCATGTTAATGGGATCGTTGAAGTCAGCTAACCAACCATTACGAGCGATGTCGTAGTTACCAGCTTTTCTTTCATCAAGGAATACATTCCAGTCACATGTCTTAATAGTCATGCTAATACCAACTGCTGCAAGGTCCTGCTGAATTGCTTCTGCAACTGCAACGTGACCGGTACCTTCGTTGGTCAGATACTCAAAGGAGAAAGGAGTCTCGGAGGATAACATACCGTCACCACCGAATTTGAAGCCTGCGGACTCTAACAGTGCCTTAGCTTCTGCCACGTTCTCCTCAGAATAGCTGGGATTGAAGTAACCAGTAGTCTCTGCATCAGGATAGGTGTAAGCATCATCATTTACCTTAAAGATGCCGCCCTGACCATCAGCCATTCCATCAGGAACGAATGTGTTTGCAGGCTTCTGACCGGTCTGACCGATATTCTCAGCAATGTAATCACGGTCGATTAACAGAGCGATTGCTCTTCTCATTGCATTAGCCTGTCCAGGGGTCTTTCCTTCAAACAAAGGACTCTTTACATTGAAAGATACATAGTAGGTACCAAGATTGTCAACAATATAGAATTCAGGATTGCTTAACAGATTCTGAATCTCATCATTGGGAACAGTATCAATAAAGTCAAGGTCGCCTGCATTGTAAGCTGCGAAGATTGCAGTATCTTCTGCACTTAACATCATTTCAAGAGTCTCAACCTTAACCTCATCAGCTCTGTGATAGTAAGGATTCTTGGTATAAGTCATGCTCTGGTCATGAGTCCAAGCGGTACATACATAAGCACCATTAGTCACAAAACCAGCCTCCTGACACCATGCACCGGGGTTGGTCTGCCAGTCAGCAGCAGCCTCAACAGATGCCTGCTTTACAGGATAGTAAGCAGGGAATGCACACAGGTCAAGGAAGTAAGCACAAGGAGAACCAAGAACGATGGTTAAAGTGTTACCATCAGCAGTTACATTCAGAGTGCCGTCATCTTTTCTTGCGATTGCATCGAACATATAAGCATAGTCAGCTGCGGTCTCAGGAGCTACTGCACGATTCCATGCATAAACGAAATCATTAGCAGTTAACTCAGAACCATCGGACCACTTCAAATCAGGAAGTAAAGTGAAGGTATAAGTCATACCATCCTCGCTCACTTCATACTTCTCAGCTACATCCAACTGAACATTGCCTTCTGCATCATAGGTGCAGAGACCTGAGAAGCTGTTTACTGCAAGACAAGCACCGTCAACGGAACTGTTCAGAGCAGGATCAAGATAATCAGGCTCACTACCAAGGTTCAGTCTTAAGGTTGTTGCATCGGTCTCAGCAAACATGAAATACTTGAAACCATACAGGTTAGAGTAAATGTTAGAAACATTGCTCTTCTGCATATATACATCATTGTAATAGTAAAGAGGTAAGATTGCACCGGTCTCCATCAGGATATCCTCTGCTTCATGCATCTTTGCCTCACGTGCTACATAATCAGTAGTAGACTTGATTTCTGCGATTAAAGCATCATATGCTGCCCAATCTGCAGGATTAACTGCGTTTTCATCATCAACTACAGTTGCTGCACCGGTATTGTTAGCTACGGCATTTTCCTCAGAACTGCCACAAGCAGTCAAAGTACCGAGAGCCATCACCAGCGCTAAAGAAATTGCTGCAAATCTCTTCATAACAAATAAATCCTCCTTTAAAAATTATCCGTTTGGGATTGGTATCAATATCAAATGTTTCCATTTGGTATTAGCAAATATATTTTTACAACTTATTAACGGTTGTGGCAAGCTACCATATGACCGTTTCCTCTATCCTTCAGGGAAGGACATTCTGCCGCACACTTCTCTGTTGCATAGCGGCAACGTGTACGGAAAGGACAACCGGTAGGCATATTCATAGGACTGGGAACATCGCCTGTAAGCACAATTCGCTGACTCTGCTTTGCAATCACAGGATCCGGAATCGGAACCGCACTAAGCAGGGATTCTGTATAGGGATGCACCGGATGGTCATAAACCTCATCAGCTTCACCGATTTCTACGATTTTGCCCAGATACATAACCGCAATACGATTGGAAATATGGCGCACTACTAATAAATCGTGTGCAATAAACAGATACGCTACACCAAGCTTCTCCTGCAGGTCTTCAAACATATTGATAACCTGTGCCTGAATGGATACATCCAAAGCGCTGACAGCCTCATCACAGACAATAAACTGCGGATTCACCGCAAGTGCTCTTGCAATACCGATACGCTGTCTCTGTCCACCGGAAAATTCATGGGCATAACGGGTTGCATGCTCTGCATTTAAGCCAACCAGCTCCATCAAATCAAGAATCTTCTCACGACGCTCTGCCTTGTTGCTGTACAGCTTATGCACATCAAGAGGCTCTCCGATAATATCCTCTACTGTCATACGAGGATTCAGGGAAGAATACGGATCCTGAAATACCATCTGCATATGCTTGCGGTATTCCTGCATATTCTTGGCAGTAACCTCTTTGCCGTTGAATTTAATCGTTCCACCGGTAGGCTCGTACAAACGTAAAATAGAACGTCCAACAGTGGTCTTACCACAGCCGGACTCTCCTACCAGACCAAGAGTCTCACCGGGCTTGATATGAAAAGACACACCATCTACTGCCTTCAGAGGGGTGGTCTTAAAAAAACCTGTTTTTATGGGGAAGTACTGTTTTAAGTCTTCCACCTCAATCAAATATTCACTACTCATTTGCTGCTCCTCCTGCATTCTCTGCTTCTACCATCTTCTTGTAAGCCAGCCAGCAGGAAGCATAGTGGCCATCAGGCATCTGCACCTGTGGCGGTACTTCCTCAAGGCAAATCTTCATAGCTTCGTCACATCTTGCACAGAAAGCACAGCCCTTCGGCATATTCAGCAAATTGATAGGAGTACCTGCAATAGGTATCAGTCTCTCCTTGCTGCCATCAGCCTTAGGAATGGAACGTAACAGTCCCTTAGTATATTCATGTGCGGGGCGATAGAAAATATCCTCCGCAGTTCCTCTCTCACATACACGACCACCATACATAACGATGATTTCATCGCACATGTCTGCGATGACACCAAGGTCATGGGTAACCATGATAATAGCCATGCCGAGCTTCTTCTGCAATTCCTGCATCAGCTCAAGGATCTGTGCCTGAATCGTTACATCCAGTGCAGTGGTAGGCTCGTCCGCAATCAGAATATCCGGTTCACTTGCCAGTGCCATAGCAATCATAACACGCTGGCGCATACCGCCGGACAGCTCGTGTGGATACTGCTTTACACGCTTCTGAGGCTCGTTTACACCTACCAGCTCCAGCATCTCAACCGCTCTTGCCTTTGCCTGCTCCTTTGTTTTATCTGTGTGCAGCAGGATGGCCTCCATCAGCTGATTGCCGATAGTATATACGGGATTTAAACTGGTCATGGGGTCCTGGAAAATAATACTACAGCATTTTCCGCGGAAACCACGCATCTGCTTTTTATCAAATTTTGTAATATCCTGTCCCTTGTAAAGGACTTCACCTGAAACAATACGTCCGGTATCTGCCAGAATCTGCATAATGGAATATGCAGTAACACTCTTACCGGAGCCGGATTCTCCTACGATACCAAGAATCTTGCCGGGCGCCAGATTAAAGTTAACACCGTTTACAGCCTTTACCTCACCGGAATCCGTAAAAAATGACGTATGCAGGTCTTTTACCTCTAAAATATTCTCACTCATCACTTGTTCTTCCTTTCCAATTTAAGGACATTTATTTCTTCAGTTTCGGATCAAATGCATCGCGCAGACCGTCGCCTAACAGGTTGAAGGACAGTACGATGAGACAGATAACAATCGCAGGGAACAGCAGCTTATGAGGATAACTCTGTAAGCCACTGCGGGCCACGTCTGCCAGGCTTCCCAGAGAAGGCATAGGTGCCTGAACACCAAGTCCTAAGAAGCTCAAATAACTCTCTGTAAAGATTGCGGAAGGAATCTGTAATGCAGTGGATATAAAGATAACACTGATACAGTTGGGGATAATGTGCTTTCTGATGATTCTGCCGCTCTTAGCACCGGTAGCCTTGGCTGCCAGTACATAATCATTATTCTTGATGGTCAGAATCTGTCCACGCACCAATCTTGCCATACTTACCCAGTAAAGCAGACCATAAACGATAAACAACGCAATCATGTTTACACCGAGCTTGCTGAAAATAGTTCCTTCAATCACAGAGCTCAAGGTCTCATTCAAAACTACAGATAGCAAAATAATAATCAACATGTCCGGCAGAGAATATATGATGTCGACAATACGCATCATAATCAAATCCACTTTTCCTCCCAAATAACCGGATATACTACCATATAACAAACCGATAATCAATACCAGCACACTGGCGAACAAGCCGATTGCAAGAGATACTCTCGTACCGTATACCACACGGATAAAGTAATCACGGCACATCTCGTCCGTACCCATAATATGGGGGAACACCTTGCCGCCCTCTTCGATATAAGCCAACTCATTCTCTGAATACTCAAAGGGAGCCAGATTCTTAGCTGTCTTGTCACGCACACCGTTTACAGAGATAATCTGTGAATAACTGTAAGGCACAACCATGGGTGCAAATATAATTACTATAAGAATAAAGGTTAAGAAGATGAGACTCATTACCGCCAAGGGGTTCTTCATAAGCTTTCTCATACCGTCCTTAAAGAAGGTGGTGGATTCACTCATAACATCCTGCTGACGTTTTTCTTCTTCTGTGGCTTTTTCAAATTTTGCCAAATCTATCTGTGCACTGAAGAGATTCTTCTTCGGCATCTTTTCCTGCTGCTCCACAACAATGTCCTCCTTTAGTCTAACTTAATTCTGGGATCAACAATCTTATACACAATATCTGTAATCAGATTCATAGTAACCATCAGCGCTGCCAGGAAAATGGTGGTACCCATAATCATGGTATAGTCACGGTTTGTAATACCGGATACAAATTTGCTTCCCAGACCGCCAATGGTAAAGATATTCTCTACTACAAGACTTCCGGTCAGGATATATGCCGTCATGGGACCCACATAGGTAATAACAGGAATTACCGCATTACGAAGCGCATGCTTGAAGATAACCTTCCAGGCAACAACACCCTTTGCATTTGCAGTTCTTACATAGTCCTGTCCCAGAGCATCCAGCATACTGGTCTTGGTCAGACGGGTAACATACGCCATCGGATACAGGGATAATGCAATGACAGGTAACGCATAATGCGTCTCCGTTGCACTAAACACGGGAACCCATCCCAAATGAATACAAAATACATACAGCAATAGTGTCGCGAGCACAAAGCTGGGCACTGCTGTTGCCAGAGTCGTGAAAAATACAATTAAACGGTCAACAATACTGTTTCTCTTTAAGGCTGCAATACTGCCGAGCACCAGACCTACAATAGTTGCCAACACGATTGCCATGCCGCCTAATTTGGCAGATATAGGGAAGGACTCTCCGATTACCGTAGAGATACTTCTACCGGTCTTTAAGGACACACCCAAATCTCCCTTCAGGAAATTCTTCAGATAAAGAACAAACTGTTCAGGTACCGGCTTGTCCAGATTATATCTTGCCTCTAATACCGCCTGCACCTCCTTGCTGGGTGCCTTCTCTGAAGCAAAGGGACCACCGGGAATAGCATTCATGGTAAAAAAGGTAATAGCCGAAATAACAAACACTGTAACAATAGCGAGAATTACTCGCTTGATGACGTAACGATACATCTTCTCACTCCTTCAATTTTTCTAGCGTATGATATGAACTGCGCTCTAAGATAAAAAAACGATGATGCGCTTAAGATAAGCCGTTCACCATCGTCCGACCTTTAGTATCTTACAATACTTTAGCACTTATGTCAATAAAGAAAAATCATGCAAAAATGGATATTTTACGAAATAACATTTGTTTTATGTTTGAAATTATGTACATTTTCATGTCCGCATAGCACATACTTATGTCCGTCTACGCAGTGTGCTTTAGTGAATAAAAATACTTCAATATTAGTATATAGAAGCAACTGTTATGTTTCAAAGTTTTACAAATTCCGACTTTTATACATTTTGTTTGCATATAGTGAATATTCATGCATAAAATTTCCAATGAATATTTTGGGATTGTATCGGATTTTTTCTACGCTTTTTATGTATTCATTTTTTTCTAATTTTTTTTTACAATTGTAAGAAAAATGTATAAATCACAGCAAAAAAGGATGCTCACGACCAATTAACATGAGCATCCCTTTCCTTCTTATTTGCTTTATATCTTGCGAAAAGGCTCCATATACTGCGCTGCAGTTCCCAATTCTTCTTCAATTCGCAGCAAACGATTGTATTTTGCCACACGGTCACTTCTACAAGGTGCACCTGTTTTAATCTGCCCTGCATTTAACGCTACTGCAATATCTGCAATCGTGGTATCCTCCGTCTCACCGGAGCGATGGGATATCACCGCCTTGTATCCGTTCTTATGAGCCATTTCTACTGCCGCAAAGGCCTCCGAAAGCGTACCAATCTGATTCACCTTCACCAGAATCGCATTGGCTGTTCCTAACTTGATTCCTGCATCCAGTCGCTTGGTATTGGTAACAAACAAATCATCACCCACCAGCTGCACACTGTTCCCCAGTCGCTTGGTCATAAGCTTCCAGCCATCCCAGTCATCCTCTGCCAGACCGTCTTCAATGGAAATAATAGGAAATTGTTTGATTAAGCTTTCATAATAATCAATCATCTCATTGGTGTCACGGATAACCTCTTTTCCTTTTAAACTGCTTTCTCCTGGAAAATGATACTTTCTGGTCTCTTCATTATATAATTCACTGCTGGCAGCATCCATGGCAATCTTAATATCCGTTCCCGGCTTATATCCGGCCACATGAATTGCCTTTACAATATATTCCAACACACTCTCCGCATCCGGTAAATCCGGTGCAAAACCACCCTCATCTCCCACACCGGTGGACAGCCCCTCCTTTTGCAGAATCTTTTTCAGGTTATGATAAATCTCCGCACAGATTTTCAAGCCGTCTGCAAAGGTCTCTGCCTGTACGGGCATAATCATGAATTCCTGAAAATCCACCGTGTTAGCTGCATGCTTTCCACCATTTAAAATATTCATCATAGGCACAGGAAGCAATCTTGGTGAGATTCCTCCCAGATATCTGTAAAGAGGCATGGACAAGGCATTAGCAGCTGCCTTTGCCACCGCCATGGATACGGAAAGCATAGCATTGGCGCCCAGATTGCCTTTGTTCTCCGTGCCGTCTGTTTCAATAAGAATTCTATCTATTACCACCTGCTCTAATGCGTTTCTTCCCACCAGTACACTGGCAATCTTCTCATTTACGTTTTTCACGGCATGCTGCACACCCAGACCAAAATATCTGGTCTCTCCATCACGCAGCTCCACTGCTTCAAACTGACCGGTGCTGGCGCCGGAGGGCACTGCCGCAAGCCCCGTATATTCTCTGTTATCCAAAGGATTCAGCACAACCACCTCTGCTTCCACAGTAGGATTGCCTCTGGAATCTAAGACTTCTCTGGCATGTACATTAGTTATTTTCAGAAAATGAATCATAAAAAAATGCCTCCTTGTAGGAATAAGTACTCTCATACTTATTGTATCCTGTCAGGAGACATTTATACTTAATATTCCTTTCCTGCCAAAATCTCACAATAATCCTTGTAATTTTTCTCAAGTAGGGTCGGTGTGTCCAGTCCATAGGGACATTTTGTTTTACATTTACCGCAGTGCAGACACTTCTCTATCAGCTTCATCTTGGCCTGCATCTCCTCTGTCAGCTGGGCTTCGGAGGGTGCACGGCGAATCATCAGACTCATGCGTGCGCAGTTGTTGATTTCGATTCCTACGGGACAGGGCATGCAATAGCCACAGCCACGACAAAATTCACCCAGCAGCTCTCCGCGATCCTTTTCAATCACTGCTGCAAGCTCTTCGTTCATCACAGGAGGATTGTCAATATAGGAAAGGAATTCGTCCAGTTCAGACTCCCTCTGTACGCCCCAAATCGGCAACACATTGTCATACTGTGCCAGATAGGCATATGCCGCTGCAGAATTGGTAATCAGTCCGCCGGAGAGAGCCTTCATGGCAATAAATCCCATTCCCGCTTTCTCACAGGCCTCCACCAGTGCAATATCCTTATCCGTTGCCAGATAGCAGAAGGGAAACTGTAAGGTCTCATACAATCCGCTTTCCACCGCCTCATGGGCCACATGCAATCGATGATTGGTAATACCGATATGACGAATCAAGCCTTTCTCCTTAGCCTCCAGCATAGCCTCGTAAAGCCCTGTGCCATCTCCGGGTTTAGGACAAAAGGATGGATTGTGAAACTGATAAATATCAATGTAATCTGTCTGTAGCTTTTCCAGTGAGGTATGCAAATCCGCCCAAAAGCCTTCTACCGTAGTAGCGCCTGTCTTAGTGGCAATATAAATCTTCTCTCGCATTCCCAAAAAGGCTTCGCCCACCTTTTCTTCACTGTCTGTATAATATCTTGCCGTATCATAGAAGGTCACGCCTGCATCATAGGCCTTACGAAGCAGCTTAACAGCAGCATCCTTACTGATACGCTGAATAGGCAGCGCACCGAAGGAATTCTTTTCTACGATAATGCCTGTTTTTCCTAAAGTAACTTTAGCCATGTGAACACCCTATTTCTTCATCAATAATGATTTACCGGTCATTTCTACAGGCTGCTCCTTGCCCATGATTTCAATCAGAGTAGGAACGATGTCAGCCAGACAACCGCCATCCTTCAAGGTATAAGCCTCATCATAATTTACAAGGATGAAAGGCACCTGATTGGTGGTATGTGCGGTGAAAGGCTCGCCTGTGGTGTAGTCAACCAGCTGCTCTGCATTGCCGTGGTCAGCACAGATAAACATCACGCCGTCCATTTCCTTCACAGCTTCTACTGCTTTACCAACACATTCGTCCACAGCTTCCACAGCCTTAACTGCAGCAGCTTCCACACCGGTGTGACCTACCATGTCGGGGTTCGCAAAGTTGATAATAATTACATCATATTCACCGGAACGGATAGCACCGGTGAGCTTGTCGCATACCTCGTAAGCACTCATCTCAGGCTTCAGGTCATAGGTTGCTACATCCTTCGGGGAATTTACAAGGATTCTGTCCTCACCCTCGTTAGGCTGCTCCACACCGCCGTTAAAGAAGAAGGTTACATGTGCATACTTCTCGGTCTCAGCGATACGAGCCTGCTTCATATTGTTAGCTGCCAGCCACTCGCCGAAGGTGTTGGTAACGGATACCTTGTGGAAAGCAACCTCTTTATTGGGAATAGTAGGGTCATAATCAGAGAAGCATGCAAAGGTAATATCCTTGCGCGCGCCTCTGTCAAAGCCCTTGAAATCATCATCACAGAAGGCTCTGGTAATCTCTCTTGCGCGGTCGGGACGGAAGTTAAAGAAGATTAAGGAATCGCCGTCCTGAACTGTTGCTACGGGCTTGCCGTCCTCTACTGCTACAGTAGGCTTTACAAATTCATCCGTCTCATCTCTGTCGTAGGAAGCCTGAATACCACAGATACCACAGGCAGCGGTCAGACCCTCGCCCTTGGTCATAGCATTGTAAGCCAGCTCTACACGATCATAATTGTTATCTCTGTCCATTGCATAGTAACGTCCCATAACGGAAGCAATCTTACCTACGCCGATTTTATCCATTTCTGCTGCAAGTGCCTCTGCAAATTCCTTACCGCTTGCAGGAGGAGTGTCACGACCGTCTAAGAAGCAATGTACATACACCTTCTCAAGACCGTTTCTCTTTGCCAGCTCCAACAAACCATATAAATGTGTATTGTGGCTGTGTACACCACCGTCAGATAACAGACCCATCATATGCAGAGCACTGTTATTCTTCTTACAATTCTCTACTGCCTTTAACAGAGCAGGATTCTCAAAGAAGGTGCCGTCCTGAATCTCCTTGGTAATTCTGGTAAGCTCCTGATATACAATACGGCCTGCGCCCATATTCAGATGACCTACCTCTGAGTTACCCATCTGACCCTCGGGAAGTCCTACTGCCATACCACTGGCATTACCGCGCACAAAAGGACACTCCTTCATCAATTTATCCATAACAGGAGTCTGCGCCTCCCAGACTGCGTTGCCCTTGGTCTGCTCATTTAATCCATAGCCGTCCAAAATCATTAATACTACAGGTTTCTTACTCATTATTTCCTCCGTTCTCTTCCGTCATATGCATTCCGGAAATCTATTGATTTGTTAATAAAAACATAATTCTCTTCCACTTGCAGATTATACACTGAAAACACTTAAGGTGCAATAGCAATTTCCCCGAATAAAAAGGGCTCGCACCGGAAATCAGGATTGTTTTTTACCAAAAAATGCTCTACAATAGCACTAAATCATATTTACAAATCATATTTATAAGAGGATATATATTATGGTCAGCTTATTATCAAGAATTTTTATTAAAAATAGAGAGGACACCGACACCCCCGCCGTACGTCAGGCGTATGGTATACTGTGCGGCGCTGTGGGTATTGCTTTGAATCTCCTGCTTTTTGCCGGCAAATTTCTTGCCGGCTATATCAGTCATTCCATTGCCATTACAGCAGATGCCTTTAACAATCTGTCCGATGCCGGCTCCTCCATTATTACACTGATTGGTTTCAAAATGGCGGGACAAAAGCCTGACCCGGACCACCCCTTCGGGCATGGTCGCATCGAATATGTATCCGGGCTCATGGTGTCCATGCTTATTTTTTTCATGGGCTATGAGTTACTAAAAAGCTCTGTTTCCAAAATCATTCACCCGATGGAGCTTGCTTATTCGCCTCTTGTGCTGGTGATTCTGGTACTTTCCATTCTGGTGAAATGCTATATGGCTCTATATAACCGCCGTATCGGCAACAAAATCCACTCCACCGCCATGAAGGCCACTGCCTTGGACAGCTTGAGCGATACCATTGCCACCACCGTTGTACTGGCAGCCACTCTGATTTCACACTTTTCAGGTGTCACCATTGACGGCTATTGCGGTATTCTCGTGGCTCTATTTATCTTTTATTCCGGCATCAATGCCGCCAAGGATACCATCAGTCCCCTGTTAGGGCAGGCTCCTGACCCGGAATTTGTCCAAAGCATCAATGATATTGTGATGTCCTATGAGGGCGTTATCGGTATCCACGATTTGATTGTACATAATTATGGGCCCGGTCGAGTATTGATTTCCCTGCATGCAGAGGTTCCTGCCGATGGTGATATCCTCTCCATGCATGATATGATAGATTTGATTGAACACCACCTGCGTGATTCCCTTCATTGCAGCGCGGTGATTCATATGGACCCGGTCTGTGTGGGCGATGAAGAGACCAACCGGCTAAAGGAAGAGACTGCTGTGTATCTCGCCGAAATTGATACCACCCTCACCATGCACGATTTTCGCATTGTTAAGGGTCCCACCCACACCAATATTATTTTTGATATTGTGGTTCCTTATGACTTTAAAATGACCGACAATGAGGTAGTGACTGCCCTCACGGAACGCATTCGGGAAAACAATCCCAACCATTTCGCAGTAATTGAAGTGGATAAGAAATATTCATAAATGCAATTTATTTTGTTGTGTTCATAAATGCAATTTATTTTGTTGTTGACATTTATAAAGAAAAGGCGTACTGTAAAATACAGTTAATTCATATTGCAAACAAAGATTAGTCGCCTTTGTACGCAAAATATAAAAGAAGGAGGTAACAACAATGATTAACGGAATGACTATCAGAACTACTAATGAATATGTTGTATTATACGCAGTTACCTCCGGAGATATTTGCAACTCTTAAAATGCGAAGCTTTGTTGCTTACATACCGCTATCCGTTCCTGTGGCGGACAGCATCCCACACATTGCAACTTTTCGTCCATGGTAGTAACTGCCATGGACTTTTTTTCGCGATTTGTTAGAGAAATATTATTAAGGGAGGGATTCTTTTTGAAAAAGATATCGAGCTATATAAGAAAACACATCTGGGGATATCTGGGTGCTGTCCTTTGCCTGATAATCGGTGTGGCACTGGATATGCTTTCCCCCCAACTGACCAAACGCATCATTGACGATGTTATTATGCGCGGTGACCTTCCGCTGCTGAAATACTTACTGGCGGGAATTCTGTCTGTAGGCATCGGCAGATGCATTTTCATGTATATCAAGGAGTATACCTTTGACGTTATCGGCGCCAAAATCAGTGCTGGTATGCGAAAGGATTTGTTCCATCATTTACAGGGACTGTCTGCAGATTTTTATGACAAGAACAATATCGGTGAATTAATGGCACGGGTTAAGGAGGATATTGACCGCATCTGGGACGGTCTGACCTTTGTGGGAATGTTGATTATCGAGGTGATCATACATACAGCCTTTGTGCTGACCTGCATGTACAGATTGAATTGGAAGCTGGCTCTGATTCCTACCGTTGCCATGTTGTTCTGCGGTGCACTGGCTATTTTTCTGGAGAAAAAGCTGGACAAGGTCTATGAGGAAATCAGTGAGGAAAATGCCACTCTGAACACCGTTGCCGAGGAAAATCTTGCAGGGGTACGCACCGTAAAGGCGTTTGCCAGAGAAAAATTTGAAATCACCAAATTCCTCTCCCACAACAAACGCTATTATGAATTGAATATGCGGCAGTCCAAAATGTTTGTAAAGTATCACCCTACTTTTACACTTGTGACCAAGATACTGCCCCTTATTATTCTGCTGACCGGCGGATATTTCGTCATTAAAGGAGATTTTTCATTGGGCTCACTGGGTGCCTTTATCGAATATTCCATGAATATCGTATGGCCTATGGAAATGCTGGGTTGGCTTACCAACAGCCTCTCCTCTGCTACTGCTTCCAACAAGAAGCTGAAGAAAATATATGCAGAAACCACCAGCATTAAGGACTGCGAGGAGCCTGTACTTCTGGATACCGTGCAGGGTAAGGTTACTTTTGAAAAAGTATGCTTTGTCAGGGATAACACCACTATTTTGCAGGATATCAGCTTTACCGTGGCTCCCGGTGCTACATTGGGCATTATGGGGGCAACCGGCTCCGGCAAGACCTCCATTATCCAGCTGTTACAGCGACTCTATGACTGCAGTGACGGCACCATACGACTGGATGATGTGGACATCCGCCGCTTGTCCCTGAAACAGCTGCGTAGCAGTATTTCTACAGTGATGCAGGACGTATTCCTATTCTCAGACACCATAAGCGATAATGTCCGTCTGGGCAAGCAGGATGTCCTTGACATCGAACAGGTAAAATCTGCTTCCCACGCAGCACAGGCAGGTAATTTCATTGAACGTCTGGAATCCGGCTATGACACTATTATCGGTGAACGCGGAGTCGGCCTTTCCGGCGGTCAGAAGCAGCGTATCAGTATTGCCCGGGCACTGGCCAAGGGGAATCCTATTTTAGTAATGGATGACTCCACATCAGCCCTTGACATGGAAACAGAACACATGATTCAGCAGACCCTTCGCAGATTCAACTCCACCACCAAGCTGATTATTGCCCACCGTATCAGCGCTGTGCGCCATGCAGACGAAATCATTTTTCTGGAAGACGGATGCATTGCAGAGCGCGGTACTCACGAAGAATTGCTGGCTAAGAAAGGGCTGTATTACGAGACCTATATGGCCCAATACGGAAGTCATGAGGAGGTGCTTTATGCCGATTAATTCCTTTAAGGAAGATGAGCAAAGCGTGGAAACGGGGAAAATGAAAACCCTGTTTCGGCTTTTTTCCTATCTTCTTGTTTATAAAAAAGAAATTGTAATTGTATTATTGATTATGAGCTTCTGCGTAGGGGTATCCTTGTTGAACCCCTTGATTATAGAAGCCGCTATTGACCAATATATCGGTACCAATAATTTCAGTGGGCTGATTCGCCTGATACTGTTTGCATTAGTACTGAATGTCACTATGGTGCTGTTGATTAAGCTTCGTATGCACATTATGAATCGTGTGTGTAACAGCATATTGGTAACCATTCGTCAGGAGCTGTACACCCATATCCAGACATTGGATTTTCACTTTTTTGACAGCCGCCCTACCGGAAAGATTCTCTCCCGCATTATCGGAGACATCAACTCTTTAAAAGATGTGTTGGGCAACTGCGTTACTACTCTGATTCCTGATTTTATCACCATATGTGCCGTCGTAATCATTATGGTGTGTAAGAATCCTACGCTGACCTTAGCCGCTTTGTGTTCCACACCCCTAATGGCACTCGGTATGTGGTTGATACAGATTTATTCCCACAAACGGTGGCAGATTTTCCGCAAAAAGTCTTCCAACCTCAATGCATTTCTTCACGAAGATTTGTCAGGTATGAGGGTTATCCAAAGCTTTACTGCGGAACCGGAGACCAACCGAACCTTCCTGACTTTGGTTGAGGAACATCGCACTGCTTTTAATAATGCAGTACGACTAAATGATGCCTTTGGTTCCATTATTGATTTGTGCTGGGGCATCGGTTCCGTAGCCTTGTATTATACCGGCATCGTTATTATCGGCGTGGAACAGGTGTCCGTTGGTACGCTGTTGGCCTTTGGCACTTATATCAATATGTTCTGGCGTCCTATTATGAATCTGAGCAACTTTTACAATCAGATTGTTACCAATATTGCAGCTGCCGAACGAATCTTTGAGGTACTGGACACCCCTTCTGAGATTACAGATGAGTTGGCTGTAATGGAGCAGCCCCCTATCGAGGGTGCTGTCACCTTTGACAATGTGACCTTTGCTTATTCCGATGCTCCCTCAGTAAAGGTTCTGGAAAACGTCAGCTTTCACATTAAGCCCGGTGAAACCATAGCTCTGGTAGGTCCCACCGGTGCCGGCAAGACTACTATTGTCAACCTGATTAGTCGCTTTTATAATGCTACTGACGGTCGGGTACTCATTGACGGGCATGATGTGCAGGAGGTCACCATTGAGTCACTGCGTTCCCAGTTAGGTATTATGACTCAGGACAATTTCCTGTTTACCGGTACTGTCAAAGATAACATCCGCTACGGCAAGCTGGACGCCACGGATGAAGAAATTATTGCAGCTGCCAAAGCAGTCAATGCCCATGATTTTATCATGAAACTGGAAAAGGGATACGATACCGAATTAAAGGAACGGGGCGGCGGACTGTCCATCGGTCAGAAGCAGCTTCTGGCATTTGCCCGTACCTTTGTATCCATGCCCCGGATTCTGATACTGGATGAAGCCACATCCAGTATTGATACCAAAACAGAAATACTGGTACAGCAGGGCATCGAGACCCTGCTAAAAGGAAGAACCTCCTTCGTCATTGCTCACCGCTTATCCACCATTCAAAAAGCGGACCGAATCTTTGTTATTGACAAAGGCGGCATTCTGGAGGAAGGCACCGCCGCCCAACTACTCGCCCAAAAAGGTGCCTACTACCACCTCTACATGTCCCAGTTTGCGGTCTAGGCAGAGTCAAGTACATAAAAGGCAGCTGTCGAGTTTACTCGAACAGCTGCCTTTTTATGTATTTGACGAGCGAAGCGACCGAGAAACGCGAAAGCGTTTCGAGGCTGCCTAGACCCCATCCTCTCATTCCACACAATATTGAATCATGCACACTAATTCCCCATCCTCCACCTCAATTGTGGACTCTTCACCAATAAATTCATTACTGATACCGATTGGATAATCGTTGTTCATCGTTGCATTCTCCAAGGAATATTTCATTCCGCGGATGCTTACTCCCCTTGCTTCTTTTCCCAAGGAAAACAAAGACAGATACCCCTCTAATTCTTTTCTAAAATGCACAGCTTCATCTTGTATTACAAGCATCATTCCTGTGCCGTCCACCAGATAACCGGTAGCTCCATGATTTTTCAGATACAACAGACACTGGATATTAGCAAAGGTGTGATCAAATCTGCCGCCTGTCCCCGCATAAATGCGAAATTCCTTATATCCTAGCGCCAAGCCATATTTAATTGCCGCCAGCATATCGGTATCATCCTTTTCCACCGGCAGCTGCATCACTAACTCCGGCACCTGTTCCTGCAAAGACTGCACTGCTTCCAGCTCCTGTTCACTCACCGAATCGAAATCACCAATTATTTTATCCGGCTCCACATTCAAAATACCGCAATAGCTCAAACCGCCATCCACAGCAATCACATAATCATCTTCTCCTATCGAAAGCTCTCCCATAGTCAAATCCCCAGCTCCGATTATAATACATTTTCCACTCATACGCTCTCACTCACTTTACTGCAATTTTAACTATAATATTTTTGACACTTGGTGGATTACCCACTTTTTTTACTTTTTATATAGTAACACCTACACCTCTTCTTGAAAACCACAAAATATAAATTCTTTTTGGGTCCTTTTCCTCCTTCTTCCCATTGCTATTTTCATACCTTGAGATCGGATTTTGTGAAGATAGACTTCTACTTTTCATTTCAACTTATATCTCGACTTTATTTCTTCGCCTTTGCATAATAGAATACCAAAATATTTATCACGAATATCACAAGCATTTACTTTTTGCATAAAAGGGCGTATATTGAAATCACTATTTGATTATGCTCCGTAAAAGGAAATAAGCAAAAGCAAGTAAAATATTCTGAGGAGTTTGCTCATGTCCCCTTATCCTTATACTTATTCTCCTCTCCGGCTCACTCCGCCGGAGCAAAAAAGGTTAGAAATACTGGAAAAGCGTTATAGGAAATCCGCTCGTGAATGCTTTGAAAGAAAGGTGGTTCATTGGCACCGGTATACCGGCGGCAATTATAGCACCATCACTATTCGCGACCAAAAAAGCCGTTGGGGGAGCTGCTCATCAAGGGGAACACTCTCTTTTAATTACAGGCTGATATTTGCTCCACCCGGAATACTTGATTATGTGGTGGTTCACGAGCTTTGCCATTTGACACATATGAATCATTCCAAAGAATTTTGGAATATGGTGGGCACTGTTATGCCGGATTATAAGAAACACAAAAGCTGGTTGAAGGAGCATGGTCATGAACTCACTCTGGAAACACATCTTGAGAAACAGGGCATCCCACTCAAGCTGGAATAAGTAATAACGGGGTGGAATCCTTAGGATTCCACCCCGATCATTAATATGAAAACAATCTCTCTGTATTATTATATTTACTATTCAACATTATCTGTTCTCATTTACATAAATCTGAACTCGACTCTGAATAATATCAGCCACAGCTTGTGCAGTCTTCTGTCCTTCAAAGAATGCTGCTGTCTCCTCTGTTATAATATTTTGAATATCATTGTTGAAATAGCTCTGCTTATCAACACTCTCTACAAAGCTGATAAATTGATTTACTTGGTTTTGATTTAAGTTTTCGAGAGGCAGTTCTTCCCCATTTATGTAGAAGCTATCCTCATATTCTATCTTTTGACCATTCTCATCCAGATAATAAGGATTTTCCATAGCCTCATTAACTTTATTAACAAAGGCTGTTTTGTTCACCGGAAGCTCCCACTGCAATCCATTCTGATATTCATCCGTCAGATAGTAGCGCACAAATTCCCAAGCACCATCTAAATTGTTGGACTTTGCAGACAGAACAAATCTCTGATTCGCATCAAGAGTAGAACCTTTTCCGCTTTCTGTAGGGAATCCGATATAGCTAACCTCCTCTCCGAAATATCCGTTGAGGTAGCGAACCATATCACGAGGATTGCTTACATAGCATTCCATAAGCAAGGTTTTATCATCGCGATACTGAGACTCATAGGTCATCCAGTAATCCTCTCCCCAGTATTCCTCACTGAATTCTACCGGTAGTGTATTGGCATATTCCAGCATAGAAATAAAATCCTGTGAATTAAAATTACATTTTCCGGTGGATACATCTACAAAATCACTTCCGCAGAAACGCATCATGGTGTAGAAGAAGCTGTCGCGAGTTAAATCTCCGAAAGCCTGTGCGCCCTCCGGCATCCCCTGCAAAATATTCTGCATATCCTGCATGGTCCATGTATCTCTATTTCCGACATGTGCTGTTTTGGCAAGCATGGTTCTGACATTAAAGGAAGGAATCACGTAATACAGCTTATCATTTACCTGATATGCCTTAAATACATTCTCCATAAATTCTTTCTGGGAAAGCTCATCATCCTTCTTAATCAGAGCACCCACATCAGCCACCAGACCTTTGGAGATGTAATTCTCCACTGCAACATTATTATCTGCAATCAAGATATCAGGCATACTTCCCGAAAGAATATCATTATTCAGCTGTGTATAGCTTGCCATATAGTCGTCCATGGTGCTGTACTGCTGATATTCCTTGATTACAACACGATATTTCATGCTATTTCTGTTAAAATCAACCACACGCAATTTAAGATCGTAATCTATGTAATTGCCACCCAGTACAATGACTCTCTTATCCTGAATATCCTCAGGATTGACCTTGGTAAAAATACCTGCTTTGGTCTTATTATCATAATTATCATAATAAAATCCAACAAAACGTGTATCGTCTACCATTAGAAGATTATTTATGGAAGTGGTTGTCATATCGGAATTGATATAACTCATAATCTGGGTCGGCATTTCATCCCCGATATTAAACTTAAATACGCCATTGGAGTCGGTATAAATCAAATCTGCTCCGGGACCTGATGTAAGGGTATTATAGCCACTCATCATAAAGCTATCCGGAAGCTTTATACTCTCGCCCAACACATCATTCTGCAAATCATAGGTAGCCATTTTCATGCTATATCCGTCTGCATCATCCCAGTAAACAACAGAAAGAATTCCGTCTTCCTTAACACTGATATTGTTTGCATTGGCCAGAATCATCGCATTATCAGAGAGAGACTGTCTTGCAGAGACATTACCATCAGCTGTAACCGACATCTTCTCCTGCTTGTCACCATTGATTAAAATTACAAGCGAACCATCTTCCATGGCAATCATATTCTGAACATAGGACCATGATTCCTCTGTCTGTAAGTTTTCCACTTCACTTTCCCACTGCAGGGAACCGTCTAAATTCCAGCAGCAGACAGATATTTCATTAACGCTTACAATCTTCTCCGGATCAGAGTAATCCTCCTTATAATAATCCTTAATCGCATACATTTTGCCGTTGCTTCCGATTGTAGCATAATTCAGACTTGTATACTCGTAATAATCACCGGAAGGTAACATAACAGTCATATCATCCATGATGCCATCACCGTCTGCATCGTTCAAAGACATATCCATCTCTAAATTGACATCGTTTTCCGCTGCCGGTACGTCTTCTTCGGCATCCTCTGACACAGCACCGTCCTCAGTCTCACTGCCTCCTGCGGTAGACATTTCCACATCTACAACCTGTACATCTCCGCCTTCCATATTCCATGATACAATTTTCATGTCATTGTCGGAACTATAGTCTTCTGACCAATGATATACCTGTACCAATGCATAGATTCTGTCATTCTGCTGACTTATCATACGTATTGACATATCATCTCCCAGCTCCGGCATTTCCATGGGCTGTTCTGAGTAAACATATTGTTTTGCCAATTCTGCATTAGGATCGTCCTTACTCTTGCCACATGCGGTAAGACCCACAAGCATAGTGAGAACCAAACCGGCACATATCAACTTACGCACCCAACTTTTTTTCATTATTCATCCTCCTCTAAATCCATGGTACTTTTAGCTAAACGCCTTTTCTCTATAAATCGCTCCATCTTATCCTTTGCCTGATGCCATTTATCTTTCAGTGTCCAACCTTTATGTCGCCACCAGCTCATAAACAGGATAAGCACCACTGTTGTTGAATATGATAATAATAATATCATAAACAGGGTCAATAGCGCAATAATATCTTCATATCCTCTGGCAATATTCTCCCAATAGGGATAAATAATTGCCTTACCATTCATGGAACGGGTTCCAAATTCTGCAATCGTCTCCAATCGTGAAAGCAAGGAATATCTTGCAGTATTGTCAATCACTTCCACTGCCTTGTCCTGTACTCCGATATTTCCCTGCACATGATTATAGGCAAAATCCTTTACCGGATTGGGCATCACAATTTCATAATGATTAATACCGTTGTTTTGTCCCAGCTCAGACAAGGTTTGGTAGGACACATATACCACAGAAGTATCTAATCCTGCCGCATCCTCCATTCTACCCTGCGGTCGTTCCACCACTCCCATAACAATATGAGGAATCCCGCCGATGTATACCGTCATTCCTGCGATATTGTTAGAGCCAAACAGCTGCCACGCCGCATCCTGATCCAACACACAATAATCCTGCATAATATCATTTCCCGAGAAATATGCTCCCGTAAGCAGCCTTAACGGATGAAACAGAAAAAAATCTCCTCCGATACCAATAGCATCTGCCTCAATACTTCCATTGGCTCCTGATATGGATATCTTACCATCCGCACTGTATGCATCCACCCATAGTCTCGCACTCGGGTTCTGTGATTCCTGAGTAATACCGGCCTCCAACATTGCATTGTCAAGAGTATGCTCAAACATTTCAATGGCATCCACTGTCATCCCTGCATCTGTAGCAAAGAAACAGCTGATATGCGCCACATCCCCGTCCTCGCTCCAACGCTCTGCCATCTGCTGGGCATCCTGGGAGGCAGCCATGTGGTTTGACACTGCCAATAATATCAGAAAGAGCAGAAAGGACATGCCGGCGCTGATGCCTAGCAATAATTTTTTCATAATTTGTCTCCTTACTGTCTATTTCTTAATTCTCAGGTAATCTGACCAACTGACCGGTCTCCACGGGCTTATTGGAGGTCGTGATAACAAATTCATAACCCATCAGCGCACCTCTGATTGCCGACTGGGTATCATCACTTGCCAACACCTCTACATCAGCACGGGTTGCGCGATATCTGTTGCCAAGAGGACTGCTCTGCGATTCTACAATCAATATAAACTTACCGTTATTATCCTCACGAATTGCACTGTTCGGTACAATCAAATCATAATTGGCGCTCTTCTGGCCTACCGAAACATTTAAAGTCTGGCCTGCAACAATATTTCCTGTTACATTAAAGGTGAGCAGCTTCATACGACCGGGATCTGTAGGGTCCGGTCTGATACTTGTCAAGACCACTGTCACATCATCATACCGCCATGCATTGACCAAATCAGCCACATCTCCCACTGCCAGTCTCTGTGCCTGTTCGTTGGTAACAGAGAAACTCATGGTATATCCCTGACCTTCGGGCTGCAAGATTGCAACAGCCTCTGCCGCAGACACTTCCCTGCCTGCCACTGCATTGACCACGGTAACCGTACCTGCAATATCTGCAGTAACGGTACTACCCATTGCTTTTGCCTCCTGCTTAGCCACTTCCTCCTGTGCCTTGGCAACCATTTCACGAGCATCCACAACAGCATCCCAAAGACTTTGCAGATTCAGTGTCTTAGAAATACTTGAACCCAATTCTGCCAGATAAGCCTCCTTTTCTGACAACACCTTCTTCATGGCTTCCAGATTCACAGAAGCCGTATTCTGCTCACGTTTCAATGCGTTAATAGAGGCTGCATTATCTCCTGTACTCTGTTTTGCCTCCAAGGCAGCAAGTGCCTTATCATAAGCCTCCTGTGCACTATACAGTTCATCCTGCTTTGCGATAACTGCCTCCTGCAGCTGAAGCTTTTCAGCAAGCAACGCATTTAACTTAGCATCGCCTCCGGTAACAGTAGGGTCATACCTTTCCTTTTCCAGTGCCACCTCTGCTTCCTTGGTTGCAAGGTCATTTTGGGCAACCAGCAATGCCGCTTCTGCAGCATTTTGAACGGTAAGTGCATCATTTAACGCCTTGATTTCCTTTGTAGTATCTGCACTGTTTTCCGGTAATGTGGTCAGCTGCGTCGTCACCTTATCATACTGAGCCTGCCACGCATCTACATCCTTTTGTGCCAGTTCCACCGCAGCCTGGGCATCACTTATCTGCTGTCGATAGCTCACCGTACCGATATTGCTGCCTGCATTCTGAATAATCTGGGCATTGATATCTACCGCCAAAAGAGCGGTATCATAGGCATCCTGCGCCTCTTCCAGTAATGCTTCTGCACCCTTTACCAACTCCTGTGCCGCCTTCAATTCTTCACTTTCCGTACCATCTAGATAGAGCAGAACATCGCCCTTCTGCACCACGTCGCCTACCTTCACAGCTACACTGGACACCTTTCTGGTTTCCTTTACCATTACCTCATACGGATCATCACTTTCCACCACACCTGTACCACGGATTTTGGCAGTGATACTGCCGGATTGCACATACTGCGCAGCCACCTCCGGCAGGGAATAATTCATAATGGTATTGGAGAAAAAGGTAAGCACCAGCAGCACGGACAGAAAAATAATTGCTGCTGTTTTCACCCATTCTCTTTTCTTCTTATTGTTCTCGTTCATAATATATTTCTCCTATTTCACCGTTATTGCAAATATGAAACTGCTCTATTCTAGCCTTTGATACCACCCTGATAGGTAATACCGTCCACAAGGTACTCTTCACCATACAAAAATACCAGCAGGCTTGGCACCATATAAATGGTAGCTACCGCAAATGCCAGTCCCACCTCACCTGCATTTATCTTACTTAAGAAGACTGACAGGGGATGTGTCTCCGGGTCTGACAACAGAATCAACGGCTGCTCCACCATGTTCCAGTAATCAATAAATACTAAAATCGCTGCCGAACACAAGGCTCCTTTACACAGTGGCATACAGATACGCCTGAATATCTGCCATTCTCCGGCACCGTCTATCTGCGCTGCCTCCATTACGGATGACGGAATTCTTTTCATAAATTTCGTCAAAAGAAATACCGCAAAGGGAGAAAAGATACCCGGCAACCAGATAGCCCAGTAACTGTCCAACAGATTCAGCCACTCAGCCACCAGATAATTGGGCACCAGTGTCACCTGATAAGGCATCAGCATCAGTATTATATATGTAAAAAATATAATGGACCTCAGCTTCCCCGTATACCTCGCAAAGCCGTAGGAGGCAAGGGAAGCCACCAACAGCTGAAACACTACGATGGGTACTACCAATACCACAGAGTTCCAGAATTTCAGCAGATATTCCGGACTTTTGAAAAGCACCGTAATATATTGACTAAAGGATACCATATCCGGTATGAATTTCAAATTTACCTTCTCTGCAATATATACCTTTCCACCGGTATCCGTGGTCGCAAACACAGAACCGTAATTAGCTGATATTTCCGATGCCGACATAAAGGAATTGGAAATGGTAAGTACGATAGGCAACAAAAACAATATTGCAAAGGTTGCTGCTATCAGCGTAGCAATCGTTATCTTGGTAATGCTCCACAGCTTCTTTGCTTTCATCAGCCTTCCACATCCTTTCCGAAACGATTTTCTACTATGAATAAGGTTCCTATAATTACTATCATCACAAGCGACATTAAGATAGCTGCTGCTGACAGAGTCTGATAATCCAGATTCTTAAATTTATTATTCATAAAATGCTGCAGCATATATATGGAGTCATAAGGATAATCCGTTGTCAACAAATAGATTTCACGGAATATCTTAAAGGAACTGATTAGCGACATTATTGTAACAAACAATATTGTCGATGACAAATATCTGATTTTGATATAGCAAAAAATCTGTAGCGGCGAAGCACTCTCCAGTCGTGCCACCTCCAAAATATCCTTCGGTACACTTGCAAGTGCTGCCATAAATAAAATCATATTGTAGCCTAAGTTTTTCCAAAGGAACAAAATCACGATTACAATGGTAGAATACTCCGATTTCATCCAGTCTATTTTGTCTATTCCGAATACAGCCAGCATATCATTCACCGCACCATTATAATGGAACAGCACCTGCCAAATCAGCACAATAGATGCCACCGGCACCATCATAGGACTTAAGAAAAAGGTTCGAAACTGACTTCTAAACGGGAGCTTTGATTCCAGTACAATGGCCAGCATCAGCGATAAAATCACTGCCAGTGGTACTGCAATTACAGAGAAAACAGCCGTATTACGAATTGCTGTCTGGAATGCCACATTCCCTAATACATTTTTGAAGTTATCCAAAAAGACAAAATTGGCACTAATCGGATTATCCACCATGGAATAATAAATAATTACCAAGAACGGTAACAGGAAAAAGAGAAGCACACCAAGAAAGCTTGGGGCTATATAAAGCCCCGAGCTCATCTTTAATTTGCGCAGTCTTTTTGTTGATTTCCTATGCTGTCTTTTTATCTGCAAAAGCTTCACGACGTCACCTTTCTAACCACAAGCAGAATTCTATTTCTGTCTTCACTTATTATTAACGATTCTCATTTACATATATCTGTACGCGGCTCTGAATAATCTCCGCCACATCTCCGGCAGACTTTTGTCCCTGGAAGAAGGCTTCTGACTCCTCTTCAATAATCTTCATAATCTCCTGATCTGCATTGGAAATGGGCTTTGCAACATCTATCAGTGCCAACAGACGATCCACCTCTTCCTGTGTAACGGTGTGGAAGGTATATTCCCAATCACCATAACCGATACCTGACATTGCTTCCATGGCAATGGGATTGCCTTCCTCGTCAAGAACCAGCTCCCCATTCTCGTCTGTTACATACTCAACAGTAGTTTCTTCTACTATTTTCTCATCCAGCAAAGCTTTATTGGTGGGCAGCCCCCACGAGAACATATCATCGGGCTCCTTGGACAAATAATCCTCAATAAACGCCCATGCACCGTCTTTATTCTGAGCTTTGGATGCAATTGCATACATCTGGTCACCGGTCAGATAACAGCCACTGTCACCATTATCATTGGGATAACCGATAAAGGTAATCGGTTCATTAAACATTGCATCGTATTGCTGAATGGTATTCAGTTCATAGACCGTTATCATGTCCAACAACACATCTCCCGCCTGTATCTTCACAGGTGTGGAACGCTCATCATTTTCATAATCGAATTCATCCGGGAATTCGTTCACAAATTCCAGAATACGCGTAAACGCCTCGGAATCAAAGGTACATTCTCCGGTGCTCCAGTCAATAAACTGATTCTGATTAAAGGTTAACAGATAATGCATGATTAATGCTTTGGATGCATAATCAAAGAGCATCGCACCCTCATGCTCCTCGGAATATGCCATCAGTTCCTCAAGGGTCCAGCCCATTTCACTTCCTACCTCAGCGGTTTTTCCTACAACGGTAGATAAATTAAAGGTATTGGGGATGCATATCAGCTTATCGTTTATGGTATAGGCGTTCACTACACTCTCCAGAAAATCATCCTTGCTCACCAGACTGCTCTGCTCCAGATACGGTGTCAAATCCTCAAACACACCCTTTGCCGCCAGACGATTGATGTCCAGCTGGGAAATATCCAGAATATCCGGGCAATTGGAGCCGGATACAATATCATTATTCAGATTGTTTATTCCGTCCTGATAGCTGGTCTCCGTCCAGTTGTTGGTATCTATGTAGGTTTTCACCGTAACACGATAGGTATCGCTGCCCTTATTAAAGCTTACAGCCGCTGCCTGCAGTGATTGATTCTCATATAAAGTACCAATCACTATCTGCTCCTTCTCAGGCAATTCAGAGGTCCTTGTCTTAGTCAGAGAAGCAATCTCCGTCTCGTTGGTATTCCAATCCCGTATCACAGCGAAGAGCCTGCCATCTTCCAAGGCACCCACATACTCTACATAAGTACCGTTGATGTCACTATCCAGCCAGGAAAGCAATTCCGTAGTCGCTTGGGTCTCAATACTATATTCGTATACCTGACTGCCGTCATTTACAAGAAAATCCCCCTCCAGACCCTGTATCAGATTGCCGTTTCCGTTACCATTAGGGAAATTCTCATAGCTTTGTCCCAGCTGCTTACTTTCAAACATTACTTCAGCAAGCACATATCCACCGGTTGATGATGTCGTATCATAATAGGTTGCATATACCTTGCCATCCTTGCCGATTCCCATGCCCTGAATCCAGCTGCCATTCAGATTGACATCACCCTGATACTGTCCACCTGCATCAAACAAACGAATCTTATCGTCTGCAGTAGCATAATATCTTCCGGATGCATCTACCACGAATCTGTTAATATATCCATATTCATCATCCTTTTTTACGATGTCTGTAATATCTTCGTCCAGCAACTGATTGCCTGCGGCATCATACTTACACAAAAAATAGCTTTCAGAGGAAGAGAACATATCCTCTGTCATATTCCACTGATACTCTATCGTATATACATTCTCCGCTTCATCCAGGCAAAAGCCGTTAAGACTTCTGTTTTCACCAAAAGCAACAGGCAGTGTTGATACCTCGCCGGTCTCCAGAGAATGCTTACATATCTTTTCAGATGCTGTCAGCGCCACCTCATCATAAGAATAGGATGTATAATACATACTATTTCCCACAACCTGCATATTGTACATATTGAGATTTTGCGAATTATCCAGCTCTATGTATTCGGGCACATACACATATTCCTTCAATTCAGCGCTAGTCTGTGCCTGGTGATTCCCGCAGGCTGTCAATGCCATCATCAAGGCTGTCGCCACTACAAGTGCACAGACCCCTTTCCCCTTCTTCATGTACCTCTTCATCATTACTTTCTTCACTCCCTTAAAAACTCTTTTTTTTACAAATTTCATTATACTCCTATATCCCCCAAAAAGCATCTTAAGATTTTATGAAGTATTATGTTACCATGATGCAGAATCAGTAATACTATCTAACCCCTTTCTATCATACCTCTTTTTTGATATAATGCTGACAGATAATGTTTTATTTATTCTATGATAAATATCAAAAAGGGACGGTACTTTTATGACATATATTCATCTTTCTGCTCTTTATGCTGTTTTGTTATTTACGGGCTGCCACCTTCTGATAACCTGCAAAAAGAAATATCATCCCCCGAAGGCTATTCTTTTCCTATTACTGGGTGCAAGTCTTTTGCTGCGCATTCTTTTTGCAGTCTCCAATGTAGGCTTTGGCAGTGATATTGCCAGTTTCTCGGCGTGGGCTGATCGTATGTTTACAGTGGGACCTTCCGAATTTTATTCAGAAAGTTATTTCTCCGATTATCCGCCGGGCTTCATGTATATTTTGTATCTTATTGGTGCTTTGCGCTCCTTTTTAAGCATTCCCAACTATTCCGGACTACATCTTCTACTGTTAAAGCTTCCGGCAATCATATGTGACCTGCTCTGCGGTGTTGTGCTTTATCGGGAGAGCATGAGAAAATCAGACTGCCAAACCTCACTGATACTGGTTACAGCATATCTCTTTAATCCGGTAATTATATTGAATTCCTCTCTTTGGGGTCAGGTAGATTCCGTATTTACCTTATTGGTAGTGTGCATGTGTCTGGCTCTTGTAAGAAAAAAGCTGTTGCCCGCTTATATTTTCTTTGGCATCGGAGTCCTCTTAAAGCCACAGACACTGATATTTGCCCCGGTATTGCTGGTAGGCATATTGGATTATGTTTTTTTGCAAAATTTCTCGCCCAAAAAGCTACTCTATAACGTATTACAGGGCATATGTGTCCTGTTGGGAATGCTTTTGTTATGCCTTCCCTTTGGGTTGGAAAATGTACTGTTACAATACACCAATACACTGGGCTCCTATCCCTATGCAGCAGTGAATGCCTATAATTTCTGGAGCCTGCTGGGATTCAACTGGGTTAGTCAGGATACCACCTTTCTCTTCCTAAGCTGTAAAAGCTGGGGATATATTGTGATTCTGCTGATTGTGGTGCTTACTCTTATCATGAGTCTTCACAGGAAAGATGATAGCACAAAATATCCTCTTTTGGGTGCCTTTATTATTTTAACCATGTTTACCTTTTCCGTACGTATGCATGAGCGATATCTGTATCCCGGCCTCATACTGCTGTTATTCGCATATTTATACAAGCCCGGTAAATCCTTATTCCTTTGCTACGGTGGCTTTTCTCTTCTGCACTTTTATAATACGGCCCATGTGCTGTTTCACTATGACTATGCCAATTACAATGCCAAGGCTCCCATTATCCTGCTTACCTCTGCAGGAATGGTGCTGTGTATCGGCTATTTTTATCATACCATCCGACTTGATAAGATGCGGATGCCCCAGCCGCTTGCACCGATGTCCTCTGACAAGGCAGCTCCCTTTAGCCGTTGGGACGGATTCCTGCTCTTTGTCATCATGGCACTTTACAGCTGCTTTGCCCTATATGATCTGGGTGATACCAAAGCACCTGTCACTGCCTATGAAATGAAGCAAAATGAAAGCGTTGTGTTGGACTTTGGTGAGAATCAGCATCCCACAACACTTTCCTATTACATCGCCCCCTGGCAGGACCGCCGCTTTTATCTGGAAGGCCGTAATACCACGGAAGAACTTTGGCAGCAATTAGATCATATCACTTTGGCAAATGTTTTTACATGGCAAGATATTCCTCTTACAGGTAACAGCCGCTATCTGCGACTTACTCTCAGTGATACACAGGCTTCGCTGTTGGAAATTACCTTTACGGATGCACAGGGCAATCTATTGCTTCCTGTAAATGCTTCGGAATATCCTGCTCTTTTCGATGAAAATACACTGCATCCTGAGGATAGCAGTTTTCGTAATAGCATGTATTTTGATGAAATCTATCATGGGCGTACCGCATATGAATTTGTACAGGGATTGCAAACCTATGAAACCACACACCCGCCTCTTGGTAAAATCTTTATAGCTCTGGGTGTGGCAGTCTTTGGTATGAATCCCTTTGGTTGGCGTATTGCCGGCACCCTGTTCGGTATCGCCATGCTACCTTTTATTTATCTGTTTGGCAAAAGAATGACCGGCAATACCCCCGCCGCAGCCCTATGCTGTTTCCTTTTTGCCTTTGATTTCATGCATTTTGTTCAGACGCGAATTGCAACCATTGACGTCTTTATAACCTTTTTTGTAATTGCAATGTATTACTTTATGTACCTCTACTATAATCAGAGCTTTTATGACACTCCGCTAAAGCACACACTGCTTCCCTTGGGAGCCTGCGGTATTGCTATGGGTCTGGGCTTTGCCTGCAAGTGGACCGGTGCTTATGCCGGAATCGGTCTGGCTATTCTCTTTTTTGCCACCTTATTCAGGCGTTTCAGAGAATACCTATATGCCAAGAAATATCCGAAGGGCACTACCAACGGAATAGCACATTCTGATATTTTGCAAAAATTTATTCCTTACACCGCCAAAACCATTGGCTTCTGCCTGATATTTTTTGTTATAATACCGGTTGTCATTTATGTGCTGTCATACCTACCCTTTGTTGATTATGCTCAGAATGGGCTGATAGAAAGAATGGTACAAAACCAAACAAGCATGTTCAGCTACCACAGCAATTTGGATGCCACACATCCTTTTTCCTCTTCCTGGTATGAATGGCCGCTAATGCTTCGACCGGTTTGGTATTACTCCAACATTGTAGCAGAAAGTGCAACGATGCATCTGCGGGAGGGAATCAGTGCCTTTGGCAATCCACTTGTATGGTGGGCAGGGATACCTGCGTTTTTGTATCTGTGCTACATCCTTATAAGGAATTGGGTACAGAAATATATAAATGAAGAGGCTGATAATACCACCAAAATAGCGGATATGTCCAATGATAGCTTAAAGCATACAGGAACGATAGTATTCCTTATAACAGGATATCTTGCACAATATCTGCCCTGGGTATTTGTGACACGTATTTCCTTTATCTATCACTATTTCCCCAGTGTAGCCTTTGTGGTGTATATGATTGTTTACAGCCTGCTGCAAATAAAGAAAAAGGTATCAAATCGAACCTTTATCATTTGCCTGTCCATCTATGGTGCCGCAGTATTTGCTCTTTTCCTGCTCTTCTACCCGGTTCTTGCCGGACAGCCTATAGACAGTACATTTGTAGACACCTACCTGCGCTGGATGGAAGGCTGGGTGCTTGTGGCAAATTAATGCACAATAACTAATCAAAACCTTTCTTTACCTACTGTTTTAAAGATGATATAATGAATGCAAGTGTATTGCATTTTTTATGCTAATATAAGGAGGTTACTATTATGGCAAAAGCAAAAATGATTATCGACAAGGATTTTAAAATTGCCGAAGTCGATAAGCGAATCTACGGTTCCTTTATCGAGCATCTGGGACGTGCTGTTTACAACGGTATCTATCAGCCCGGACACCCTGCTGCTGATGAAGACGGTTTCCGCAAGGATGTACTTCAGCTGATTAAGGAATTGGATGTTCCTATTATCCGTTATCCCGGCGGTAATTTTGTATCTAATTTCTTCTGGGAAGACAGTGTGGGACCTAAGGAAGCAAGAAAACCCAGACTGGACTTGGCTTGGAGAACCCTTGAAACCAACGAATTCGGTCTTGGTGAATTCGCAAAATGGTCCGAGAAAGCCGGCTCTGATATTATGATGGCTATCAATCTGGGAACCAGAGGTATCGCAGACGCGCTGAATCTCTTGGAATACTGCAATCTGGATACCAATTCCTACTACAGCAATTTGAGAAAGAGCCACGGCGTACAGAAGCCCTACAATATCAAGACATGGTGTCTTGGCAACGAGATGGATGGTCCTTGGCAGATGGGACACAAGACGGCTGTTGAATACGGCAGACTGGCTGCTGAAACTGCTAAAGCAATGAAAGCCATGGATGAATCCATTGAATTGGTTTCCTGCGGAAGCTCCAATGTAGACATGCCTACCTTCCCTGAGTGGGAAGCAACCACTCTGGAAGAGACCTATGATTATGTGGATTACATATCTCTTCACAATTATTACGGCAATCCTGAAAATGATACCGAAGATTTCTTCGCAAAGACACAGGATTTGGAGCGCTTTATCCATACCGTAATTGCTACCTGTGATTATGTAAAAGCAAAGAAACGCAGCAAAAAGACCTTAAACTTAAGCTTTGACGAGTGGAATGTATGGTTCCATGCAACAGCCAGCGACAATGAAGAAATGCAGAAGCGCCCTTGGCAGATTGCACCTCATCTTTTAGAGGATATTTACAATTTTGAGGATGCGATTTTAGTAGGTTTGATTTTAATCACCTTCTTAAATCATGCTGACCGTCTGAAAATGGCATGTCTGGCACAGCTGGTAAATGTAATTGCACCTATTATGACCGAGAATGATGGCGGTGCCTACAGACAGACCATCTACTATCCTTTCCTGCATGCTTCCAAGTATGGTCGCGGTACTGCACTTCGCAGTGTTGTGAATTCTACCAAGCATGACAGTAAAAAGCATGTTGATGTAACCGACATCGAATCTGCTGTTGTATATAACGAAGAAAAGGATGAGGTTACCATCTTTGCAGTAAACCGTAATGTCAATGAGGATGCTCTTTTTGAAGCAGATGTAAGATGCTTTGAAGGCTATCGCGTGTTGGAATATCTTGCCCTTGAGAATGATGATATGAAGGTCATCAATACTATTTCCGGTGAAAAAGTATCTCCTATCAACAAGACCAATTACACCTTGGAGGACGGTATTTTTACGACTACAATGAAGTCCTGCTCCTGGAATGTAATTCGTCTGGGCAAATAGAATTTCAGAAAATATTTTATAGAAGAAAAGAAGCTGATGAGAAATCATCAGCTTCTTTGATTATCCTGCTATTTATATGCTTATTTGTCCACTTAATAACAAATTAGCCTAACTGAGCTGCAACCTCTGCTGCAAAGTCCTCGTTCTTCTTCTCAAGACCTTCACCGGTTTCGAAACGAACAAACTTCTTAACAGACAGCTCTGCGTTGTTCTCCTTAGCAACCTGAGCAACGTACTGTGCTACAGTCTGCTTGCCATCCTCAGCCTTAACGTATACCTGCTCTAACAGACATACTTCCTTCAACTCCTTGTTCAGACGACCAACAATAGCACCCTCAATAACCTTCTCAGGCTTACCAGCCATCTTAGGATCCTGAGCAATCTGAGCTGCGATAATCTCTTTCTCATGCTCCTTGTATTCCTCAGATACGTCAGCAGTAGCAACGTACTTAGGATTCAAAGCTGCAACCTGCATAGCGATATTGGTCATAGCTTCCTTCACTGCATCGTTTACAACATTGGTAGCAGCTTCAACGATAACACCGATTCTACCACCGCCGTGAACGTAAGATACAACACAACCATTCTCAGCAGTAACCTTCTCAAATCTTCTGATGTTCAGGTTCTCACCGATAACTGCAACCTTCTCTACAAGAGCTTCTTTAACAGTCTTGCTGTTGTCTGCTGCCCAAGCTTCTGCAAGGAAAGCATCCATATCAGCAGCGTCAGAATTCACTGCCTGCTCTGCTACAGCTTCAACAAACTGCTGGAACTGCTCGTTCTTTGCAACGAAGTCAGTTTCGGAGTTAACTTCAACAACAGCTGCTACAGTATCGTTCTTTACAGCGATGCGGCAGATACCCTCTGCTGCAATTCTGCTTGCCTTCTTCTCAGCCTTAGCCTGTCCGTTCTTTCTCAAGAACTCAACAGCTTCATCCATATTACCATTGGTCTCATTCAGAGCCTTCTTACAATCCATCATACCTGCGCCGGTCATTTCACGCAGTTCTTTTACCATTGCTGCTGTAATTTCTGCCATGATTATTCTTCCTTTCTACTTCTATCACACTATATGAGAAAAATGTTAATAAGCATTCTTCCAGATTGTCTTATTCTGCATCTGCTACTTCTTCAATATCCTCAGCAGCTTCTGCATCTACTGCAACTTCTTCTGCTGCGTAAACAGCTTCACCCTGATTAGCTTCAATAACAGCATCTGCCATCTTGGAAACAATCAGCTTAACTGCTCTGATAGCATCATCATTACCGGGAATGATGTAATCCAGCTCTTCAGGATCACAGTTGGTATCACCGATACCGATTAAGGTGATTCCGAGAGAATGTGCTTCCTGAACACAAATCTTCTCCTTCTTAGGATCTACTACAAAAATTGCATCGGGAACTCTGGTCATGTTCTTGATACCGCCAAGATTCTTCTCCAGCTTATCCCACTCTTTCTTTAATTCAATAACTTCCTTCTTAGGTAATACATCAAAGGTTCCGTCTTCAGCCATGGTCTCGATAGCATGTAATCTGTCGATACGGGACTGGATGGTCTTGAAGTTGGTCAGCATACCACCTAACCATCTTTCATTTACATAGTACATACCGCAACGCTCTGCCTCAGTCTTAACTGCATCCTGAGCCTGCTTCTTGGTACCAACAAAAAGAATGGTGCCGCCCTGTGCTGCGATTTCAGAGATTGCCTTGTATGCCTCATCTACCTTACCTACAGACTTCTGTAAGTCGATGATGTGGATACCGTTTCTCTCGGTGAAGATGTAAGGAGCCATTTTAGGGTTCCATCTTCTGGTCTGATGTCCGAAATGAACACCTGCTTCAAGTAACTGCTTCATAGAAATAACGCTCATGTTCTTACCTCCATTTGGTTTGTCTCTTCCGCTATCCCTTGCTGAAAACATCTGTATTTTCAGGTACCGTAATCCGCGTTAAGAATCCGGTTCGCTCTGATAACTACTTAAAAAAGCATAAGCACCATTATCAAATAGGGATGCGTGTTTTTTAGTCACAACGGTGTGATTATAACACAAAAAAACCCCTAAAGCAAGGGGTTTTAACGTTTTCTGGAAATAATTTTTGCAATTTCTTCCTCGGTAGTACCAAGTGCAATTTCATAGGTGCCCACACTGATGCTTCGACTATATCCGTTATCACACAGATAGGTATCAAACGCTTTGGCATCTTCTATCAAACCTGCCGCTGCAAGATCCTTACTCACGGTGTAGGAGCTGGCGCCACTTTTGATGGTAATTGTAACAACTACATCCTCAGCTACCGTCTGTGAAGACTCCACGGATTCCAAAGTCTCCTCCGTTACGCTTTCTGAGTTTTCTATGCTTTTCGTAGTCTCCACACTTTCCTCGGTTACACTCTCCGAAGTTTCTATGCTCTCCTCAGTCTCTTCCATGGGAGCCTCTGCTTCCATACTTTCTTCCGGCATTTGTTCTTCAACCACTAGTTGGGTATTTTGCACATCTGTCAGGGTCAGCGCACTGCCGTCTACCATGCCAAGCTGCAACGCTCTTTCTCGTATTTCCGCATCACTGAGAGCTTCTCTTTCCTTAGGGACGATACTTAGAATCAATACTGTCACCAAAATACCGATTCCTAATCCTCGTAGATAATATTTCAGCTTCATAATTTCTCTCATTCTGTCTTACATATTTTTATACAAACCGATTACCAGCTTTACTTCACCTACACCCAGTCCCAATTCTTTGGCTATCGCAATATTGGATTTACCCTGTTTGTAAAGCTCAAGAATCTTCTCGTTACTGTTTTGTCCCTGCCCCTCTGTCTCCTGCATAAAACTGATGTCCATGGAGCTTGATGAAACCTCTACACTTCTCCCGACAACTGCCTTCTCCTTAGAAGCAGCCTTCGACTCAATAACCGTATTGTTACTCTCAACTGCGGTAACAGTTTTATCCTCTGTATCCACAGTTTGTTTTTCATCTGCTTGCTTCGTCTGTAGCTTCTGAAAGGAGCTAACCACTGCCTCAGCTTCCTTTTTGGTCTCTTCAGCTTCCTTAACTGTTTTATTTACCTCAGTAACTGTATTTTTTAAATTGGTATGCTTGCTGTTTAACATATCATAAAGGAACATTACTTCCTCATGATTCTTGTGTATTTCCTGTAGCACAGTGTCTGAATATTCATTGACTGCCATTATCTTTTCATTGGTCAGACGCTCCAGTGAACGTTCTGTCTTTTCAACAGCATATTCCACTGCCTCATCAACAACATCGTCCACATGACTCCTTACACCATCCAACTCCTGTGATACCAGGGTTTTCACTTCTTCCTTTACCAATTCCTTTGTGTCACCTGACATTTCCTTGGATTGCGGAAGAATAAAACCTAATACAAAAATAATACCACCTGCTATCAGCAGAACTATTTCTAATACTCCCATGAATCTGTCATCCAATCCTTATATTTTCATGTCAAAGCTCTGATGTCCTTTTACAAGAACCTTTTCATGCTTTTCATCCTGCTCGCGACGGTTGCGACCGCCGTTGCCGGAATATTCATTCGAGCCCTTATCCTTTGCATCAAACTTTTTGTTGTGCCACTCAGCATTATCGCTACTGTGAACCTCACGAATACGTTGTTCTGTATCCTTATTCGCCTGTTGAGCAATAGTTGTCTGATTAATAAAGCCCTTGTTATCTTCATTATGCTTTATGGTGGTATAATCCTGCGTTCTTGTAAGGGAAACAATCTCTATCGTTCCAAATGCCATGGTTTCCTCCTTACAGCGAAATCATTTTTACATCGCCATCAACTTTTTCAAACCTACAATATTGGTATGTAGTTTGAACATTCATAGAAACCTCTCCGATAATAATAGTTGTTCCGGGATATACCTCGCCAGTCACCTTAACACTGGCTTTCTCCTGAGGATTAAAAGCGACCTGAAGCTCTCGCATCCGGGCATTTTTCTCCTCCAATTCTTTCTTCTTCATTTCCAGAAGCACCGCGCTTTGTTTAATATACTTTAACTGATCTTCCGTGAAACGAGCCCCTTTTGCTCTCTTTTCCGTAAAGTTGGCAATAATGGGCTGTATGCTCTTTATCTCTCGGACAATCTCGGTAACCTCCTTTTGAAGCTGCATATAATCAGCCTTCAATTTGGGGCTAACTCCCACTTCTATTATTGTAGGTGCTCCCAGTACAGCTCCTAGTGTTTTTACCTCAATGGAATGTGCCGCCTGTACGTGACCGCCTGTAATAAAGCCTCTCTTACCGGAAACCACAATTTCTGTACCGGCAGATGCATCACTGTGCAATATGGAACCGGCATTAATATATCCTTCCGCACGCGCCTTAGCATTCTCTATAAATTTGGCAACAATATTGCCCCCTGCAGTGAGAGTACCTTTCGCCATACCATTCATGCCTCTTGCAATGATAATATTGCCGCCTGCAAAAATGTGTGCGCCTTCTACAATACCGTTAATAATTACGTTACCCTGTGCTTTTACCACATGATTAGAGGTAACATTACCATTTACCTGTACACTTCCTTCAAACTCAATATTACCGGTCGAAAGGTCAACATTCTCAACCTCGTAAACATCGGACACAAATACCTTGTCATCCACCAGTACCACATGACCGTTTACTTTTGAGCTTATGGACAATTTATCTTCTGAAAGCTCGATATTATTACCAAACTTCAGTGAAACCTTTTTGACGTCCCTGGGTTTGATACGGTTACCGATAATATTTACACCATACTCACCTTCATCAGCAGGAATGATTCTGGCAAGCACATCACCCTTCCTACAATGATTGATGACATTCAGATTATAATAATCTACGGTGCCATCCTCACGCATCTCCGGTTGGGCATGAATATCGGTGTTAAACAAATACTCAATTCTTGCATCTGTTCCGTGTCTGGGTTCTCTTCCCCTTGCAACGACGAGATCTGTGCCATATATTCCTTCTGACTGAAAATGCTCCTGTAACGGCCCCATTTGCAATCCCGTAGTAATATTGCGCATTCGAAGTTCTTTGATAAAATCTTCAAAACTAATTCTGCTACCTGTTTCGGAAGCCGGAATAAATCTGGCTGTAGCTGTCATATTTTCACTGTCTGTCACAAGCTGATAGCTCTCATCTATTGCAGGACAATCGCTTATATTCAAAAAACACAGAGTTTCCCTGTCCGGAACAATAGACTGTTTAATACTGTTCAGGTCATATCCAATCTGTGCACTATCCAAATATGAAATCAACTCATGTAAGCGGATTCCCTCTCCTCCGTCAGAAGGTGGAACCAATTTCACACCAAAACCGCCCGGTGCTTTTACTAACTGAAAATAGCCGTTACGCATTATTACCTCCTTGTCTACCTAACCAATGCCATAATGCCTGCTAATTATCGGTCAATATACCCATGTAATTACCCATTTTGTTGCGCATTTTCTGTAATGCTCTTGTATGTAACTGAGATACTCTGGATTCAGACACCTCCAAAACATTACTGATTTCCTTTAGCGTTAATTCCTCATAGTAATATAAGGTGATTACCTTCTGCTCCTTTTCTGTCAGAAGCTGTAAGGCCTCCCCGAGTACCTTCGTTAATTCTTCCTTTTCAATATTTTCTTCAGGACTTGTAAAGCGGGATGTAGTATGCCTGTTAAAATCCTGTGGCACATCACTTCCCTGTTCCATATATTCATTGAGAGATACCAGTCCGGTTATCTTCATCTGAGACTGCCATTCCAAATATTCGTCATCAGTAATTCCCAATGCTTGGGCAATCTCTTCCTCTGTGGCATTTCTCCCTGTATTCAATTCAATTTCTCTGATTACAGACTCAATTTTCTTTTGCTTCTGTCGGATGGTTCTGGGAATCCAGTCCATCTTTCTGATTTGATCCAAAATCGCCCCGCGAATACGCAGACTGGCATAGGTTTCAAATTTAACTTCCTTCATGTAGTCAAATTTATCAATAGCATCTATTAATCCAAAAATGCCATAGCTTACCAGATCCTCATACTCCACATTGTAACCGAGGTACATGCTAAGCCTGCCTGCAACCACCTTTACCAGAGGGGCATACTCCAGTATGATTTTTTCTCTGATTTCCGGCGATTTTGCTTTTGTATATTCTTCTAATAATTTTTTTCTACCGGTTTCATCCATGGAAATACTTGCACCCTCCATACATTATCTTACGAATTAAGCTTTCTGCTCTTCCTTATTCCCCTCTTTATTTCCTTCGCTATTTCCCTCTTCATTCTCAGCTTCTTTGGTAATTACCTCTCCCTCTTCCTGACTGCGCTTTTCAATTTCGCGTTCAAAATAATCTAATGTCCATTTCATAACACTACCGAGGAAAAAGAAAATCACCAGAACAATAAATAGAGAAATAAGACTTCTTAAGACGGAATACTTCTGTATTAAACTTATGATGCAGGTGACCGCACCGGCCACAAGCATCAAAATCAAAGGCAAATTCTTTCTGTTCATAAATACCCTCTGTCAGATAATCGTTTCCTGCTTCCCAACTGCTCTAATGTGAAATTCACCATTTTCCGGAAAAAAAGTGACTGTACGTCCGTAGTTGGCGCCTGTATCCTCTGATAGGATAGGAATCTCCAACTCGTTCAGCTTCCTTCTGCTGGCTTCTGCATTGCGCTCACCTATCTGCATCATGTCGTTTTTCCCTTGGAAGCTAAACATGGTGGCACCACCTGCAAGCTTTGCAACCATACGGTTCCGCTTTGCTCCCAATGCTTCCATCTGCTTAACCAATTCTTCAATTCCCGTATCCGCAAATTTTGCAAGATTCAAATGGCTGTTTCGAATAGCTTTGCTGTCCGGCAGCATAACATGCGCAAGACCACCTACTTTAGTAATAGGATCTCGAATTGCAATACCGACACAGGAACCAAGCCCCAGGGTTGTTACACCGTCGGGGCTTACACAGGTCTTCAAATCTGCCATTCCAACTTTAATTATTTCACTCATTCGAATATCCTTCTTCCGTATTACTCACACTCTTATTATCTTGGTGTCATAAGATTAGAATCTCTTAGACAACAGGAATACCTAATGATGTCAGGATTTTGGAATAAGAATCCAAATCAGGTATCAAAATAAAATATCCGTCAATTTCTACTTCATCATAAAACTGAGACTGAATTAACAGAATCTTATCACCCATTACACCAAAATGAATTGCCGGAACACTAAGGATTGCGCCTGCCATATCTACCGCAACTGAAGGCGGCGTAGGATAAATTTTTAAATTGGTTAAGGTTGATAAAGAATTCAAATACGCTCCGGTAATAATATTACCTACCTCCTGCATTGCAGACAATTCCATTTCAGAGAAATCATCTCCACCGGGAGCCATTCCCATCATAACCTTATCAATCAGGTGCTTTGCACAACTTTTTTCAATCAGGAACATCATGCTGCCTGTGACGTCACCTTCAACCCCCAGGAAAACACCCAACATAATCTGTTCTTCGCCGCCCATCAATGTTCCCACATCTGAAAAATCAAGCAGCTTAACCTGAGGTACCTTCATATCAACCTTACACTGGAGCATCTGGGAAAGTGCCGTCATGGCATTTCCCGCTCCAATATTTCCGATTTCTTTTAAAACATCATAATAGTTTTCCGAAACCTTTTCCAAACTGATTCCGCTCATATGCGACTCCTTTGTATTATACATTTTCATCTAAAGTAACAGTATTCAAATCCAACAGGGAAATCAGTTCCCCTTTATACTTACCTACACCGTTGATAAAATTAACCTTACCCTCTTTATTGTCATAGGCAATCTTCTCAATCTCATTAGGTGTCAATGTGACAACCTCATTCACCTGATCTACAATAACACCAATATTGCCCTGCTGCTCCAGCTTCAAAATAATGATTCTTGTTGATTTACTATACTCATCAGCCGGAAGATTCATTTTTAATCTGAGACTCATTACAGGAATTACTTCACCACGCAGATTAATAACGCCTCTCAAATATTCAGGCACCTTCGGTACTCTGGTTATCTTCTGCATTCTTACAATATTATCAATATATCGAATATCAATACCATATTGCTCTGCTCCCAGTCGGATAACAATATATTGAATCGTTTCTAAAGAACCTTTTTGTTCGCCACCAATCGCAGGCAGTCCGTTTGTGATATTAAGCTGTTCCATACCGTTATCTCTCCCTTCCTTAAATCAAAGCATTGGCATCAATAATCAATGCAACTTCACCATCACCGAGAATGGTTGCACCACTGATAAATTTACATTGCTTCATGTATTTGCCCAGAGATTTAATAACAATTTCCTGCTGTCCGATTAAATCGTCAATTACCAGACCCGCCAGCTTGTCGCCCTTCTTTACAATAACAACGACCAGATTCTCATCCGCAGACTTAGTGCTCTCAATATCAAGAACCTTGGATAAGCGAACAAGCGGAATTACAGTACCTCTTAAATGAATAACCTCTTCATTCTGAACCAGCTTAATCTCACTGGGTGAAATATCCTCAATGGTCTGAATAGAGCCCAGAGAAATCGCATATTTCTCTCCACCCACAACAACCATCAATGCCTGAATAATTGCCAGAGTCAACGGCAGACGAATGGTCCATGTACTTCCTTCGCCAAGCTTAGTCTTAACCTCAACCTCACCGCTTAAGGACTCAATCTTGGAACGAACAACATCAAGACCTACGCCACGGCCGGATACATCAGTAACCTTCTTTGCCGTAGAAAAGCTAGGGAGGAATAACAGATTAATAGCATCCTTTTCAGACATATTGGCAGCCTGCTCGGGAGTAATAACATTTCTCTCAATCGCTTTCTTCTTAACTCCCTCAACATCAATACCGTTACCGTCGTCTCTTACTTCAATTACTACATTGTTACCATCCTGGTATGCATCCAGGAAAATGGAACCGGTAGGGGACTTACCTCTCTGTTCACGTACCTCTGCAGATTCCAATCCATGGTCAGCAGAATTACGAAGCAAATGCATCAAAGGATCACCGATTTCGTCAACCACGGTACGATCCAATTCTGTCTCTTCACCGGTCATATACAATTCCATCTTCTTATCCAGAGTCTTGGATAAATCACGAATCATACGAGGGAATTTGTTTACCACACTCTCAATAGGAACCATTCGAACCTTCATAACTGACTCGTGCAGGTTGGTAGTAACACTTTCCAGATATTCAATCTGCTCATTGAATCCACTATTCACACTCTGTTCCTGACCGGATGCAGACACAAGAGAGTTCTTCGCAATAATCAATTCACTTACAAGATTCATCAGAACATCCAGCTTCTCAATATCCACACGAACCGTACGGTTTACAATAGGCTTGCCGGGAGTCTGCTTCTTCTCAGGTCCCTTTGCCTTCTTTTCATCCACTGTAGCCACACCACTTGCGGTTACAACATCTTTTGTAGGCACATCATCATCATCTATCGGCTGATAATTCTTAGTCTTCTCCAATTCGATTGCCGCACCGGTTACCTCAGCAATTTCAGATACATTTTCTGCCGCCTTTATTACTTCCTCAACAGAATTCTCTGAGATAACAACAAGGGTGAAATCCTTATCAAATCTTTCATCCTCTACATCCTGTGCACTGGGAACGGATACAATAATCTCTCCCTTTTCTTCTATAGACTTAAATACAAGGAAAGCTCTTGCCGCTTTAAGAATACAGGTATCCTGTACTACAACATTAATACCATACACATTCTTGCCCTGCTTCATAGCAGCCTTCATAACACGAAGCTGACTGCTGTCAAAGGCAATATCATACCATTTAGGAACATCTGCTTCCTGACCGACATCCTTAGCTGCGCTCTTTTTTGAGGTCTTCTTCTTGGGTGCAGGTGCCTCTTCTGCCTTTTTACTGTTTAAAATATCATTTAACTGCTTAATCAAAGGCTCATTGTCATTGGTTCCTTCGTCCGCGGTTTCCTGAATATTGTTATTATACTCTTCCAAAGCATCCAAACACTGGAACAGCACGTCTATCATTTCAGGCTTAACCTTGATATTGCCGTTACGAACCTCTGAGAATACATTCTCCATGTCATGTGTCAAATTCTGCATTCTCTTGTAGCCCATTGTACCTGCCATTCCCTTCAGGGAATGTGCAGCACGGAAAATCTCATTGACAGTATCCATGCTCTCCGAATCTGCTTCCAGTGCAAGAATCTGAGTATTCAAATTCTGCAAATGTTCTTTTGTTTCATCCAGAAAAATCTCAAGATATTGGCTTACGTCCATCTTATCCTCCATTCCGCCGCGCACGGCTCTTCATCATTGGTTCTTTAATCCGACCTGCAAAATAACTTCCTGCGCTATCTGTTCCAAAGGAACCACCTGATCAGAAAGCTCTGCACCGATAACACTCTTTGGCATACCAAATACAATACTGCTGTTCTGATCCTGTGCAATTACATGCACCTTCTTTTTAGATTTCAAATTCTTGATACCCTCTGTACCGTCAGCTCCCATTCCGGTCATCACCACACACACAATACTGTCATAATGACTGTCCATCAGAGATTCATACATATAATTTGCACAAGGTCTTACACCTTCTCTGGTCGGCTCATCAGACAAATGAAGAGTATATCTGCCTGTTGCCGATACCTTCACCTTCATATGCTTGCCACCCATTGCAATGTATACCGTTCCCTTTTGCAATTCCTCACCTTCCTGAGCTTCCTTAACCGTGATTTCACTCAGGTCATTCAACCTTTCGGCCAAAGATGCTGTAAAACTCTTTGGCATATGCTGAACAATAAGTACCGGGGCATCCAATGTTGCCGGCAGCTTGGGTATTACAGATTGTAAGGCTTTCGGTCCGCCTGTGGAGCTTGCCAAAGCTACTATCTTACTTCCGGGCACCTTGGCGGCAGTTTTCTTGACAATATCTATCATCCTACCGGTAATTTGTCTGTCTGCCAGAATCTTCTCTCTTGACTCAAATACGGGCGGCTTACTGCGAGCCACAACATCAAGAATACGAAGTAATTCATTTTTAAAGGTATCCACGCGACAATCAATAGCATTGTCAGGCTTATGTATGAAATCCATTGCTCCCAATTCCAGAGCATCAAGTGTTGTTTTGGCTCCCTGCTTGGTATCTGTACTGGCCATTACCACCTTGGCAGAAATCTTATACTTTCGCAGCTCCTCCAACAACTGAAGTCCATTCATCTTGGGCATGTTCACATCAAGAACCACTGCATCATATTGATTTCTGCTCAGAAGGTCAAAAGCCTCCAGACCATTGGTCGCTCTGTCAACAACTTGAAACCTTTCGTCGCTATTAATTATATCACAAAGCACCCTTCTCATGAGTGCAGAGTCATCAACTACCAGTATTTTTTTTGTCATTTTTTACCTCTTCACCTAATATCTGTCATTATGTGACTTTTATTTTTCAGTATTTCTGAGTTTGCGCTCTTCTTCAAAGATATATTTAATAATATCTTCTCTTGTCTCCGCATTCATATTATAAAATTGCACACGGTGCTCGTATGTCCCCGGCTTATTATCCAAGTTTCGTGCAGCCAGTATCCTGCCTACTACTTCATACTTTTTTTGTTGACCACCTTTTTGCAGATAAAAGCTACAACAAATCAAGCTTTCCGGCTCATACCGCTGTTCAGACATAAATCGCAACCCTCCACCGCTGATATCCACAATAACGCTTCTTTTCAGCGGAAGTCCCGGTTGAAGCTCCAATGTTGCTTTCGAATCTATATGCTGTATTTCCTCTTCCATAAGATTGCGTGCCCCCATCTCCAGAGCACAGCTGAATCTATAATATTCTCTTCTTTGATACTTTCGCAAATTACTGGTTAATTCCAATACCAAAATATACACATTGCTACTCTTATATCGATCTATGATTCTTGCAGCACATTGATACAATCCGCTCTGACCGTATACAATGACATCATACTCTGAATCCACCGGTAACAAAATCAGTTTGTTTTGTTCTATCGGCATCATAATTTCAAGAGTATCATCCGACAAAATCTCATAAACGGTACTATAATACGTCTTTTGCTCCGCTCCATTCTCCCCATGGCCATGCGCTATGACTTGTAAATCAATTTTATCCCCTTCAGATATAAACTTAGATAACATCTTATCACCTCGTTTGTCTTTTACTTACCGTTATTGCTTCGCCCCACAATATGCGAGAAAAATGCTGCCATTCCACGCTTCGGCTGCCCTTCTGTTTCTTCCTTGCCCAGAAGTCTTACTGCAATTTTCTCATATGCCAGGCTGGCCTTTGCTCCCGGATTCTGCATAGATACCGGCCGCTGCTGCATTACCGCTTTTGATACCTGTACATCCTGCGGTACGCTTCCAAGATATGTCATGGGTATCTTGAGATATCTGGTGACAACTGCATTCAGCTTTTGAAACAACACTTCGCCCTCCGCCTCTTTCTCTACCCGGTTGGCAATCATTTTAACCTTGGTCATATCTTCCCGAAATCTCGGATGTCGATATAAGGCCTTTAACAGGGAATACGAATCCGTAATGGAAGTGGGCTCCGGCGTTGTGACCAATAAAATCTCACCGCTGGCAACCAAAAATTCCAATACCGCATCTGCAATACCCGCACCGGTATCCACAATAATAATATCCGCAATAGAATCCAACTCTGCAAGATTCTGAACAATATAGGACAGATAATCTCTGCTCAGATTGGACATTCCGGCGATACCGGAGCCACCCGAAATAAAGCCTACCTCCATAGGCCCCCAGGTAATGATTTCTTTTATTTTTTTACCTTGATATATCAAATCACACAAATTATGCTTTGGCACAGCTCCAAACATAATCTCTATATTGGCAAGTCCGAAATCCGCATCAAGGATAATTACTTTTTTTCCAAGCTTACGAAACTGGATTGCAAGATTGATAGCCATATTCGATTTGCCGACACCACCCTTACCGCTAGTGACCGTAATCACCCTTGCCAAGGGTCTGATTTGCTGACTTGCCTTTATGATTCGTAATTGTTCTGCCTGATCCATATTTTAAAGCTCCTACACCGCAAAGCCTCTACTATTTACCGCCAAGAAGCTGCTTCACAGTTTTCTGTGGGTTAAAGGTTTCAATATCATCCGGTACATTTTGTCCATAAGTAACATAGGCTATAGTAGCATCTGTCTGCAGCTTGATATTCAATATATTACCTACGGCATTGGTCTCATCCAGCTTGGTAAAGATAAGCTGATATTCTGTAATCTCACTGTATTTTTCTGCAATTTTGAGCAAATCGCTATATTTGGTCACAGCACTAAGCACCAGAAAGCTTTGGCATTCTGCTTTAGCCTTAACAGCCTCCAGCATGCTCTGCATCTTTTGTAGCTGCTCATCATTCTTATGGGAATGTCCTGCTGTATCCACAAATATATAATCATAGTCACCAAAATCGGCAACTGCATTACAGAATTCCTCTTCCGTATAAATCACTCTGAAGGGCACCTCCAAAATATTGGCATAGGTTCTCAGCTGATCTGCCGCTGCAATACGATAGGTGTCCGTTGTCAGAAGCGCAATTTTTTTCTTCTTTTCCATGGAATAGTTGCTGGCAATCTTAGCTATGGTAGTCGTCTTTCCCACACCGGTAGGTCCTATAAACAATACTACCTTTGTCCCTTTTTCTGCAGGTGTAATACCGGCACTCTTACCGAATTTCAGCACCATCTTCTGATAGATATTTGCCAGAATATAATCAAAGGGCATATTGGGCTTTTTGACTTTATCAATATCCTCCAACATCTGGTTGGCATACTTTTCATCCACTTCGTTATCCAGCATGGTATTGTAAAGAAGACGTATAAACCTTTCGCGCTCGGAATAGTCACTTTTGCTTTCTTTCTCTGCCGTCTCGTCAGCATTCTCTTCCGTATTTTCAGAAGAAATCGTATTGTCCTCCACCATTTCCTGAGGGATTGCTGCCTTTTTCTCTTCGTCCGATTTCTTTAACTGATTTTCCAAAAGAATCTGCAGGCTGTCCAGCTTTTTCTCAATATTTTCAGTGTTGGCTCCTTGTGAAATAATTCCTCCGCCATTCTTTACCGCAGACTCTGCTTTACTACGTTTGGCCGCATTGTCTCTGGAGTATGCCTGCACATTTTCCTCTTCCAGCGCCACCGTTACTTCCACCTGCTTGGAACCGAATAAAGCCAGAATCCCCCTACGCTTTACATCCTTTACGTTCATAATAACAACGCCTTCACCAAGCTCGCGTTTAGCTGCCTCTACAGCTTCATTCTCTGTTTTCCCTATATATTTCTTAATTATCATTATACTGTCACCATCCCTACTGACTGCAATTCTACATTGGATTCGACTTCATTATATGATACAACCACCAAATCTTTAAAATAATCCTCAGTCAATCGTTTAAAATACATGCGAACAATGGGTGAGGTAATAATAATCGGATTTTTCCCCAAGTTCTCCAGTTTTTTTACCTCTTTGCTTACAGAATCAATAATTGCTCTTGCTCTGGCAGGGTCCAGATTCAGGAAAGCTCCTGTCTCCGTCTGCTTCACACTTCCCATGATTTCCTGTTCTATTTTAGGATCCAATGTCACCACACTGGTGGTTTCATGAGGTGAAAAATACTTTGTGGAAATTGCTCTTTTCAAACTCTGTCTCACATATTCCGTCAATATATCCGTATCCCGCGTGGTGGATGCATAATCTGCAAGAGTCTCCATAATCGTCAACAGGTCTCGAATAGAGATTCCTTCCTTAAGCAGATTCTGTAATACCTTTTGGATTTCACCCAGTCCCAACAGCTTGGGCACCAAATCCTCCACCAAGGATGGATTGGTCTCCTTCAAATTGTTGACCAGATTCTGCACATCCTGACGTGTCAACAGCTCAGAAATGTACTGTCTGATAATCTCAGTCAAATGTGTTGCAATAATGGAAGGCGGATCCACAACCGTATAGCCGAGGCTTTCTGCTCGTTCTCTCTGTCCTTCCGTAATCCATATTGCGGGAAGATGGAAGGATGGCTCAAAGGTAGGTATACCTGTAATTTCTTCCTCCACATACCCCGGATTCATCGCCATATAATGGTCAAAGAGAATCTCTCCCTCACTGACCTGAATTCCCTTTATTTTAATAATATACTGATTGGGATTTAACTGAATATTATCTCGCAAACGAATAATGGGAACCACCGTACCAAGCTCCAACGCAATCTGCCTACGAATCATTACCACTCTGTCAAGCAAATCTCCGCCTTGGTTTACATCTGCAAGAGGAATAATTCCGTAACCGAATTCCAACTCGATAGGATCCACCTGCAGGAGACTGTTGACATTTTCCGGTTGTCGTATCTCCTCTGCCGCGGCCTCTTCGCTGTCTACCTCCTGCTCTATCTTTGCGGTTTCAATCGTACCTGCAATCGTACGTCCTGCTATAACAAACAGAAGACCCAGACCTACGAAAAGGATGGTATTCAAGGTCGTTGCAAATCCCAGTATCGCCAACATGGCACCTACAAGGTACAGCACCTTAGGGATACCGAACAGCTGACCAATCAGAGTAGTACCAAAATCTGCATCCTTGCTTCCCTTTGTCACCAAAATACCGGTAGATAAGGATATTAACAGGGACGGAATCTGACTTACCAGACCGTCTCCGATTGTAAGAATAGCGTATTTTTCAAGCGCCTCCGCCATTTCCATGTTTCCTCTGGAAACACCCATGACAAGACCACCCACAATGTTAACCACCGTGAGAAGAAGACCCATGATGGCATCTCCCTTAACGTACTTAACAGCACCATCCATGGAGCCGAAAAAGCTTGCTTCCTCCTGAATTTTATCACGGCGCTTTTTGGCTTCGGCATCCGTAATGGCACCGGTGTTTAAGTCCGCATCAATAGCCATCTGCTTACCGGGCATAGCATCCAGAGTAAATCTTGCCGTCACTTCGGATACACGTTCCGAACCTTTATTGATAACCAAAAATTGTACCAATATCAGAATAATGAAAACAATAACACCAATGACCAAATCGCCGCCACCTACATACTCACCGAAGGTCGCTACTACGTTTCCGGCATAGCCGTCCCTTAAAATCAAACGTGTGGACGACACATTTAACGCAATTCGGAATATTGTAGTGAACAAAAGCATGGTGGGAAAATATGCCATATCCAACACTTCCTTGCTGAACATGGTGCCAAACATAATCGTTAATGCCAAGGCTATATTAATAGCAAGAAAAACATCAAGAAGGGTTGAGGGAATGGATATAATCAACATCAAAAAGGCCGCCATGATATACAATGCCACGCCTAAATCCGCTTTTCTTATCTTCATAACCCTCACTCCTTTCCTTTTGTTATTTTATCAAATGACAGCCATCTGTCGATTCTGCATCAGTAAAACAGCTCTACACTTTCCCTTGCAGATGATATACAAATGCCAGCACCTCTGCCACTGCCTGATACAATTCAGGTGGGACAGCCTGTCCCACATCCACGTTGGCGTAAAGCATACGCGCAAGGGGCTTATTTTCAACAATCTCAATATGATTTTCCCTTGCCACCTCTTTGATTTTGGCAGCCAGAAAATCTTCACCCTTTGCAATTACAATAGGGGCATCCGCCACCTGCGGATCATATTTAATTGCCACAGCATAATGGGTCGGGTTGGTAATAACCACATCCGCCTGAGGCAGATTCTGCATCATACGACGCTGGGAAGCCTCCCTCATCTTCTGACGGATCTTTCCCTTAATCTGCGGATCTCCTTCCTGTTGCTTATACTCTTCTTTGATTTCCTGCTTAGTCATTCGCATATCCCTGCTGAATTTGATTTTTTGGTACACAAAATCAGCAAATGCAATAACCATATATATAATCGCTATCCGGATACCTAGATCAGTAACTGTTTCTGCTACAAGCTGCAACGCCTGTAACAGGGGCATGTCATACAAATCAAACAACAGCACCCATTTATCCTCCAGATAATTGTAGCATATCCATATAATAAGACCGATTTTAGCGATAGATTTAATCAGCTCCACTATCGCATTGATGGAAAATATCTTTTTAAATCCTGATATTGGGTTGATTTTATTGAATTTGGGTTTCATGGGCTTAGTGGTAGGCTTCCACTTCACCTGCACCAAATCGCTAACAAATGCAATTACCATACCAATCAGCATAATGGGAGCCATAATTATGACTGACTCCAGCATCATCTCTCTAAAAAACACATTGGCATCATTCTCAGGCATATGCCCTCTCCAGAAAATAGCCGTCTCTGAAATTTTGTTATATATATTGCCATACATAGACAAAAACTGGGTTCCCATATTGCCCACCCAGAGTTTCAATACCAGAAACAGAGCAAGAAGTCCCAAACCATTGGCTATCTCTCTACTTTTCGCCACCTGTCCTTCTTTTCTGGCATCAGCAAGCTTTTTCTGAGTAGCGGGTTCTGTTTTTTCTCCACCCATTCCTTCTTTGGCAAAGAATTGAAGATTATATTCTAAAATCACGTCATGCCTCCGATAAAGGAAACCATCATTTGTTTCATTTCCTGATACACAAAATCAGCTGCTGACGGCAGTAATGATGCAGTAAAAAATAACGCACATAAGCCTGCCAAAATCTTGAGCTGAATACCAACCGCAAACATGTTCATCTGCGGAGAAACCTTAGCCAGCACGCCGAGAATTGCGTTCAGCAGTAATATCACACAAAAAATCGGCAATACAATCCGAAAGCCGATAATAATGTATTCACTCATAAAGGTAATCATTGCTTCCAGCAGCCTGTCCGAGTGAAAAACAGCTCCGTTAACAGGAATTAGTGTAAAGCTGTCTGCCAAAGCGCCAAACAAATATCGATACATTCCCGAAGCAATCAACATCAGCATAAATGCATACTGATATAAAACACCTGAAATACTGGAGCTTTGTCTTGTGGTAGGATCCATCAGGGTAGCCATAGACAAACCGGTCTCCATATCTGCCACAGAACCTGCAAAATTCACAATCGCAGTACAGATATTGGCGCCAAAGCCTATAAGTAAGCCGGATACCACTTCCTTCATAACAATCAATGCATACTCCATCACCGAGTCATAATATACTGCCGGAGCAGGAGTCAGCGACTGATACAGAAGAAGTGCCGTAAAAAAACTGATTGCAATGCGTACTCTTGCAGGAGTATTGCTCATACTAAAAAAAGGAGCAATAAACACAAAACAGGAAACCCGGGTAAATATCAGCAGGAAATATTCTAAATCATAAATAGAAAAAGAAACATCAAGCATGCAGTTCTCCTTTATCTATGTATGTATAAGCTGAAATCCGACCACAACTGTGTCGTGTACTCCACCATATTGGTCATCATCCAGGACCCTAATATTGCCAAGGCCAAAAATACACAGACAATCTTGGGTACAAAGGTCAGTGTCTGCTCCTGAATGGAGGTCACGGTCTGAAAAATACTGACAATCAGACCCACCACCAAAGATACCAATAATATCGGAAGGGATACCTTTATAATCAAAAATAATGCATTACTTGCCATTTCAGTAACCGCATCAACTGTCATTTCCTTTCACCCTCTCTTAACTACGTCAGTAGAATGTTTGCACAAGCTGTCCGATAATCAGGTTCCATCCATCTGCTAATACAAAAAGCAGTATTTTAAACGGCATGGAAATTGTTGTAGGCGGTAGCATCATCATACCCATACTCATGAGCGTAGATGCAACCACCATATCTACCACAATGAACGGTATATATATCATAAAGCCTATCCAGAAGGCCGTACGAAGCTCGCTGACCATAAAACTGGGAACCAATACAGAATTGGGAATTGCCTCCAGCGTTCCGTCCCACTCCAAATCAGCTATATTCATAAACATCTGCACATCCTTGACCTGAGTCTGCGGATACATAAACTCACGAAGCGGAAGCATGCCACGCTCCAACGCCTGCTCCTGCGTTATGACGCCTTCTTCAAAGGGCACAATCGCCTCGTCATACACTCTTTCAATGGTAGGCTCCATAATAAAAAAGGTTAAAATCAACGCAAGACCGATTAATATCTGATTAGGCGGTGCTGTTTGTGTATTTAATGCAGCACGCGTAAAATGCAATACAATAATGATTCTGGTAAAGGATGTCATCATAATGATGAGCATCGGCGCCAAAGCAATTAATGTAAGCGTTATTAAAATCCTAAGAGAACCATTAATCTCTCCGTTACCATCATTGTATGTAATGCTTACTACATTTTCTGTATTTAATTGATATAATTCATCCTGTGTCTGTGCTGTTCCTGCCGGATTATGAACGGTTGAGATATCCGTTTCTCCCGTGAGATTGGATTCCGTCGCCCGAACAGGCTGCGATATACAGATACACAATATGCCTACCGTAACCAGCAGGCATATTGATGTTATTATTTTTTTCCAGTGAAATCTATCTGTCTTCATTATCTATTCCTTTGATTGGTCATCATTACTGGAATCTTTTTTTACTGCACGTTCAAGCATTTCTTTAAAATTCAGACTCAACTGTTGAGGGCGAGCCTCCTTTAGCTGCTCCTTTGGGACCTCACCTAACATAGTTACTGTATCCTTACATACTGCAATCACCATATAGGTATCACCCGCACGAATAATCTGAATATACTTATTATTGGAAATACGGGTAGTCTCAATTACCTCAATATTGCAATTCACATTCTGCTGCTTCTGATAATTGGCAATCCACTTTGTAACATAAGTCGTAACTGCCAACACCACAATGAATATAAGTAGCACAACAATAAATTGCACATAACTGTCACTGCTTCCTGTCAAAAGTATCATTAACCGATTACCTTCTTTACTGCTTCCAGAACACGCTCTGCCTGAAAGGGTTTCACAATAAAGTCCTTTGCGCCTGCTTGAATAGATTCAATAACCATTGCCTGCTGTCCCATTGCCGAACACATAATAACCTGTGAACCGGCATCCAGCTTCTTAATTTCCTTCAATGCCTGAATACCATCCATCTCCGGCATGGTAATATCCATAAGAACCAAATCAGGGCTTACTTCCTTATACTTATCAATAGCCTTTAGTCCGTTTTCAGCCTCACCTGCAACGGTGTATCCGTTCTTTGTCAGAATATCTTTGATCATCATTCTCATAAAAGCCGCATCATCGCAGATCAAAATATTTTTAGCCATATGCATTTCCTCCGTTTTGACCTTTTATTCTATACTTACTTAATAATCTCTGTCACTCTGACACCGAAGCTTTCTTCAATGACCACGACTTCACCCTTGGCAACAAACTTACCGTTTACCAATACATCTATCGGTTCACCTGCTATACGCTCCAACTCAATAATAGTGCCCGGTGTAAAGTTAAGAATCTCGGAAATAGACTTCGAAGTACGTCCCAACTCCACAGTCACTTCCAACGGAACATCCTTAATTATGCCAATATTTTCCTGTCCAATAACATCTGACATGTCGTTGGAGAAATTTTGAAACTGTGCAGGCTGTATATTTACATTCTGCATGTTCATTTGTGGCATTCCACCCATGGGATTCATCATCATCGGATTCATTCCCATGCCCATACCCATTTGATTCATCATCGGATTCATACCCATCTGATTCATCATGGGGTTCATGCCCATTTGGTTCATCATGGGATTCATTCCCGCACCCGACATATCCATTTGCGGCATTCCTATACCACCCATGTTCATCTGACCTATATCGGGCTGTCCCATAGGTGCGGAGCCCATTGCATTTCCTGCATCCGCCATCGGTGTCGGTGCAGGCGTGGGTTCAGGTTCGGGTTCGGGTTCCGGCAAAGTACCCATCTGCGTACTAATAAAGGTATCCACCAGCTTGCGAGCAAATTCTACAGGGTAGAGCTGCATTATCGTACTGTCTACCAAATCACCAATCTGCATACGGAATGCAATTTTTACGAAAGTACCACCAAGAAAAGGTGAAATCTCTTCACCACCCTGATATTTGGTCAGATCCCTGAGTGAAGAATTCGGCGGACTAATATCAATGGTGGTTTTCAACATGGTAGAAAGTGATGTTGCAGAAGAGCCCATCATCTGATTCATCGCTTCCGAAATTGCGCTCAGATGCAGTTCTCCCAGTTCACCTTCTGTATTGCTGCCATCCCCACCCATCATCAGGTCAGTGATGATTTTGACATCATGCTCCTTTAACACCAGAATATTAGTGCCATCCAAGCCTTGTGTATACTTAATTTGAATAAACACACAGGGTCTCTCATAATCATCCAGGAGATTTTCCCATTTAGCAAGAGTAACCACAGGAGTCGTAATATTTACTTTTCTGTTTACCAGAGAATATAACGTGGTCGCCGAAGATCCCATACTAATATTGGCAACTTCACCGATTGCATCCTTCTCCACATCCGACAACAATGCGTCATCATTAGCAACAGAACCTGTATACATTGAATTCTCTACGATTGGCTCTTCAATTGGCTCTTCCGTGTCACCCGGAGTGTCCGTTATATCTCCGGACAAATCCATGCTGCTTAACAACGCATTTATTTCATCTTGAGATAACATCCCATCCATTTCTTACTCCTCCTCTCTGATAACAGATGTAATCCGGACAGCATAAGTATCTTTATTTGCTCCGGGTAAAGCGGTAAACTTTCTTATATTACCGACATATACATCCATATCATTTTCTACCTTTGAGTCAAGTCGAATACAATCACCTACCTGCAAATTCAGGAAATCGGCTACGGATATCCTGCTCTTTCCAAGGACTGCCTTGATAGGAACATCCACCTTACGAATCATCGACTCAATATATTCTTCATAATTCTCATCATGGTTTTCCTGCATTGTGGAGAACCAATATTTTGTATTCAGCTTGTCCATAACATCTTCCAATGTGAAGAACGGAAGACAAATATTTACAAAGCCTTCTACATCCCCTATTTTCATATTCAGCGTTACAATCGCTATCATGTCATTGGGTGCAATCACCTGCGCAAACTGCGGATTGGTCTCCAGACGGCTTAACACCGGTGATATGTCTATTACATTTCTCCAAGGGTCTCTTAAAAGCTGTGTAAACATAACGAGAACCTTTTCAATAATAATAAGCTCTATTTCTGAAAATTCTCTGTTCTTTTCCAAAGGAACACCGGTACCACCCAGCATTCTGTCCAGCATGGCATATCCAAGGTTGGTAGCCAGATCTATGATAATCGAACCGTTCAGCGGCGCAAAATTTATGATGCCAAGGACAACCGGATTGGATAAGGCATTCGTGAATTCACTGAAGGTTACCGTCTCAGAGCTTGCAACCGATACCTGCACATTTTTTCGCAAATATACCGGCAGGTTGGTAGAAATCAATCTTCCATAATGCTCGAAGATGATTTCCAGAGTTCTTAAATGCTCCTTAGAGAACTTTGTAGGGCGGCTGAAATCATAGTTTTTAACTTGTCTTTCTTCGCTCCCCTGCATCTCATCAACGTCTATTTCACCGGAAGACAATGCGGCCAGCAGGTTGTCTATTTCGTTTTGTGAAAGGACCTCGCCCACGAAAGCTCACCTCCTATTGCTGTATCATTTTCTGTCACTAGCCAATCTTCACATCGCTGATGGAGACATTATAAATAAAATCAGACTGGAACAATTCCTGTACCTCTGCAAGCATTTCTGCTTTCAGCCCTTCAGAATCATTGCGACATTCGAACTCAGTGTGCGTGGATACCACATCACTGATGGCACTCTTAATGAGCTGCTCATAGTCCGAGATAGTTGCGCTGTAGGTCTCATAATCCTCATGCTTGGTATTCATGGATAAGGTGACATTGAACATCATGTACTTTTGGGTACCTCCATCCATTACCAAGGGCACTGTCAAGGAACCAGTAAGGTTCAGTACCTGTGTGTCTGCAAGAGAGATAATTTCCTCTTCCACTTCTCCGGGAACCGTTAATTCAAGATTCAATGCAGTTGCAATATTCGTTACCAACTCTGCAGTCTTTTTATTCGTCCCCATCACACTGAACATCATAACGCTTGTCAGTATAATATTTACAATCAATAATGCCAGAATCACTATAGTCAACAGATTCTTCTTCATAACATCCTCTTTCCGGCTTAAACTTAAGCCTATTCATTCAATACCGCTAGGACGGATTGTATATTCTGATTTCTACTCTTCTGTTTTTGCTCCTGCCCTCTATGGTGGAATTGTCAGCTATTGGCATTCTGTCACCCATTCCGGCATGCTTTAGCATCAAGGGATCAAGTGATGTGTTTTCAACCAGATAATAGAATACTGATAAGGCTCTGGCACTGCTCAGCTCTTCATTGCTGGCAAAACGAGCACTGTTGATAGGCACATTGTCTGTATGACCTTCTATCTCAATCGTTGTATTCTCCCCATAACGCTCCAGAATCACACCGGCCTTATCCAACACAACCAGTGAATTCTGCTTCAATTCCGACTTGCCTGACTCAAACAAGAGCGCCCCCTTCATGGTTAACTGCACATATTGTGCTGTGAAATTGACTTCTATTTGTTCACTCATGCCGCTCTCATTTACAGCTTCCTGTACCAGTTCAGCCAAAAGCTCGTTATTCTTAAGTTTTTGCTCCTCCAACACCTCTTCAATGCTCTCGGGATTTTTCTCGAATTCCTCCAGCTTCTCTCCGTCCGTTTCGCTGTCTGCTGTCTTGCCGGTACTATTTATGTATTCGTCCAGCTCATTCAACTGACTGACACCGTGGCTCATCAATACACCTTCACCGATTGCTGTAGCTCCGGATTCAAAAATACTAAAGGTATTATTTAACGATGCAACCAGCTCGTTATACTTTGCTTCATCAACAGAAGACATGGAAAACAGTAGTACAAAGAAGCAAAGCAACAGATTCATCAAATCACTAAACGTGTTCATCCATGCCGGCGAACCTTTTGGTGGTTCCTCCTCTACTCTTCTTGGCACTACTCTTCACCCCCCGCCTCTTCAGGGTTCTCTCTATCCTTGGGTGCAAGGAAGGATTTTAATTTTTCTTCGATAACTCGGGGATTCTCACCCGCCTGAATCGATAAAAGTCCCTCAATCATAACTTCCTTCTGCATCATTTCACTTGCATTATCCATCTTCAATTTGCTGGCAACCGGCGCACATATCCAGTTTGCCAACAAGGAACCATACAGGGTCGTTATCAATGCAACCGCCATGGAAGGTCCGATACTGGAAGGGTCTTCCATGTTGTACAACATGTTTACCAGACCTACCAACGTACCAATCATACCCCACGCAGGACCCATGGTTCCAAGAGTATCCCAGAAACCAATCAGCTTCTTATGACGACCCTCCACGCTTACCAGCTCTGTCTCCATAATGGCACGCACCAACTCCGGATCAGTACCGTCTACAATCAAAAGGATACCTTTTCGTAAAAATGGCTCGTCCAAATCCGCCGCTGCTTCTTCCAGGGACAATAAGCCCTCCTTACGTGCAACATTGGACAGCTCTATAATCTTTTTAATCATCTCGGATGTATTAAATGACGGAACCTTAAATACCAGCAAAAAGCTCTTTAAACCTGCCAAAAAATCCTGCAAACTATAGGATGCAAGGGTTGCTGCAAAGGAACCGCCAAACGTAATAATGGCAGACGGTGCGTCAATATAATAAAGGAAACCATCAAGGCCTGCATTATCAATAATACCGTATACAAGCATTACAAGTCCGATAACAATACCCAATAATGATGCTATATCCACAAAAATCACCTAACATTCTGCAATTTTTAGAATTATTCTGCAAAAATATCCTTTCTATACAATTTTACAAGATTTTTTATCTCTTGTCTACTTTCTTTTACAATTATTTTTCTCCCTGTAGTCAGAGTGATAACCGTATCCGGTGTTTCCTCCACCACTTCAAATAAGTGTGGATTTACAAGGATTTTTACCCCATTAATTTTGGTCACTTCAATCATCTATGCGTTCCTCTTTTAATGCATATTAGGGACAGGAAAAAACTTCCTGCCCCTATGTATATTTGTGCAAATTATCTCTTCAAATTGGTTAATTCTTCCAGCAACGTATCGGACACGGTAATAATACGGCTGTTTGCCTGGAAACCACGCTGTGTGGTAATCATTTCCGTAAACTCTGCGGATAAGTCTACATTACTCATTTCCAGCTGACCGGTAGACATATATCCACCGTTTGCAGTAACATCCTCTCCGATGCCGTCAAATTCACCGGAGTTTAAGGTTGCAGAATACAGATTATCACCTGCTTTTTCCAGACCGGAAGCATTAGCAAAATTAGCCGTTGCAATCTGTCCCAAAAGCTTGGTCATACCATTATCGTAGCTAGCATAAATCATACCATCCTGCTGAACGGACACGCCAATCATTTCACCGAGACGGCGTCCTGCACCTAATCCGTCAAAATCACCGCTGGTAGCACCAATGGTGGAAGTGCCCTTGTTGTCGAACATGCTGATTTCAGACAAATCAATTTCTATGTCGGAGAAATTACCGTCACCCACACCTGCTGTGTAGAGCTTTAAGGAAAGAGATGTCAGGTCAGCCTGTCCGTTAATACCGGCAAAGATACCTGTTGCAGGATCAAAGCTTACCTTTACACCTTCATAATAACGTCCGGAGGTATCAAAGCTGGTATTATCCGTTGACAAAGCTCCAATAAAGGTAGGAAGAGCTTCCGCATCATCAGGTCCTTCACTCTGAAGAGTTACCAGCATATCACTGATAGACAACTCATTGACAACAACATCCGTATCCGGATCTGTTATGGTGACGCGGAGATTTAAGAATTCCTCTGTCGAGCCTTCATATCCATATGCCTGAGCAATGTTATCCAGCTGCTCCTGTACGGTCTGTCCGGTGGTGGCATCAGCCACTTCATCTCCTGCCTTCAACGCACCACCGTCTATAATCCGATTTAAATCAGCAACTACAGTACCATTCCTTGTCAAGGTCTTGCCGTCTGCGCTCCACTCATAATTTACAGCATCAAAGCTTACCTTTCCCGCGATATCCTGCACAGCATTATCACCAAATACCGGAGCTCCGCTGGTAGTGGTCAGATCCACCTCTTGTCCGGTTGAATCCAGAATTCTATCTAATTCCAGACTGTATTCATTGGTATCATTAGACTGCTTGAATACAAATTTTGCAGTATAGCTGTAACCTAAAGAATCGAAGAAATTAAGGTTAACCACTTTACCGTTTGCACTAGTGACATCCGTGTCATTTTTATCAAGAATACCTGACAAATATGCCTGTGATGTAGCCTCCGGAGGATAGGTCATATTGGCAGCACTCATGATACGAAGTGCTGTTACAGTATTCTGTCTAACTTCTCCGGTAGCCTCATCCACTCCCCATCCCATTACATTATAGCCTGTACTGGTCATTGCCAGATTACCGCTGCCATCCACGTAAAAGGAACCGTCACGGGTAAAGAAATTTTCAGAACCGTTGTTAACAACAAAGAAATTCTCTCCGGTAATCATAATATCAAAAGGGTTACCGGTAGCCTGACTTGCACCCTGTGTAGTAATATTTACGTTAATCGCTCCTGCCTTTACACCCAGACCAATCTGCTTCGCATTGGTACCACCTGTACCTAATGTCGAATTAGGACCACTGGATTTCTGTGTGGTCTGGCTCATCAATTCACTGAAGGTCATGGAGCTGGATTTGAATGCTACTGTATTTACATTCGCAATATTATTACCGATTACATCCATTTTGGTCTGGTGTGTCTTAAGTCCTGCAACACCAGAATACAATGATCTCATCATAACTTTTGTTCCTCCTATACTTAACGGAACCGTCTTCCCTCTGTCAGTCAGGAAGCAAAACCTCCATTCAGGTCCGGTTTACATGATTACAGCTCCGTTTATATTTGTAAAAACATTATCATTGGTTTCTGTACTGTCCATTGCGGTTACCACAGTGTGATTGGGTATATTTACAATAAATGCCAATTCATCCACAATGACCAGTGAATCCTTGATTCCCTTTTGTTCTGCCTTTTGGGCTCCGTCCTTCAAGCGTTCCAACTGCTCATTACTGAGTTCGATATTGCGATCCGCAAGTCTGACCGACGCATGCTTGGAAAATTTTAATTCTCCTGCCTGTCCTATAGTACCATGTTGCAGAGCCTTACTCTGTAACACCTGTCCAAAGGACATTCCCGCTTCGTTGGTAGCACTGCTTGTCTTTTGCTGTTTACTCAGATATTGGTCAGCCAGCTGGTCGATTGAAAGGAATCCAGTTTTCTGAATATCCATATTCATCCCGCTCCTGTATCCATACTACCTGTGTTTACTCGTCATTGTTTTGGTTCTGGTTGTTTTCGTCCTGGTTACTTTCCTCAGCGGCTTTTCTTACTTCCTGCAGCTTCTCAATATACTTATTGAGGTTATTAACAACATCAGTTGCTACAAACTGCTTTTCGTAATCAGACATCTCGTTGTAAATCTTCTCTAACTTATCAATGTCTGATGCATCCGACAAATCAATACCGTTAACGTTAGGAAGCTTATTCATTGCCACTATGAAATCATACGCCTTATTGTATGCATCCAGATACTCTTTGTCCGCTACCGTATCCAAATCTTCCAGTGAATACAGCTGTTCATCAATGGATAAGTATGCCTTGCCGTTCTCATACACTACATAATCCACTTTACCCTGTACCAGCTTGGTCTCGCCTGATGAGGTTGTGGTCTTGATGTAAACTTCTTCTCCCACCAATGAGCTTGCACGCTGTAAATCCATACTGCCTGCCATATTCTGCATCTGCTCAACCTGAGAGAACTGTGCATACTGTGATATGTACTCTGTGTTAGAAGTCGGCTGTAAGGGATCCTGATACTTCATCTGTGCTACCAGAAGTTGTAAGAACGCCTCCTTATCCATGCTGTCATTGCCCGTTTTGGAAGTATTTTTTAAAGAATTCTGGGAAGTAGTTTCTACCACCTTGCCATTCTCAATGGGTGCAACAAGTGCCATATCCTTCACTCCTTTCCTTATGCGGTGTAATCCACCGTATTGCCGTTAGCAGTCATCATATCAGCTGCCAACATTTCTTCCTCAGTCATGTCTGCCATATCTTCCATGCCCAAAGAAGCATTCAAATTAATTCTTCGAGGTCTTCCTTTTCTTGTCATTTCTTCCTGTTGTCTGCCTCGACCCTGCTCAAGATTACTCTCAAATTGATGTGTCTGTACCGTAACTTCGATTGCTTCTACCTTAACACCCTGCTCAGCAAAGCTTTCCTTCAACTGAACCATCTGGCTCTCCAGTGCCGCCTTAACCGCTTCATTTTCTGTAATGAAGTTGGCCGTAAGCACGCCGCCCTTGGAGGCAACCTGCACCTGAAGTGTACCGAGACTTGCGGGATGAAGCTGCATCTCCAGACTGGAAGTGTCAGCCTTAACCTGAATCTTCATGTAGTCCATAATCTGACGCATGATATTTTCGGTATTTTCATTCCATACAGAGGTGCTCTCACCAAGCTGCTGCAATTCAGAAGTGAAGTTATCTGTTTTTACATTCTGTAAAAGCAGATTACCCGGCTGTTCCTTCGCATTGTCTGTATGCTGCTCATTACCGCCATCCGAATTGGTCTGATTTGTAGGATTCTCCTCAGTATCTACCACGGTCTTTTCTGCTGCTACTCCTGATTCTGTTAATACCTCTGCACTCTTTCCGTTTGCATCCGTTTGCTGCACCTGCGTCTCATCTACTTCCACGACAATCTGTGGTGTTGTTTCTTCTACCACTTCCGCATTGGGTGTCATCAGCACGCCTTCCGCATCTGCTCGGAAGCTATCCATCTCGTCTACCAACTGTGTCAGCTGCTCCGGTGTCATCTGAAGTTTTTCACTCACTTGAGCAAGCAACTCCTTCTGCTGATTCATCAGTGTTTGGAAATTGTTGCATAAGCCTTCATCAGTAAGTAGTGCAAGTGAATCTGTCGCACCACCTGCCTCCAACAACAAAGCACTCAGCTTGTCAGGATTTAATACATCAACCGGCTCCATGTTCATCTCTGCCATAAGCTGTTCCAGCTCTTCCACAGGCATCTCGAAAGTAGCTGCGATTTCCTGCATCAGCTCTGTCGCGGCAGTACCAAGGACTTCCATTGCTTCTTCCAGCTTCTGATCATCCACCGCTTCCACAGGTCTGTTCTCCTCAACCGGCTCCTGTTTCTGTTGGGTGTTGGTCACCTCTCTTGCCCTTAATGATTCTCCACGCTGTGCTGAATCCACATCACCTGACACCTTCTTATTATCATTGGCCGATGTATCTGACGCTTCGTTTTTACCGGTCTGACTGTTCCATACTTCCTGAAAACTCGTCTTAGCATTATTTCCTACAGAGCTTCCTGTATTGGATACAAACGACTTCATTACGGTACTTACATCCTTTACAGATGTACTTGTCATATCCCTCCTCCTTTCTTTATTATTTTAACTACAAGTAATATATCGGTATATCTCACCAAAACCTTAAGACTCCGGGTCCATAATTTTAGTAAGTTTTGCCGCTACATCTTGATCCATCTGACCCAGTATCTCGCCTCGCTCCTCCGAATTCATTACTCCCAGAATACGCGCCGCAAGCTCCAGATTATCTGTCATCGCCTCAAAAATAGCCGCTGCCTGTTTGGGCTTCATGGAAGAATACGCAGCTGCGTAATCCTTAATTTCCTGACTCTCCTCCAGTTGGATTACCGCCTGCTTGTAAAGATATTCTGCTGTAGTAGGGTCCATAGATTCATAATACTTTACATATTCCTCTACTCCCGGACCTTTTTCAGCATACACAACCTCTTCATAAAATTCCGTGCGAATACGTTGAAATTCTGTCTGTTTTTCCTCAAATTCCTGTAATCGCAGCACTTCTGCTTTTAAGCTGTCCAAATCCTCATCCTTCACTGACGAAGCACTTCGAATAGTCTCTAATTCCAACTCCAAAGCCTTAATATGATCCACCGCATCCTTCAGACTGGTGTAGCCTCCGTAAGCCTCTTCATTGGTAGTTTCTGTCAGGGAATTACCCGGCAAAATACGATTAATTACAGGGACATCCTTCAAAATCGGAGTCAGCACCGAGCTTCCGAAGCCACCAATATCAAGCTTTATAATTACAACAATAACTGCAAGCCAAAGAGCAACCACCAGCAGTGTTGCGCCAAAGGTCGCCAGACCTCCGCCCTCTCCGTCATCTGCCAGTTCTTCCTCCTGCCTTGCAATCTCTTTTGCACGTCGTTTGGCTTCCTTCCTTTGATTTCTTTGTTCCTTTCTCAAGCTTGTCTTTTCAGCCTGCAGCCGTTTTTTTTCCATTTTGGCCGCTGCCTGTTCCGGGGTCAATTCTTTTGCCATTATTCCTTCACCTGCTTTTTCTGACCATAGGTATAACTGGTCAGCTCATCTACCACTTTGCCTTCCTCTTTGTTTTCTTCCTGCATAAAGCTCTCAAACGCTTTCTCCCGTAAGGTTTCATGCATCTTACGGTCCTTAATCACATCCTCCAGCCGTAGCCTTGCCTGCTCAAGCTGCTTTTCTGCCTTGTTAACCTCCAGCCTTTGCATATGAATATATTGATCCATAATCAAAAGAGCATTCTTGTTATCTTCAATCTCACGCACCTTAAGTGCACCCTTTCGCAACGAATGAGCTTCCTCTTCATAGTCTCTCTTTCGTTGATAGAGCGCTGCAAGCTTCTCCTCCTCCACATCCAGCGCATATTTTGCTGCAGAAAATTCCTGTTTTGCCAGCGTTTCCATTTTTAGTTTAATATTCAGAATACTCTGCATGGAATATTGAAATCGTGCCATGGCTATTTATCCTCAAAAAGTGCTTCCAGCATTTTCACGCTCTCTTCAAAATCAAATTTCGATTCCACATCCTGCCGCAAAAAACTATTCACCACGTCAATTTTGGAGATTGCATAATCAATGGACGGATTGCTACCGCTCTTATAAGCACCGATATTAATCAAATCTTCCGCCTCATTATAGGTAGCCAGAACACTTTTCAGCCTGCTCGCCGCCTGCTTGTGCTCTCTGTCTGCAATCTGACTCATACATCTGGAAATGCTCTGCAATATATCAATCGCAGGATAATGATTCTTATGCCCCAGCTTACGATTCAGCATAATATGCCCATCAAGAATACTTCTTGCAGTATCCGTAATCGGCTCATTAAAATCATCTCCATCTACCAATACCGTGTAAAGCCCCGTAATAGAGCCCTCCATGGAACGTCCCGCTCTTTCCAAAAGCTTGGGCATCTCAGAATATACACTGGGCGGGTAACCTCTGGTCACCGGCGGCTCACCGCTTGCAAGACCAATTTCTCGCTGTGCCATAGAAAAACGTGTCAGGGAATCCATCATCAAAAGCACGTCCTTACCCTGGTCTCTGAAATATTCTGCGATAGAGGTGGCTGTTTTGGCTGCCTTATTTCTTTCCAATGCCGGTCTGTCTGAGGTGGCCACTACCACTACAGAACGCTTCATGCCCTCTTCTCCAAGGTCTCTTTCGATAAATTCACGTACTTCTCTTCCTCGCTCGCCGATTAATGCAATTACATTAACATCTGCTTTAGTATTGCGGGCAAACATACCCATCAGCGTGGATTTTCCTACTCCGGATCCGGCAAATATTCCGATACGCTGCCCCTTTCCAACTGTGATAAGACCATCTACTGCTTTTACTCCAAGAGGCAACACTTCATCAATGATAGCTCTGCTCATAGGGTCCGGCGGATTGGCTTCCACTGGATACGGAATTCCATCTATTGCTTCACCAGCCACAGGACGACCCAGACCATCCAATGTCTTTCCCAAAAGTTGTTCTCCCACCTGCACTGTAAGAGGTTGGTCAGTATTTTCCACTATACAGCCAAGCCCTATACCATCCACTGCATCATAGGGCATTAAAAGCGTTTTCTTGTTTTTAAAGCCTACTACTTCCGTAAGTATGGGAGCCACATTCTCATCGTTCTCCGGATAGATACAACACAAATCACCTAGCTTCGCATCCGGACCTGCTGATTCAATCGTCAAACCTACAACATTAACTACCTTTCCCAGCTTGCGGAAGAAAGCCTTGTCCGCTATTTTTTTATATTTATCTACATCAATTTTTTTCTTACTCAACTAGCTCACCTATGCCAAGTAACCACATTACTTAATCGTTACTGTCCTTTTTCATAAGACAACAGTTTTAACTTCTGTCTAAGCTCCGACAACTGTGTACCCAGTCCGCAATCAAAGATACCGCCTTCTGTTTCAATCAGACATTCGTTTTTGGACAATGTCATATCTTCAATTACTTCCACAGAAGAATTAGCCGAAGCAGCCCCTGCTGCAATCTGCTTTTTCTGCATGCTGATGTACGGAAAATCTTCCTTGGAAACATGCACTAAAAATTCACGATTGCCTTCTACCTTACGCATGGTTGTAGAAATCAGATGACTTAATATTTCTCTGTAAGAATATAACTCTACATGGAAAACATGTTCATATATCTCCGTGATAACGTCCACCAGCTGTGGCTCCATTTCACTCAAAAGCTTTTGGTACTCTGCCTCCAGCTGCTTTCGGGCATTTCTCAACTCTTCCCTGCCGATTTCCGCTTCTCTGGCAGCCATTTCCTTTCCCTGCTGCACGCCCTGCTCCTTCGCCTGCGCCAGCATCTGAATGCGCTCTCTTTCCGCTCTGTTTCTGGCATCCTGCTCCAGCTGCAACGCCTGCGCTCTTGCCTGCTCCAGAATCGTCTCTGCTTCCTTGCGTGCATTTTCAAGAATACCTTTGGCATCCTCATTTGCCTTTATCACTCTATTTTGAACATCGCCCTCCTCGTCACCATCCGCAAGAAGAGCCTCCACCTCCAAATTAGGTGCATCAAGACCTGACACAAAGCCGGAATTTTCCTCACGTTGCATCTTTTCTGCCAATTCCTGAATACGCTTCGCCACCAGTTCGTTGGTATTAATTATTCTCTTTTCATCCTGTTGAATGTTCGTATATCCTCTTTTAAGCAGATTACTAGACAACGATTTCGTCACCTCCGCCTCTGGAAATTACGATTTCACCTGCATCCTCCAGTTTTCGGATAATATTAACAATCTTCTGCTGAGCCTCTTCAACATCCTTCATACGAACAGGACCCATAAATTCCATATCCTCTCTAATCATAACAGCAAGACGCTTGGACAGATTGTTAAAGATAGCATTCTGTACATGCTCATTAGAACCTTTCAGTGCAATAGCAAGGTCATTATTGTCAACATCTCGCAATACACGCTGAATAGCTCTGTCGTCCAACAGAAGAATATCTTCGAATACAAACATCTTTTTACGGATTTCGTCAGCAAGTTCGGGCTCTTCGATTTCCAGAGTCTCCATGATATGCTTCTCTGTACCACGGTCTACGGTATTTAAAATCTCTACAACCGCATCCACGCCACCAATAATGGTGTAATCCTGATTTACCAGACTTGCCAGCTTGGACTCCAGCACCTTCTCAACTTCCTTGATTACATCAGGACTGGTTCTGTCCATTACTGCAATACGCCTTGCAACCTCAGCCTGCCTGTCGGGCGGAAGTGCAGAAATAATCGTTGCAGACTGACCTGAAGACAGATAGGATAATATCAATGCAATGGTCTGAGGATGCTCGTCCTGGATAAAGTTGATAAGCTGTGAAGCATCCGTTTTACGCACAAACTCGAAGGGTTTTACCTGCAAGGATGCTGTCAGCTTGCCGATAACATCCATTGCCTTCTCCGAACCCAGTGCTTTTTCCAACAGTTCCTTAGCATAGGCAATACCACCCTCCGCAATATATTGCTGCGCAAGGCACACCTCGTAAAACTCATTGAGTACCTCTTCTTTTACCTGAGGCGTTACACTTCTTGTATTTGCAATTTCAAGCGTCAGTTCTTCAATTTCTTCTTCCTTTAAGTGCTTAAAAATTCCTGCCGAACGTTCCGGTCCTAATGAAATCAGTAAAATCGCAGCTCTCTGCAAACCGGACATACTACCTTCTCTCATTCTTGCCATATTATCATCCTTCTTCCCTTAGCCCCAGTCTTCATTTAACCAGTTACGCAAAAGTGCCGCTGCGAGCTCCGGATTCTCATCCACAAATTTCTCTATCATCTTGCGTATCTCTGATTTGGCTTCGATATCAATATCCTCAAGCTCTGTCTCAGGTGTAGACTGTAACAGATTCTCCACCGACAACTCCTCTTCTTCGGTAGTTGTCGTTCTGACCTTCATGCTCCGCAATACCACGAAGGCAAGTAACGCCAGAATCACAACAAGCATAACAATGCTCAGCACGCTCTGCCAGCTGACATTCAAAGCCTCTTTGTCATAGAAAAGGGGCGTTTCATAGGCTACAATGGTAATGTTTTCTTCACTGATACCGGTAGCCGTTGACACCATACTGTAAAAATCAGGATCAACCTCCATTTTTACATCATCGCTGTTGGCACTCTTGTATTCCTCCCAGTCAATGCCGTCCAATAACCCCTGACGCTTAATATCCTCTTCATAAATTTCTTTATAACGGATTGCTGCAATCGTAATAGAAGAATTCGTTCTGTTAATACCGCCGGGATTCTCCTTTTTCTGACTCATGAATTCATTGGGCAGATAATCCGTTTCTCTCTCAGATGTAGAGGAAGAGCTACTACTGCTGTCCGGCGATACGTATCCTGTCTCATTATTAGAATCCGTACCGGGAATACCTGCGCCGTCGTTGGTATTTTCCGATTCAAAAATAGCCTCATGGGCTTTCATACCCTCTTCGCGGTCCGGATTGGAATAATATTCCTTAACTGTTTCCTGATATTCCGCAAAATCCATATCAAGATAACTGGTCACCTCAATCTGATTAAACTGATTGGTTCCCAGTAATACCTTCTTCACCTGATTGGCCATATATGATTCCGCCGTATTCTGCAATTCCTGCAGCGAGCTTGCAATTCCGGCTGTCGAATAGTCATCACCACCTGCAAACAACAGATTGGAATCCTGATCCAAAATGGTAATATTGGCTGTGGTCTCATTGCCCAGAATAGTTGCGACAGCCTTTGCCATATTGGCCGCATTAACAGTTGTAAACGTTCCATCCAACTCCAACTGAACAAAAGCGGAAGACTCCTGCTCCTGTTCAATTAAAGTACCCATCTGAGGTGGAATATTCAAATGTACTCTGGCATTTTTGACAGCCGTCTGGCTTTCCAATGTAGCTATTATGTACTTTTCTAAATATTCCTGATACAATTTCTCCTTGTCTGATGCTGTTGTAGAGATACTACCACTCAGGGCATCCGAAAGAGAAAGGGTATCCGGAACATATCCGGCAGAAGCCAATGCCAGATTAGCAGTTGACTCCGCACTGCTCTCCACTTCAATCTTCAGTCCGTCATTGGACACTCTGTGCTCTATTCCTGCACCTTCCAGTATCTCTACTGCTTCCGCCGCCTCCGACGTAGTCTCACACGTCATTAATACCGTATATTGCGGTTTGGAAAAAACGTATATAATAATTGCAAAAGCAAACACCACAACGGCAGCAATACCGATGATGATACTTTTTTGTCTGGTAGTAAATCGATTCCACCACTCTAATACTTTTGCAGGTATTTCTCTCAACCTGTCTGCCATGGTAGTTCTCCCCTGTTTCTTTTATATTCTTAGAGTTATGTACAACCCTTTGTTCAACAACTTGACTTATAGCCCAGCACTCTTATGCATTAAATCTGTATCTGCATAAGCTCCTTATATGCCTCCAAAAGCTTGTCTCTCAGTGCCACCGTATATTGCAGGGCTGTGGACGCTTTTTGCAAAGCAATGGTTAAATCATGGGTGTTTTCTGTTTCACCCAGAGCAAATTTAATTTCTTCATTCTCCGCATCCGACAGATAGCTGTTCGTAGTCTTCAGATTATCTACTGCCGTGTTTAAAAAGGACTCAAACATGGTGCCGTCTGCCTTGGCGGTAGAATTCGTACTCATATCACCAAGTATGGACGATGTCACCTGGGAAGTCCCCGTAAGCCCATTTAATGCACTAATTGATGCCAAATCCATTGATATACTCCTCTCAAAACTGACTATTGCTCTTTATTGCTGCTTAAATCACTATTTTTCATAATTGCCGCTTTTCATCTTATCTCTGGTTTAATTCCAAGCCCTGTAATGCCATTGATTTGCTCGCATTGAAAGCAGTAGCATTTGCTTCGTAAGCCCGGCTGGCATCAATAAGATTGGTCATTTCGGTCACAATATTCACATTGGGATAGGTCACATAACCGTTCTCATCTGCATCGGGATGTGAAGGATCATATACCATATTCATCTCCGTCTTGTAATCCTCATAAATACCGTCCACCTTTACGCCCTGTCCGCTGTAACCGTTGTAACTGTTGGTTACACTTCCCAGTACCTTACTAAAAGAAGTCTGGTCTCCCTTCTGGGCAAAGGTTACAACCTTACGTCTGTAGGGCGTACCATCCTCCGTACGGGTAGTGTTGGCATTTGCCACATTTTCTGAAATCACATCCATACGCAACCGCTGTGCGGTAAGACCGGATGCATTGATATTAAATGCAGAAAACATACTCATACTTTACTCACCCTCCTTATTTCATCACCGTCTGTAAATTGGTAAATTCCTGATTGATACTGGCAAGCAGTCCCTGATATTTCAATTGATTCTCTGCCAGCATCACATTTTCATTTTCAATATCTACGTTATTACCGTCAAGACGGTAAGAATAATTGGCATAATCTGTGTAAGGGCGCCCTTCCAGCCTTCCGGTTCTGACCCCTGCCACCTTTTCATCCATGGATATGTAACGATTATTACCTAACGCTTTCTCCAATTCAACTTCAAAAGCCACATCCTGTCTCTTGTAGCCGGGAGTGTCCACATTGGCAATATTGTTGGAAATTGCTTCATTTCTAAGCCAGCTGGCATCCGCCGCTTTATCCAACACATTAATATAATCGAACGCGTTTGTATTAATCATTTTTTACTCCTTTCAGGGCAGACTTTACCCACTTTATTTCATTATATAGTATTTCAGAGAAAACACAACCCCAATTTATAGATTTTCCGACAAAAAAATATACAAAAAGGGATTTATCGACTCTGCAATAAATCCCTTTAAATCTCAAAATCAAATTCCCTTTTGATCCTTATATTTTTCTTAAAAACGATTCTTATGAAAAACATTTATTTTCTCTGGTTCTGACGCTTCAATTCTTCGATTTCGTCAAACACCACATCGTTTAACACTTTAATATAAGTACCCTTCATACCGGATGAGCGCGACTCAATAACACCGGCACTTTCAAATTTGCGCAACGCATTTACAATTACAGAACGGGTAATTCCCACACGGTCAGCAATCTTGCTGGCAACCAGAATACCCTCCATTCCGTTCAGCTCATCAAAAATATGTGTGATTGCTTCCATTTCAGAAAAGGACAATGTGCTGATAGCCGATTTTACAACTGCAACCTTGCGGCTTTCCTCTGCGTTTTCTTCATTTACCGCACGAAGCATCTCCAAGCCCACCACGGTGGTGCCATACTCACACAGAATAATATCATCAATATCATACTGCTCATTGCATTTGTATATAAACAGCGTGCCAAGTCTTTCGCCTGCAATTTCAATCGGAGTGATAATCGCCTGAAATCTCTTGATATCTGCGCTCTCAAAGCCCAAAGTCTGAAGATTAACATTCTCCTTGGTGGAAAGCACTCCCAACAGACGTTCATTCAGCATCGCATCAATAAATCCGCCCACTGTCTCATCAATTAACTCTGTAATTGCATCTACACCGTCAGCTTTACCAACGCCAAGCACTTTACCCTTGCGGCTGATAACCAGTACGTTGGAATTCATAATTTCACGCAAAACCTTGCAGATATCATTAAATACAACCTTACTGGAATTGTTATTGTGTAACAATTTCAATATTTTCCTCGTCTTATCCAACAACTGTACGCTGCTCATTCTTATTCCTCCATAGCTTTTCGCTCTTTTCCCTCATATAATGTATATTTTACCACTTATGGTTATTGTAGCACATATAATTTCAGATTACAACGCATATTTTACCAACTTATTGGCATTTTTCCGATTTATGTGACAATTCTGACACTATTTTCAATAAAATACTACTCTTACGGCAATATTCACACATAAAGAAAAAACGCATTCCAGATACCTGAGACATCGGAATGCGCTTCTATTCTATCTTTAACTATTTTGCCGGCGCAGTCTCCTTATTGGACACATAACCGCATTGTTCATCCATACATACCAGCTTATTACCCTTTTCCAGAAGAACACTTCCGCATTTGGGACATTTTTCATTGGTCGGCTTCTGCCATACCATAAAATCACATTCCGGATTGTCAATGCAGCCGTAATACTTTCTGCCCTTCTTTGTCTTTTTCAAGACAATATCCTTACCACAGTTAGGACAGGCAATACCTATTTTCTCAAAATAAGGCTTGGTATTGCGACATTCCGGGAATCCGGGACATGCCAAAAATCTTCCGTGAGGACCATACTTGATAACCATCTGTCTGCCACAAAGCTCACACACCTCTTCCGACACTTCATCAGCAATCGTCACTTCCGCAAGCTCCTTTTCGGCATTCTTCACAGCCTCATCCAGATCCGGATAGAAGTTGGAAATAATAGTCTTCCACTTTACGGTGCCTTCCTCGACACCATCAAGCAATGCCTCCATATTTGCCGTGAAATTCACGTCGACAATCGTAGGAAAGGCTTCCTTCATCATATTGTTGACAACCTCGCCCAGCTCTGTCACATAAATATTTTTATTTTCCTTCGTCACATAACGTCTTGCAAGAATGGTTGTGATTGTCGGCGCGTAGGTACTGGGACGACCGATTCCCAGTTCCTCCAGAGCACGCACCAGACTCGCCTCCGTATAATGTGCAGGCGGCTGCGTAAAATGCTGCTTCGGATCAAACGCTACAAATTCCAGCTCACTATCCTTGTCAAGTACACCGCCAAGCAGATTTTCTGCTTCCTTATCGTCCTCCTGAATATATACACTCATAAAACCGTCAAAAAGCATTTTGGATGCTGCAACCGTAAATACATGCTCCCGTGCCTGAATCTTCACAGAAGTTGTTTCATATTTGGCACCACTCATCCTGCTTGCCACAAAACGCTTCCAGATCAGCTGGTAGAGACGGAACAAATCTCTGGGGAGCTGCTCCTTAATCGCAACCGGAGAACGATTCAAATCCGTAGGTCGAATTGCTTCATGGGCATCCTGAATCTTTTGGGCGGTCTTCTTCTCACCACTAATCTCTGCAGCATATTTTTCTCCGTAATGTGCGCCAATATACTCCTTCGCCATTCTCTCGGCTTCTTCAGACACACGGGTGGAATCCGTACGCAGATAGGTAATCAGTCCGACAGTACCTTCTCCCTTGATTTCCACGCCTTCATATAACTGCTGAGCCAGGCGCATTGTCTTCTGGGTCGAGAAATTCAACACCTTACTTGCCTCCTGCTGCAGCGTAGAGGTCGTAAACGGAAGCGGTGCCTTTTTCACGCGCTCTCCCTTTTTAATCTCTCTCACCTTATATTCAGCGTCCTTCAATGCACTCATAATGGCATCAGCCTGCTCCTTGCCGGTAACAGCCTGCTTGCCTTCTGTAGTACCATAATACTTCGCTGTAATAGGCTTCTTTTCACCCTTTATCTTAAGGTTCACATCCAATGACCAATATTCCTCAGGAATAAATGCATCAATCTCCTCTTCTCTGTCACAGATAATGCGTAGCGCAACAGACTGCACACGTCCCGCACTTAAGCCGCGCTTGATTTTGGCCCATAAAAGGGGAGAAATACGATAACCCACCATACGATCAAGTGCACGACGGGCCTGCTGGGCATCCACCAGATTCATATTAATCTCACGAGCATTCTTCAAGGATTCCTTTACCGCATTCTTGGTAATTTCATTGAAGGTAATTCGGTATACCTTTTTATCCTGCAGCTTCAACGCAAAGCAAAGATGCCATGAAATCGCCTCCCCCTCACGGTCAGGGTCTGTTGCCAGATATATTTTCTCTGCCTTTTTCACTTCCTTGCGCAGGGAGGCTAACAGGTCACCCTTTCCTCGGATGGTGATATATTTAGGATCATAATCATGCTCCACATCAATTCCCAGCTGACTTTTGGGCAAATCACGAACATGCCCCTGACTTGCTACCACTTCATAATTGGAACCCAGAAATTTTTTAATTGTTTTCACCTTTGCCGGTGATTCTACAATCACTAAATACTTTGCCATGTCTACAGTCCCCTTACAAACTACTAACTGCCTGTTATCAGATTCCTATTTCTTCTATAATAATAGGTATCCTGTGTAAATCAAGTAATCGTGAAACACTATACACTAAAAATACTTTTATTGCAAGAAATTTTTTTCTTAATATGCCATTATTTTTTGACATTTTACTCTGATAAAGTTATAATATATATGTCATTTTTTGACATATAAATAATTAATATAACTCAGGGGAGGAATTATTTTGAAGGAACTAATGCTTATGTATCACCCCGTCAAGAAAGAAATTCGTTTTCTTGCCAGGGTAAAGGGAGAATTTATAGACATACCGTACAGCATGTGCCCTAACCTGCTTCCTTATTCTCCGGAGCATGGTGAATTTCTGTTACAAAATCAGGGAAATGAATTCTTTAATAGTATCTGGGATCAATTTTCACACGAAAAAATCAGCCTTGTATTCAAAGGAACCAAAGTAGATTATGAGGATTTTCAGAAAAAGATTGCGGAATACAACGCTTCTACAGGGGAAGAACGTTTTATTGTAAGCAAATTTATTGAATTACCTTCTGTTGCTGATATCTACGAGTGTATTAACAATTATTGCGATGACACTATTGCTGTTTTTGATTCTGAATTGAAGGATTCCGATATCATCAAAACCTTCCATATCCGCAAAGCTGAATTTGAACAGAAGCGCAAGCAGCTAAACGCATGTGATACCAACATTTGCTTAGTCGGCACTTACAGCTCCGGTAAATCTACCTTCATCAATGCCTTAATCGGAAAACGTATTTTGCCGGAAAGCATCAATTCAGAAACAGCAAAAATGTTCCGTATTCAGAATGACAACAAGCCTTCTGTGAATTTCCACATTAAGACACTGAATTCAGATGCTTCTATTACAGTGACCATTGCATGGGATTTTCAAAAAAAGCGCTTTGACTTCTATTCAACCAATGATAATCTGGTAACCAAGCAGAAAATTCAAAATGAAATTAACAGCTCCCTGGTATTTCACCTGCAGCAACACGAGCAGTTATACCAGATTCTCAAAACCTTAAACGATATCCCTAATTCTCCCACAGAGAATTATCCGGAATATATTGACGGTATTATAGATATTCACTTCCCTATTCCTTTGGACCCGAATATCAATTTTACCTTCTACGATACTCCCGGTACCGACAGCAATTCCAATGAACATTTGCTGGTACTTAAAAAAGCTTTACAACAGCAGACCAACTCCATTTTGATTATTTTGTATGAGCCCACCAAAATGGAAGGCACCGGCAATTCCATTTTGTATAAATTAATTAAGTCTTCCCGCGAGGATAATAACACTAAGGATAAGGTTCATATTGATTTGACCCGCTCCCTTCACGTTATCAATCAGGCGGACACAAGAAGCTTGAACGACTTAAATAATCTACGTGACAAAAAGGTAGGGATCTCCTTAGAGGAAACCGATAAAATTTACAACGAAGCTGCTGAATATGTTGACCTTTCAAAGGAACGACTTTTCTTTGTATCTTCCAAGGCAGCTTATATTTCAAAGGCTATTGCCAATAATATTGATACAGAGGACGAACGTCTGTGGATTGCCAACCATCGAAATGAAATAAACAACACACCTGTCTCCGATCCTCTTCTTATCAAGAGTGATAATACTGAAGTGGAGACCGGCATGTACTTTAAGCTTGATAAGATGGCAAACGCAGATAATGAAACCAAACAACTGATTGCAGACTGCATGGAGGAATTAAACAAGTGTGAAAGCATGGTTGACAACACGCTGCAACCTATTTTGCATCGAATCTATGTCAATTCCGGCATGTTTGCAATTGAAAGAGAGATTATCAAATATGCTCAAAAATATGCACTTGCAGTAAAGGCCAAAGGACTTTATGACAGTATATCAAGTGTAGTTAATTTTATCCGTGACGATTATGAAGCTATCGAAACGCAGGCACGTTTGTCCAAGGAACAGATATCTCAGAATATCAAGGTCATGAAAACCACTATGACGGAAGACATTAATTCCACCTATCAGGACTATCTGCAGACCCTGACAACCGGGCATTTAGTTTCCAACTTTAGCGAAATGGATTCCTTAAACAGTACAATCGAAAATTACAAAGTCCTTGCTGAGAAAATGGCAGACAAGATGAAGTGGATTGCTCTTCGACCGGAGGTGTTTGAGGAAAAGAATGATATTATCTGCAGAGAATTAAACCGTTATCTCATGGAAATTGATGATTTTTACAAATCACACCGCGAGATAATTTTGAAGAAACAAATTGAAGATTTGCATTCTCGTCTTGTAAAGGCAATAACGGGCTACAAGGATATTGATAAAGAACTGGTAAGACGCATTGCCAACGTATCCGCCACACAGATTCCACCTTCTACACTGAAGGCTTTGCGTATGGATGAATACATAAACAAACAAAAGGCAATATTCATCTTTTCAACCAATGACAAAAAGTCCTATAAGAATGATATTGAAGAAATGTTTGCAGAAACCACCAGACAACAATATGAATCTTATATTACAGAAATACTGGAGGTCGCAAAGGCAAAATCTGCCGAACTTGCAAATGAATTTAAGAATAATATCGATATGATTTCAAGCAATCTTGATTATCTTATCAGAGATGAGAAACGCGCTATTTCCGCACAGGCTAAAGCAAAAGCAGTCCTTGACCTCGTAACCAAGAAAGATACTGAGCTCAACGAAAAAATCTGGCGTCAGATTTAGAATAACGCCTGATTATTTTGAAAGGTCTAAAAGCAAAGCCCGGTCGGCATTCCTTGGAATGCCGACCGGGCTTTATCATGTTCTTACAGTTTGTTTTCAGCAATTAATTATTCGGATCGTCAATGTTAAAGTAGAATATACCGTCACCGGTAGTTTCATTCCACAGAATATAATCCTGTGTACCGTTGCTGGTTAAGGTCTTATTAACCGGATCAATAATGTAATGAGGCTGACCATTTATCTGAACCTTGATTCGATAGCTGCCTTCATAATTCGAATTTCTCACGGTGAATTTCAGAGTACCGTTCTGGTTCTGAATCTCAAAGCCTGACGTTACATCATCCCATCCGCCGGAAGCATTCTTCTTTTGCAGATAGAAGTTAAGTGCATTGGTTGCGCTGTTACCATAATCCGCGATACCCACCAGCTGATTCAGCTTCAACAATTCATATTGGGTATCTCTGTTCATGACAATCGTAGGTGCGCTGCCCCTCTCTACCTTGTTAGCTCCCGTACAATTCAACATATTGCTTGCACTGTCAAAGGTAACCTCTACCTTCTTCATAACAGAAGTAAGTATATATTCGCTTTCCGGTGTTACACCCTCTATCGGATATAAGATGTTATTGGCATTGTCCGTAATAATCATACGGATTCTTACCTCATAATCCTTTTTGTAATCGAAGGTTCCTGTAAATAACGGACGCATGTTAATTACCGCACTGTTATCTCCGTCGCCGCCATAAATATTGTCAAACCAGTCAGTAAAGGTTCCGTCCGGATACTGTCTGTAGCTAAACTGGAATTTGAACTGGGTTCCGCCTACGGTTGCCTTCAAGGAATTAACTGCACTGACATCCACATCGGCCTGTTTGGTATTGGTCTGACGCTGCCAGCCATCTGCACGATTAAGATAAGGACTGGAGCCGGGCTTAATTAATGACCAGCTGTCGGCCGCATCACCATAATCGCTTCCTGTCTTATTGATTCCGTCAGGATGTCCTGCCTTCACATTTACAGTAATAGTAGCTCCCTCTGCCATATTCTCTGCCAATGTCAGAGTTGCAATTGTAGAATTGGTAGGATCTACTGCCAACGTACAGCCTTCTCCCGTCACACTCCATGTTGCACTCAAAGGATTCACATAGTTCATATCAAAATCCGTGCCAAGTGCCTGTGTGAAATTATTACCGTTTATATCTGCATACAGTCTGTATTCCGCGCCGGCCTCCATGTCAACACCGGAAACCAGTACTGCGCTGACATCTACTGTATTTGCTCTTCTGATATACGCATTTACAGTCTTAGACACAACAGGATTGTTGCTTGCATCCTTCTCCTGTGATGATACATTAACTCTGATAGCATTAGCTGTTTCATCCTTACCAATGGTCAATTCGCCGCTACTGCTAATTGTAGTAGAGGAATCCGTGTTATCTTCAATGCTCCAATTGACATTTGTATTGCTCAGACCCTGCACAACCGGATTGTAATCATAACTTTCGCACGGCTCTAAAATTATCTCAGCGGGAAGAATAATATCTGCAACAATTGTTGTGTTGCCGCTTGCATTCTTATTACGCGCCGTAATAGTGAAATCCGCAGGATAGCGCTGTTCGTTTCTGGAAAATTCCATTTCAATACGTGCATAGCCTGTCTCTGAAAACTCACCCAGACCGGATACTGAAAACTTTTCCAAACCCTCCACCATCAATTGTTCTTCAGAGGAGCTGAGTACTGCTCCCGTAGCATCATAAGTTACCTCCTTATACGACAATGTCTTGGCAGTAGGATCATATGTCAATAAATATCCCTGTATTCCCTGCTTCACCGTCAAAACATTACCTGAAAAGTCAACATCGGCAGTTGCATCAATCAACAAATCGCTAATCTGATTGGCAACAAGCTGTGCTTCCTGCTGCACTTCTGCCTCAGAGCTTCCACGTTCATAGCTATTTGCACTTACCACCAGCACTCCGGCAATAGATACATTAACTACACCGAGTATGGCAATTCCGCAAATCAACTCTACCATGGAAAGACCCTTGTTGTTAAACTTTAGAAATTTTTTCCGCAAAAATTTCCACATTACCTTCTCCTCCTTCACCTAATTAATGCTTACTTTTCCTGTAAGATACGCTAAATCAATCGTTTTTGTTTTGGTACCCTTAGATACCTGTATACCGGTGCAGTAATCTGTAACACCGCCTACAGTCGTTTTATGAAAACCGCCACTGGTTCTGCTAAAGCTTAATTGCAACGGATTGCTTTCATTTCCGATATCCTGATAGCTTCCGCCCCTCAGCATAAATTGAACCTCTACACCTTTCTTTCCTACTACATTCGTTTTGGTGGTGACATTTCCCGCAGAATCAGTGATGACCTCATCTGCATAAATAGAGTCATCCTTCTGGTAAATCTTAACCTGAACCGCCTGCTTGCCCATGGTTGAAATTCTGGCACCATTTAAGGTCGTCGCTATCTTCTCAGCACACTCATCCGCTGATTTGGAAACAGCTGCACCGATTCCCACTGTCATCAGACTTCCCAGAACAGCCAGTATGGTAATAACAATCACAACTTCTACAAGTGATAAACCTCTGTTATCCTTTTTCATAGCATCCCCTCTATTCCTTCTTCCAGTTCATATATATCACACAGTCAGCCATAGAGATTTCTTCCCTTGTGAGTACTTCTGCAGGATCCTCACCTGGCACCCAGGCATCCAGTGAGCTGTCCGTTCCCCAGTCAGCCTCCGGTGCTTTAATTACAAAATCTGTTGTAATTATCGATAAATAATTATCCAACGTATATGAAATATTGACATCTCTGATTACCACATAGCCATCATCCTCATGTACCTCTACACCGGCAGCTGTGGTTGTCAGATTCGTACCGTAACCGGACAAATTCTGCAGGTATATCTCCAATCCGTCCGGCGTACCACCATTAGCCGTTATATGCGTATTGAAGATGCTTGTTATGCTGTCTGTAAAATTCTTGTAGTATGTCTGCTGTCTGATACTTGGTGTCATCGCCAAAAATTCTGCCATGGTAGTCTGACATGCTGACTGATACGCATTTTTAGCTTCTATCATCAAGCCTGCCCGAATATTCTCCATGGCAGTCTCTGCCTTATAGAAGCTGTCCTTAACCTCTTTATCGGCGGACTTCATATAATAATTGACACCAGCCATATATAACATTACTGTTACCAGCACACTGACAAACGCAATAACTACAATAACCGTAACCAATGCGGCACCGGAATTATTCAATTTTGCTTTTAACAGTTGTCTCACCTTCATAACGCTTCCTCTTACTTCACATTAGTGGTGCCGGTAAGCTCACACAACACCTCCGTGCTTCCGTGCTTCATGACCTCCACCTTTACATCAAATACCAGAACCGTACTGTCTGTATCCTCTACCCAGGGCGTTCCTCTTTCCGTAGCGCTGGCACCGGAAAAGGAATAGCTGCCGCTTCCCGCACCTTCTAGCTTGGTGCCGAGATTGTGATACACATTAAGGTCTGCGGTACCGGATGTATTATTACAGCTTACAGCCATGGCATAGGTATTCTCTCCTATGGCTGTATTTGTATCACTAATAGTAGTATTCTTCTGCTTTAAAATATATATATCCTTCAGTGTCGTACTGTTGTTAACAATACTAATAGCATCACTGTCGCAGGGCAGCCAGCCATATCCGCTCGTCTTGTATGCCGGATAATAATACAGATAAAGCTTCTCCAGCTTCGCGCCATTACTCTTTGTAGCACTATTATCATAGCAACTGTAGCTGACTGAATACGGATTCGTAGAAGAAGTAATATCTACCTCCTCCGTAGTTAGATCCGACTTGATAATGGTATAATCATTTACTTCATAGGAATACGCAACATCCACCGTCACCGTATCATCCGAAGCAATCGTAACATTAATCTGGCGACCGTCAAGATCAATCTCATTCGCATCTAACACGCCGGTAATATCACCCAGATTCGCCAATTCCAGTGCTATGGTGCTATACAGCCCGACCTGCTCATCATTGTCCTGCTTAAAGAATGCATCATTATATTTATTGACCGGTTCAACCGTAAGCAGCTGTGCTGTTTTCGTGGTTGCAGTAATGGTAATCTTGGCATCATATTGATTATTGCTAAGGGTCACATTATTTAACTGATATACCCTGTTTTCACCGCTCTGTGTCAAAGCTCTGGTACTGCCATCACCATTTTCCAGCTGAAAAATCTTAAAGTTATCATTATCCACTCCGGAACCAAATTGCTGGTCGAGAGTGATACGGTCATAGGCCTTAACACTCTCCATCAGACTCTGGGCAAGGGTCAGTGCATACTGCTTTACCTTTGCATCCCGATTCATGATAGCCGATTGGGAGAAGCTTCTCAGAAATACGATAGACACAACTGATAAAATCAGCATAGCCACCAGTACTTCCACCAGACTCAAACCCTTATTATTCAGTTTTTGTCCCGTCTCTTTCTTCACTCTCATTCAGCTTCCTGTTCTTCTTCTGAGATTCTGTTCTTAATGTCGTCAATTAACAAACTCAGACCTTGTGATAATTTCTCAAGCTCAAACAAATTCTCTACGCCCAAATTAAAGTCTCTAAATTCCTTGGGCTCATATACTTTATCGGTACCCTGTAATGTGTAGAAGGTAGTGCTTACGTATCCCTCCAACAAACCGGTATCCTCATTCAGGCTATATGCAACCTCATTGATTGCCAGCTCCTCCTGATTGGCATTAAAGCATTCAATCAGGCGCTTCAAATCATTGTAGGTTATAAAATTAGCATAGTTAGCCATTCGGGATTCAAAGCTCAACTCCCGATCCATCCCATCGATTTCAGCTCCCTGCACTGTTTCTGCCGGAATACTTCCCAGCACCTGGCGCTCATCAATACTGATTTCCTCATAGGCTACCAATATGCCTTCCTGCCATGCCTTTAATGCCAAAGCAACTACATCCTCTTCCTTGGCATCTACCGGGAAATTATCCAATTTTGCCTGGATATCCGCTGTCATCAGCTCCATCTGCCTTTTATTCTCAGGCATCTGCTCATCAAATGTCTTAAGCTCATCCACTCTCTGTGCCAGAAACAGATTGGAATTCATTAACATTTCGGTCTTTTCCGTTGCCGGCAGATATACATACATGAAGGCAACGACGCCCAATACCACACAAAGTAAAAGTGATGTTAAAAAAACTGTCTTTGCTTTATTTCTCATAATACCCTCCTATTCTGCAGTCGCTTCCGCCGCTTCAGCCTCTGATGCTTCCTGCGTTGCAGCTTCCGTATTCTCATCTATCAAAATAGGCTTGTAGTAGCAATATACCTCAAAGGTATAGAAGAACGGCGCATTGTCTCCGTCCTTAATGGATGTGGTTCCCACATCTATCAGACTCTCAAATTCTCTCAGAGTCTGGAAGATAGTAGCTACCTGCTCCATATTCGGAACATTTAACTCCATTCTCGCCATCTCAGCATCCGAATAGAATTCTGTCACTACCAAATCTGCCGGCATTTTCTCCTCCAGCTCCTGAAGGAATGCCACCAGTTCATCATTGGAGTGCTCCGTCAACTTATATGTATTGTTCACACTGTGATAGAAATCAGACATTGCAATATACTGCCTGTGTACAGCTTCCGCCTCTGCATAGGAAGCCTCCTGACGCTTCAGCTCCTTCTCAATGACCTGTTCTCCCCACAATGGTAAATACGCCATCGTCAGCATAATACCCACAACCACCAGAAATACAATGTAGGTCATAGTAGTAAAGAGCGCATACGGCACCTTCTTGCCACTCTTTCCTCTGCTTTTGCCATCGTCGCTAAGAAGATTCACCGGTGCAAGGGATGCACCCGCTACTGCAATATATTTTCCAAGACTCTCATCTCCAATGGTACGGAAATTAGTCACCTTCTCAAGATTTCTTATCACCTTGACCGGCAGATGCAATTCATTGGACAGAAGCTGCATCAAGCCCTCGATTTCCGCTCCCAGCCCCACCAATACAACCTCTGACACAGGCTGCAGGGGCCATTTGGAATTGTACAGCTCTATCAATCGCGCCAGATTACTAATCATCTGTCCGAAGGTCGCTGTAATCTTGTTTCTCTTCTCCGTCTCGCTGTCTACCTCAGCAGCCGGCGTCTCAAAACCGGTCAGTCTTCTCTTGGCACCCAGCGTAACGTTCAGATGTCCCTTAACGCACAGCTCCTCAAATGCCTCTTCCGGTTTGATGGCATAAGAGTCAGCCATATCCATATATGCCTGTACCGCTCTTTCAAATCCATAAGCTATATTTCTCTGGAGCATCAGGCACTGATTGGAAATAATAGATGCAATCGTAAAATTATCCTCTATCTTAATTACCAGCTTGGTATCTTCTCCACATTCACTTCGCATAATCTGGTATACACTGTTTCCCGAATAATCCAGTGATACCATTTTCAGTCCGCATGCGCTGGCAAACTTTGCATAACCGGCAACCAAATCCTTACCTGCCGCAATTGCCAGTACACGATACTTATCCTTATTATCTTCTCCCTTTTCACTGCTCAACACTACATGTGCAAGCTCATAGGAACCCAAATCAATAGGGAAATAATCATTGGCATTCGCCTTAATATAATTACCCACCTGATTCATTTTAATGGCAGGAAGAGAAATCTCTCTGGTTACAATCTTACTGGAGGTAACCGTAAATACTACCTGCTTGGATTTTACCTTATGTTCATTTAATGCCTTCTTAATTGCCGCAGCAAATTCCGGCTTTACCTGAACAAATCCATCCTCAACCACTCCCATCGGAGTAGGAATGCTAAAATATTTGTATACCTTCGGTTCTTTGACCCGAAAATCTATTTCACAAATTCTCGTGATTGTATTACCAATCTCTATGCTAAGTACTCTACCAGCCATATGCTTCCTCTCAATCCCTCTCCTCATATAAGGAGTCATTCTGTCATTCTTTACAAGCCCAAAAAGCTTATATACCAGTTAAGAAACCACTGTCCCCATAACACTGCAAGCATAACGCCCGCAGACAGATAAGGTCCCATTGCCAGGACATGATTCTCCCCGGAAATCCTCATTCGCAAAAGATGTATCACGGAACCTAAGATACATCCCACCAAAAATGCCACAATAATCAATTTCCAGCCTAACAACAGTCCACAGACTGCCATCAGCTTTACATCACCGCCTCCTATGGCGGCTCCTCTGCTTGCGTAATACAGTATTGCCAGAACAGCACTTACCGCAAAAAAACCAATGACATACTCCTGCCAATTGGTAATATCGCAAAGGACTCTCACTACGCCCAGGACTCCGATAAAATATTGAAAGCCCACCGGAATCTCATAGGTCTTAAAATCAATCACACTCAGTGCCAGAAGGGCACTGCCTAAGAGACAAAACAGCAGAGTCTCCACACACAATCCATAACGCCAAAACACAACAAGGTAAAGCACTCCATTCAGCCCCTCCACAAGAGGGTGCTGAATGGAAATAGTCTGCTTACACTTGCGACATCTTCCTCCCAGGAATATGTAGCTGAACAACGGTATCATATCAAACCACCGCAGCTGATAGCCGCATGCCTCGCAATGAGAGCGGACGTGAACCACACTTTCCTTTCTGGGAATGCGGCAGATTAATACATTCAAAAAACTGCCTATGACAATTCCATAAAGGAAGATTAAAAGATAGATACTGAAGTTCATTAGTGTAGGGAAATCACTCATGGGAAGTTCCTTTCAAGGTTACTTTTAAATATTAAATCTTACTGATGACGTGTAGCATAATAGTTACCTGTTGCTTCGGGCTCAGGATAAATCTCTAAAGTACCAAGCTTAATTTCGGTAACACCATTCGTACCAATTGCAACAGTCCAAGTTTCAGTAGGAGTGTGCTTAGCAACCGGCCATGCAGCCAGGTTTACATCTGTAGGTATAGCATCAGTTCCTGAATTGTAAGAAGCTGCTAAGGAAGCACCATCAGCTAATGCCACATTAAATGCGCTAGCAATTGCCTGTGCATTGGTTACGTCAGCAGAAACCTTTGAATTGTTTACATACTTTATGTACTGAGGTGCTAAAAGACCGATAAGTACTGCCATAATAGCAATAACAATAATTAATTCAACGAGTGAAAAACCTTTGTTGTTCATTTCCTTTTTCATAGTAATCTCTCCTTTTTACATTTAGTTTTTTATCTTAAAGTGCCGTCCCTACGCGGCAAGCTTTAATTCGTTAATCTAATTTACATAATACTGGTTATAATAGGCATCTGATGAACCTGATTTCGAATAAATCACATATCCGTTCAACGTAATCTCCTCCACGCCCAGCCCTAGAGAAGACGTAATGTTCCATTGAAAGGAAGAGTCATATTTACTGTTCGGCAAAGTGGTTAAACCCGGAACATTACTGACTGCAGTACCTCCTGCACCGGTAATTGAAAGAGGCACACTGCTTCCTCCTGCACCGGCAATTGCCGCATCTATCACTTTTGCAATCTCCTGGGCATTGGTTACATCTGTAGCCACCCTGGCATTCGTGGCAAATTTCAAATACTGAGGTGCTAATACTCCAATTAACACAGCCATAATGGCGATTACAATAATCAATTCTATCAGAGAAAAGCCTCTGTTATCAGGAGTACCTTTCATTCTCTTGTCCTCCGCTCTTACAACTGATCCAGTGCCTGATACATGGTAAGCATCGGTGCCATACAAGCGCCCACCAACACAAGAACTACACCGGCAAGCACTATAATAATCATGGGCTCTAATGCCGCCATAAAGGCCTGTACAGCCACTTCCACCTCTTCGTCATAATAATCTGCCAGTGTGGAAAGCATCTCCTCCGTATTACCTGTTTCCTCTCCGATTCTGGTCATATGGTATACCATAGGAGGGAACAAGCCACATTCCTGTAAGGGTCTGGAAAAGGGCTGTCCTATGATAATCTCATTCTTACAATTCTGCAACGCTTCCTTGTAATATACATTGTCCATGGTTTCTGACACGATATTCACAGCCTCCACCAACGGTACACCCGCTGCCAGCAGGGTACACATGGTACGTGCCACCTGGGAGGATGCCTGCTTCATAATCAGATTGCGGAACATGGGTATGGACAACTGCATCTTATGAAAGAAATGAATTCCCTGATCCGTCTGAGCAAACATTTTAAGTAAAACTGCGATTACAATAATTATCGGCAACAAGATAAACCATTTGGTTATTATGAAATCCGAACAGGCTGCCACCGCCTTGGTAATGGCAGGAAGCTCTGTTCCCATATCCGCAAACATATCCGTGTAATTGGGAATAACTACCGTCAGCATTACAATAACCACGCCGATAGCCACACAGCATACCGCAATAGGATAAATCATGGCCTTTTTAACAAGTGCTTTTGTCTTTGCCGACTTTTCAAAATGAATTGCCATTCGCTCCAGTGCCACTTCCAGACTTCCCGATGCCTCACCTGCAGCCACCATCTTCACCAGAAGCTCCGGAAATATCTTGGGATACGCTTCCAGAGAATGGGCAAGAGTCTCACCCTTTTCCACACTGACACGAACCCCTTCCGTAGCCTCCTGCAGTCTTTCGTTTTCCGTCTGTTCCGACAGCATCTTTAAGGTATCCACCAGCGTTACGCCCGCCTTGGACATACTGACAAACTGTCGGCAGAACACACTCAAATCTCTGGGAGTAGGATAACCGCCTATTTTAAAATTAAGATCCTTGGTAAAAAGGGATTGCTTCGTTATATCAAGCACCACAAGACCCTGTCGCTTTAATTCCTGCCTTGCCTGTTCAATGCTGTCTGCTTCTATACTTCCCTTAACGTTTTTTCCGGCACTGTCCAGTGCCTCATAGCCAAAAGCTGCCATATCTTCTCCTTATGTCTCTACAGATTATTATCCTCATGACAGAACACTTCTGTTAAATATCAAAGGAAACCTTCATCATATCATTGAAGGAAGTAATGCCGTCCAGCACATATTCCACAGCACTCATCTTCAGGGTATGCATGCCGTCCTTCAATGCCTGATCCTTGATTTCATCCGCATTACCGCCTTTACTGATAATGCGTTTCAAGTCCGGTGTCATTTCCATGATTTCATATACACCGATTCGGCCCTTGTATCCCATATTGTCGCATTGAATACAGCCACAGGGCTCATAGATCGTAATATCTTTATTTACATCGCAGTCCATCAGCTGCTTTTCCTCATACGTAGCCGGTCTTGGCTTCTTACAGCTGGGACAAAGTCGCCTTACCAGTCGCTGTGCAATAACACCTACGATGGAGTCTGCAATCAGATAAGGCTCGATTCCCATATCCTCCAGACGGGTAATGGTGCTGGAGGAGGAGTTGGTATGTAACGTACTTACTACAAGGTGGCCGGTAATGGAAGCCTGTACGGCGATACCGGCAGTTTCCGTATCTCGAATCTCACCAATCATAATAATATCCGGGTCCTGTCGCAAAATAGAGCGAAGCGCGCTGGCAAAGGTCAGATTTGCTTTGGGATTCACATGTACCTGATTGATACCTTCGATATTGGCTTCCACAGGGTCTTCAACCGTGATAATATTAACATCCTCTGTATTCAGTTCACTCAGCGCCGTATACAAGGTAGTGGACTTACCACTACCGGTAGGTCCCGTAACCAGTAATATGCCGTGAGGATTCTTCAAAATATGATCAAACTGTTTCAATTCGTTGGGTTTCAAGCCCAGCTGACTCTTTTCTCTGTTTAATGCGGTCTTGGAGGCAAGACGCATAACGATCTTCTCTCCGTATACGGTCGGCAATATAGATACACGGATATCATACTCTGTTCTGTCAACCATCTGTGTAATTCGACCGTCCTGAGGCTTTCTCTTCTCAGAGATATCCATACCGCCGATAATCTTGATTCGTGCCGACATTGCAGGAAGTATCTTGATATCATACTTTGCCTTTTCATACAGCACGCCGTCGATACGATATCGGATACGCACGTATTTCTCCAGTGGCTCAACATGAATATCGGACGCTCTCTGTCTGGCAGCCTTCTCAATCATTTCTTTTACCAGCACTACGATAGGAGAATTGTTAACATCCTCATTAACAATTTCTTCTTCCACCGTTCCAAAACGTTCCTTGGCATACTCCTCTAATGCAGAAGCTACTTCCTCAGAACCATACAAACGGTCAATAGCCATTATAATGTTGGTAGGGGTTGCAATCAAAGGCTCTACCTGACATCCCGTAATAATCGATACGTCATCCATTGCATCCATGTCCAATGGATCTGCCATTACCACACGGAGAATATTCATATTGTTTTCAACATATTCAATAGGTAATATTCTCTTCTTCTTCAGAACGGAAGAAGACACCAAATCCTTAACCTCCGGAGAGATGTCAATATTTTGCAATTCAATAATAGGATAGCCCAGTTGGGCACTCAACACCTGTGCTATCAAATCTTCTGTGATCAGTCCCTGATCAATCAACAGCTCACCCAGTCGTTTGCCGATAGTTCTCTGCTGCTCCAAAGCCAGTTGTAACTGTTCCTCTGTTATTGTATTACTTAAAACAAGTGCTTCACCTAATCGTATTTTCTTACCACCATATTCTGCCATTTTACCACCTGCTTTTTACTTTTTCTTATAAAATATTATACCGTTTTTTAACGCTCATAACAATATATCTGCACTAAAAACCGTTTCGTGTTGTAGTCTTTTAAAAAGTAAATGCTATAAACAGGTATCTGGTCAATACCCGTCTATAGCATTCAAATCATCCATTACTAGTCACTATCCTGTTAGCCAATACTACTGCATAAAAAAATTAATCACACACTATACGAAACATTCATATATCCAATCTCTCTAAGCAGAAATATTTATTAATTATGTCTATTCAAGAATACCACATTTTGACACAAAGCACAAGTTTGTTTCGTGTTTTTTCCATTTTTACCAACTTTAATCGCTCTTTTTTGTCTATATTGCACAAGGCGTTACCAATTTCACACAAAAGCATTCATACACACAAAAACACCCCGTTCCTGTTGTCCACAAAAACGGGGTAATAGTCAGTATAAATTAACATATCTTCTGTTGCATTCCTTCCGGATTCTGCGCAAACATAATAGTATTCTCATAATCAATCAGACCATCCACATAAAGCTGCAAAATCGCATCATCCATGGTAATCATGCCTGCGCTTCTTCCTGTCTGCATAACATTGGGCAACTGATAGGTCTTATTCTCACGAATCAGGTTGCGGGCAGGATATGTCGCATGTAACACTTCAAAAGCAGCTACACGTCCCATGCCGTCAGCTAACGGAATCAGCTGCTGCGAAACAACTGCCTCCAACACATTAGCCAACTGAATACGAATCTGCTGTTGCTGATGTGGCGGGAATACATCCACAATACGGTCTACCGTACTTGCCGCACCGATTGTATGTAAGGTGGAAAGCACCAAATGTCCTGTTTCTGCGGCTCTGATAGCGATACTTATTGTTTCCAGATCTCGCATCTCACCTACCAGAATAACATCCGGATCTTCACGGAGCGCAGCACGCAATGCATTGGCATAGCTGTCTGTATCCATCCCAATCTCACGTTGGTTGACAATACTCATTTTATGCTTGTGCAAATACTCAATAGGATCTTCCAATGTAACAATATGCGCATCACGATGCTCATTAACCTTATCAATCAACGCCGCCAATGTAGTAGATTTACCACTACCGGTAGGTCCTGTTACCAGAATCAATCCTCTTTTTCTCTGGTATAAATCCACCACGGAAGGCGGAAGTCTTAAGCTCTCCGGAGAAGGAATCTGTGTGTTAATTACACGAAGTGCCAATGCCACAGAACCTCTCTGTTTAAATACATTGACACGACAACGACCCAGACCTTCAAAGGTTGCAGATAAGTCAGCCTGACCCTTCTCTTCTAATACATTTCTTTGTGCGCGGTTCATAATCTGTGTAGCATATCCCAATGTATCCTCACCGTTCAAAACAGAAAACGGCATATCTATCAAGGCACCGTCAACCCTCATCTTAGGTGGAACACCTGCCGTAAGATGGATATCGCTGGCACCCGCCTCGCACGCACATGCCATTATTGTTTCTATCGAAGCCATTTGTCTCCCCCTATAAATCATTCATCAATTTGGCTTTGTAATCAATAAATTCTTTCTCAGTAATTACTCCATTCTTCTCAAATTCCATCAAGCTGTTGACTCTTTCCTTAAATTCAGCCATGGAACTATAAGGTTTAAAGATTTCATCTATACTCTGCTGTTTCTTCTTGCGATATTCGTCTTCAGTAATAAATTCTTCATCACAGAGCATCTCGTAGAATTTAAGCTTAATGGTACTGTCGTCATTATTCTCGATTCGATCGATAACAGCCTCTTTTCTCGAACCATAATTCTTATCCGTCAACCAGTCGCATTCCCGGAAAACCTTCATCTTACGGACAATATTTCTCAACTCGTCCATCTTCTTCCATGTAACATCAAGGCATTTGGATATTAATTCCGTCTGCTTCTCCTTCAGCTCACTATTGGAAATGTAGCGTTCATCCCTTAACACGCACCACTTGCCCAGCTTCTCGGACAGACTATCCAGCTTATCGGAAGCATCTACAGAAATCATAGCATACATCGCATCAATCTTCTGCTTATATTCCTTCTGTGAAATAAGCTGTCCTTCCTTAAGAATAGGAAGTCTCTTAAGCTTTCTGGAGAATTCTTCATTGGTATCAGAAAGCTTAAACTCAATATCATCCACCAGAATCTTCTTGCTTCTCTCAAACTCCTCGGGAGTAATTACACCGCCCATCTCCAAGAAGCTCATCTTCTGTACATTCTTTCTGTATTCCTTCAAATCAGCAATATCTGTACTGCAGCATTCCTTAATAATATCCATTCGGTTAGCTTCAAACTCTGTTTCCGAAAGCAGTCCGCATTCCTTCAACACGATGAGCTTTTGAATCTTTTCATTGAAATCCGTCAAATCGCAGTACTCGCCAACTAATTCGATCTTCTTGGCAACAAATTCCTTATCGCCAAGCAGGCCACACTCCTTCAGTATGGTAAGCTTATCCATTTTCTTCTGGAATTCTCCTGCTGATAAATCATCATCATCAAGGGATATGCTATTCACATCACTCTTCTTCGAAAGCTCCTTCTCGGCAGCAACAGAAGACTTCTGCACATCCTTAGGTGCAGGCTGTGCTGTTGACTTGACCGGTCTGGTCGATGCCTGTGACTGCACCTGCACGGATTCACTCGCTTTATTTTTACCGTTCTTCGCGCGATTAATCGCCGACACAGCAGACTCCATGCTCTTTAACTGAGGAAGAAATACCCTTACATTCTTTGCTCCATACAAGCTCGTCAGACGAGCATCAAAGGCCAAAGCAGGCATTTCCATAAAATCAGCCAAAAACACATTCTTAACTTCTGCTAATCCAAAAGAAAAATCATCTATGTACTCATTTCTGCCATCCTGATTACAGATATACCCCTTACCAGAAACCTTATCACTTTCTATTTGGAGAAACAATGTATCTATAGCGTTCTTAGAAAATATGTTTTTCACGGTACTATTCGTGCTGCATCTAAATACTTGAGTCTCTTCCATAAAAAGACCTCCCTTCAATTATGTAAAACGTTTTTTAAATAAAAATTGTGTCTGAATTTAATCATATCAAGAATTTTGAAAGAATGCAAGACTTTTTGTTATCTATCAACAAATTAAGAATAATATATTTCAGATTCACCGACATTTTCCATAAATTAACTGAAATATTCATAAAAAACAAAAAATGCTCGAAGTCTCTATCAAACTTCCAGCACCTTTTATGGGTTGGGCTATTCTATTGAATAGAGCAGCTGATAGGGGAATCGAACCCCTGTTTCCGCCGTGAGAGGGCGGCGTCTTGACCGCTTGACCAATCAGCCATTTTCAAGCACCGCAATCGCGGTACTTGATTATAATAATATATCTTAATTAAAATTGCAAGCATTTTTTTAATTTTTTTAAAAATTTATACAAAATCAAATAAGCTTATCTGGTTTGACTCCGGGAGATTACCCAACAAATGCAGAGAATCCATCAATTCAACAACTGTCTTGGACACCTTGGTTCGCTGGCGAAAATCATCCTTCGACAGGAACGGGCCATCCTTGGCTGCCTCCACAATAGCATCTGCTGCCTTTTCACCAAGACCGTCTATACTGCTCAGAGACGGCATCAGCTTACCGTCTACGATTTGGAACAGTCTGGACTGTGCCGTAAAAATATCAATCGGCACAAATTCATACCCTCTGGCATACATTTCCTGCACCACTCTCATATCTCCGTAGGCAAGCTCTTCCTTATTGGACAGGCTGTCTGCGCGTTTTTTATAATCTGCCATAACACTTTCCAGATGTCTTTGACCCTGACACATGATTTCATAGGAAAATGCCTTGGCACGAATACTAAAGAAGGCTCCGTAATAGGCAAGAGGATAATATATTTTGCAGTAGGCAATTCTCCATGCCATCATCACATATGCCACCGCATGCGCCTTGGGGAACATGTACTTAATCTTCTTACAGGAACCGATATACCAGTCCGGCACATCCTTTTCCTTCATTGCCGCAATCCAGTCATCCTTCAAACCCTTTCCCTTACGCACACTCTCCATAATGGTGAAGGAAAGTCCCGGCTCCACGCCCTGATTAATCAGATAGGTCATAATATCGTCACGGGTACAGATAGCCGTTGCAATAGTGGCAATACCATCAGCAATTAAGGTCTGGGCATTCCCCAGCCATACATCCGTACCATGGGACAAGCCTGCAATACGTGCCAGATCCGAAAAAGTCTTCGGCTTGGCATCAATTAACATCTGCATGGCAAAATCCGTACCGAATTCCGGAATACCCAACGCTCCCAGCTTGGTCCCTCCGATTTGGTCGGGTGTGATTCCCAGTGCCTCCGTATTCTGGAACAGACTCATTACCTTCGGATCATCTAAGGGTATGGTGGTGGGATCCTTATCCGTCATATCCTGCAGCAGACGAATCATAGTCGGATCATCGTGTCCCAGAATATCTAGCTTCAACAGGTTATGGTCGATGGAGTGATAGTCAAAATGCGTGGTAATGGTATCCGTCGTCATATCGTTGGCCGGATGCTGCACAGGTGTAAAGGAATTAATATCCTGACCGATAGGTAACACCACAATACCGCCGGGATGCTGTCCCGTACTTCTGCGAATACCGGTACAACCTGCAGCAATACGCTCCACCTCGCTGGTACGCTTATGCACGCCCCTCTCCTCGTAATAATTTTTGACATAACCGTAGGCCGTCTTATCCGCCAGTGTACCGATAGTACCTGCTCGATAGGTCTGGCCTGCGCCAAAAATAACCTCTGTATATTTGTGTGCCTTGGATTGATATTCGCCGGAAAAATTCAAATCAATATCCGGCTCCTTATCACCGTTAAAGCCAAGGAAGGTCTCAAAGGGAATATCAAAGCCTTCCTTATGTAACAGCTCCCCACACACCGGACATTTCTTGTCCGGCATATCGATTCCCGCACTTCCCGCATACGCTCTTACTTCATCACTTTCAAAGTCCGAATAGTGACAATTACTGCAGTAATAATGGGGACTTAAGGGATTCACCTCCGTGATTCCCGCCATTGTCGCCACAAAGGAGCTTCCTACAGAGCCACGGGAGCCCACCAGATACCCGTCCTCCACAGATTTCCACACCAGTTTCTGGGCAATGATATACATTACGGCAAAGCCATTGCTGATAATGGATTTTAATTCCTTTTCCAGACGTGCCTCTACAATCCCTGGCAAATCAGGACCATATATCTCATGGGCCCTGTTATAGCAAATATCTGTGAGTGTCTTATCACTGTCGGGAATAACCGGCGCACATTTATCAGGGCGAACCGGCGCAATGGTCTCCACCATATCCGCTATCATATTGGTATTGGTGATTACCACTTCCTTGGCCTTATCACTTCCCAGATAGGCGAATTCCTCCAACATCTCCTCCGTAGTATGCAAATACAAGGGCGCCTGATTATCCGCATCCGCAAAGCCTTTTCCCGCCATAATAATCCGGCGGTATATTTCATCCTCCGGGTCCAGAAAATGTACGTCACAGGTAGCCACCACCGGCTTGTGGAATTGCTCCCCCAGAGATACGATTTTGCGGTTGATATTCAAAATATCCTCCATGGAATTCACGGAACGAACCTTTTCCGATTCAATCATAAATTGATTATTCCCACGGGGCTGTATCTCCAGATAATCATAAAAGTTTACTATTCTGGCAATCTGGGCATCGGACTGCCCATCCAACAGGGCACGATACAGCTCTCCCGCCTCGCAGGCACTTCCCAGTATCAGTCCGTCCCGATACTTCATCACCAGGCTCTTGGGAATCTTGGGATTTCTATTAAAGTAATTCAAATGAGACTCCGATACCAATCGATACAGATTGATACGCCCAATGTCGTTTTTTGCCAGTATAATGGCATGATAAGAAGGAAGCTTACGCACAGCTTCCACACTGGCAGCACCCAAGGCATTTACCTGCGCAAGAGTATAAACATTATCCTCTGCCAGCATCTTAATAAATTTTACAAATATATGCGCCGTTGCCTCGGCATCATCTACTGCGCGATGATGATTTTCCAAAGAAATACCAAGTGTTTTAGCCACTGCATCCAAGGTATGCTTGGCCTGATTGGGCAAAAGTATGCGGGCAATACCCACCGTATCTACATAGGTAAAGGTGTTGTCATAGCCCAGCCTCCTGCAATTCTCCATGATAAAGCTCATGTCAAAATTGGCATTGTGGGCCACCATTACACACCCTTCACAAAATTCCAGAAACTGTGGCAATACCTCATCTATCATGGCAGAATCCACGACCATCTCGTCATTGATTCCCGTAAGCTTCTCAATCTCAAAGGGAATAGGCACATCGGGATTGACAAAGGTGGAATACCTGTCCACAATCTCTCCGCCGGACACCTTCACTGCACCGATTTCAATAATGCGGTTATTCACCGGTGAAAAACCGGTAGTCTCAATATCAAAAACAACAAAATCCTCTGTAAGCTCCTGCCCCTTATCATTGGTGACGATTTCCTTCAAATCATCCACCAGATATGCCTCTACTCCATAGATAATCTTAAAGAAGTCCTGCTTGTCGGGATTGTCCTCTCCGGCTTCCTTCCGCTTAGCCTTCTCCTCTTTCCACAAATCATCCCACACATGATTGGCATCCGTAAAACTCTGCACCGCACCATGATCCGTAATGGCAATGGCTTTATGTCCCCATTTATAGGCACGCTTTACAATATCCTTAGCCTCCGACACACCGTCCATATCACTCATCTTGGTATGACAATGAAGCTCCACACGCTTATGCGGTGCCATATCCATACGCACGGTAGTAAAATCAGGTATTTTCTTAATGCCTGCCACGGAACCGATTCCCAATTCATGGTCAAATTTGTCCACCAGACTGATACCCTTTAATTTGATGAATGCCCCCTTCTTAACCTCTGCCAATATCTCCGACAACTGATCATTGCGGGCAAACATCTTCACCGTAATGGTATCCGTAAAATCTGTGACATTAAACATGATAATGGTCTTCTCATTCTTAATCTCACGGGTATCCAGACTTAAAATCTTACCGCGGATAGTAACCTCTCCCATTTCACCGATAATATCTTCTATCTTCATGGCTTCGTCTTCAAAATCACGACCATAAATCACATCCGGATTGTCGGAACGTTTTATACCACGATTAAATTCACCTTTTCTGAATTCACCACGCTTCGCCTCTGATTTTGCCTGAATATTCTTTGCCTCTTCCTTTTGTGCATCAGCTTCTGCAGCACTTGCCGCAGATTCTCCTGCCCCTTGGTTGTGCGCATCATAAGAATTGCCCTCTGCAGTATCTCCTTTCACGCGACTGTAGATAGCATCCACCTTCATCTGAAGTTTTATTTCATCATCCTCATCAAACTTTCCGGTCAGGGCTTCCTTATAAGCTATCTGTACCTGTACCTGAAAGCCGCAACGCTCCACCAATATTTTCTCCAGAACACGCACGAGCTCTTCCGATTTGCTATGGTTCAAAACTGTATCCTCAATCGTCAGCTGTACTGTGTTTTCTGTGGGATAAGTAATTTCAGCCCCTTTAAAAGCCATATATTCAATATGGCTGTATTCCTTCAGCTCCGCCAGAATACTTTCTCTGTAAATATCCATCAGCTTTTCCGGATTATATTGGGAAGAAAGTTCAAAACGTTCAAAAATCTTCACTGTCATATTGGCAGTGGGAAATAACTGTCTCTTAATTTCCTTTTCTGTTTCCCAGATATCCTCCTTCACAATCAAACGATTGCTGTAAAGGTAAATACGCAAAAAGTCCTTGCGCTTAGTGGCAGATATCCTCTCAACCAAGGTCTGCTCCATAATATCATGCACCGCTTTATTTAGTTTTAAGGATGGAAACACTTCAAAAAACGGCTTACTCATAGCTTCTCACATTCTACTCCCAATGGTCCAATTCTTCCTTAAGTACGTTTAACAGCTGTTCCTCCGGAACCTTCTTAATAATCTCACCCTTTTTAATCAGCAGACCTTCTCCGATGCCGCCTGCAATACCAATATCTGCCTCCTTGGCTTCTCCGGGACCATTTACCACGCAGCCCATTACTGCCACCTTAATATTAAGCGGATAATCCTCCACCAGCTTCTCCACCTTGGAAGCCAGACCGATTAAATCAATCTGAGTTCTTCCGCAGGTAGGGCAGGATACCACCTCGATACCACCCTTGCGAAGTCCTAAGGTACGCAGAATCAGCTTGGCTGATTTGATTTCCTCTACCGGATTCCCTGTTAGGGATACACGAATGGTATCTCCGATTCCCTGATTTAAAATCAGTCCCAGACCGATAGCCGATTTGATGTTACCGCTGGCTACCGTGCCGGATTCGGTAATTCCTACATGCAATGGATATGCCGTCTTGCCCGACAACAATTCATGAGCCTTGACACACATCAGTACATCCGAGGATTTGATACTAATAACCAGATTGTCATAATCCAAATCCTCAATTATATGTACCTTATCCAGCGCACTTTCCACAATTCCTTCCGCTGTTACACCACCATATTTTTCTACAAGATTCTTTTCCAAAGAACCGCTATTCACGCCCACACGAATGGGAATATTTCGCTCCTTTGCCACATCTACAACAGCCCTAACCCTGTCCACACTGCCGATATTGCCGGGATTAATTCTGATTTTATCTGCACCGTTCTCCATGGCAGCGATTGCCATTTTATAATCAAAATGAATATCTGCCACCAAGGGAATATGAATCTGCTTCTTGATTGCTTTGATAGCCTCTGCTGCTTCCTGCGTAGGCACTGTGCAACGGATAATCTCACAGCCTGCTTTTTCCAACTCCAGAATCTGTGCCACCGTCGCCTCTACGTTCTCCGTTTTTGTATTGGTCATGGACTGAACCAGGATAGGATTACCACCACCGATTTGTCTGTCACCAATCTGAATTATTTTCGTATTTGCTCTGTAAATGGTCTGCTTATCCATATTTCAAACTCCTTTTATCATGTCTGCTTCACAGCCGCTTAATTTCATCTTCGGCTCATCGTTATTTTACTCTGATTTGGGGAAATCTGCAAGGGTAGCAAGGAAATTAATCCTTCGTTGTTATCGATTGCAATCAGCAACGGCAAAAGTATCCGGGGCTGACCTGCACAGCCTGTTTTTCCAGACAAAGGCGCATCAGGGATGTATTCAGCGATACCACATTATCACTCTGCAATCGTTCCAAAAGCTGCTCTACAGACTGGGGATAAAAGTCCAACACATCATAAACCTGTCTCAGCTGTGGTGGTATGTGCTGTTTTTTACTTGTTGTGACACCCTGCTTGTCCTCCAAGGCTACCATTTCCATTCCCCGCAGTCTGTTCCACTGCTCATGGATTTCTTCCAGAAATTCTTCCGGTGAACGCAGTATTCCAGCCCCCTGTTTCAAGAGCCCATTACAACCGTCACTGAGTCTGTCTGTGATTCTACCGGGCACCACATATACTTCTTTTCCCTGCTCCAATGCCATATCCACGGTAATCAAGGTTCCGCTTTTCTGCCTTGCCTCCGTTACCCTTACTATTTTAATACAAATAAACGATAGACCCCCTAAGTGAACACCCGCTTTCTTCCTATTTATAAAAGCCGACTGGGTAATCCAATCGGCTTTTATCCATCATTATTCAATTC
>SVFK01000021.1 GCA_015056915.1 Lachnospiraceae bacterium
CGGTACTACCTCTAAAGCCACAGCCTCAACCTTTTCATACAATACTGCATTGATAATTTCCCTAGCATTTGCTCTTTCAACAGCAGTGATGTCCTCTGCAATCAGCTCCCCGGCACGGTCTACTATGTACATCAACACACTTCCCAATACAGGTCCCGCAAGGCATACGCTGTGCCTCTCCTGCTCCCTTTTGTTTTGCACATAAAGCTGCCAGCTACCGCTCTGAATCACTCCCGCGGCGTACTCTGCCAGATAAGTCAGTCGCTCCTTGGCGTTATGCTCGAATAGTAATTTGATAAGGGAAATACCCGCTGCGAAAAGCAAAGAAAAAAATAGAAAATACAAGATTTTATCTCCGGGAAAATATCCCGCACAGACACCGAACAGCTTTACATCACCTGCTCCCAGTGTGCCTATTTTAAACAGAAAATACATACACAATATCATGCAAAGCATTTTACCGGCAAAATAGAGAATACCCATTGCACCTGCGCTCACTCCACTTTGCACAATACCGGCTATCAGCATGATTCCAATCAGCAAGTTAGGAATCCGCCTTTTACGATAATCGAAGCCGCAGGCAATCAATAATAGAATACACAATGCCCCCAATACATCATCTCCTTCGTATCTTTTTTGTATCTTTCATATCTTTTGTTTTCATAAGTGAATGTCAGGATGAAGCATCCTCGTGGCGAAGCTGCCACTAAAGAAGAATCAAAATAGAATTTGTCTTGCTGTAAACTGCATTATATACGTCTGTCCTCCTCCTTGCAAGAGGTTATTTATAAAAAATCTATTTTTGTTAAAAACTTACAACAATCTGTAAAAAGCAATTCCGTAAAGAGCTAAAAGCCCCGGAATTCCTAGGATTCCCGATGTCAAAATTGTAAATCCGTTTATGCCCACACCGGACGAAACTCCCACAAAAGCCAATATCATGTTAATAAAATAAATTGCTATTGTTCCCAAAATACAGCGCATTACTATATTAAGCATCCACTCCATTTTCGTTCTTACCGAACCGATTAGAAGCACCACAATACATGCGGCAACAATTATCATAATTCCGAGATATTTTTCCATAGACAATATATTCCCCACTGGTTTCCCACTTTATTTTGGTACAATCTATGTTCCTTTTTTCTAAAATATTCTCTTGAAAAGTTCTTTTTGCAAATGGTATATTTTGTTTTATATCGGCTATACTTTTAACAACATTTGCTAAATATATTGTTGATGATTCTATCATTAAGGGAGATTGGTACATGAAAATATTTTATAATCAAAGCTACAACAGCACCGAAGCTATTGAGGAAGAGCTTACCACTCTGAATCTGCGGGAATCCATACAAAAAACCCGCCAGGCACTTGATATCGCCTATGCGGGCTTTGATAACGCATTGGAAGCTGATTTAATCGACAGCTATATTTATGAAATTAATGCTCTTCAAAAAAGATATAAGCATTTGATTGACCTTGCCGGTACAGAGCCGATTCGGGAAAAGGAAGACTTATACCAGCATTCCCCGATTAGAGCCCTGGTCAGTCATGTTTTCGGTTAATGTATTCTTCCCGTAAGTCAATCCTGCATAGATTGTCTGAGAATTGTTCATTACAGGTCCACGGTCATTCAGCTGTTCTATCTGTGCATACGCATCGCGCAGTGGCTGAATGACTTTTTTAATATCAGCAATCGCCTGCATATCACCTCGTGCTTCACAGGCAGCCAGTCTTTTAATGCAAAACAGGTAAAGCTGCATCAACGTAGGAGCCGGTTCATATTCCAAGTGGAGAGATTGTATCAATTCGTTTACGCAGCCGCGAGCCTTTCGTACAGCTTCGCGAAGCTCCTCTCTATCCTGTGCTGCTTCACCCTCCTCCAGATAACACAGAAGCATCTCGTATAAAATTACAATTAATTGTGTAGGGTTTGCCTGCGTAATCCGTAAGGTAAACTGCTGCTTACATTCCTTTGTCATGTAAAATCTGCCCTTTCCTTTAACCTATCAATGCTTATTTCAGGTTGCAATCCTATTACTGTAACAGCTGCAGAACCTGTGAAGGTCTCTCATTTGCCTGAGCCAGCATGGAGGTTCCCGCCTGCGTCAACACCTGATATGTGGTATATCTTGTCATCTCTTCGGCCATATCCACATCCATAATACGGGAATATGCTGCTGTCATATTTTCACTGGTAATATCCAAGCTGTTGATAGAGGACTCCAAACGATTCTGATACGCACCAAGCTGTCCTCTTATTTTGGATAAGGTCTGTATTGCGCTATCCACACGGACAAGGGTATCCTTCGCACCCTCTACGGTGGTTACATCAATTTCCTCAATTCCCAGATTCTGCAGGGTAATAGCAGGAATATCAATAGCAAGTATCTGACCTTCATTAGCACCAATCTGCAAACGCATAGCACCTATACCACTCACATCTACTGTTAAATTGTTATAGCTTGTAGCTGTGGCACCTGACACATCCAGTGTCATTTCAAAGCCATTATCACCCTTAATGGTAAGCAAATCATCTGCAATTTCGGCTTCGAGCGAATCAGCATCCGGGAAACCGTCACCATAGGTAATTCCATCTAAAGTATAATTACCGTCTGCATCCGTACCCAAAGAAAGACTTGTTATAGTGTATTCCTTAACCGGTACGTCTGACGAATAAGAATTCACCTTGATATCCACATTGTCTGTGTAGCCCTTCATTTCAAATTCACCGTTTAACAGCTTCTGTCCGTTGAATTCTGCTGTTTCTGAAACTCGGGTAATCTCCTCCTTCAGCTGAGCAATCTCTGCCTGTATTGTTTCACGGTCTTCCGTAGTCATTGTGCCATTGGCCGCCTTCACTGCCAACTCATTCATACGTTGCAGCATCTCACTGATTTCTGTCATGGCACCATCTGCGATTTCGATTACAGACACTCCGTCACTGGCATTCTGACTTGCGACATTCAAGCCTTCCAGCTGTGCATTCATTCTCTTAGACATTGCGAGACCTGCCGGATTGTCCTTTGCCTGATTAATCTTCAGACCGGAAGAAAGTCTTTGAAGGGACTTTGCCAGCAGATTATCATTATTAGACAATGCGTTGTTGGATATCATTGCAGAAACATTATAATTAATTCTCATATACTACCTCTCTCTACTTCTTTATCGCTTGCAGGAACAGCTTCGCAATCTGATACAATTCTGTGTTGGTGGGTTGCTGCACTTCAGCCTCAGTCACCTGTTGCTCCATTCCCTTTCCTGAAATTGCAGCCGGGTTCACATCTCCACGTCCTGCAACAACAGGTAATCTGTCCATTTGCCAATCCGCAAAATCACTACTCTGGATCAATTCAAAAAATATATCGGCAGCTTCCTGTAGTTTCGTAACCTCTTCACCGGTATTTCCCACAAGGAAACCACTAAGCTTCTTTCCCTGTAACCGGAGATGAGCCTCCACATGCATTTCTTCTGATATATCCACCTCAATAGCCACTTCGCCCTTTTGTGCTTTTCCGTGTTCCAGAGTCAGATGTACCTTGGCAAGCTCATCACCCACATACATAGGCAAAATGTATTCCTCCGAATCAGCCAGCGTTCCCATCACAGAAAGCTGCTTGTGTATCATCTGTAATTCTCGGACATCCAGACTGCTCTGTGACAGATTCAGGCTTATCTCTTCCACTTGCTGACTCATATCTGTAAGCATCTCACTGTAGGAAGTCTTAAAGGAGTTGCGGTCTGACAAATCCTCCCATGTATCAGCTACAAAGTTTTCTGACACTCTTGTCACTTTGTCATCTTCACTGTCGGTCTCCGACACATTGCTTTCAGCGATTTGTTCCAGCTTCTCCTTCCACTTTTTAAAGGGCGCATTTCTATCACTTAACAAGGACTGTGCTGCCAACAAATTGCCGGCACTGGCAGGAATGTTTCCACGCTGTAATAATGTTACGCTCTCTGCATCCACCTCCGCAGCCTGTCTGGACATTTCCAGAAGCATACGCGTATATTCTTTATCAACAACATCATTATCTGACACTTCTGTCAGAACATCTCGTGCCTGCTGCATTTCTTCAGCTGTTATTATATTGTTAGTAATTTGATCGGAAATATTGTTCTCGCTTCTCACAAGCTCAGCCGTCAAGCCCGTTTCATCCGTTGCCTTAACATCCATATGCCCGAAACGATTGCTTCTGACTGCTGACAACAGATTTTTAAACTGCAATTCTGCCTGACTGTTTACTACCGCACCGATTACCGCTCCGTCCGATTTTTCTATCTGGCGCAGCAAACGATAGATACCTATGTATGCATCTCTTTCCTGACTGCTGATTTCATGATGCCGCTCCAGCTGATATAGAAAGCGACTGTAGCTCTCTGCACTTTCCTCGTACCCTTCGGGAAGGTCATTAAAGTATGCTTCCAGCTCTGCAAAGCTCTGCTCCAAAGGATTGATACCGTCACGGATCATTTTCAATGTAGCTGCCGGCGTCATTTTTTCAATTACAAACCGCACCTGTGCATCTGCCGCTTTAACAGCTTCCAGATTCTCTGCCGTCATAGACATGCGATTGTAACCCAGAATACGCACTGCCCTCTGATTGTCCTCTGTCAGCTCATAGCTCATATCCTCCAGAATTGCATCCACATTGGCAAATGCCTTACGGATACTATCACCCATATCACGGCGAGGCGATGTCATTAGCGATTCATAGCTCTCCTGTGCTTTATCAAAGGTAGCTCTGAGTGCCGTGCCCTCTGCATGGAATTGTGCAATATTTCCCTGCTCCTCCTGAATACTTAAGCTACCTATAAGCTGTAATGGCAGTGATGGTATTTCTGTTACCACCTGATTTGTTTGCTTGTAAATTTTGTACTTTCCTACAGCCTCTCCATCACCCGGGAAGTAACTGTCTGCCACTTGTGCTTCTGCCTGCTTCAAAGCCTCCAGAAACTGTTCCATGGGTGCCGTGTCAATGGCAAAGCCACTCTTTAACAGCTTTACATTGACCTCTGCCGTCATGCGCAGGCGGATTTCCTCCAGCTGCCTTCTGGCAGTGATATCACCTGCATCCAAAAGAGACAGCTTATCATTGTAATATCTTTCACTCAGCGCAGCTGCCTTCTCATATATATTTTCAGTGTGTGTCAAATTAGCACGTATCGGATTCCTGCCCTCAGCGATTGCCACTGCTGCTGCCCGGGCAAAGCGTTCCTCCTCCACAGGAAACGCAAGCTGCTGCAATTCGTCAAGCTGCTGCATATTCTCCGCTGTCAGGGGAAGTCCTTTACTCATAAGCCACTGAGCCTGTTGCCGACTCTCCACATTTACCTCGAGACCTGCTTCTGTGATTATCTTATCCATCTGTTCCTGCAGTCCCTCATCTGCCATTCTTCCCGCACTCTGTGTAAAATACCCCTGTATCTCCTCTGCATAATACCTTGGTGCACCATTATTTACATTCTGTGCACCACTGCTTTGAGCCAGATACAAATTCCAGATTTCAGGTTGCAAACCATTGTCAATCATATAGTAGCTTGCACCTTCACCGGGTGCCTGCAGCTGTGAAACCATTTCCCAAGCTCTTGCCACATTATCAATATTTTCCTGTGTCATAGGAATGTCTGCCTGAGCAAAACAATCAGAAATGCTTCGGGCCAGAGTATCACTTCCCACAGCTGCTGCCAGAGTCTCCATATCCAAGTCATCTGTATAACCTGCTATATGCTGACCGGAACGGGCAAGCTCTGCCTTAATCTTATCCACAATCGTCACAGCCGTTTCGGGGTCTACATTGTCAAAATGAAAGCCTTCCTCTGAAAGCTTTGCATAATCCTCCTCAGACATAGTATGTGACATTAGTGTCATATAATCCTGTTGCACTGCCACATTGACATTACCTGCCTCCTGCTGCAGTTCGATTAAGGTTTTGCCTTTTTCTTTACCGGATACAACGCCCTGTTCCCAAATATTATTTTCAGGCATAAATCCGACCTTATAGGCACCGACATCCCTATGGGTCTTTGCAATCTCATGTTTTTCAGTATAATGTTTATCTGTGTCCTGTATTCCATGCGGATTAAATGTTATATTCACGTCTTCTCCTATCTCAGCATCCATTTTATTTTTAAAGAGAAAAAAGGTGAGTGAAGCTTCCACCACACTCACCTTGTATTTCGGTAAATTTAGTCCTTTTCTTAACCTTGCCATCACTTTTTGGCATCATCTGACTGTTACACAAGCCATTTTAAAAAGAGAATATTGCTGCACAATAAGGAGGCAAATCAAAGCAGATTGAGTAGTCCTCATAATGATAGGGCTCCTGCTCTGCACTAATTTCTGCGGGGATTTGATTGCCCCAACCGCCGAAGCGCTCATCATCACTGTTCAATACGAGCTTATATTTTTTCTTCTTAGGAACACCCACTCTGTAATTCTCCCATTTCATAGGAGTCAAATTCAACACAAACAATAAATTATTACGTCCGTTTTCTGATTTTCTGACAAATGCATAAGTACTCCTGTCTGCATCATCCGCATTCATCCACTCAAAACCGTTCCAGTTGTTATCATTTTCATATAATGCCGGCGTCTTACGATACAACTTCAGGAGCTCCTTCACAAACTCATGTAGACCCAAATTGTTCTTCTCACCCAACAGGAACCAATCGAGCTCTCTTTCTTCGCTCCATTCTCTCTCCTGTCCGAAATCCTGACCCATGAACAATAGCTTCTTACCGCAATGACCGAACATAAAAGCATAACCTACACGCAGATTGGCGTATTTATCAATGGTATATCCGGGCATTTTATTTACCATGGAGCATTTCAAATGTACCACTTCATCATGTGACAAGGGTAAAATATAATTTTCGCTGTCATTATAGCTCATAGCGAAGGTCATGGCGTAATGATTACCCTTGCGGTAAATAGGGTCAAGCTTCATGTATTCACAGAAATCGTGCATCCAACCCATATTCCATTTAAAGGAGAAGCCCAATCCCTCATCACCGATATTACTTGTAACATTGGGCCACGCGGTAGATTCCTCCGCAATGGTAATAAATCCGGGATAGGTGCCGCGAATAACTGAATTCAAATGGCGGAAGAATTCAATAGCTTCCAGATTCTTATTGCCGCCGTACTTGTTAGGCAGCCACTGTCCATCCCTCTTGCCATAGTCCAGATAGAGCATAGATGCCACTGCATCCACACGAATGCCATCTATATGAAATTCCTTCAGCCAGAACAATGCATTGGCAATCAGGAAATTCTTTACCTCTGTTTTGCCAAAATTGAAAATCTTGGTGCCCCAATCAGGATGCTCTCCCAGTCTCGGATCGGGATGCTCGAAAATACACTGACCGTCGAATTCACCCAATCCGTGAGCATCTGTAGCAAAGTGCGCGGGTACCCAGTCAAGGATAACACCGATGCCTGCTTTATGTAGCTCATTCACCAGATACATAAAGTCCTTAGGTGTACCATAGCGGGCGGTGGGTGCATAATAGCCTGTCACCTGATAACCCCATGATCCGTCAAAGGGATATTCTGCAATACCCATCAATTCCACATGGGTATACTTCATTTCCTTCATGTATTCTACAATCCTTGTGGCAAATTCACGATAATTGTAAAATCCTTTTTCTGTAGCGTCCGGATGCTTCATGAAAGAACCAATGTGGCATTCATAAATCGCCATAGGCTCCTTATTCATATCCTTTTTGGCACGCGCCTCCAGCCACTTACTGTCTTTCCATGGGAAACCGGTCAAATCCGTAACGATGGATGCTGTCTGGGGACGAAGCTCCGCATAATTTGCAAAAGGATCTGCCTTGTACAATTTTCGGCCATCTTGAGCTGTGATAAGAAATTTGTACATTTCTCCCTCACCGGCACCGGGAACAAACAATTCCCAGATACCACCATCTCCCAGCTTTTTCATTTCATGAGTGTATTCATTCCAACCATTAAAGGTACCAATTACATGCACAGTGCGGGCATTGGGCGCCCATACACCGAAATAAACACCTTCCTGTCCATCCTCTTCAGACAGATGCGCACCAAGCTTTTTGTAAATATCATAGTGGGTTCCTTGTGCAAATAAATACTGGTCCGCCTCTGAAATAAAAACCTTTTCTCTCGCCATACCCTAATTCCTCCTTAAGTAAAATCCTTTTCCCCCAAAATGATCATATCTTCCTCATCATATCTCTTTGCCAACAAAATATCAAAGAAATGACCCAGTGTCTTTCTATTGGCATGAGCGATGGCTTCATCTACAATTTCCTTCACTTCAAGAACTGTAACCGCATGATCGATTGTCTGCATGTCCTCAATTCGGGTATGCAATGCCAGCACACCAAAATCATCAATGGCATACTCTTTTTCACGGGCATACTGTCTTGCAAAGGATACAAGCATATCGTTGCTCAATGCTTCTACATCTACACGGGCTGTAAAGCTTGCTTTCATTTGTTCATTGGCTGTCAGGAATTTATCAATCGCCTTTTTGGTATCCTCCAGCACAATTACTATTCCCATACGCTCCTGCTGTAAGGATTTATACAGAGCATCTGCCGTGTCGTCATTCATACCGGAAGCCTTTGAAATAATAAGCGCACCATTCTTTAACTGCTCTAGCGTAGCTTCCACATCTTTACCGTTCAATGCCTGACCGGATATTTTAGCTACCTTTCCGGAGAAGTTACTGTCAGTCACCTGAATCTCACGAATCATGTTCTTCGCAAGAGACAGGGTATCCATTCCCTCTTCACCTGTAATAATAATATTGCCTGTGTAAGCCGCCAGACTCACGCTATCAATAGCCTTAACAAGCTGCTCCTTTGCCGCACGACTCTGAATAAAAGGAGCATACAATTCCTTTTCTTCACGAGTCAGGGAACGAATCTTAGCTTTCTCGCGTTCTACAGGAGCCGTTTCCTCTGCCGCAGATTCTTCTGCTTCCTCCGCTGCAAATTCTTCTATTTCTTCTGTGAATTCTTCTATTCCTTCCGCAGATTCGTCTATTTCATCTGCAGATTCTTTCATTTCTCCTGCCTCAAATTCCTCGCAGGATTCCTCTTCCACAGCTTCCTCAGTTTCTTCGAGAATTTCTTCTAATTCTTCAACCTCATCAAATTCTTCTATTTCCGCCAAAGCATCTTCGTCCAAGCCTTCACCTTCAATAATCTCTTCCGGTGTTTCCTCATATATCTCTTCTGAAGACTCTTCCATTATCTCTTCTGAAATCTCTTCTGTGGGTTCTTCCAAAAACTCTTCCGGCATCTCTTCGGTAATTTCTTCTTGCTCACCGGTTATATCCTTGCCGCGCTCTAACTGTTCTAGCAGACCATCTCTTACCGAAGCCTCAAACTCCGTGAACATAGTACCTGTCTGTTGCAACACATGCTGGCGAACCTCTTCTTCTCGTTTTTCCTGATTCTCCTTCTTTACACGCTCCCATTCAGCAAGGATATCCGTCAAACTGATTTGTCCGGTTATCTGCTTCTCAATAGTCTCCTTCTCCGGCATTACCAGGCTAAGCTGTCCGTCGGATTCCTGAGACAGGACATGTGCGATGGATTTGGGCGGTTCCACGTTCATTGCCTTGGCAAATTCAGGAATTACAAGTCCCGGTATGCTTTCCTGGCGTAACTGCTCCATCACAATCTCTCCGGTTACATCAGGAACCGTGACTGCTTCCGGAACCGTTTCATCAGCTACCTCTTCTACCTGCTCATCCTCATCAGCAAGAATCTCTTCCGGCTCTTCTTCCACTACGAGGGCTTCCTCCACCTGCAAACTGCTGATTTCCTCAGTTTCGCCGAAAAAGACCTCTGAGCCCTCTATCTCTTCTACTGCAGACTCCAAATCATCTTCACTTACTTCGTCTATCTCAGGATAATCCAGAGATTCCGTATCAGACTCCAACATAGGTGCCACAATAGAACGGGTAACCGGATTCTCAATATCTACCCCAGAAGGTTCCCTTGATAGAACCTCTTGCAATCCGGCTGCCAATTCAGCCTGCAAATTAATAGTGTTGTACTGCCCTACATCCATGGTTTTCACATGAATGTCCATTTCTTCCGGCTGTTGGGCAACTGCTTCCTCATTTTGCAAACCACGATATATCTGCGTGTCACCTGTAACCACCGACTGTTCAGGAACAACTTCTTCCACCGGTTCCTGTGGGCTAAGTTCCAACTCATCAAACCGATGATCATATTTTGCCTGCTGCTCAGCAGTTAATGGCTGATGCAACATTTTCAGTTCCATGGCCTTGATTACATATTTTCCATCACCAAACCAGACAATCAGCTCATCACACTCTTCCACACAACGGGAGGCGAGCCCCACTCTATGATAAAGGTAAGCCAACTCATATCCCCACTTCGGCAGATAATCACATTGCTTAAGCTTTTCCAAAACTGCAATCCGCTCCTCAAGACTTACATCCTGTGCTTCATACAGCTTATACTGTAAAATATAACGTCCTGTGTCCAACGGTGAGGAAGTAGCCTGCACATATTCCTTATAATATTCTATTGCCTGCACGTATTCTTCCATCTTAATGGACAACTCACACAGGGAATAGCATATCGTTCTACCGCCGGGACGACGCTCATATGCTAACAACAGCATATCTCTGGCATCCTCATATCTGCGATTAATTTTATATAAATCGCTAATCATGCAAAGCATCATAACACTCTTAACACGGCGCCAGTCAATGGTATCTGCTATTTCTGCTGCCTGAGCATATTCCTGCTGTTCAATCAATTCTTTAATTTCACTTGCTCTTATTTTATATTCGTACTTATCCAAGGTAATTCGCTCCCTCTTCCGCTCTTTTGTTCCAATGTATTAAAAAAGTATATACTCCCACTTTCACCTATTAAGTTTATCATAGTATCTATACATATGTCAAAAATAAACATGCAAAAAATGCAGAAAAAATACAAGATATAGTGTCTCCACCATATCTTGCCAGACTACATATCGAAAAAATTCATTTTGGAGGGCCTCTTTGACGTTACTCGCCCAATAAATCACTCAATTTTGCAAACTGTTCCAACGTAAAGGTTTCACCCCTAACCGTAGCCGAAAGTCCCATCTGCTCCAAAGCCTGCAACACCTGTTCCTTAGAAACATTCAGACCCGCCGCGTTTCCCAAACCGTTCACCAAAGTCTTTCTGCGCTGATTAAAGGATGCGCGAATAAGTGCAAACATTTTGCTCTCATCCTTAACCTGCACCGGTGGCTCGTCATAACGTGTAAGACGAATCACTGCACTGCCCACATTGGGACGGGGAATAAAGCAATTAGGTGGCACATTGGCAACGATTTCCGGCTTGGCATAATATTGCACTGCCAGCGACAGGGCTCCGTAATCCTTGGTTCCGGGTCCCACCTGCATACGATCAGCCACTTCCTTCTGCACCATAATCGTAATGCTTTTTAACGGAACATGACTTTCAAACAGCCCCATAATGATAGGCGTGGTAATATAATAAGGCAGATTGGCCACTACCTTAATGGGCCTTCCGGCATTTCTTTCCTGTACAATTTTATTAATGTCAACCTTTAAAATATCATCATTAATAACAGTTACATTATCATATTCCTGTAAGGTATCCTGCAAAATCGGAATGAGCGCTTTGTCAATTTCTACCGCTACCACTTCTCCTGCACTTTCTGCCAGATACTGTGTCATTGTACCGATACCTGGGCCGATTTCTAACACACAATCGTCCTTGGTAATTTGCGCAGAGGAGATAATTTTATCCAAAACGTTGGTATCAATCAAAAAATTCTGCCCGAATTTTTTTTGAAAATTAAAATTGTACTTCTGTAATATTGCTATTGTATTTTGCGGAATTCCTAAATTTGCCATAATTTTCCTTTTTCCTTTTTTATCTCAAAGTTTTAGACTGCATATCACAGCCTATGCCGGCTTTTTCTTGTGTAATGCAAACTTACTGATTCAGAAATTTCATAACCTGTATCAAATCATCACAAACCATAAAACTCAACTGCTCTATCTCAGCATCCGGCTTCACCATATCCGGCACCAGTATCGGCTTCATTCCTGCCGCAGCCGCAGAACGAATTCCGTTGGGAGAATCTTCAACAGCGTAAGCTTCCTCCGGCTTCACATTCAGCTTCCTGCAAGCCAATAGATAGATATCCGGCTTAGGTTTGGAATGCTCTATCATGTCACCGGCCACAATCACGGAAAAACAATCTATAATCTCCGCCTGTTTTAAATGCTTAATAATTGACTCATATCGTGTGGAGCTGGCAAGACCGACCCGATAATCTGATTGCTTCAAATAGGACAAAATCTTTTTCACACCTGTTTTCAGCGGAATACCCTTTTTGCTAATATAATCCCAAAACCACTCTGATGCCTCTACTCTAAAATCATCATAGGGAAAATCATTCCCCAAATGCTCCAGCACAAGCACCTTGGTATCCGTTCCATTCAGACCGATACATTTTTCAAATATGTCGTCCACTCCCTGAATGCCTCTTTTCTTGGCCACGTGATTCCAACTGTCCAGACACAAACGCTCCGTATCGAACAACACGCCATCCATATCAAATACAACTGCTTTCATTCTTCACTCCTATTCCCATTAATAATATCGGAAATCCTCCAGAAAATGGATACAATTATATAACACTAGCACATCCATGCCATCTTCCGGTTCGTAGGTCTCCATAAAATCAAACAGTCTTCCATTAAAATAACGCAAATCCATCACATAAATATTCTCATAATGATTTGTTAGCAACGGAATCAGACAGTTTGCATAAGAGTCCTTAATCACAAACAACGTCTGGCCGTTCTTGCAGCCTGTCCCGATTTCCACAAAACCATGATTGTCGTCCAAAAAATAACCGTACTGATTCTTGGTACTCAGATAGCGCTCCTCATACAGACTGTCCTCTTTTATTATCAAATCATAGACAATCTCAACCGGTCGCAGCTCTGTCTCCGAAAAATATGTTATTTCATCCGGCCGCACATTTATATTGATTCGAGAATGCAACGTGCCCAGAAAATTATCTGACACAGTTGTCATATTGCTCGTATTATAAGGATACGCGTATCTTCCCATATGTTCAGCCCACGCACGGAATCCGTAATAGGAGCCCAGACTAGTCCAATGATGGTCTGTGCGATAATAGATTTCTTCCTCACTATGCTCTGCCAAAGCACTGTATACGTCAATATAGTGTTCGTCACCGATTACCTCTTTTACCTGCTCCAAAAAGGCAGCCTCGTCATAATACAACGCATAGGCGGGCAACTTGTCTGAGAGAATATTATCTGCTGTAGGCACCAGCATCACCCGGGCATCCCACATCTCTACCAGTTCCTTTAAAGCTTCCAGCTTTGTATTAACCAAATCCTCCGGGTAGTCCTCGGGATTATGCTTCTCAATCAAATAATTGTCTTTTCCAAGGTATACATCGTTAATTTCTTTCTTCTGTAATACAATATCTGTCCATGTCTTAATTCCAATCCATTTATCTCTTCCTATGAATTGGTCAGTTACATACTTTTCATAGTCCTCATTATAATCCCCCCAGAACAATTCTTCCTTGGAAAATTCAGGCATGGAGGCAAGCACACGATTCTCTGTTTCTGAATATAGCCTATCACTCTTTAGTAAATCTGCCACAGTAAGGCTGAGAAGAATCCCACAAATCAGTCCGATAGTTAAGTATGCATTCTTCTTGTCATTCATATAAGCCTCCTCCTTTCTTCCGAAAATCTTTCCACAAAACATTCGTATCCCTGCAGAGTCTATTATCTCATCTTAAAACCTAAAATACAAAAAAGGATTATAGGAATCCTCTACCACATAGGCAATCGATAAAATCAACAACATTATGGGTATCAATTTTTCACCAAAGCGATAAACAGCAATGGCAAGACCGGTGTGTCTGCTTTCCAACTTATTTACAAGGATTTTGACAACCGGCAATGCCGCGATAATTGCCACCACAAACAACAGTGCATACTGTGTACCAAAATAGAGAGCCTGCCTATCCCAGATTCCCGCAGCGTTTATGCCAAACATAGCACTCAGATATCCTGCAATTCCTTCCGGACTCTCCACAGCGAAAAGCACCCAGCCCACCAGCACTGCAACACAGGTATACAAACGTCCCAGCATTTTAGGTATACCGGATAGTATTTTGCCCAAAATCAATTTTTCCATAATCAGCAACACACCAAACCACAATCCCCATAACAGGAAATTCCATCCTGCACCATGCCAGATACCGGTCAAAGTCCAGACAATCAGGATATTGCGTAGCTGCTTTCCCACGCCATGTCTGTTGCCGCCCAAGGGAATATACACATACTCTCGAAACCAGCTACCCAATGAAATGTGCCATCTGCGCCAAAATTCCGTGATAGAGGCCGAAATATACGGGTACTGGAAATTTTCAGGAAAATGAAAGCCCAGTACCGCACCCAAACCAATAGCCATATCAGAATACCCGGAAAAATCAAAATAAATTTGGAACGCAAATGCCAATATGCCCAACCATGCAGTAAGAACATTCATCTCTGCATAATTCATAGCAGAAATATCCGTCCATAGTACACCGATATTATTAGCAAGTAAAACTTTTTTTGCCAAACCGATAATAAACCTTTTGGCTCCATAGCTAATCCGGTGAATATCCGTTTCTCTCTTATGAAGCCTTGCTTCAACCTGCTTATATTTTACAATGGGTCCTGCAATCAGCTGTGGGAACATTGTTACAAAGACGCCAAAGTCCAAAAGATTCTTCTGCACTTTGGTCTCTCCGCGATATACATCTATGGTATATGACATTGTCTGAAAGGTATAGAAAGAAATACCAATGGGTAATGGCAGATTAAATAATGGAAAAGTCGTCCCTACTACAGCATTTACCGTTTGTATGAGAAAATCCGCGTACTTAAAAAATCCCAGCACCAGTAGATTAATGATGACAGATGAGATCAACAGCCCTTTTGCTGCCCGTCTGCCCCTGAATACATCAATCAGTCTGCCATGCACATAATCAGATAGTGTTGAAAACAACATGAGCAGTACATAAACCGGTTCTCCCCACGCGTAAAAAAACAAGCTCCCCAAAAAGAGGATGAAATTCCTCATCCTCTGGGGAGCCCAAAAATAGCATATGATAAATATCGGCAAAAACCGAAATAGAAACAAAACACTACTAAATACCATTACCTACACTCCACTAGTGTGCTAAGTTCTGTCCGATTACCTCGATTGCCAGTTCATTTTGCTCCTGACACTTAATAATGGATTGCTCCTCACTAACATTTTCATCAATGAGATTTCCGCCGCCCAACTGTACAAAGCACACATAATTACCGACCTTTTCAATACGGGATGCCTGAATCTTACCCACATTCTGCGGATACTGCATAGTGTCTGCAATCAGATTGTCGCGATAAGTATTCAGTGCCGTTTCCACTGCTTCTACCTTATCATCATTTGCTTTAATAATCAACAAAGTATCTACATTTGTGCTAATCATAGGTATTTCGCCCATGTAATCGGAATACATATCAGAAGAAATTCCAAAAGTACCTTCCAGCATTTCGGGTACAATCGGTGTATTCGGCCAATAACCTTCGCCAAGAGCATCCACTACAGCAGTCTTGATAGTATTCATCTCTTCACTCCAACCATTGGCGACATCCATTTCACTACCGGCTATGCCTTCCTCGGTTGCCGTCGTATCTTCTGTTCCTTGTGCTTCTTCTGTTGCAGTGGACTGTGTCGTTTCAGTAGAAGGTGTGGTATTGTCCTCCTCACCACTACCACATGCAGTCAGACCCAGTGCCATTACTCCTACACATAAATAGATTACTAATTTTTTCATAATTTCCTCCTTTTTCATGCACCGACTATCTCCTGTATAGACAGTCTGATATTAAGATAGTTTGTCCACTCTTCACTATCTTAGACGCATTGTAACACAAAAAGTTTCATTCGTGGAGTAAATAATTGTTAAGAATTTATAAATAACGTATTATCCTTTATTCTACCAATACAATTCCATATACTTTGCAGTCTCTTGCTCATTTATGGAAAATCTCTCTAACAGCAGATTCTTTATATCTTCCTTTGTTGCCCCCAGACTCTTGCAAGCTTCTATCGCGCCTTGTATTACTTGACGAATCCCTTGCTGTATTCCCTGTTCTATTCCCTGTTCTATTCCTTGTTCTATTCCTTGTTCTATTCCTTGTTCTATTCCTTGTTCCATTCCTCGTTGCCGTCCTTCTTGGAATCCTTCTGCCATACCAGCCTCTCTCCCCTGACGAAGACCCTCCTCCCTTGCAATCTTCATACCTGCTTCCAATTCATCCTTAAATAATTCACGTAAAGCCTCACACATATTCTTCTCCTCCTCAAACCTTTCTTCATTTGCGCGAACAATAATATTCATAACTGCTTGGTACAATCTATCATTGCGATGTTTTTGATATTCCTCAACCAAATCATCAACGGTCGATTTTTCTTTTAAATCATTTGTTAGATTATGCAACCAGAAATTATCTGCTTCCGACAATTCAGATGTAAGTATAAGCTGAACCGGAAACATTTCACCGACAATATAATATATGCCGTTCTCCTGCTTGTACACATTAAAAAAACGCTCTTTTTGCAATTTCTCCATTAATTTGTACGGGTATGATTTGCATACAAATGTTATGGTAATTTCATCAAACTTAATCACATTCACCCTTGATACATCAGACTTATAGAAACATGCATATCCGCACACCTTATAATAATCATCAATACTCAAATAATCGTTCGGACTTTTATATTCCACAATGTTATACTTGCGAAAAATTCTACCTATATTCTTTCTGATACGCTTGTCCTTATTCTTTTTAATAATAAGCACATCGATTTCTTTTGGTTTCGTCCCCAACTGATGCTCATTCTCAAAAATCAAATCATCGGCTTCTTCTGCAAATTCAATCTGGATGCCTGCATAAAAAGCCGGATGCCATTGAAGCATCTGCTTTGCTTTTACACCTTCCATATGACCTCCTTTTAGTAGTACAGGAGTTACTTCTTTGTGAAAACCCCCGCTTATACAATGTGAAATAAAGCATGAATTTTCTGAAAGAAGCAGATTATCTCAATGAATAACATCTGCCAATGGAATTGATATAAGAATACAAAACTAATATGCTTTGCATTTGAAATGTTCTAGAAAATATGCTTTGTGTTATAGTATCATACAAGGCTGTGAATTACAATAGTGCAAAATGTACAAACGTTATTTCGTATATCTTATAAAAGGGCGTTTCTCAATTAATTCAATATACTATTTTCATAGTTAATTAGATAAATACATTACTGAGAACATGCAGCTTCTCCGGCATCAAAATATTGACTTAATTGCAAACTTCTGTTGTAATATGAAGTAGTTTGTATCTTACCGATTAAATCAAGGAGTTAGAAATCATGAGCATTTTAAACGTAGAACATTTAACCCACGGCTTTGGTGACCGCGCTATTTTCAATGATGTCTCCTTCCGCCTGTTGAAGGGTGAACATATTGGTCTTATCGGCGCCAACGGTGAGGGCAAATCCACCTTCATGAACATTATCACAGGCAAATTACAGCCGGACGAAGGTAAAATCGAATGGGCTAAAAATGTCCGTGCAGGCTACTTGGACCAGCACACCGTGCTGACCGCCGGACAAAGCATTCGACAGGTATTGGCCTCCGCCTTTGACTTTTTATTTGAATTGGAAGCACAGATGAATGAAATCTGTGACAAAATGGGTGATGCCACACCGGAAGAACTAGAAGTATACATGGAGGAGCTGGGTACGATACAGGATTTGCTCACCATGCATGATTTTTATATGATTGACTCAAAAGTAGAAGAAGTGGGACGTGCACTGGGACTGAGTGACATTGGCTTGGAGCGTGATGTCACGGAGCTTTCTGGTGGACAACGTACCAAGGTGCTACTGGGTAAGCTTTTGTTGGAAAAGCCCGACATTCTGTTGCTTGACGAGCCTACCAACTATCTGGATGTAGAGCATATCGAATGGCTGAAACGTTACCTGAACGAATACGAAAATGCTTTTATCCTAATCAGCCATGATATTCCTTTTTTGAACAGCGTTATCAACTTAATTTACCATATGGACAATCAGGAATTGAACCGCTATGTAGGCGATTATGACAAATTCCAAGAGGTTTATGCCATGAAAAAATCACAGCTGGAAGCGGCTTACAACCGTCAACAGAAGGAAATTGCTGATTTAAAGGATTTTGTTGCAAGAAACAAAGCCCGCGTCTCCACCAGAAATATGGCAATGTCTCGTCAGAAAAAATTGGATAAGATGGATGTGATTGAGCTTGCGGCAGAGAAGCCCAAACCGGAATTTCATTTTAAGGAGGGACGTACCTCCGGTCGTATTCTTTTCGAAACCAAGAATCTGGTAATTGGTTATGACGAACCTCTGTCCCGACCTTTAAACCTGTCCATGGAACGTGGACAGAAAATCGTGCTTACCGGCGCTAACGGTATCGGTAAAACCACTCTGCTCAAGAGTATTTTAGGCTTGATTCCTCCCCTCTCCGGCAATGTGGAGCAGGGAGATTATCTGGAAATAGGCTATTTTGAACAGGAGATGAGTGATATGCCGGACAACAGCTGTATTGAGGAAATCTGGCAGGAATTTCCCGGCTTCACCCAGTATGAAGTCCGTTCCGCTCTCGCCAAATGCGGTCTCACCACCAAGCATATCGAAAGCAAGGTTAAGGTATTAAGCGGCGGGGAGCAGGCAAAGGTACGCCTGTGCAAGCTCATTAACCGCAACACCAATATCTTACTCTTGGACGAGCCCACCAACCATTTGGACGTGGATGCCAAAGACGAGCTAAAACGTGCTCTTACAGAATACAAGGGTAGCATCCTTATGGTCTGCCACGAACCGGAATTCTATGAAGGTCTGGCTACGGATGTGTGGGATTGCACCAAGTGGACTACGAGATTAATATAAAAGGGAGGCTATTTAGCCAATGTCATTTAGTTAAGGATGACATCATGGCCAACGAAAATTATGCGAGGTACATTTTGATGTACCCCGCTATTTTTTTGCCTCAAAATCAAAAAACTCTTGACAAATAATCAAAAATATGTGGCGCAGCCCCTTGAATATATACATTTCAAGGAGGTTTTGTATGCATTATGCAACACATGTAAAATCAGTTTTAGAAA
>SVFK01000022.1 GCA_015056915.1 Lachnospiraceae bacterium
AAAAAAAAAATGAAGATAAAATATTGTATAATATTTTATCTGCAACTCAACCATCTTATAATAAACGAATATAATTGTTTCTTACTTAGACTTGTAGTTTTGTGTCCTTATATTTCTATAAGTTTACCCCTTTTTACAGTCTAATGTTATCAAAAAGAGCTAATTTTGTCAATATTTGCCTGTTATTGGGGGCAACTTTCCGCCATCAGCTCTTGTCAGCACAACTGATATTACTTAAAGTATTCCACGCCGGATTCAAATATCTTCATATCCTGCTCGCCGTAGATATTCATAGCTACTGCCACGTCACGTCTCTCGGAGTGAGCCATCTTACCAAGGCATCTGCCGTCAGGAGAGGTAATACCCTCTATAGAGCAGTAGGAACCGTTGATATTGTACTCTTCATCCATGGATACGTTGCCATCCTGATCTGCATACTGGGTAGCTACCTGACCGTTGGCAAAAAGCTTATCCAACCATTCCTTAGGAGCTACGAAACGTCCTTCACCATGGGATGCAGGGTTACAGTAGGTTGCGCCCAATTCAGCTCCCTGCAGCCAAGGAGACTTGTTGGAAACCACCTTGGTGTATACCATCTTGGAGATGTGGCGGTTGATGGTGTTGAAGGTCAGTGTGGGAGAATCCTCCTTCTGTCCCACGATCTCACCGTAAGGCACCAGACCTAATTTAATCAAAGCCTGGAAACCGTTACAAATACCAAGAGCCAGACCATCCCTCTCATTTAAGAGCTTCATAACTGCTTCCTTCATCTTCTCATTCTGGAAAGCAGTTGCAAAGAATTTAGCACTACCGTCAGGCTCATCACCTGCAGAGAAACCACCGGGGAACATAATAATCTGTGATTGTGCGATTGCCTTTTCAAACTCAGCTACGGAATCACGGATATCCTCAGCAGTCAGATTCTTAAATACCTTGGTAATTACATTAGCACCTGCACGCTCGAAGGCCTTGGTACTGTCGTACTCACAGTTTGTACCGGGGAATACCGGGATGAATACGGTAGGCTTCGCAATCTTATTCTTGCAGACATAAATGCTCTCAGCCTTATAAACATCACTTGCGATTCTTTCCGTACCCTTTTCAGCCTTGGTAGGGAATACCTTCTCCAGCTTGGAGGTCCATGCCGCAAGTGCGTCGTCCATGGTAATCTTCACATCACCGTATACAAAAGCAGGCTCCTCGGTCACCGTACCGATTACCGTATAATCTAATTCCTTTGCATCCAGTACTGCCAGCTTATCCGCAGGGATTTCTGCCACAATATCACCCAGACCGTTTGCAAAAAGGTCATCCGTAGTCACTTCATTGTCAATCACTACACCCAGCTTGTTACCGAATGCCATCTTGGATATCGCTGCTGCCACGCCCTTTGCATCCAGTGCATAAGCGGAGCAGATTGTTTTGTCAGCTGTAAGCTCGTGGATTGCTCCATAAAGCTCTGCTACTGCTTCATACATCGGAATATCAAAATCATCCTTCTCAATAGAGAAACGCACCAGCTTATTGCCAGCTGCCTTCAATTCAGGTGTGACAACCTCTTTTTGGCTCGCAATATCCACTGCAAAGGATACCAGTGTAGGCGGTACATCAATATCATTGAAGGTACCGGACATACTGTCCTTACCTCCGATGGAAGGAAGGCCGAAGCCAATCTGGGCATCATAAGCACCAAGCAATGCTGCAAACGGCTGACTCCAACGGCTAGCTTCTCCTGTCATTCTGCGGAAATACTCCTGGAAGGTGAAACGAATCTTGGAAAAATCACCGCCGGAAGCCACGATTTTAGCCATGGATTCTACCACTGCATATACCGCACCATGGTAAGGGCTCCAGGAGGACAGATAAGGATCAAAGCCGTAACTCATCATAGTCACAGTATCTGTCTTGCCTTTTAATACAGGAAGCTTTGCAATCATCGTCTGAGTCTCTGTCAGCTGATGCTTACCGCCATAAGGCATCAATACACTGCCTGCACCGATGGAGGCATCAAACATCTCCACCAGCCCCTTCTGAGAGCATACATTCAAATCATTTAACATTGTCAGCCATGCTGCCTTTACGTCACCCTCTTCCAGCTTATCACCCACTGCCGGAATGGACCATTTATCAAAATAATTGTCTTCCTTGGAAGGAATATCTACCTTCACGGTAGTCTCCTGATGTGCACCGTTGGTATCAAGGAAAGCACGCTTCAAGTCTACAATCTTCTTGCCTCTCCAATTCAGTACCAGTCTGGGCTCCTCGGTAACAACCGCTACCTCAACAGCCTCCAGATTCTCCTCAGCCGCATAAGCAAGGAATGCCTCTACATCCTTAGGGTCAACCACTACTGCCATACGCTCCTGAGACTCGGAAATAGCAAGCTCCGTACCGTCCAGACCTGCGTATTTCTTGGGTACCTTATCCAAATCTACGGTAAGTCCTGCTGCCAACTCACCGATAGCTACAGACACACCGCCTGCACCGAAGTCATTACATTTCTTAATGAGACGGCTGACCTCCTCACGGCGGAACAGTCTCTGAATCTTACGCTCTGTAGGTGCATTACCCTTCTGTACCTCAGCGCCACAGGTCTCGATAGAGCTTTCTGTATGCACCTTGGAGGAACCAGTAGCACCGCCACAGCCGTCACGACCGGTACGTCCGCCCAACAGGATAATAATATCACCGGGATCGGAGGTCTCACGGATTACATTCTTTCTGGGAGCAGCACCCATTACGGCACCGATTTCCATTCTCTTTGCCACGTAGTTGGGATGATATATTTCTTTTACAAAACCGGTGGCAAGACCAATCTGGTTACCATAGGAGGAGTAACCGCTTGCTGCACCGCGCACTAATTTCTTCTGGGATAATTTACCCTTCATGGTATCAGCAACAGGAACGGTAGGATCAGCCGCACCGGTCACACGCATTGCCTGATATACATAGCCACGTCCGGAAAGGGGATCACGGATTGCACCACCCAGACAGGTAGCCGCACCACCAAAGGGTTCAATTTCGGTAGGATGATTATGAGTCTCATTCTTGAAGAATACCAGCCATTCCTCTGTCTCCACATGGTCGCCGTAATCCATTTCCACAGGCACTACTACGGAGCAGGCATTGATTTCCTCTGATTCCTCCATATCCTCAAGCTTACCGTCCTTTTTCAGCTTTCTCATAGCCATCAGTGCCAAATCCATCAGGCAGACAAACTTGTCCTCTCTGCCCTTGAAAATCTCTTCTCTGGTATCCAGATAGCTCTGATAGGTAGTCTCAATAGGAGAACGATAATAGCCTTCGCCGAATTCCACATCCGTAAGTTCTGTGGAGAAGGTGGTATGACGGCAGTGATCGGACCAATAGGTGTCCAGAACACGAATCTCCGTCATGGAAGGATTTCTGAATTCCTCATCATGGAAATATTTCTGAATATGCAGAAAATCCTTAAAGGTCATTGCCAGACCCAGTGAATCATATAAATTTCGAAGTTCCGTCTCTGCCATATCCTTGAAGCCGTCAAAAATCGACACATCAGCAGGCTCCTCAAATACGGTAACGAGGGTATCCGGCTTCACCATATCTGTTTCTCTGGAATCCACAGGGTTGATACAATAAGCCTTGATTCTGTCGAATTCCTCATCAGACACATTGCCCTCAATCAGATAAGTCACAGCCGTCTTGATAATAGGCTCCTCATTCTCATCCAGAAATTGTACACACTGTACTGCAGAATCTGCTCTCTGGTCAAACTGTCCGGGCAGAAACTCTACGGAGAACACCTTGCCGTTAGTCGGAATCTCAATATTTTCCTCGTACAAATCATCTACAGGCGGCTCTGAAAAGACTGTCTTACAAGCCTTGGCAAACACTTCATCCGAAATGTTCTCCACATCATAGCGGATAAATACGCGAACCTTCTCCACGTTTATCCCCAGATAATTTTTCAGTTCCTCATGCAGCTCCTTTGCCTTTACTGCGAAAGGCTCTTTCTTTTCTACATAGATACGTCTTACGTTTCCCATGTCTTTCCTCCGAAATCGTTTTTATCATTATCATCCGAAATCATTATCATTCGAATGTACATACCTACTTAACAATATACAACACAACTCGATTTCCTACAATAGCATAAAACAACAAATTTTTATAAAAAAAGCTTCAAGGTTTTGTATTCCTTGAAGCTTTGTCTGACTATTCTTCCTCTACACCCAGACCTCTCAATATATAAACGAGTTCTCTGTCTACAATCTCTGCATTAATTCCGATTGTCTGTGCGGATATTTTTAATCCCTCCAGAACAAACATAATATTACGGGCAGTGCCTTCACAATCTTCACAGTAAAACTCTCCGTTTTCCACACCGGCCTCTATCAGCTTTTCAATAATCTTTACGGCAGAATCAAACTGTTTTTTTAATATATTATCCTTCTTGGGAAGACTGTTTTCAAAATAGAATTCATAAATTGCCTGTGTCAGCGTATCCTTTTTACGAAGCAGCTCCTTCTTCTGTTCCTTCAGGAATAAAATCAATATATCTGCTGCCGTAGCATCCTCTGTAATACTGTCAGAGAAAATATCATCCGCCTCCTGGCTTTCCATTTTCAGAACCTCCAGAAAAATCTGGCTGGTGCTTTCAAAATAAAGATACAAACCTCCTCGGCTGATTTCACATGCCTCTACGATGTCCTTCATTGTAACCTTTTTAAAGCCCTTTTCCATAAATACTTTTCTGGCTGTCTCCAAAATATATTTTTTCTTCTGTATCGACTTCTCACCCATTTATAAATATGCCTGCCTTTCAGTACTCTCCCGTATTACTCAACTTCTACGGGCTTATCCCAAAATTCTATAATTTCTTTCATCCTCTTTAACACCAGATAAAAAATATCTTCTTGAACCGCTTCATTCCACAAAACAGCCTTTGTTCTGCCGCCCAAAACGTATTTGGACAAAATACCGCGCAAAAGATCCCAATCTCTCCAATCAGCTTTTGCAATCAGCTTTCTCTCATCATCATGATTACGGATATGATTCCGGGTATACACATATGCATAATTCTTTTCCATCAATGATGTCTTAGTTGCTTCTCGCACAAAATTCATCAAAGTACCGCTATACACAGGGAAAGTCACAGAATGTTCCGCAATATTCTGATCACCGTAAATAGTTGCGGCACTTCTTCCTCCATTTTGTTCAAACCATGGCAAATAGTTCAAAAGCGGCATCACCGTCTGCTTGTATTCCTCGATTACCTGCTGTCTGTATTCTATACCCTGTTCCATAAAAACACCTCCCAAAAAACAAAAACTGACACATATGTATTTTTATTTTATCACATTTTTGTCAAAAGTACAGTAGAAAATTTCATATACTTTGTTGTATACTATGATTATGGGTTACATTATGAATTATTTTTTGTTAATTTGTAATAAAATGTATGACAAAAATGCATGGTATTGAGGTGACGTATGGCAGGTATTACATTAGAAAAAGGTAAAAAAATATATGAGTCCGGGCAACCAATGACTGCGTTGCACCTGATAACAGCCGGTAAAGTGCAGGTAGAATATCCCGGCGGTACATATACGCTAAATAAAGGTGATGTTGCAGGAGTATGTGAAATCTGCTCTGAGGTTCATTTCCTGAGCTACACAGCTCTTGAGGACACCTCCATACTTACTTATCCGATTAATAATCTGGAGGCACTTGCTCACCTATTGAAAAAGCATCCTGACGTGGCAAGACTATTTCTGCTGTCCCTGTTTCGACAAATAAATACTCTGCAAAGCCAGTGTTCCATTTCCGAAATGAATTGTAGCAACCTATATCATGTACTGACGGAGGATTATGAACGTTACACTATGCTCTGTTCCCGTTACCGGATAGCGCCCCGCTCTCTTGCGGATTTAGACGAGTCCAATGCTTACCTGAACGACGAAGCTCCTGATTTTTGGTTAAATGGCTATTACACCGGTCTTGCCCATCTGTATGCGGCAGACAGCTACAAATCTCTTGTACAGGAGTCCTCCGTTTCCATGGGTATGCTTCGAAAGGGAAGTCTGGATTTCCGAAAAACCCACCTGAGCCTGGACGAGCAATTCCGTTATACACAGCAAATTTCCGAGTTCTACTTTAATTCATCGGGAAATGATTTATTTGATTTCTACACCGCACTCTATTACAAAATGACCCCCGGCAGTGAAGATGCCGATGAAGTGATTACTGTTATTGACCGAATGATTCAGCAATTCGAGCATGCAACAGGATTGGATGAACAGCAATTTGGCAATCGTATTCACGCCTTCCGAAGCAGCATTACCAATTCATCTGCCACGGCAGCAACCGACAAAGAAGAAACCATTGATGCATCCGTATTATCTGAATTAACCGGCTCTTTGAATGTCATTTTGGAATTTGCCAAAGCAGAACCTGAGTTTACCGCTTCCTTCCGTCAGCACATCAGTATCTATAGGGATTTGGAGGATCGTTCCTCCCTGGAAGAGGATGTGGCAAAATTACGACGTTCCCTTACTACGGAATTCTACACACTTTATACCAGAGTATTCCAGCAGACACTGGAACAGCCCTCCGTTCCCATGCCGGTTTGGATGTTTTTATATTTTGGACATGTGGACGAAGAGCTTACCGGTCTATCCAATGCTGCTACATTATACTCCATTGCACAATCCATGAGCGACACGAGCAGCTCAGGAGTGTATACCTTTTACGATTGGCTTATGGCCATCTATACCGGCAAAAAGGAACCCAGCCGCAATGAATTTGATCAGGATTATTCAGACCACTTACATAAACAGAAGGCTGCCGGCAATATTACCGAAGCCGAAATGCGCAATCTGGAAAGCGATTCCATGAGCAAGGTAAGCTTTGAGTTGGAAAATATGTTTCCACAGGTCAACAAGATAACCTTCGGTCGTGTTACCACCTTCTGCCCCATCTTCTCCTCGGACAATGTTTTAAAGGATTTGATGGACTCCTATGTTACCGTAACCAAGGTATGTAAGGCGATTGAGCAGATTCGACAAATTGACTATTCCGCATTCTATCGCGAAAGTCTCGATATGGAGCATATAGATACCATGGGAAAGGAACCCATTCATTTGGAATATCTTCCGGATGTTATTCTCATGCCAAACGCAGGCATCCGAGGTGCCATGTGGCAGGAAATCGAGGGCAAACGGCGCAATAGTCCCAGCCGCATGATATTCTCCATATTCCATCTGGAGGATCTGATGACGACCTTCATCCGACTCACCGGTGAATTCCGTTGGGAGCTTTGCAAGCGTGTGCAGGGTGCCCGTTGGAATGATGTCAGCGAACGTTCCCTTACCAGTGAATACTTCGACTATGTCCAGTTCTACCGTAAGAATCACGACCTGACACCCGAAGCCAAGGAAAAGATTCGCGCCAGTCTCCAACGCGCCAAAAACAGCTTTAAAGAAATGTTTGTGCGCGATTACATTATATGGATATTGTTTGAAGGAACCGGTTCTCCCAGAATGAACAAGGTTGCCAGAAGGATTCTGTTTACCCATTGTCCATTCCCGGCAGACATCTGTGAAACCATGATGCAGAATCCACTTTATTCTGATATTCTGAATCGACATAGAATTGTTACCGCACAGAAGCTGCATCATTTAAATTTGCTGGCCACTAAATTCAAAAACAGCAGAATACCCATTCCCGAAACCCTCGAGAACGAGTGTCTATACGTTCAGGGTAAACCTGTCAATTAATACAAAAAGCTCCTTCCGGAAGACAAGCCACATTGCCTGTCAATCCGAAAGGAGCTTTTTATTTTCATATCAAATTACAACTACTGCTTATGCCTGCTCTTTCGCCTGCTTCTTAGCCTGCTTTGCAGCCAAAGCCTTTTCAGTGGGCTTAACCAGTACCAGACTTACAATCAAAGCCACAATGTACAGAGCGATGGTTGCGTATAATACATACTGATAACCGGTAGGGTTAACTGTAATCATCTCACCGTGGGATTCTATCTGAATCTCTTCGCCAAAGGTCTTTACAATCCAAGCTGCCATCTGGTTACCGGTCAGACCGGCAAATGCCCATGCAGACAGGGTAATACCGTGAATTGCACTGATGCTTCCCATTCCGTAATGATCGGACAGCAAGGTAGGTACGTTGGAGAAACCACCGCCGTAGCCTGCGTTTACCATGAAAATCAAAGCCAGTACCAACGCAATTAACAGTACATTGCCTTCGCCATTCTGGATACCACCGGTTAAAACTACAACACCGGTCAAAATAATAGAAATCACAAAAATCATCTTATAAATTGTATTTCTATCCTTCATGGTATCTGCCCATGCAGAGAAGCCAAGACGTCCACCTGCATTGAAGATTGCAGAAACAGTGGAAATAATACCTACAGCACCTGCCAGACCGATACACTTAATAATCATCTTCTCCTGAGAAATCAATGCCAAACCACAGGTAATATTGATATAGAACATCAACCAGATACCGATATAGTTGGCAATAGGCTTACTCTTAATAACGGACATAATGCTCTGGCTCTTATCCTTTGTCTGAGGCTCGTGCCAATCATCAGGCTTCTTCAGCAAGAGATGTCCTGCAAACATCATAACAAAGTATACCACAGCTAAAATCAGAAACATCTTGTAGATACCGCCATCGCCTAAGCCACTCAGCATACCCTGCATAATAGGGCTGGCAATAGCCTTTGCCGCACCAAAGCCTGCAACGGCAAGACCGGTAGCAAGACCCTTTCTATCACTGAACCACAGCATCAGAGTCTTAACAGGGGACAGATAACCGGTACCGAGACCGATACCCATGAAAAGACCATAACATACATAAATACCGATTAATGCCAGTGTGCTGCCGGGATTCTGACCACCGTACCAAATAAAGAAACCGGTACCTGCCATACCGCCTGCAAAACAAATCGTTGCAATTAAGGAAGACTTATGTATATCCTTTTCTACAATATTACCCAGGAACGCAGCAGACATACCTAAGAAAAAGATCGCAAAGCTGAATGCCCATTCGGTTGCACCCTTTGTATGTCCGATGTAATCAGCGATTTCCTGACTAAAGATAGACCAGCAATACACGGTACCGATACTACAATGTAACAACAGTGCAGGGATTGCTGCACGAATCCATTTGTTACTGCGCCATCCTGACGCTTTCTTTTCTTTCACTTCTCCCATTTTCTTTCTCCTATTCTTTCATCAACCTTTTCTTTCACCTTTTAAAGTTGAAAACAAACAAATGCATTATACACCTATTCCTTTTGTGTTTCAACAGCAAAACTCAATTTTTGTAGCACTTTTTCACAAATTTCAAAAAGTTTTGATAAAAAATTTGATTTAGGGGTAGACAAAACATTCTTTTTGTCCTATAATAAACTTGTTCGGTGAGAGCCGAGCTGCTAATTAGTATAAAATTCCGGAAGAATTCCCCTTTTACACAATTAAAGTGCCTGCAGGTTCCCGCCTGCGGGTGCTTTAATTGTGTTTAAAGACTTTTTTCGCCATAAAAAAGCGCCTTCACAATACTTTTTCATGCTCATCCTACAAATTGTAAAAATTATTGCAAAAATTTTGAATTTTCCCTTGCTAAAAGCTTTTCATCTGTGTTATAATATGCTTCGTCAGCAATGACATAACTTCATAGGGGAATAGTACAGCGGTAGTGCGGCGGTCTCCAAAACCGTTAACGGGGGTTCGATTCCCTCTTCCCCTGCTATCATCAAAAGGCTCAGAATCTTATCTGAGCCTTTTTCTTTTGTACTATTTAATCTCCTGCGCCTGATTGGCTGCAATCACAGCACCAATGGCTGTGGCGTAATCAGAATACTTCGGTATGGTAATTTCTACGTCCCACAAGCTTTTGAAGGCTTCAATAATCTGTTGACACTCAAAAAACTTGGTAAGACCGCCAATCAAAATATAATCCTTGATACCGGTATTGACAGAGGCCAATATTCCCGCCTGACATATGTTTTCAATGACCATATGCACAATACCTGCTGCCACATCCTCCTGCTTGGACTGCGCGTCTGCCTTGGCAAAATTGGAGGCGGTTACATCCAGATTCAAGCCCGGCAGCTTCTCCTTTGCAAGGTCTCCGATACGCAGATCAATCTTCGCCACATCTCCCTGCCTTGACATGGCCGCAATCTCGTGGATATCTTCCGTATTCAGTGCTACCGCGGCCAAGCCACAGATAGTACCTCCGCCAAGACCCACACCGCCAAGATGCTTCATCTCCTGCTCCGTTACCTTCACATAAAAGCTACCTGTGCCCATACTCACTACAATAACTTCCTTTTTGTCCGTCAGATAATAGCCTCCGGTGCCGGTAGCCTCAAACTCATCCACCTTATAGGTGGGACAACCATATACCGGCTTATCCACATGCTTACTGCCCACTCCGGTAATATATACACCATCTACATCTGATAAATCCAGACTATTTTCATAGAGATACCGTCCAAACGCACCATAGAGCGATGCCACCTGACTATCCGCTCTTACCACCATAGGCTCCAGCATTTTCTCCTGTTCAAAAGCCACAATCTTGGTCGTGCTGCTTCCAATGTCAATTCCTATTCTTACTCCCATATTCGCACACACCTTTCCTATAATAAATAATCAATGGCGTCCTGTACTGTTTTCACACCCACGACTTTGATTTTACTATTCTTTTGACATTCCTCCATACACACATAGGGCACGATGCAGACTTCAAAGCCCAGCTTTTCTGCCTCTGTCACGCGCTGCTTGGCCATACTCACGCCACGTACTTCCCCACTTAAGCCAACCTCGCCAAAAGCAAGCAGTTTAGGACTCAGTACCTTATTGCGAAAACTGGAAAGAATAGCCAGCACAATTCCCAAATCTATGGCAGGCTCCATTATTTTCATGCCGCCTGTTATATTCACATAAGCATCGCAGCCCGAAAGCTGTACTCCCGAACGCTTTTCCAGCACTGCCATCAGCAGATTCACGCGATTAAAATCCGTACCTGTGGTCTGCCGTCTGGGGATACCAAAATTGCTGTGACACACCAATGCCTGAATCTCTATCAATAACGGTCTGGTTCCCTCCATGGTGCATGCCACAATGGAACCGCTGGCATTCTCCGGTCTGCCACTCAGCATATACTCAGAAGGATTCTGCACCTCCACCAGTCCCTGCTCGCGCATCTCAAATACACCAATCTCATTGGTAGAACCGAAACGATTCTTTACTCCTCGCAAAATCCGGTAGGATGCATGTCTGTCTCCTTCGAAATATAAGACGGTATCCACCATATGCTCCAGCACTCTGGGACCGGCCACAGTACCCTCCTTGGTTACATGTCCCACAATAAATACCGATACCCCAAGTCCCTTTGCCAGCTGTAACAAGATTGCAGTAGATTCTCTCACCTGAGACACACTTCCCGGAGCCGCCGATACATTATCATTATACATCGTCTGAATGGAATCTATGATTACTACCTCCGGCTTTTTCTGACGAATAATTTCTGAAATGGTATCCAGACTTGTTTCGCAAAGGAGGAGCATCTGCTCTGCAAAGCTACCGATACGGTCCGCACGCATTTTAATCTGAACCTGAGATTCTTCACCGGATATGTACAGTACCTTATGTCCTTTATCTGCCAGATTGCGGCATACCTGCAAAAGCAGCGTGGACTTACCTATACCCGGATCACCACCCACCAGTGTAAGTGAGCCCTGTACAATTCCGCCTCCCATTACACGGTCCAATTCCTCCAGCCCTGTCATGATTCTGTTCTCTTCACTTATGGTTATGTCTGATAGAACGCAGGCCTCAGCCCGTTCCGTCTGATTCTTCAACTGTCCTCCCGTAGTTTTCAGCTGCGTGCGACTCACAGTTTCCTCCACAAAGGTATTCCATTCACGACAGCCCGGACATTGTCCCATCCATTTCATGGATTCATATCCACAACTCTGGCAATAAAATACTGTTGCCGTCTTCCCTTTTGCCATATTCGTCCTCATTTCCTATAGAGCAATAAAACCCAAGTACCGGACACCCTATCCGGTACTTGGATTCCTATTTTGAATATCTATCACATGCTATGCAGTCAAAATCTATACCTGCACAATCTTAACAGAAACCTCTCCGGCAGCTGCCAGTTCTACACTCAGACTAAGCTTACCTCCAAGACCTGTTTTCATGGTGCCCATACTCTGTCCTGACACCAACACTTCATACTCGGTATCATCGGTAAGCCCTACTGTAATCTGCGCATCCTCATCACCTTCAACAATGAATTCTACACCGTTTTCACTCTCTTTGAATGCAGTTACACTGGTACCGGGTACGGATTCATAAAGAAACATTCCGTTTTTCTCCAGCTTGGTAATCTCATAATAAGTCTTTACCTTCAAAAGATCACCTGCGTGCTGAAAATCCTCCAATTTAGCCTTGTGAGCCAATTTGTGGTTACCAAAACTGATTGCACCATCTGATTCACTGCGGAGCAATTCCTCTACTACTGCCATCTGTCTGTCCTCCTGATAGTTTGTAGCTACAGTATAATATAAATCAAGCTGTTTTTCTACAAATATTTTATCTTTTTGTGTATATTTTTTGTTTTGGCTTATCTGTAACAGACCTATTGCTACCTTTCAGAATTTTTTACCTGAAAAGTTACTTTTCCGTTTTTGTAGCCTGCCGAAACAGAATCCCCCGGCATTATCTTCTTCTGCAAAATCTCTTCTGCCAAAGCATCCTCCACCACAGACTGCAAGGCTCTTTTCAAAGGTCTTGCACCCATCTTCTGATCCGCATACTTGGTTACCAGATGCTCCTTCAGGGACGGCGTAATGGTTAAACGGAAGCCCATCTGTGTTTCACATCTCTTATACAGATTAGCTGCCAGAAGATTAATAATCTCCTTCATATTATCATTGTTCAGCTGATGGAACACAATAATATCATCAATACGGTTAATAAATTCCGGTTTAAAGCTACGCTTTACCTCCTCCATCACACCACTCTTCATCTTCTCATAATCCTTCTTTGCATCACTCTCAGCTGCAAAACCAAGATTTTTGGGATCTACAATACGTTGTGCCCCTGCGTTGGAGGTCATAATCAGCACGGTATTCTTGAAGCTTACCTTGCGACCCTTGGAGTCGGTAATATGACCATCATCCAGTACCTGCAACAAAATATTGAATACATCGGGATGTGCTTTTTCTATCTCATCAAATAAAACCACGGAATACGGATGGCGACGTACCTTTTCACTCAACTGTCCGCCTTCATCAAAACCCACATATCCCGGAGGCGAGCCTATCATCTTAGACACCGAATGACCCTCCATGTATTCCGACATATCTACTCGAATCATGGCATCCTCGGAGCCAAACATAGCTTCCGCCAAGGCTTTACTAAGCTCCGTTTTACCCACGCCTGTAGGTCCCAGAAAAAGGAATGAACCGATAGGACGATTCGGGTCCTTCAAACCGACTCTGCCTCTGCGCATAGCCTTTGCCACAGAATTAACTGCTTCCTCCTGACCAATCACACGCTTATGAAGAATACCCTCCAGTTTGAGCAATCTCTCACTTTCCTTCTCCGCCAGCTTTTGCACCGGAATCTTCGTCCACATTGCAACCACTTCTGCAATTTCGTTTTCTCCAATACTAAAACTGCGCTCTGCATTCAGCCGTTCTCTGCGCTTATTCAGTCTGTCATACTTTTCAATCAACTCATCCTGCTGCTTCTTAAGCTCTGCCGCCTGACCGAATGCTTCCATACGGATAGAACGCTCTATCTGCATATCTATTTTTTTAATGTCTGCTTGAAGCTCTTTAGCCTTATCAGGCATTTCCATAAATCTAAGCTTGGCACTGGCCGCAGCTTCATCAATCAAGTCAATCGCCTTATCCGGCAGATTTCTGTCATTAATATAGCGGTTTGACAGCTTCACTGCTGCTTCCACGGCCTCTGTCGAAATCTGAATATTGTGATGCTCCTCGTACCTGCCCTTGATACCCTCCAGAATGCGAATCGCCTCCTCTTCTGTAGGCTCTTCCACTGTTACAGGCTGGAAGCGACGTTCCAAAGCGGCATCCTTTTCCACATGCTTGCGATATTCTGCAATCGTAGTAGCACCGATTAATTGAATCTCTCCCCTTGCCAGAGAAGGTTTCAAAATATTGGAAGCATCAATAGCTCCCTCTGCACCACCTGCACCGATGATGGTATGAAGCTCATCCAAAAACAGGATTACATTGCCGGCCTCAATAACCTCTTTTACCACCTTTTTGATGCGCTCTTCAAACTCACCACGATATTTGCTTCCTGCTACCATGCCCGGCAAATCCAATGTCAACACCCTCTTGTCACGTATGGTAGAGGGTACGTTTTCCGAAACAATACGAAGTGCTAACCCCTCCACTACAGCCGTCTTTCCCACACCGGGTTCTCCAATCAGGCAGGGATTATTCTTGGTACGTCTGCTCAGTATCTGAATAACACGACTGATTTCGTCCTCCCTGCCAATCACCGGATCAAGCTTGCCTTCGCGAGCCAGCAAGGTCAAATCTCTGCTGTACTGGTCCAGTACAGCCGGTTTGTTTTTGGTGGAATTCTTCTTAGACATTTCTTCCTTATATCTGTTCCCATCTACTCCAAGAGCAGATAGGGTGTCTGCATACAGCCTTGGAATGTCTGCAGATAAGGTACTCAGCAGGCGCAGTGCAACATTTTCGCCTTCCTTAAGGATTGCCAGCAATATATGCTCCGTACCTGTCAGCTGTTGCCCCAAATGCTCAGCCTGCTTGTGAGCATCCGCTAATATCCTCTGTGCTCTGGGAGAATATCCCCCGCGTTCCTTTAAAGCCACTCCGTTTTCAAAGGCAATCAATTCCCGAATCATGGACATTACCTTTTCCAACGTAATACCATTATTGTTTAACACCTTCGAGGCTACACCCGACTCCTCCTTCAGCAAGCCTGCCAACAAATGCTCGGAGCCAATATAACCCTGCTTAAGACTTCTGGCGCATTTTGCAGCATATGCAAGCGCGCTCTGTGCTTTATCCGTAAATTGTGACTGCATTATCTCAGCCCTCCATAATCTTTATAAATTTCATCAATTAACGCATGAATTTCTTCTCTGCCGATGTTCTTACAGCTGCTCTTTGCCAGAATAACTTGCAATTCCCGTTTTAATTCCTCCAGAATCCGAAGGCGGTCTATGTCAACTGCAATAATCGCACCCTTTCTGCGGTCTACCTTTACATACCCCTCCTGTTTTAATACAGTGTATGCCTTATTTACCGTGTGCATATTGATACCGATTGTATCCGCTAACTGTCGTACACTAGGCAGTGAATCCCCCTCGCGAAATTGCGCCGTGGCAATGCCAATGATAATCTGATTGCGCAACTGCAAATATAGTGCTTCATCACTGTTAAAATCAATCTCAATTATCATAACCAATACCTCCTTTCACAATTCCACGATTGTTATATACATATTATAACAGACCCGAAATACTGTCAACGCCGTGGAAAGAAAGTTTATAGTAATTTTACTTCTCTTCTCATTCCACAACCGTTTTGGCTTGTCTGCATTAGGGCGGGGACGGTTTTACTGCTTGTTGTGGTCGGATGTGTTTGTCATCTACAGGAGCCTTAGTTGCTCTTAGGATTGACAAAGCTGCGTTGTTGCCCCAAATTCGTCTGTTTGAGCGTAACGAGTTTTCGAATTTTGGGTAACGTACTTAGCAGATTTGACAATTCTTAGTGCAACTTGGCTCCGCAGCCGCAAACACATCCGACCACAACAGGCAGTAAAACCGTCCCCGCCCTAAAACAAAAACGCGAAAACGGCATCTTACCCCTTCGGATAAAATGCCGCTTCCTGTTCTCAATTATTCTTCTTCGCCATCCCAATTCAGGAATTCAAATTCAAACTCATCATCTGTCATAAAATTCTTTGACTTCCATCCCGGATTCTGCTGTGCGCCTGCCGACCTTTCCGTTTCTGCAGTTCTTGCTGCTTGAGGCGCTTCTGTGGGTCTTGCTCCCTGAGGTGCTCCTGTAGGTCTTGCTCCCTGAGGTGCTCCTGCAGGTCTTGCTCCCTGAGGTGCTCCTGCAGGTCTTGCTCCCTGAGGTGCTCCTGCAGGTCTTGCTCCCTGAGGCGCTCCTGCAGGTCTTGCTCCCTGAGGCGCTCCTGCAGGTCTTGCTCCCTGAGGCGCTCCTGCAGGTCTTGCT
>SVFK01000002.1 GCA_015056915.1 Lachnospiraceae bacterium
ACATCCTGATATCCATGATTTTTGGTCTAGGGGAATGGCATAGACTTAGATAACATCTCTATGAAAAAAAGAAAATGTAAGAAAAAGCGAGTTAACAAGAGAAAAACAAAGATTATTATGGGAGGAATATACACTTGAGGCATGTGGGAACAAAAACAATAGAAACTACACGATTGACATTGCGGAGACTCGAAATTACCGATGCGGAAATGATGTTTAGTAATTGGACAGGTGATGATAAAGTCACACGTTTTTTGCGGTGGGATGCACATAAAACAATAGATGATACAAAGAATATGATTCAGCAATGGGTTGATAGTTATCAAGATGATTCCGCCTATTACTGGGGAATGTATCTAAAAGATGGTGAAATGATTGGCTCAATTGGTATCACGATAACCTCAGAATATGATTTAAAAGGAGAATTAGGTTACAAGATTGGTAGCCGCTGGTGGAATCAAGGCTATTCAAGTGAGGCGGCGAGAGCAGTTATTGATTATATGTTTCGTAATACGGATATTGAACGAATTGATGCATTTAGTTCGGTAGAAAACCCTGCTTCAGGAAAAGTGATGGAGAAGGTTGGAATGCACTATGAAGGTCTTTTACGACATTACTATAAAACACGGGACGGATTTCATGATTGTATTTTATACGGAATAATACGAAATGAATGGGAGCAGACATACTAAGTGTCTTATTTGTGAAATAAGGGATTATATAAATATTGAATTTGTTGAGGTAAATATAAATGAAAAAATTAGTAGTATTATGTGCGGCTTGTGGAGTCGGTAAATCCACAATAGCAGAGGTCTTGAGTGAAAGTAATATATTAGACAACTATGTTTGCATTGATTCAGATAAGGTGGATATTAATTGGTGGGATTATGCAGGGACAGAAAATGAAGCTAAATTTAGTGATGATTGTTTGGCAGAGGCTGTAAGAAGGTCAAATGATAAGAATTTATTTTTTTCAACATGTATGAATCCATATGATTATTATGGAGTTGTTAGCATTCCACAAAATATTACATCGACATTTTTTATTGGTATGACTTGTTCAGATGAAGAGATTACAAGAAGATTGAAGGCCAGACCTGAGGAAAGAATGTGCGGAAGTGATGAATTCATTGCAGGACAAATCCAATATAATGCTTGGTTTAAGAAAAATGCAGGTAAATTTCAATTCTACATAGATAATACAAATAGAACTGTTGATGAAACGGTAGAAGAGATAGTGAGATTTATAAAAAGCATTGAATGATAAATTTAAAATTAATGGTTTATAATACATACACATCTTTGGAAGCAGTTATAGAATGGCTTGGCTGCTTATGAAGGAGAACTTCTAATTGAAAAGATATCTTATGAAGGTGCAAGTGATACGAATATTCTGTTGTGCTATACCGGAAATGATTTGCCACTGAGTAGTGACGAGTGGAAAACATTGTCTGTTTCAGCTAGTTATGAAGATTACGACATGACACTAAATTGTGCTTTTAATGGAGAAACTTTTACAACCAGTGGAGAAAAGGTGATTGATACAATTCAATATGGAGATACTACCATACAGATTTATCAGGGTGAAACTACGCCGGAGTTTGAGTTGACATATTATACGGTCTTTGAATATCAGAATGTTTTCTATGAGTTAAAAACCTATTCCAATGACAAAGAATGCATTTATGAGATATTACAGGCTGTATTAGGGGCAAATGAAGAGAATCCTGAAAGTACTTCCAATGGTGAACACAATTTTGCAGAGGTTTTAGGCTATAGCGATTATTATGTTACGGTGGAACAAACCATGCCGGGATTTATAATTCAAAAATATTATGTAGAAGTAGATGGTGTAGAGAAGTGTATTGCACAAGTATATGGTTATGCTGTGCCGGAACCGGAAGTATATAGCAGAGATTTGGATGGAGATGGAATAAGTGAATTGATATGTAATTGCATGGCTGGTACCGGAGCGGAGAGAGTTAACATTTTCCGCAATCGTGATGGTGTAATAGAAAAAGGGCAACTTTCTTATGATTTGTGGGATGAGACAATGTTTCCCGGTATCACTAATAGAGGTTCCTCTTATATTCAAGAAAATTATATAGCCGAAACGAATACTTTTGAAATTGTGTATCCGACAGAGACAGGTTCTGAAACGATTGTCATAGAAGATATGGATATGTTTGAGTTTGAGGAATTTGTAGAAGAATTTTAAGATTGCAGGAGCAAAGTAAAATTTCAGTAATACTGAGGGATGAATTTTACAGAGGTATCATTATGAAAATTTTGAAAATTGTTATTTTGTATGTGCTATTTTTATTTGCCATGGTGCTATGTGGAACCGTAGTAATGAAAGTTTTTGATGTGATATTTCAGCTTGGGTATGAAAATATTTGGGCGGTTGGGTATAAGGCAGGGTTCGTTTCGTGGCTTTGTTTGTCCATTGTGTCCTTTGTCAATAAGACTAGGAAAAAGAATACAACAGAAGAGAATAGCGAAAACTAAGCAGCGAGTTTTAGTTTATAGGGAGCAGGAAATTTCCACTTGCCAGAGCGACAAATTCCAATGCGTAGAGCGTGCAAATTTTTAGTCTTGAAAAGAGATTGAAAACAGCAGATGATTTGGATTTATTACGCCGATTAGTGGTTACACTTGCAAAATACCGACCGACGAATAGAAGTGTGCCAAATAGTCGGGTAGAAAAGAAGGAAAGTCCCCGCCTGCGGCAAAGAAAAGAGCAAAATAGTCGGGTAGAAAAGAAGGGAATCCCCCGCCTGCGCCAAAGAAAAGTATAAATTAGGCGGGTAGAAAAGAAGGGAATCCCCCGCCTGCGCCAAAGAAAAGTATAAATTAGGCGGGTAGAAAAGAAGGGAATCCCCCGCCTGCGCCAAAGAAAAGTGCCAAATAGTCGGGTTGAAAAGAAGAAAAATACCCGCCTGCGCCAAAGAAAAGTGCCAAATAGTCGGGTTGAAAAGAAGAAAAATACCCGCCTGCAACATCAAAAGAGTAAATTTAGTCGGGTTTGAAGCAAGGAAAACCACCGCCTAAATGCACAAAAAGCATAAATCAGTAGGGGATTTCAGTGTGTCAAATTTGAGTTTGACAAAGGAGCGTGATTGTATGAAAAAGGTTGCTACATGGTTAGTAGTAATAGCCATTATTATCTTTGTTATTGCTTGAGGTATTGGCTTGATGTTTTACCTAAAAACTACTCGCTGTCCGCATTGTGGTAAGATGAATCAAACCATTGGAAAATACTGCCCTTACTGTGGCAAGGAAATCAACTGACCAACTGAAAATTGGAGGTGACAAAAAGATGAGTGTATGCACTTTTATAGCTTCTGACTATCCATTGGCAGAAGTTGTACCAACGCAGGACTACCCTATGGAAATAAATGTTGATACCGGCATGATATATGATGGTGGTGCAGATGACAATTATTTTCTGCTTGCGTTTAGGGATGTTGCGGACTATACAGATAAAAAGTATGGTGTATATTTGGAATGGAATTATACAGAAGGACGGGCAGAGCAGATATTAAATTATATAAGGGCAGCATTGGAAAATACAGAACTGGTGGAGCTGTGGCATGTATGGTTGATGGATTGTTATGAATATGAGGATAGCCCGGTAATACATAAGCAGACGATTTCTATTGGAGAAATGACAATCCGGGATATTTTCGAATTGGATAATGCTGATATTTGGAATAGTCCGGACAAGCATATACCAAGCAGACCGTCGTTTTATTGTTTAAAGGTAACGCGGTAAGGGTAAGAGATATGAAAGAATTTGATTTGTTTGGTTTCCAAGTTGAAATTGATGAGGTGGCAACAAAGGAGCGTAATTGTATGAAAAAGTTGAACCATATCTTAAATGTTATCATTGGTGCTTTTGTGGGCGTATTCATTGGGCATGGGATTTATGTTATTTGGAAATTTGAAACTCACCCAGAAATCTATGCTGTGCAGTCAACACCTTGGTACACAAGCATTTGGGTATATGGTGGATTTACCTTAGTGGTATCGTTGATTTGTATCGTAGTAAAAGCAATCATTAAACACAAGACTAAACAGAGAAATGGCAAATAAATAAATTCATAATTACCGCTCCGATTAGCAGATTATATGTACAAAAGCCCAACCAGCAAATCAAAAAGCAAATCTAGTCGGGTAGAAAAGAAGGGAATCCCCCGCCTGCGCCAGCGAAAGAGCAAATCCGGTCGGGTTTAAAACAGGTGGTTCCCGGAAATATGAAGGATACAGTTGAAAAGAAGAAATGCCGTGTGATATGATAAAATTTAGATTAAAATGTTGCAAAGGAATACAAAAGCATGAAAATAATGGTGATGGACGGACAAGGCGGTGGCGTGGGACGAAGCCTGATTGAGGCATTGACAGAACGTTTCCCGGAGGCGCAGGTGCTTGCGGTGGGCACTAATGCGACAGCTACTGCGAATATGATGAAGGGCGGCACAGCCATGGGCGCTACCGGTGAAAACGCTGTGGTATATAACAGTAGTCGGGTAGATGTAATCATGGGCCCCATTGGCATTGTGATGGCCAATGCCATGCTAGGGGAAATTACGCCGAAAATGGCAGAAGCAGTGTCTACCAGTGATGCCAAATTAGTATTGCTTCCCATGAATAAATATCATGTAACAGTGGTGGGCATGAGCAATAAAAAGCTGGGAGAAATGGTAAAAGAGGCAGTAGAGAGCATAGAGGTTTCTAAGCAATGATGATGAATGAAATGCAGCTGATAGAAAAGATAAACGCGTTGCCGGCAGGCAATCATGTCATTGCGATTGACGGACGATGTGCGGCTGGCAAATCCACTTTGGCGAGGAAGCTTTCTGCACTTACCGGTGCAGGTATTATCCATATGGATGATTTTTATTTGCCAATGGAGATGCGTACGGTAGATCGCCTGGCGGAGCCGGGAGGAAATGTGTATTATGAACGTTTCTTGGAAGAGGTAATTCCTTTCTTAAAGCAAAATCGCCCTTTTTCTTATAGACGATTTGAATGTAGCATAATGGATTTGGGTGAGGTCTGTCAGGTGCCGACATCACGGTTTACAATCGTGGAAGGGGCATACAGTTGTCACCCCAAGCTAGGGGATTATATGTCACTTCGTGTTTTTGCAGATGTGGAGCAGGAGATGCAGTTGGAGCGGATTCGTTCCCGAAACGGGGAACAGAAGCTGCAACAGTTTATAGAAAAATGGATTCCTATGGAGGAAGCCTATTTTGCGGCATACCAAATACAGGAAAAGTCAGACATAATATTGAAATAAAGAGGTGTGAGATGTTAGAAACTTTTTATCCGGACAATGAAGTGGATTCGGCATATGAAATAGATTATGAGGGCTTGTATGGGAAGGGTTACCGAGGCGTTATATTTGATATTGACAACACGCTGGTGCCTCACGGTGTACCTGCAGACGACAGAGCAAAGCAGCTGTTTGAGCGGTTAAGAAATATCGGGTACGGCACCATGCTGTTATCCAATAATAAGGAACCCAGAGTGAAATCCTTTGGCGATAGCGTGAGGAGCCAATACATTTATAAGGCAGGAAAACCGGGAAGAGCAGGCTATGGACGTGCCATGAGAGAACTTGGAACTACGCCGGAGAACACACTGTTTGTAGGCGACCAGCTCTTTACCGATGTGTGGGGGGCCAAAAGGGCGGGGATTGTTACCTATCTGGTAAAGCCTATCCACCCAAAGGAAGAGATTCAGATTGTGCTGAAGCGCTATTTGGAGAAAGTGGTATTATATTTTTATCATAAGAGGATGAGAAAATGACAGAGATTAACGGATATACAAGAACCTGCGGGTTAATCGGCAATCCGGTGGAGCATACACTTTCACCGGTGATACACAATACATTGGCGGAGCTGACAGGAGAGAATTTGGTGTATGTACCGCTGCATGTAGCCAATAGTTATCTGGAGGATGCAGTGAAGGGCGCATTGGCGTTAAATCTGTTGGGGATGAACGTAACGGTGCCTTACAAAAGTGATGTCATTCCTTATTTGAAGGATATTGACCCATTGGCTGCACAAATCGGTGCGGTAAATACGTTGGTATCCGTTGAAGGCGGATATAAGGGCTATAATACGGATATGCCCGGCCTGTATCGCGCTATGTGCGCGGATGGAGTGGAGATTGCCGGTCAAAAGGTATTGATACTCGGTGCAGGAGGTGTGGCGAGGGCGGTTGCCATGCTGATGGCTCAAAAGAATGCAGCGCAGATTATTTTATTAAACCGAACGGTGGAGCGTGCTCGCAAAATTGCAGATGAAGTCAATGCAATCACAGGTAAAAGGATTGCAGAAGCAATGGCCTTGGATGAATACGGCAAGCTGGATGCTAAGGAGGGTTATCTGGCAATACAGGCTACCAGCGTAGGCATGCATCCGGATGTGGATGCAGTAGTAATCGAAGATGCAGCCTTTTACCAAAAGGTACATACAGGCTATGATTTGATTTTTAATCCATGGGAGACACGTTTTATGAAGCTTGTGAGAGCGCAGGGTGGAAAAGCAAACAATGGCTCAAAGATGTTACTGTATCAGGGTGTGATCGCCTATGAATTGTGGACAGGCAGGAAGATTGAGGAAGCGTATGCCAAGCAGGTGTATCAAAAAATGTGTCAGGCGATGGGGCTGTAAGGTGAGGAACTGATTATGAAACAAAAGAAAAATATTATTTTGACAGGCTTTATGGGCTGTGGAAAAACCACGGTGGGCATCAGGCTTTCTTATAAGCTTCAGATGCCGGTGGAGGATACGGACAAGTTGATTGAGCAACGCGAGGGCAGGAGCATCAGTCAGATTTTTGCAGAGGACGGAGAGGCCTGCTTCCGGGAAATGGAAACGCGTATGCTGGAGGAAATCCGCGACAGAAATTATTCGCGCATTATATCTGTAGGTGGCGGCACTCCTGTGAAGCCCGAAAATCGTAAAATATTAAAGCAGTGTGGCACAGTTGTATATTTTCGTGTGAGTCCGGAAACGGTATATGAGCGTTTGAAAAATGATACCTCAAGACCCTTGCTGCAGTGCGAGGACCCGTTTACCAGAATACGCACCTTGCTGGAATCCCGAAGGGATGCCTATGAAGAAGGAGCAGACATTATTATTGATGCAGACAATAAAAGTATGGAGGCTGTGCTGGAGGAATTGGTAGCAGCACTACAGGCGAAGGAAGAGGAGGAACGACATAAAATGAAGCTGTTGGTTATCAATGGTCCTAATTTGAATTTCCTGGGAATTCGGGAAAAGAGTGTGTACGGCAATCAGGATTATCAGTATTTGTTGGATATGATTCATAACAAGGCGCAGGAAAGCGGCAGTGATATTACAGTATTTCAAAGTAATCATGAGGGTGCTATTATTGACCGTATTCAAGAGGCATATTTTGACGGTACAGAGGGGATTGTAATTAATCCCGGTGCGTACACCCACTACAGCTACGCTATCCGTGATGCACTGGCCAGCATTACGGTGCCCAAGGTGGAGATTCATATATCGGATATTACGCAGAGAGAGGATTTTCGCAAGGTGTCGGTGACGGCACCTGTCTGTGACAAACAGATTTATGGACAGGGTCTGAATGGTTATCTTCAGGCTATTGATTATATACTTACCAAAGAATAGTCAGGTATGTCGAGTGTGAAATGGTGCGAAGTGTGTAGTGTGGTACACGAGTGTGTAGTGTGGTACGCGAGTAGGTTGACTTTCTGGTGGAGGTTCGGTATAATATTTTTGTCAAATTTCGACAAATTATACTTGTCAGAAAGAAATGCTGACCTGACAAATAGGAAAGAGGATGGGAGAAAAAATGTTTTGTGAAAAATGTGGAAAACAAATGGATGATGCAGACAAGTTCTGTATGAACTGTGGTTGGCAGGTGCCTGCGAAGGATGAGGTAAAAGCGGAGCCTGTCGAAGAGGCTGTTGCGGCAGAAGCAACTGCTACAGAGAATGCTGTGGCTGATGCAAATACAACGGCAGAACCTGCAACTGTAGAGCCTGCAGCTACGGAGACTACAACTGTAGAGCCTGTAACTGTTGAAGCTGCATCTGCAGAGCCTGAGGTGAAGAACGTTCAGGAGGAAAGCAAGGCGGCAGACAATAAGGAGAAGCTGTCTTTTCTGAAAAACAAACCTCTTTTAATCGGAGCAGGATGTGCTTTGGTAGTACTGGTTTTAATATTGGCTAATATTTCCGGTATTATCCATTTCTGCTATGCAACATTTGCATCTCCTGAAAAATATTACAGCTATATTGAAAAGAGAGAAGCAAAGGAAGCTATTGAAGCGTTCCTGAATTATTATGACCGCGCCGTGGACAATATGGATTGGAGCGATAAGAAGGTTGAAACAGATGTGTCTGTAGAGCTCTCAGAAGAAGTGCGTGATTTAATTGGCTTTACCGGTATTGATGTGGAATGGCTGGAGAGAGCTACCTTTGGTGCAGATGTAAATATCAAGAATCAAAGAATTGGTGTGGGTGCTGAATTAGCATTGAACAAGGAAAAGCTTGTGTCTGCTAATATTGCATTGGATTGTCCAGAAGAAACCATGTACATACAGGTTCCCGAGTTGATTAAAACCTATCTGGGAATTGAATTTGACGATATGGATATGGACTATGATGATGATGTATGGGAGCAGATGAAGGCAGCTGCAGATGCAATGCCGGACAGCAAGAAGATTGGCAAGCTGATGAATAAGTATGTTGACATTGCACTGGATACCATAGAAGATGTAGAGAAGGATAAGGGTACTCTCAAGACTAAGGAAGTATCACAGAAGTGTACTGAGTTAGAGATCACAATAGATGAGGATGCAATGCAGGATATGTTAGAGGCAGTGCTGGAGGCAATGCAGGATGATGAAGAGCTGGAAGCACTGATTGTAACCTATGGTGATCTGAACGAAGATGTTACCGGCATGGATGGCGATGACATGTACGAAGCCTTTGAAGATGAAATAGATGATATGTTGGATAGTCTGGATTATTTGATGTATGACGATGAAGAAATCGTTATGACTCTGTGGGTAGACGGTAAAGGCGTAGTAAGAGGCAGAAGCATCGAATACATGGGAGATGAAATCTCTGTAATTATGCCTCAGAAGGGTTCCAAGTACGGCTTTGAAGCGCAGATGGAGACCTCTTATGGTGAAACTGTTGCTCTGGTAGGAAACGGAAAACGTTCCGGCAATAAGCTTGATGGTGAATTCTCTATCAAGTATAATTCTTCCCGCCTTGTAGATATCGTTGTTGATGATTATAACACTGAGAAGATTAAAGAGGGTACTTTGAATGGTTGCTTTACTGTAAGTCTGTCAGATGCAGCAGGTACACTTGTGGGTATGACCGGAGTAGAAGGTCTTGCAGGATTATCTGATTACAGTATTCAGATGGATATTGCAGCTGATGACAGTAAGCAGGATTGCGTTTTCAAGCTGTATGATGAAGATGAGAAGATTGCTACGGTTGAAGTAAATTCCAAGATGGGCAGCGGAAGCAAGGTGTCTGTACCGTCCTCCAAGAATGTTGAAATGGCTAAGGATGCCGACGATATGGAAGATTGGGTGGAAGACATGGAATTTGAAGGTCTGCTTAAGACTCTGGAGGATAAGGTTGGAGTTCCGTCCAAATGGATTAAGCTTGCCGAAGAGGTACTTGATTTATAATTTCATAGAAAATAATATAGGTTTGCGGAGGGTGCACTGTGGATTTGGAAATCAGCCATATAAGGAAAAGCTTTAAGAAAAAGTCTGTGTTGCGTGACATTACACTTTCTGGAAAGAAGGGAGACTGCATCGGTATTCTGGGAGGAAACGGATGTGGCAAGACAACGCTTCTTTCCATTCTGGCAGGAGCGCAGAAGGCAGATGAAGGAAGCTTTTTCTGGCAGGGCAGCGATATGTTGAAGGACGACGTATTGCGGTCACGTATGGTTGGTTATGTTCCACAGGGCACCCCTCTTTTTGAAGAATTGTCTGCAAAGGATAATTTGCGTCTTTGGTACGACAAGGAGGATATGAAGAAGGAATTGACAGATGGCGTTTTAGCCATGTTGGGAATTGACGAATTCCTTAAGGTTCCCGTCGGTAAACTGTCAGGTGGTATGAAGAAACGTTTAAGTATCGGTTGTGCAGTGGCAGGTAAGCCACCGATTCTGCTTTTAGATGAACCCACAGCAGCTTTGGATTTGGTCTGTCGACAGCGGATTTGGGATTATTTGGCGGATTATCGGCAAAGGGGAGGTATTGTTCTTTTAGTAACCCATGATATTGCCGAGATTGAAAACTGCAGCAAATGCTTCCTGTTTAAGGACGGAAGTCTTGTTGATTATGTCTATGATGGCGATGTGCGCGGGCTCGTGGGGCAACTATAATGCAAATGGATGTGAATAAGCTGCTAAAATATTTAATATTACAATGTAAGAGAATCCTGCATGCTGTCCCGGCGGTATTGGTTATATCTCTGCTCTTAGCCGTTGTAGTGGGGTTATTAGGTGCAGGTATGATTTCCAAGGATGCATCTGACGAGAAGATGCTTAAGCTTGAGGTGGGAATCGTAGGTGATGTATCTGATAGTTACCTGGGGTTTGGTATTATGGCAATCAGACAGTTGGATTCTGTTCGTTTTGCGGTGAATTTTGAGGAAATGAGCCGTCAGGAGGCAGAGGCAGCTCTGGTATCAGGAGATATTGATGCCTTTTGCGTAATACCGGATGGTTTTGTTGATTCCATTGTCAGCGGTGACAATATGCAGATTACCTGCTATTCCAGCAATGGGCAGCTTGGTCTGGGCACTATGGTGCTACAAGAGATTCTGCAGGCTGTATCGGAGATGGTAGTACAGTCGCAAGGTGCGATATATAGTATGCAGACTATCTGTCGAGAGCATGGGTTGGATAATATATTGTGGGAAGCAACAGATGAGTTAAATCTGGAATATATTAGTTTTATCATAAATCGCGACCAAATTTATGATTTGAAATTGCTTGGAATATCCGATCAGCTATCTATGGTTGGTTATTATATATGTGGAATTGCGGTGTTGTTCTTTTTGATTTGGGGAGTCAATGGCTGCCCGCTTTTTGTGCGAAGAGATATGTCGCTTGCGAAGCTTCTTGCTGCCAATGGCAGAGGTGCAATTTCGCAGGTTTTATGTGAATATATAGCATACCTGCTACTTATGACAATCAGTTTTCTGGGGCTTGTTGTATTGGCAGGAGGCATTTGTGAGGGCTTGGATTTGTCCTTTGACGAGTGGAAACGTATTGATTTTGAGGTTGTATTGTCATTTGCAATCAGGCTGCTTCCTGCGGCTGCCATGCTTACTGCCATGGCCTTGCTGGGGCATGAATTGGTATCTAATGCGATTAGTGGTATGCTTCTACAGTTTCTGGGAGCTATGGTAATGGGATATTTATCAGGGTGCTTGTATCCCCGAACCTTTTTGCCGGAAGCCATGCAGATACTGGGAGAAATGTTACCTTCCGGTGTGGCCTTGACGTATGCCTCCGGCTGTATGAGAGAGGTATATCAGGTGGGAAATATATTATGCATGTTGGGATATACTTGCGTATTTATTGTCCTTACGATAGCACTACGCTATAGAAAACTTTTACGGAATTAGTATTTACCGGAAAGGATGGCATTCACAGGCGTGAAAAAAATAAAAAAGATTTGGTTATGGTGTGCCCTAATGAATAAGGCGGCGTTGAAAAGGTCCAGTTTTTTGATAATACTGGCAAGCATTCCTTTTCTGGCGCTGGGTGTAAATTTAATGACGGAGCAGGATAGCGGAGTGCTTAAAATTGTACTGTTTCAGGAAAACAGTCGAGATGAAGCGGTCACAGAAATTCTTGATAAACTAATGAATGAGGACAGCATTATCAGTTATCTGGATGCATCCTCTCAGAAGGAAGCTGAGGAAATAGTTCAGGCAGGACAGGCAGATGCTGCCTGGATTTTTCACGAGAATTTTCAGGAAAAGCTGGAAGCATGCATGGCAGGTGACGAAGAAGCGGGTGCTTTTATTACGATTATCGAAAAGGAAGATAACCCTATATTGAATCTGTCCACCATAAAGCTTTTTGATGCGGTATATGAAGCTTGTTCTTATGCAATGTATTCTCACTTTGTTACTGACAAGCTTGCAGGTGGCGTGGAAATATCGGAGGCAGAGCTGGAGCAATATTACCGGGACCATATAGTGGAAGGAAATTTGTTTCAATTAAAGTATCTGGACGGAGAAGCAGTAGAAACAGAAATGTCTTATCTGGAGTACCCGGTCAGAGGTATTTTATCCTTGGTAATTGTGTTGTGTGGACTTGCATCCTGTATTTTCTTTATGCAGGATGAGGGAAAGGGCGTTTTTACGTGGTTACCGATTCAGAGAAGTCTGCTTATAAATTGGGGATATCATATGCCGGTGCTGTTAGATACCGGTTTGGTGGTATTGGTTGCATTAAGCTTAACGACAGGCTTTTCCGGTTGGTGGTGGGAAATATTTCTGATGCTTTTGTACTTGCTGATGGTGGTTGGTTTTTGTGATGTGGTACGCAGGCTTAGTGGCAGTGTTGTGAGATTAGGTGCCATGATTCCGGTATTAATGTTGATTATGCTGGTTGTTTGTCCTATTTTCATGAAGCCTCCCATTATAAAGCCATTGCAGCTTTTGTTGCCACCATTCTATTATTTATGCGCTCTTCATAGTAACACATATGTGTTAGGAATGATTGTGTATATTGTATTGGTTTTGGCGATTGATTATCTGTTATTGCGTTATAAAGCAAAAAGAAAATAGGAGGAAGGCATATGTTTTGTAAATTTTGCGGTGAAAAAATAGGCGATACAGCAATGTTTTGTCCCAAATGCGGAAAGCAGCTGAAGACTGTGGAGGTATCGGCACCTCAAGAACCGGTGGCTATTGAAGAATCAGCGAATACAGAAGAAATGAAGCAGGACGGAGGCAATAAGATTACAACAGCTATTGTGATTTGTCTCATATTGATATTGATTGCAGCAAGTATTTTTTTGGGTGCTATGTTAATGGGGAACACGGGCAATTCCGATAGACGAGAGGAGGACTCTCAGGAAACGGAAATAGAAGAGGATGTTGCAGAGGAAAGTGATGATGAGAATTCTGTAGAAGAAAGTAGTGCAGAAGTAAGTGATGTAACTGAAACAGAGGCTGTTGAAGAGGTGCTGCCGGAAGAAGATTTGGCGGGACAGAGTACTATAGCGGTTTCGGAGGAGATAGCGGAGCCTCGGATAGAAGAAGCTTTGCCAGAGGAGTCTCCGTTTTCTCAGGAAGCGTATGTAGAGGAAAACATTCAGGAAGAGTCAGAATATATACTTCCCAACAGTAATGTGGAATTTCTTACAAAAGCAGATTTATTCGGTCTGACACAGGAAGAATGCCGCTTGGCAAGAAATGAGCTGTTTGCAAGACACGGAAGAAGATTTCAGGATGCAGAGCTACAGGCATATTTTGATTCCTGTAGCTGGTATTTTGGCACTATCGAACCGGAAGATTTTGATGATTCCATGCTGAATGAGTATGAAGTGTTTAACAGAGATTTAATCGTTGAATATGAAGAGGAGCAGGGATATCGATGAAATTGAGACAAGGGCTGGTACTTTTGAGTTGCTTGTGTTTTTTTATGACAGGTTGCAGCGATAACGGAGAGAGTAAGGCAACGGAGGCTGTGAAAATAGAAGCGCAGGATATTCAGGAGCCGGAGTCTTCCACTGTACCGGAGGAAGAGGAGCAGTTATCCGATAATACAGAAAATATAATACAGGAAGATAATGCATCAGAGGAAGCTAATGTACCAGAAGAAACTGGTACGCAGACTGGTGGCGGTTTGGCGGAAAGCGAAGAAGTGCTGATTGTGGAGGAAGTGCAGAAGACAATGTATACTACGGATTCTGTCAGAGTCAGAACGGCACCTTCCCTCGAAGCGGAAATATACAAGGTTCTTGAAAGACGGGATGCTGTAGGTGTGATTTCTACAGATGGAGAGTGGAGTAAGATATTGTTGGATGACGGAATCTATTATGTTGCCAGCGAGTATCTGAAGGAGAAGAGTGACAGTGCCAACGGTTATCTGGTTGTGATTGATGCAGGTCATCAGAGCAAGGGTAATAGTGATAAGGAGCCGGTAGGTCCCGGAGCATCTGAAATGAAGGCAAAGGTATCCGGCGGAACTGCAGGTTGTGTCAGTGGATGGGCAGAATACGAGCTGAACCTGGCTGTTGCGCTGGAATTGGAGGCTGAATTGATTGACCGGGGTTATGAGGTTTTGATGGTAAGAACAACTCACGATGTTGATATCAGCAACAGTGAGCGTGCTATGGTAGCAAATGATGCTCAGGCAGACGCTTTTATTCGAATTCATGCAAACGGCTCCACCGATTCTTCCGTACACGGAGCAATGACTATATGTCAGACACCGAGCAATCCCTACAATAGTGCATTTTATGAAGAAAGCAGAGATTTGTCAGACTGTGTTCTTGATAATCTTGTAGCAGCTACCGGTTGCAAAAAACAGTATGTCTGGGAAACAGATACTATGAGTGGTATAAACTGGTGTCAGGTTCCGGTTACGATTGTGGAGATGGGATATATGACGAATCCCGAGGAGGATACACTTATGGCAACGGAGGAATATCAGGCAAAGCTTGCAACAGGAATTGCAAATGGTATTGATCAATTTCTGTTGGTGTCAGAATAGAGAATGATAGAAAATGTTACTTTTTTCAATATTTTTTTTAAAAACAGTTGAAATATGTGTACTTTTATATTAAACTGTTAAAGAATTATAACGTGAAAATTTTAGGAGGAATATATTATGATTTCTGCAGGCGATTTCAGAAATGGTATTACTATTGAATATGATAACAATGTATACCAGATTATTGAATTCCAGCATGTTAAACCTGGAAAGGGCGCAGCTTTTGTTAGAACTAAGCTGAAAAACATCAAGAGTGGTGGTGTGGTAGAGAAGACCTTCAGACCTACCGAGAAATGCCCTCAGGCACGTATTGATAGAAAAGAAATGCAGTATCTGTACAGTGATGGTGATTTATATTACTTCATGGATACAGAAAATTACGAGCAGATTGCTTTGAACGATGAAGCTGTAGGCGATGCGTTGAAGTTTGTAAAAGAGAACGAAATGTGTAAGGTATGTTCTCATAACGGCAGTGTATTCTCTGTTGAGCCTCCTCTTTTTGTTGAGCTTGAGATTACAGAGACCGAGCCCGGCTTTAAGGGTGATACAGCTACCGGAGCTACCAAGCCTGCTACTGTAGAAACCGGAGCGGTTGTTTATGTTCCTCTGTTTGTAGATCAGGGCGATAAGATTAAGATTGACACCAGAACCGGTGAATATCTGTCTCGTGTTTAAGTAACTTTTCTGGAAGACTTGTAAGACAATGGACATGCTTCTTATTGTATAAGAGGCTGCCATTGTCTTTTTGATTTTAGGAGAAATACCTCTTACCTTGTATATCGGATGCTTTGCCGTGCAGTCAAAGCAGCACTGCAGGACTGCAGATACGAAGAAGCAGTGCAGAAAGAGGGTATACTTATGGAAATGAATGAATTTGCAGAAAAAGTGCGGAAGGCGATGGTGGAGGTTCTTGGTGACGGATATGAGGTAAAGCTACAGGAGGTGCAGAAGAATAACGGTGTCCGATTACAAGGACTACTGATTTTAACGGAAAAGCAAAATGTTTCTCCCACCATTTATCTAAAACCCTTCTGGGAAGCCTATGAGGGTGGTGTGACATTGGCTGATTTGATAAAAAAGATATTGCAGATATACCGGGAGGATACCCCGGGAGAATGTGTAGATATGTCTTTTTTCAGAGATTTTGAAAAGGTCAAGGATCGAATCTGTTATCGCTTGATTGATGCAGGACAGAATCGTGAGCTTTTAGAGAAAATCCCCCATATTCCGTTCCTTGATCTGGCAATCTGCTTTTATTATGCCTATGAAGGAAATGCGTTAGGCAGTGGCAGTATTTTAATCTATCACACCCACAGGCTGCTATGGCAGACAGATGTAACGGAGTTAATGAGTCTGGCACAGACCAATACGGAGAGATTGTTTCCGTGGGAGTGTCAGTCTATGGAGTCTGTACTAAAGGAAATTATGGAGCAGGAGCAGCAGGAAGGATGTGTACCGGAAGAAGAGGAGCGACAACAGCTTCATGAGGAGATCCCTATGCACATTTTGAGTAACAGGCAGAGAGTGTATGGAGCTGCATGTATCCTGTATCACGGTGTCTTGAAGGAGCTTGCGGAGAAAAGCGGAGCGAATCTATATATTCTGCCCAGCTCGGTTCATGAAGTGATATTGTTGCCGGATCATCATACGGAAGATACGCAACAACTTAAAAATATGATTTATGAAGTAAATCGTACTCAGCTGGAGCCTGAGGAAGTGTTGTCTGATAGTCTATACTATTTTGATCGTTTAGAACAGAACGTCCGAATTATCTAGTTTTTATTCTTTTATTTTCCAAAAAAATCGGGTAGACATAAGAGCTCTTTTATGATATTATAATCAGGGTGATGTAACAAATTTGTAATATTTTGCATCCGTAGTCTAATGGATAGAACGGAGGCCTCCGACGCCTTTAATGCAGGTTCGATTCCTGTCGGATGCATTTACATCACCTTGATTAGAAAGGTGTTTTTTATGTTGAAGAATAAATTGAGAACAATCGGGAATTTTTTGGTTAAGCATAGTAAGATAGCATTCCCTGTTATTGTAATTGCAGCAGTGGCGGTAACGGTTACTTTGGCGTTAAACGCAGGAAATAGTAGAGAAGTGGAGCCGGAAGAAACTTTAGCGGTGGCGACAGAAGAATCAACAGAAGTAGTGTTGGAGCCGGTAAGCAAGGAAGTCCCTCTGGTGTTGAATGAGGACAGTACGATCACAACCTTAATTACTACTTTTTATAATGGATTGGCGTTGGGAGATTCTGAGTCTTTGTTGGCAGTCTGTGACGAGATTCCGGAGGATGATTTGTTGTATTTTATGGAGGCGGCTAATTATATCGAGTCCTATCCGATGATTGAGATTTATAGTAAGCCCGGCCCGGAAGAGGGTTCAACCATCGCTTATGTATATTATAAAGTGGCTTTTATGAATCAGCCGGAGCCGCTACCCGGATATAAGGCATATTATATTTGTACCAATGAGCAGGGAGAGCGTTATATCAGATTTGGTGAAAATAGCGAGGAAGTAAACGAATACATCAAAAATGTGAGTGAGCAGGATGATGTGGTGGAAGTAAATACTCGTATTGATGTGGAATACCAACAGTTGATGGAGACATATCCAGAGGTGAAGGTATATATGAACGAGCTACAGGCTCAGATTCGTACCTCGGTAGGAGTTGCTTTGGCAGCACAACAGGCTGAGCAGGAAGCGCAGATAGCACAAACACAAGAACCTGTCGCAGAGAGCAATGAAGCAACAGAAGAAACCGCACATGAGCCTGAAGAGGCCCCTGTAGAAGCAGTGCCTCAGTATGCTACAGCTACCACTACTGTTAATGTTAGAAGCTCTGACAGTGAGCAGGCGGACAAATTGGGAAAGGTATCCTCCGGTACTAAGCTACAGATAGTGGAGATTCGTGTAAACGGTTGGACGAAGGTGCTCTATGAAGGCAAGGAGGGCTTTATTAAGTCTGAATATCTCCAGCTGGTAGAAAGTGCTGCCGGCGTGGAAGTAATCGGTACAGTTACGGCAACCACCAATATTAATGTTCGTGCAGCTGCAAGTGAGAGTGCTGACAGATTGGGAGTGCTTGCCGGTGGAGATTCCGTAGAGCTGGTTGCTAATGAAAACGGATGGTGCAAGATAAAGTATAATGGTCAAATCGGTTACGTAAAGGCTGATTATGTACAGCAATAGGTGTTGTGCCATAAGAAGATAGTTGTATAGGAATTTATAAAATGGAAAAGCTTCTTACTGAGTAATCAGTAAGAAGCTTTTTACTGTTCTTTAAAAAACAGACAGGAGAGGTTAATATGAAAACACAGGATGTTACAGTGTATCGTGAAATCCAAAGAAATACGGAGATGGCGATGAAAGCCATTGATACCATATCGGATAAAGTATATGATGATCAGCTTGCTTTGCAGATATCAAGACAATCATTAAAATACTCAGAATTGCATAATGAAGCATTAAAGGAATTGGTGGCGGCAAAAGCAGAACCCTTTCGCGGCAATCATTTTTCGGACATTATGTTAAAGACAGGAATTCATTATAATACGCTATTAAACACCAGTACCGGGCATATTGCTGAAATGATGATTAAGGGGAGTAATAACGGTATTGTAGAGATGGAAAAGGTATTAAACCATAATGATGCGGCAGGGGTGAAGTCCGTAGATTTGGCCAAACAGTTAATTCGCTTTGAAGAGGCAAATGTGGAAAGCTTGAAGAAATATTTGTAAACAGGGCTGAAATAAGCAGAAGCAATAGATGATATAAGTAATCACTATAGAAAATACACTCAAATTGTATACATGTATAATTCCTTGTGCAACTTGTATAAAAAATGATAAAAAACTTTTATTATTTAGTGAGATAAAGTGTGTTGTGAAAATTAAAAAATGGCTTTATAATAGAGCGTGGGTAATGTGTTGTATACCATTATCCCAGTATTAGCCATAGGCTATAAATGAAGGAGGATATTATATGTCATACGTTGATGAAGTATTTGATATGGTGGTTGCCAAGAATCCCGCTCAGCCTGAATTTCACCAGGCAGTAAAAGAGGTGTTGGAATCTCTTCGTGTTGTTATTGAAGCTAATGAGGAAGTATACCGTAAGGATGCTTTGCTTGAGAGAATCGTAACTCCTGAGAGACAGATTATTTTCCGTGTTCCCTGGGTGGATGACAAGGGTCAGGTTCAGGTAAATAACGGTTTCCGTGTACAGTACAATTCTGCTATTGGACCTTACAAGGGAGGCTTAAGATTACATCCGTCCGTTAACCTTGGTATCATCAAATTCTTGGGCTTTGAGCAGATCTTCAAAAACTCTTTGACAGGTCTTCCTATAGGCGGTGGTAAAGGTGGTTCTGACTTTGATCCTAAGGGCAAGTCTGACAGAGAGGTTATGGCATTCTGCCAGAGCTTCATTACTGAGCTGTACAAATACATAGGAGCAGATACAGATGTTCCTGCAGGTGATATTGGTACCGGCGCAAGAGAAATCGGTTATATGTACGGACAGTACAAGAGACTGACCGGACTTTATGAAGGTGTTTTGACCGGTAAGGGATTGAGCTACGGTGGTTCCCTTGCAAGAAAGGAAGCTACCGGTTACGGCTTGTTATATTTAACTGCTGAAATGTTAAAGTGCAATGGCATGGATATCGCCGGCAAGACAGTTGCTGTATCCGGTGCCGGTAACGTAGCTATTTATGCTATTCAGAAGGCACAGCAGTTGGGTGCAAAGGTTGTTACCTGTTCCGATTCTAATGGTTGGATTTATGATTCCGAGGGAATCGATGTAGCACTCCTTCAGGAAGTGAAGGAAGTAAAGCGTGCAAGACTGACTGAGTACGCAGCTGCAAGACCCAGCGCAGAGTATCATGAAGGCAAGGGTGTATGGACTGTTAAGTGTGATGTTGCATTACCTTGTGCTACCCAGAACGAGCTGTTATTAGATGATGCAAAGGCATTGGTTGCAAACGGCTGTAAGGCAGTTGCAGAAGGTGCAAACATGCCTACCACCATGGATGCTACCGAGTATCTGCAGGCAAACGGAGTATTGTTCTGCCCCGGTAAGGCTGCAAACGCAGGTGGTGTAGCAACCTCCGCTCTGGAAATGAGCCAGAACAGCGAGCGTTTAAGCTGGACCTTCGAAGAAGTTGACAGCAAGCTTCAGACCATCATGGTAAACATCTTCCACAACCTTGATAATGCTGCTAAGAAGTATGGCATGGAAGGCAATTATGTTGCAGGTGCAAATATTGCAGGCTTCTTAAAGGTTGCAGAGGCTATGACCGCACAGGGTGTTGTATAATAACATCTTGAATTGTATAATAGACATTTACAAAGACATCGGAAACAAAAGTTTCTGATGTCTTTTTGTATGAGAATCATAGTGACATTAATGTTTGCAGATATTTTGTCGATATACAAAATGATAGAGTATCTTCCTTTTTGGGTAGTAATGAACAAATAAGATTTATTGATTTCAAGGGATAGGTGGTCATTGCTTATATTAAAGAAAAATATGGTTTTGAAGAAATTGCAAAGGATACGCGGGAATACATGTCACAATATGAAAGCTTGAGGGCTTCCTTCATTATGCAGTATGAGCCGGAATTATTAGGCATGTATGCAACGCTGCCTGAATTGAAGGGACATGATGAAGAGGCCTTAAAAGAATTTATGGAGCAACTGGCAATTCGTGAGCAGAAAGCCAAGGAGATTGCTGATGATAAGTTTGCGATAGATTTTCACATTTTGGAAAAAAATGAGAACGGAAATAGAATGCATTTTTATTTGGAATCAAGATTTGGATACATAGGCGGAGGCGTTAGTGGCTCAGGAAGGCGTATGAGACAACGATATAAGAAAATGCACAAGGATGTATATCGATATTATGGTGTGTCTGAGGAAGATATTGCCAATGAAACAGAAAGGTATCGGGAGCTACTGACCACATTAGCTATATATTAAAAGTCATAAGGATGTGAAAATATGAAGATTGTAGAAGCAAGACAGCTTTATAGTACGCAGATAAAGGCATATCGGGAGCAACAGGTCGCACTGTCCAAGCAAAAGCAGGAGTTAGAGGAAAAGATGAATTCTGTTTCGGACGGCAAAAGTATTTATGCAAATGAAGCGGCAGTGCTTGAGCTTACAATAAAAGCAGTTGACGAAAAGCAGGCAGAGTATAAGGATTATATGAGTCAGCTTATGGAACAGTGGTCGGCAACAGCCAATATGGTTTCAGCTAAGCAACAGGGTGAAGCGATGGCAGATTATGTAGAGGATTTGGGTAAGCTTATGGAGGTTGCTCGAAGAATTATGAAGGGCGCCATTGTACCGGCAGCTGATGAGAAAAAGCTGATGGAATACAGCATGGAATTGTATCAGGCAGCTAAGAACATGGGAGCCTTGGCCAAGCAGAAAGAAAAGGAAGAATACGATTCTCTTTGGGAGGATGAAGAGAAAAAAGAGTGCGAGGATCCGATGGAGACGGCAGATAATGCAGAAGCATTTTCTTCAGGCCCAGATATTGTGGAGGTGGCAGATACCATAGCATCTGTTGAGGTATCAGAATAAAGAGAGTTGTCTTTTAAGCAGTGGTCTGTGAGAAATCATAGATCACTGTTTTTTGTTTTACAATCGCGTATAAATTTGCGGAGAAGTGAAGATGCTATGTACAATAGAGTAGAAAGCCAGTAGAGGTTAAATAGAATGGTTGTTACGGACGATATTAAATATTTAGGCGTGAATGATCACGCAATAGATTTGTTTGAGGGAATGTATCCTGTGCCGAATGGTATGGCTTATAATTCCTATGCCATTGTTGATGAAAAAATAGCAATAGTTGATACTGTAGATGCGGAATTTACAAAGCAGTGGTTGGAGAATGTCAGAGCGGCACTTGGGGACAAGGAGCCTGATTATTTGATTGTACAGCATATGGAGCCGGACCATTCGGCTAATATTTTGCATTTGGCGACAGCGTATCCTGCGATGATGATTGTTGCTTCTGCCAAAGCTTTTTCGATGATGCAAAATCTCTTCGGAACAGAGTTTGCAGACAGAAGGATAGTTGTGTCAGATGGGGATAAGCTTTCTCTGGGAAGGCATAAGCTTACTTTCATAGCTGCGCCCATGGTTCATTGGCCGGAAGTACTCATGACCTATGACAGTACGGATAAGGTTCTCTTTTCGGCGGATGCCTTTGGCAAATTTGGCGCAAATGATGTGGATGAAGAGTGGATTCATGAAGCAAGGCGTTATTATATCGGCATTGTAGGCAAATATGGGGTGTATGTTCAAAAGCTGTTGAAGAAAGTGGCTGATTTGGACATTCAGGCGATTTGTTCTCTTCACGGGACTGTGTTATCCGAAAACATTGGTTATTATCTTAATTTGTACAATATCTGGTCAGGTTATGTACCCGAAGAGAATGGTGCTGTGATTGCATATACATCGATTTATGGGAATACCAAAAGGGCAGCTTTACTCCTTGCAGAACAATTAAAGGAGAAGGGCTGTGAAAAGGTGATTGTGCATGATCTTGCAAGATGCGATATGACAGAAGCGGTGGCCGATGCATTTCGATTCAGCAAACTGGTTCTTGCCACCACTACCTATAATGCGGAGCTTTTCCCTTTTATGAGAGAGTATATCAGTTCTCTGACGGAACGGAATTTTTGTAATCGCACAGTTGCATTGGTGGAAAACGGAGGATGGGCACCCATTGCGGCAAAGCTCATGAGAGAACGAATGGAAAAATGTAAAGGACTTACCTTTACAGAGACCACTGTGCGAATTTTGTCTGCATTGAATGAGGAAAATTATGCCCAGATAGCGGCGTTGGCAGAGGAGCTTTGTAGTAGTGCGATTAATGCGGGTGTAGAATGATAGCTTTATGCCCCGGTATTATGATAATCTAAAGGAGAAGATAGAATGAAATATATTTGTGATGTGTGTGGCTGGATATATGATGAAGAAGAGGGTGCGCCGGAAATGGACATTGCACCGGGTACTAAATTTGAAGATATTCCCGAGGATTTCTTATGCCCACTATGTGCAGTAGGTAAGGAATTTTTTAGTGAGGTAGATGAGTAAAATATACAGGGTGACAAGGGAATTCAAATATTTCAAAAAAATATTGCCGGGTGTTGACAAGTGAATGCAAATGAGTTATTCTATATAAAGACTTTAGGACTTTAAAGCGTAACGGTTCAACGTGGAAAATACATGCACTGTTGAAGTGAAGTCAATAAGAATAATGTGGAGGATGTTATGGAAAAGAATAAGGGTAACTTAATTGCATTCAGACCGGATATAAAGGTAGTCGATTGCACATTACGTGATGGTGGACTGGTTAATAATTTCTCCTTCTCAGATGAATTTGTAAAGAATTTGTATCGGACCAATATTAAGGCCGGTGTTGATTATATGGAATTTGGTTATAAGGCTTCCAAGGAAATTTTCAGTAAGGAAGATTACGGAAAGTGGAAATTCTGTGAGGAAGAGGATATCCGCGCTATTGTGGGTAATAATGATTTTGATTTGAAAATCGCAGTTATGACGGATGTGGGAAGAACAGATTATAGGAATGATATTTTAAAAAAGGAAGACAGTGTCATCGATATGGTTCGTACAGCTACCTATATTCATCAGATTCCGGCAGCCATTGAGATGATTCAGGATGCCCACGAAAAGGGATATGAGACAACTGTTAACATTATGGCAATTTCTAAGGTGCGTGAAGAGGAGCTGGACAGTGGTTTGGAGCTGTTGGCAGAGTGCGATGTGGATGTTATATACCTTGTGGACAGCTTTGGCTCTTTTTATCCGGAGCAGATACGCAGGCTTACAGATAAATACATGAATATAGCAGAAAAGCATGGCAAAAAAATCGGTATTCATGCCCATAACAATCAGCAGCTGGCTTTTGCCAATACCATTGAAGCTTTAGTGAATGGTGCAAGCTTACTGGATGCGACGGTAAGCGGTATGGGGCGTGGGGCAGGTAACTGTTATATGGAATCCTTGCTTGCATTCTTGCGCAATCCCAGATACAATCTGGTACCTATTATGGATTTCGTGCAAAAATATATTCAGGCAGAAAGAGAGAAGGGAAGTATCTGGGGATATGATATTCCCTACTTATTAACAGGTGTGATGAATTCTCATCCCTCCTCTGCAATTAAGTTTATGAATGATAACCGTAAGGATTATTCGAGATTTTATCAGGAATTATTGGATAATATGGAATAAGTAACAGAAATGGAAAGTCTACCTTTGCGAAGGTAGACTTTTTAGTTCTATAGGAAAGAAATTGTCATGTCAAGGCACATTTTTTATGTAATATTCCAAAAAATCAAAATAAGTATTGCCTTTAATGCAAGAAGTAGTTATAATAACTATGTCACGCAGAAAGAAAACCACAAGATATAGAAACAATGCAATTAGAATTGTGTTAGACAAAAGAGTTATCTATGAAAAGAAAAGAAATTTATTTCAACGATGAATTAAATGATGAGTTTTCAACGGCAGTCATTACCCCGAAGAAGATAGATGGGCAATATCAGTATCTATATCCGGGAATCTGGAAGAAATTCACGCATTTTTTCTGGTATCGGATAGTTGCGACCCCATTGGCTTTTTTATATTTGAAAATATACTTTGGTCATAAAATTATCAATAAGGATAGTCTGAAAGAAGCAAGAGATATAGGTTTTTTCTTGTACGGCAATCATACCCATTTTCTTGCAGATGCCCTGATACCGACTATGATAAGTACGCCCAAGGATACATATGTGATTGTACATCCCAATAATGTTTCTATGCCGTATCTTGGAAGGATTACTCCAAGTCTGGGGGCGTTACCTCTGCCGGATGACGGAGATGCTGCGAAAAACTTTATTCATGCAGTGGAAACGAGAATTGTGGAAAAGCATGTAATAACCATATATCCTGAGGCACATATCTGGCCTTATTATACGAAGATACGACCATTCAAGGATACCTCCTTCCGGTATCCCATAAGCGCTAAGGTGCCGGTATATTGCTTTACCAATACCTATCAAAAGAGAAAATTTACGAAGCATCCGAAAATTGTTACTTATATAGATGGTCCTTTTTATCCCGATGATGCACTTAGAGGGAAGGTGCAGCGGGAGGATTTACGAAACAGGGTTTACGAAACTATGGTAAAAAGGGCCAAAAACAGTAATGTGGAAATTATAAAGTACATAAGAGCGGGAGAGAGAAATGATTAATATTTTGTTTTCTGGAAACGGCAAGGTGTTAGATGGGGTTATAACATGTATGCTGTCTATTTTTAAAAGAAGTACCACAAAAGAACCCTTTCGGTTTTTTATTTACACCATGGACATAACCAGAATCAAGCCGGAGTATACTGCCATAAGCGAGCAGGAGGTGGCATATCTCGATGCCATTGCCAAGTCTTATAACGGTGAAAATCAAGTGCTGCGGGTGGATGTTTCCGAGCTATACGAGAGTGAATTTGCATATTGTCCTAATGAGATGGCATATTGTTCACCCTATACCTTACTACGATTGTTTGCGGATATGGTGCCGGATATGCCGGATAAATTATTATATCTTGATGTGGATATTTTGTTTAATAGGGATATTACGTTGTTATATGATATTGACATCGAAGGATATGAATATGCCTCGGCAAGAGACCATTATGGAAAGTATCTGATACATCCCAACTATATCAATGCCGGCGTATTATTGTTTAATCTGGCAGAAATGAAGCAAACAGGTCTACTTAGAAAGGCGAGAGAACTGATAAAAACGAAAAAGCTTATGTTTGCAGACCAGAGTGCTATATATCGTTCCACCACGAAGAAGAAAATGCTGCCGCAAAGATTTAATGATCAGAAGTTTTTACATAAGCATACGGTAGTAAGGCATTTTTCCAAACGATTATTCTATTTGCCCTATCCGCACACGGATAATATCAAGCAATGGATGGTGGGAAAGATACACAAGGTGTTTGGTTATTACGAATTTGATGACATTTTATTTGAATATATTTACTTAAAGAAAAAATATGAAAAAGAGACCAGGGGAGAAGCACTATGAATCATACAGTAATTCCTATATTTTATGCATGTGATAACAATTTTGTCAAATATACGGTGGTTTCCATGAAATCCATGATGTGCAATGCATCAGAGGATTATCGATATAAGATACACATTCTCAATATAGATATAGATGAGGAGCTGCAACGTCAAATCAAGGAAATGGAGAATGAACATTTTCAGATTTCCTTCGAAAATGTAATGAGTTATTTAGAGTCTGTCAGTGACAGGCTTCCCATCAGGGATTATTACTCCAAGACTACTTATTATAGAATGTTTATTGCAGAAATGTTTCCGGAGTACGATAAGGTAATCTATATTGATAGCGACACGATAGTATTGGGTGATGTTTCCGAATTGTATCATCAAGAAATTGGTGACCATTATGTGGCTGCTGCCAATGAGCAGGTGATGATACAGGAAGACATCTATGGACAGTATGTGGAAAAGGTACTGGGAATCGACAGGCATCAATATTTTAATGCAGGACTTCTTGTAATTAATTGTAACGAATTCCGAAACAACTGTATTCTGGAAAAGTTTATGGAACTATTGGATGAGTATACCTTCGTGGTAACGCAGGATGAGGATTATCTGAATTTGCTATGTCGCAATAAGGTGTTTTGGCTGGAGCAACAATGGAATACAGAAGTGTTTGGAGAGATTGCTTATGATGAAAGCACCTTCAAAATGCTTCATTATATCATGGTCTCCAAGCCCTGGCATTATGAAGACTGCCGACTGAAGGATTATTTTTGGAAATATGCAAAAGAGACCTTTGTTTACGAAGAGATTCGTCAGGAATTAGAGTCTTATACGGATGCAGAAAGAGAAATGGATCAAATATCCTGTAATAGACTGCTCCAGACGGCAAAATATGAGATTAATAAAGAAAATAATTACCTGAATATGCTGAATCAAAAGGTCAATAAGTCCAAAGAAAGGCTGCAGGTGCTGGATAAGATTGCAAAATTCGAAAGAGAAGGCCGATTTGATGAAGATGTGGAAGAGGATCCGCCTACCAAGGAGTTATTGCCGGATGATGTGGATTATCTCAGAACTAAAATCCGCAGCAAGGTAAAAACAAAATTTGCCTATACTATTGCCAGAAAATACATGAATAATATGCTGGAAGAGAAAAAGCTTATTATAAAGGAGATTAAGGGTATAGAGCATTATGCCAATTTGAATTCGGGAGCAATCATTACCTGTAATCACTTTAATGCCATGGACAGCTTTGCCATGCAGATAGCTTATGAGGCCTCCGATCAGAAGGACAGAACCTTCTATCGAATCATACGCGAGGGTAATTATACCAATTTCCCGGGATTTTATGGAATATTAATGCGTAATTGCAATACCTTCCCCTTAAGCTCTAACAAGGACACCATGAAGAAATTTATTAAATCGGTGGATACGGTTCTGCAGGAAGGACATTTTATGCTGATTTATCCGGAGCAGAGTATGTGGTGGAATTATAAGAAGCCTAAGCCGTTGAAAAGAGGAGGCTTTACATTTGCTGTAAAAAATAATGTACCGGTGCTGCCTTGCTTTATTACCATGGAGGATAGTGAGGTTATGGATGATGACGGTTTTTATGTTCAGGAGTATACGATTCATATTGCTGAACCGATTTATCCGGATGCCAATAAGCGTCGAGATGAGAATATCAGAGATATGATGCAGCAAAATTTTGAGGTATGGAAGTCGATATATGAAGAAACCTACCAAATTCCTCTTAAATATGCAGAGTAGATAGGTGATGAAAAAGAATGTGTCTTGGCACATTCTTTTTTGATATTGCTATGGTAAAATAGAAAGAAAATTGATATAATCATCATTAGGGCTTGGGTGCGTAGAGGAGATATTCATGGCGGCTAAAAAGTATTATGCAGTGAGAAAAGGTAAAATAACAGGTGTTTTTGAAACGTGGGAGGAATGCAAACATTCTGTAGACGGCTTTTCGGGAGCAGAATATAAAGGTTTTTCTACCTTGCAGGAGGCCTGTGACTACGCAGGAATCAAGATGGAAATGGCTGGCGGCGGTGATACTTGTAAGACAGACATTCCCACAGAAGGAACCTTGCTTGCTTATGTTGACGGAAGCTATGATGATACTCTCAAAAAGTATGCTTTCGGCTGTGTATTTATCCTACCGGACGGCAAAATATATACGATCTATGGCAACGGAGATAATCCCCAGTCATTACAGCATCGCAATGTTACAGGAGAGATGCTGGGAGCAATGTATGCAGTAAAGACCGCGATGCAGAATGGTTATTCTGCACTGGAAATTCGCTATGACTACGAAGGAATAGAAAAGTGGGTTACCGGAGCATGGAGAAGTAAGCATGAATTGACACAAAAATATGCTCTGACCATGCGTGAGTGGATGCGGGATATCTCAATTACATTTACCAAGGTGCCTGCTCATTCTCATGTGAAATATAATGAGGTGGCAGATCAAATGGCCAAAAAGGGCTTAACGCAGGGAGAAGGCGTTCCGAAGGTCAAAAAGCTGGAAGAGATGGACGAGTATGGAATTGATTCGATTGAATAAATATCTGGCACAATGCGGTGTTTGCTCCCGTAGGGATGCGGATAAGCTGATAGAACAGGGGAAGGTATTGGTAAATGGCGTTATGGCTATTCCTGGTCAGCAGGTTAGTCCGAAGGACGATATAAAGGTTAATAACAGGACCTTGAAGGGGCGGGATGAGAAGCATGTGCTTGCATTTTATAAGCCAATAGGTGTTACCTGCACGGAAAAGGACCCGCATGCAGAGAAAATAATAGCAGATATCATAGATTATCCGGTGCGTGTGACCTATGCAGGAAGACTGGACAAGGATTCGGAAGGTTTACTGCTTCTTACCAATGACGGAGCATTGATTGATGCGATGATGAGAGGCTCAAACAAGCATGAAAAGGAGTATGTTGTACGAGTCGACAAAGAAATAACACCTGTTTTTTTAGAGAAAATGTCACGAGGCATCTATTTAAAGGATTTAGATGTGACAACAAGAGAGTGTATTACGGAAAAAATAGGTAAGTTTACATTCCGAATAATATTGACCCAAGGGGTCAATAGGCAGATACGAAGAATGTGTCAAAATTGTGGATTTCAAGTGAAAAATTTAAAAAGAATCCGTGTAATGAACGTAAATTTGGGCGATTTGAAGCCCGGAGAATACCGAGAAGTAACCGGAGAGGAATTAAATCAGTTATATAGAGACTGTGGAAAGTTTAAATATGATTAAACATTTTGAGGGGTAAAATACAAGATGCAGTCATCAAAAGTGGAACGTATCAAATATTTAGTGGAAAAATTGAATGAGGCTTCCAAGGCTTATTATGCTCAGGACAGAGAAATCATGAGCAACTATGAATATGACAAATTGTATGACGAATTAGTACAACTCGAAGAGGAAACCAACGTTATTTTGGCAAACAGCCCTACGGTAAATGTAGGTTTTGAGGCAGTAGAGGAGCTTCCCAAGGAGAGACATTCCTCTCCGATGCTCTCTTTGGACAAGACAAAAAGCCGAGAAGAATTGCGAGATTGGTTGCAAGGACAGCCTGCAATTTTGAGCTGGAAGCTGGATGGATTGACCATAGTACTAACGTACCATGAAGGAAAACTTGCAAAAGCAGTGACTCGTGGGAACGGTGAAATAGGGGAAGTTATCACTAATAATGCCAAAACCTTCAAAAATCTTCCTTTGACCATTTCGCATAAGGGAGAAGTGATTTTGCGTGGGGAAGCGGTGATTCGTTATTCTGATTTTGAGAAAATTAATGCTGAGATAGAAGACGTGGATGCCAAATATAAAAATCCACGAAATTTGTGCAGCGGTTCTGTGCGCCAGTTAAATAATGAAATTACGGCTAAAAGAAATGTGCAGTTTTTTGCATTTTCTTTGGTGAAGGCAGAAGGCGTGGATTTCCATAATTCCAAGGAAGCTCAGCTGCTTTTTCTGCAGGAACAGGGATTTCAAACGGTAGATTACCTTTGTGTAACGCCGGATACTATTCTAACAGCAATAGAAGAGTTTGAACAGCGCATTGAAACCTATGATGTTCCCTCGGACGGATTGGTGTTATCCTATGAAGATATTGCGTATGGAGAAGCGTTGGGAAGGACAGCCAAATTTCCAAGACATTCTATTGCGTTTAAATGGGCGGATGAATTACGTGAAACGGTATTAAGGGAGATTGAATGGAGTGCCAGCCGTACAGGTTTAATCAATCCGGTGGCTATTTTTGAACCGGTAGAGCTGGAAGGGACCACAGTAAGCCGTGCTTCTGTGCACAATATCAGCATTTTGCGCGGTTTAAAGCTGGGAATCGGCGACCATATCACCGTTTATAAGGCCAATATGATTATTCCTCAGATTGCAGAGAATCTGACGGGCAGTGATACCGTGGAGATTCCTTCATGTTGTCCTGTTTGCGGAGCACCTACCCAGATACGACAGTTGAATGAGGTGCAGTCCCTGTACTGTGTCAATGAAAAATGTGCGGCCAAGAGAATTAAAGCATTTACTCTGTTTGTCAGTCGTGATGCTATGAATATAGATGGTTTATCCGAGGCTACATTGGAAAAATTTATTGAACAGGGCTTTATTTCTGAATATGCAGATTTGTTTCATTTGGAGCGTTATGAGGCTGAGATTACCCATATGGAGGGATTTGGTGAAAAATCCTTCCGTAATCTGATAGAAAGCATCAATACAGCAAGAAAAACTACTTTACCCAGAGTGATTTATGCACTGGGAATTGCCAATATCGGTGTAGCCAATGCCAAGATGCTTTGTCGTCATTTTGATTATGATTTGGAGCGCATGCAGAAGGCTGATGTGGAGAGCTTAAGTGCGATTGAAGGCGTTGGCGAGGTGATTGCATCTGCATATGTGGAATATATGCAGGATGCTGATAATCTGGAAAAAATTCACCGTTTAGTAGAGGAACTGCAGATAGAAACACCTACAGTAGATGTCGAGAATCAGAAGCTTAACGGTATGAATTTTGTGATTACCGGTAGCCTGAATTACTATGCAAGCCGTAATGAGTTAAAGGATATTATTGAGCAGATGGGCGGAAAGGTAACAGGAAGTGTCACCGGTAAGACCACATGTTTGATTAATAATGATATTACATCTGCATCCTCCAAGAATAAAAAGGCGAAGGAATTGCAGATTCCGATACTGACAGAAGATGAATTTCTGGAAAGGTATCTTAATATAACGTAATCTATATAAGAAAGTATGAGGATATACAAATGCCAATTAAGACCCAAAGCGATTTGCCGGCAAAGGAAATACTGGAGATTGAAAATATCTTTGTGATGGATGAATTTCGTGCCATTCATCAGGATATTCGTCCTTTGCAGGTATTGATTTTAAATAATATGCCGGTAAAACAGGACACAGAGTTGCAGCTACTAAGGGCACTTTCCAACACGCCCTTACAGGTAGATGTAACTTTTATGAATGTAAAAAGTCACGTGTCTCAGAATACGTCAGCCAGCCATTTAAATAAGTTTTATTGTACCTTTGATGATATTAAGGACAAAAATTTTGACGGCATGATTATAACAGGTGCGCCTGTAGAGGATATTTCTTTTGAGGAAGTGGATTATTGGGAGGAAATATGCGAAATCATGGACTGGGCAGAGACACATGTAACCTCAACCCTCCATATTTGCTGGGCGGCCCAGGCAGGTCTTTACCATTACTATGGCATTAATAAAAAGCAGCTTTCGCAGAAGCTTTTTGGTATATACGAGCATAAGGTTTCCAATAGAAAAATTCCACTTGTGCGGGGCTTTGATGATGTTTTTCTGGCACCTCACAGCCGTCATACCGAGACCTCAGCAGAAGCTATTCATGCCTGCAAGGATTTGACTGTGTTGGCTGAATCTCCCGTGGCAGGGGTTTTCCTGGCAATCGCGGAAGGCGGTAAGAAAATATTTGTAAACGGACATCCGGAGTATGACAGATATACCTTGAACAATGAGTATTTCCGTGATTTAAATAAGGGACTACCCATTCAGGTGCCATATAACTATTATCCCGATGATAATCCGGAAGAAAAGCCGTTATTGCAGTGGAGATCCCATAGTAACAATTTGTACAGCAACTGGTTAAACTATTATGTATATCAGGTGACACCGTACGAATTGTAAGGAAGTGGGTCCCTGATATACATTGTTATCAGGTGACACCGTACGAACTGTAGAAAACGTTGAAAAAAGGGCGATTTTAAGGGAAAAAGGCCAAGTGAGCCACTAGGGTGTTTATCAAATTTTATAGAGAAAGACTACCTATAATTTGGGAAAAGAGCACCGGTTCTGAAGAAGAAACGGTGCTCTTTGTGTAAATGACATTTTTGTTGAGAACTCTTGCATTTTTGATGTCAAAGAGGTATAGTAAGAATACGAAATCATATCTGATGAATTTCTAATATCCGGCAATTCGCCAAAATTTCGCTTGTAACAATTAATAGTGCAGACGGACTGATACTTTTGATTGGACTATCTGTCTGCATTTATGCCCAAAATGGAGGAAAGAGGATGCAGACAGAGAAAAAGGAGACAGTCCCTTTTGCGGAAGAGGCAAGAGGAATTGTATTAAATGACAGGCTCAGAGATAGCTCAAGTAAGATTATTTTTGATGACAGTGTGCTATGCGCGCAATTTTTAAAGGACTATGTGGACGGACTAAAGGATGTAGAGATACAACCGGAATATATCGAGGATGTATCAGAACGCTATGTTCCGCTTATTGCGCAGGAGCGATATAGCGACACTGTTAAAAGAATCAAGATACCGAACAAAACAGCACTTTATTTTATAACACTCATTGAACATAAATCGGAAGTGGATTATAATGTAGGTATGCAGATATTCCGATACATTTATCAAATTTGGGAAGATTATGAGAAGGAAATGGAAGCAAATCATAAGGGAATCAGTAAAGGGAAGGGATTTCAGTATCCGCCGGTAATTCCTATCGTATATTATGAAGGTAAAGAAAGGTGGACAGCGCCGCTGGAATTCAAGGAAAGGATTTCCATGCATGAAATGTTTGGAGATATGATTCCGAATTTTACATATCAGCTTGTTCGTTTAAATGATTACAGTAACGAGGAGTTATTGGATAAGGGGGATGCAATTTCTTTAATGATGCTCCTTAATAAAATAAGAAATCATGCTGATGTAGAACAGTTTATGCGGCTTCCCATACAGAGACTAGAGGAAATCGTAAGTCCTATGCCGGAGTATCTGGTAAATAAAATTGCTCAGATATTTCGTGTGTGCTTATTTGCTATGAATACACCGGAGGCTGAAGTCGAAGAGATTGTATCCAGAGTAGAGGAGAAAAATATGGCAAGATTATTCGAAGGAATGGAAGTGGATATTCAAGCTGATCGTCAACGAAGACGTGAAGAAGAGCAGAGAATTGCAGAAGGCCGTCAGGAGCTGGAGGAAGGCCGTCAGGAGCTGGAGGAAGGCCGCCAGGAGCTGGAGGAAGGTCGTCAGCGGTTGGAGGCAGATAGACAGCTCTTAAGAGAACAGCAGCACCAGATGCAGCGTATGAAGGATTTGTTGATTCAAAATTATATACAAATTGCATGCATGGAACAGAGGTTAAGGAGTCAAGTGTCACAAGACATACAAAAGATGTTTGGTTTAAGTGATGTGCTTGCCACAGAAAAGCTGGATTTATACTGGAAGGAATAACGAATCAAATACATTGGTGCTGTTAAAAGTCTGTATATTCGTCATAAATAGAATGTTAAGATTACTATAATATTCTTGCGTAAATGAATGAAAAATGCTACGCTCTTGTCAAATAAGAGGGAGTAGTCGACACATTGTGTGCACGTAATCGTCAATACGATTTTACTAATGATGTAAGCAGGTAGAATCCGGTTCGTGATTAAACGGCGAGACTTTTGTTGTTATTTTTATAACGACAAGAGTTTCGTCTTTTTTGTTTAATGGGACGGGTGAAAAACTGATAGCGAGCGAGGTACTCCTGAAGGGAAAGAAGGATAAAGTGATGGAAATTTTGTTACAAGTAGCTTTGTTGGTATTAGGATTTGTAATGCTGGTGAAAGGAGCTGACTGGTTTGTGGATGGTGCCGCGGGAATAGCAGATAGATTTGGTGTTCCACAGCTAGTGATTGGTCTGACAATAGTGGCAATGGGAACCAGTGCACCTGAGGCGGCGGTAAGTATTTCGGCTGCCTTGAAGGGGAGTGCAGATATTACAATTGGTAACATAGTGGGCAGCAATATTTTGAATATTTTAATTATTCTGGGACTTTCTTCTGCGATTGTTGCGCTGGCAGTTGCCAAATCGACTGTAAAGATAGAAATCCCGTATATGATTCTGATTACGATTCTGTTGTTGGGATTGGGCTTTACCGGAAATGTTGTAAGCTTTGGCGAAGGTATTATTCTGTGGGGAGCTTTTCTGCTTTATCTCGCTTACTTGTTTGTAATGTCAAAAAAGAATAAGGAAGAGGTAACGGAGGAAAATAAGCAGTCGTCTCTTTGGAAACTATTTCTAGCCGCAGTTGTTGGTCTGGTATTGATAGTATGGGGAAGTAATGTGACTGTTGATGCGGCCACGTCCATTGCAAAAGCAATGGGAATGAGTGAGCGCTTTATTGGTCTTACGATTGTGGCATTAGGTACTTCCCTGCCCGAACTTTTTACTTCTGTATCGGCAGCTATGAAAGGGAAAGCAGATATTGCAATCGGTAATATCGTAGGCAGCAATATTTTTAATATATTGTTTGTAGTGGGTACGACAGCCTTGATTACTCCTGTCACATTTACATCCGGTTTTGTGATTGATACCACGATTGCAATCGTTGCAGCAGTGCTCTTGCTAGTGTGTGTATGGAAAAAGCAGCGACTGGCAAGGACAGCGGGTATCTTTATGCTGATATGTTACGGAGCATATTTTGTATATTTATTGCAGTAAGGTGGAATATTTTTCAAATCTTGTCCATATACTGGTATTAAACGGCAAGCATGGACTCTGCAAACGGGACTTTTCCGGACAGCAGAGTGGAAACAGATATGCCAAAAGAACATAAAGGAGACCGTATATGGCAAGAGGACAAAGAAAGACACTGGAAGAAAAAATCAGTGCAAAGCAGGAGCTGATTGGAGCTCTTACGATTAGAATTGAGTCGGAAAAAAGAGAATTGGAAGCACTTTTTGAAGAAAAGAAGCGCAAGGAGCTGGAAGCGGTAAGTGATTTGATTGCAGACGCAGGATTAGAGCCTTATGAGGTGGCTGAAATGCTGCAACAGTATATCGGAAGTCGCACGGCAAACGCTTCTTAAATGATAGAAAACCCCACGGACAGGAATATTTCTCGTTGCTGAGAATGTTCTGTGCAGTGGGGTTTTTATTTGGTAGTTCCCAAATGCTATGTTGTAAATCCTATTAGTCCTTTAAATTTTTCTGTGCAGTGGACAGCATCAGCTTGATTCGGTTTAACTGATTAACTTCGCTGGCGCCGGGGTCATAATCGATTGCCACAATATTAGACTCAGGATAAGCCTTGCGAAGAGCCTTGATTACACCTTTGCCTACCACATGATTAGGGAGACAGCCAAAGGGCTGTGTACATACAATGTTAGGCACATTGTCGTGGATTAATTCCACCATTTCACCGGTCAAAAACCAGCCTTCACCGGTCTGATTTCCAATGGATACAATGGGTTCTGCAAAGGATACAATATCTCGAATGGGTGTTGGTGCCGAAAAATGCTTGCTGGTCTTCAATTCCTTTACGGCAGTGCCGCGCAATACATGCTCAATAGCGCAAATGCCCAGAGAGGAAGTTTTTGCAGTTTTCTTGCTGTTACCCAAGTGTTCAGCCTTGTATATTTGATTGTAGAAGCAGTAAAGCAAGAAATCGAGCAAGTCAGGAACGACAGCCTCTGCACCTTCTGCTTCTAATAATTCTACAAGATGATTGTTGCCGGCAGGAGAGAATTTTACCAAAATCTCACCTACCACACCAACCCTAGGTTTTGTAATATCCTTTATGGGAATGGCATCAAAGTCGCGAATAATCTGACGGCACAGCTTATTAAATTTTAATAGATTAATATGCTTTGCAGAAAGAAAATCCTGTGCTACCTTTAGCCACTTCTGGTGAACGGCATTTACACTGCCGGGCTCTACCTCATAGGGGCGCATACGATATACACAGCGCATGAAAATATCACCGATGGCAGCCCCGACTGCTATGCGCAATAATAAATCTGCATTCATTTGGAATCCGGGATTGGTCTCAAGACCGCCCAAATTCAATGAAATAACGGGAATCTGTTCCATGCCGGCTTTTTTTAATGCTCGGCGGATGAAGCCGATATAGTTGGTGGCACGACAACCACCACCGGTCTGGGTTATGATAAGAGCTGTTTTATTCAAATCATATTTGCCGGAGAGCAAGGCTTCCATAAGCTGGCCTACTACCAAAAGAGACGGATAGCAGGCATCGTTGTTTACATATTTTAATCCCACGTCAACGGAATGCTTGTTGTCATTATCAAGGACTACAAGATTGTACCCACAGGCTTTAAATGCGTAGCTAAGCATGTCAAAGTGTATAGGTGACATTTGCGGACAAAGGATGGTGTATTCCTTGCGCATTTCCTCTGTAAATGCTATCTTTTCGATAGCAGAGGAGCGAATGGTACGCTGGGTATTTCTCTTTTCTCTGACACGGATGGCGGAGAGAAGGGAACGGATGCGGATACGTGCCGCGCCTAAGTTATTAACCTCATCAATTTTCAGACAGGTGTAGATTTTATCCGAACCGGACAGAATATCATTTACCTGATCTGTGGTAACGGCATCCAGACCGCAGCCAAAGGAATTCAACTGAATCAAATCCAGATTATCCACTGTTTTTACATAGCTTGCGGCTGCATATAAGCGGGAATGGTACATCCACTGGTCAGACACAATCAATGGTCTTTCCGGTGTGGCCAGATGAGAAATGGAATCCTCGGTCAATACAGCCAAGTCATAGGAAGTAATAAGCTCAGGAATACCGTGGTTGATTTCAGGGTCAATATGGTAGGGACGACCTGCCAGCACAATTCCGCGTTTGCCGGTTTCTTTTAAATATTGTAATACCTCGTCGCCCTTTTTCTGCATGTCGATGCGGGCGGCATCCAATTCAGCCCAAGCCTCTTTACAAGCTTCGGCAATTTCTGTGGCAGGGATTTCACTAAATTCCTTAATCAACGCATCTGTTACCGTGTTAATGTCACGGAAGGACATGAAAGGATTGCGAAAATCAATATTAAAGCTAGCAATTTCCTCCATATTGTTTTTGATATTTTCAGAATAGGAGGTTACAATGGGGCAGTTGTAATGGTTGTTAGCATCCGGGAACTCGTTTCTTTCATAAAATAGAGCCGGGTAAAAAATAAATTGTATGCCCTGCTTAATCAGCCATGCCACATGACCATGAGCCAGCTTGGCCGGATAGCACTCGGACTCACTGGGTATGGACTCTATGCCTAACTCATAAATTTTGCGGTTAGAGCTGGGAGAGAGCATTACGCGATAGCCCAACCGGGTAAAGAAGGTAAACCAGAAGGGATAATTTTCGTACATATTAAGGACTCTGGGGATGCCTACCGTACCTCTGGGAGCCTGATCTGCATCTAAAGGTGTGTAGGAAAAGAGCCTTTTTTGCTTATAATCAAAAAGGTTAGGTACATTGTTGGCATTTTTCTGACCGCCGATACCACGCTCGCAACGGTTGCCGGAAATAAACTGTCTTCCGCCGGAGAATTTGTTGATGGTAAGGCGGCAGCTGTTGGTACAGCCTTTACATTTTGCCACGCTTGTTTCAAATTTTAATTCGCAAATTTTCTCATAAGAGAGCATGGAGGTCTCATAACCCTCCTCATAATGCTCGCGAGCAATCAGCGCAGCACCGAAAGCACCCATGATACCTGCTATATCAGGGCGGATAGCCTCGCAATTTGCAATTTTTTCGAAGCTGCGAAGGACAGCATCATTATAGAAGGTGCCACCCTGTACCACAATATTACGTCCAAGCTCGGAGGCATCTGACACTTTGATAACCTTAAAAAGCGCGTTTTTGATAACGGAATATGCCAGACCGGCAGAAATATCTGCTACAGATGCACCTTCCTTCTGTGCCTGTTTAACCTTGGAATTCATGAAAACGGTACAGCGAGTACCGAGGTCAATAGGGTGCTCGGCAAAAAGTGCAGCCTGAGCAAAGTCCTGCACACTGTAATTTAAGGATTTGGCAAAGGTTTCTATAAAGGAACCGCAACCGGAGGAGCAGGCTTCATTCAACTGAACGCTGTCAACAGTCTGATTCTTAATCTTAATGCATTTCATGTCCTGACCGCCGATGTCAAGAATACAATCTACTTCGGGGTCAAAGAATGCTGCGGCATAATAGTGGGCAACGGTTTCTACTTCGCCGTCGTCCAGTAAAAAAGCAGCTTTCATCAATGCTTCACCGTAGCCGGTGGAGCAGGAGCGAACGATTTTGACACCCTCGGGCAGCTGGGAATAGATTTCTTTCAGAGAACGGATTGCTGTTTTTAAGGGACTGCCGTCGTTACCGCTGTAGAAGGAATATAATAGAGAGCCATCTTCTCCAACAAGAGCAATCTTGGTAGTAGTGGAGCCGGCATCAATTCCTAAGAAAGCATTTCCCTGATATGTTTTCAAATCACCGGTAGTAACATGGTGCTTACCATGGCGTTCCCGGAAAGAAGCATAATCTTTTTCAGAAGAAAAGAGCGGCTCCATACGTTCTACTTCAAACTCCATTTTGATGTCAGAAGAGAGCTTGGCAACCATTTCTTCCATGGTGTAGGAAATATCCTCTTTGGCATTCAGGGCAGAACCGATGGCAGCAAAAAGGTGGGAATTGTCGGTATCAATAATATGTTCCTCGTCCAGCTTTAAAGTGCGGATAAAAGCAGCCTTCAATTCAGATAAAAAGTGCAGAGGACCGCCCAAAAAGGCTACATGTCCGCGAATGGGCTTGCCACAGGCCAAGCCGCTGATGGTCTGGTTTACCACAGCCTGAAAAATAGATGCGGATAAGTCTTCTTTCGTAGCACCGTCATTAATCAGAGGCTGTATATCTGTTTTGGCAAACACACCGCAGCGTGCAGCTATGGTGTATAAGGATTTATAATTTTTGGCGTATTCATTCAGACCGGAAGCATCGGTTTGTATTAAGGAAGCCATCTGGTCAATAAAGGAGCCGGTACCGCCTGCGCAGATACCGTTCATACGCTGCTCTACATTACCGCCTTCGAAGTAGATGATTTTGGCATCCTCGCCACCCAATTCAATAGCTACGTCGGTCTTGGGAGCAAGCTCCTTTAAAGAAGTAGCAACTGCGATAACCTCCTGTGTGAAGGGCACACCTAAATGATTGGCAAGTGTCAAACCGCCGGAACCTGTAATCATAGGATGAAGTGTTAGATTACCAAGCTTGTCATACGCTTTTTGCAACAGAGCGGCAAGCGTTTCGCGTATATTGGCATAATGACGCTCATAATCTGAAAATAATATATTGTGTGCTTCATCTAAAATAGCAATCTTGACTGTGGTAGAACCGATGTCAATACCAAGAGTCGCGTATTTTGATTGTATATCCATATATGTACATCCTTCCTGAAAATAAGAAATACTTTAAATGTCGCATGGCAACGGCACTTCATTATTATGTAGTATAAAAAACGACATCAAATTGTATTATACGTCACATGTTGTCAAAATGCAACGAACAAAAACTATTAAAGTTTTATAAAAAAGAGCAAAAATAAGGAAAAATAAAAATTGGTTTGTTTACTTATGAGAGGTGGAATGATAGAATATATTCGTGTACGCATTTCAAAATGACATGGAGGATATGATTTTACATGATGAGCAAATTTGAAAAGAAATTTGGAAAGTATGCTATTCCAAATCTTACCTTAATATTGATTATCTGCTATGTGGCAGGGTATGTTATCCAGTTTACCGTTCCGCAGATGACCGTTTATCTTACTCTGGATCCGTATTTTATTTTGCAGGGACAGATTTGGCGTCTTGTGACATGGATTCTGATTCCGCCCTCATCATTTGATATATTTACATTGATTATGCTGTTTTTCTATTACAATATCGGTACCAATCTGGAACGGGCTTGGGGAACCTATCGGTATAATGTGTATCTGTTCTCGGGTATGCTTTTTACGATTATTGGCAGCTTCCTGTACATGGGCTTTGTTTATCTGCTAGGTGGTAGTGATATTGGAATGTATTTTGCATCAGGTGAATTCAGAGACGAATTTTTTGACTTCAGTACGTATTATATTAATCTGTCAATTTTTATGGCATTTGCAGTGACGTATCCCAATGCGCAGGTATTGTTAATGTTTGTGATTCCGGTAAAAATGAAGTGGATGGGTATTTTGGATGCCATATTGCTGGGCGCTATGTTCCTTGAGGGGGAGATATCTACAAAATTTGCTATTGCAGCGTGTATGCTGAATTTTGTGATATTCTATTTCAGTACACTTAATCTGCGGCGTATGGCACCGAAGGAGGTCAAGCGCAGAACAGAATTTAAGCAACAGGTAAAACACAATCCCTCACCGCGAGGGCATAAATGTGCCATCTGCGGTCGGACAGATGCAGATGACCCGACACTGGAATTCAGATATTGCTCAAAATGTAACGGTAATTATGAATATTGCCAGAATCATTTGTTCACCCACGAGCATGTGAAATAGAGGAGATTTTTTTATGAACAAAGAATTACTGTTTGCCCAGACACTTGAACAGGTGAGAAAGCTTGCAAAAGAGCAAGGGAATTGTGTTAGCGAGGCGCAGGTACAAGAGGCATTTGCCCCATTGGATTTAAATAATGATCAGCTGCAGATGGTATATGATTATCTGGTAAAGCATAAGGTGGGCATCGGACAGCCTGTGAATCCGGACGATTATCTGACAGAGGAGGAGCGGGATTATCTGCAGGACTATTTGAATGAAATCGCAGAATTACCGACCTATAGTGCAGGAGAAAAGGAGGCTTATACCTTATCTGCCATGGCAGGAGATGCATCCGCCCAGAGTAAGCTGATAGAGATGCACTTAAGTGATGTAATTGAGATTGCCAAGCTCTATGCCGGTCAAGGTGTGCTTTTGGAGGATTTGATTGGTGAAGGTAATGTGGCACTTTCTTTTGGTGTCGGTATGCTTGGAAGTCTGGAGCATGCCCATGAGGCGGAAGGGATGCTGGGCAAGCTGATTATGGATGCTATGGAGGAATATATACAGGAGCATGCTTCCAATGAACAGGCAGATCAAAAGGTGGTTGACAAGGTAAATAAGGTTTCTGACAAGGCGAAGGAGCTGGCGGAGATCTTACAACGCAAGGTGACGGTGGAGGAGCTGGCACAGGAGACGGGAATGTCCGTAAAATATATACAGGAAGCTGTCCGCATGAGTGGTTTCCAGATTGAATCCATAGACATGCGATAAAACTGATACAGGGGAGAAAATATGCGCACAACCGTTTATGAAGATTATAAATACCATATGCAGGATACAGGAAACCTTTACATAGGGGCAAAGTATACCTTGGAAAATATTTTGGATGAGGAAGAGATTACGTTTAAATTCCGCCTGATAGTGGAACGCTATATCTTACCGGAAGCAGACCTGCAGGATACCTTGGAAACACATTTATATTATCTGGAGCCGAAGAGCTTTCTGGTAAAAATATATAAGCAGCTGAAGGCTAAGGTGAAGATTAACATTATTGAAGAGAAGCGCAGCGTGCTGGGCGGCAGTAAGAAGCAGTACACCACGAAAATGATAAAGGTCGAGGAGCTTGCAGCTATGTCCGTGGAAGAAAAAGAGCAAAAGGGAGTAGTTGTGCAGGAGCTTAGAATGAGTAAGCTGGCACTTATGGCTTTCTAATATTTTATGAAAAGGGCAGGGAAAGAAATCTATGAGAATAGAAGAACTTTCAACATATGAAATCATCGAAAAGAGAGAAATCGAGGATATTAATAGTATCACGTATCTGTGCAGACATAAAAAAACGGGTGCCAAGGTGGCACTGGTGGCCAATGATGATGAGAATAAGGTGTTCTATATCGGATTCCGCACACCGCCCAAGGATTCTACCGGTGTGGCACATATTCTGGAGCATTCCGTGCTGTGCGGCTCCAGAGAATTTCCGGTGAAGGACCCCTTTGTAGAGCTGGTAAAGGGTTCGCTGAATACCTTTTTGAATGCTATGACGTATCCGGACAAGACTATTTATCCGGTGGCAAGCTGTAACGATAAGGATTTTCAGAACCTGTTACATGTGTATCTGGATGCGGTTTTTTATCCGAATATCTATCAAAATGAGTCGATTTTTCGTCAGGAGGGTTGGCATTATGAGATGGATGATGCAGAAGGTGAACTGACAATTAATGGCGTGGTATATAATGAGATGAAGGGTGCCTTTTCTTCGCCTGATGATGTGTTAGAGCGAGAGATGATGAATTCTCTGTATCCGAACACGACCTATGGCTGTGAATCAGGTGGAGACCCGGATGTGATTCCGGAATTAAGCTACGAGGAATTTTTGGATTTTCATAGAAAGTATTATCACCCTTCCAATAGCTATATTTACCTTTATGGCAATATGGATATGGCAGAGAAGCTTGCCTTTATTGATGAGCATTTTCTGTCTGCTTTTGATATGCTGGAGGTGGATTCAGAGGTAAAGGAGGAGCCTGCTTTTCCGACTCCGAATCGTATTGTAAGGGAATATCCTATCAGTGAAGGGGAGGATGAGGAGGAAAATACCTATCTGTCTCTAAATATGTCTGTGGGAAACAGTCTGGACAGGGAGCTTTATGTGGCGTTTCAGATACTGGATTATGCACTTTGCTCCGCGCCCGGTGCGCCCTTAAAGCAGGCGCTTGTAGACAGGGGGCTGGGAAAGGATGTCTACAGCATTTACGAGAATGGCATTAAGCAACCCTACTTCAGTGTTGTGGCAAAGGATACCTCAGTAAGTAAGGAAGCAGAATTTTTACAGGTGATTCAAGAGGTGTTAGAGAAGCTTGTGAGTAATGGATTTGATGAAAAGTCCTTGCTTGCAGGCATCAATTACTATGAATTTAAGTACAGGGAGGCTGATTTTGGTTCATACCCCAAGGGTCTGATGTATGGTTTACAGGTGTTGGACAGCTGGCTGTATGATGAGAGCAAGCCCTTTATTCATATAGAGGCGAATGAGACCTTTGCTACCTTGCGTAAAAAGGTGGGAGAAGGCTATTTTGAAGGTCTGGTTCAGAAATATTTACTGGAAAATACTCATCGCAGTGTAGTTGTGTTAAAGCCTAAATTAGGTCTTTTAGAGGAGCAGGAGGCTGCCTTAAAGCAAAAATTAGCCAAAATCAGGGCTGGTATGAGTTGTCAGGAGATACAGGCAGTCTTGGATACCTATGCTAAGCTTACTGATTTTCAGGAGAAAGAGGATTCCAAGGAGGATATGGAAAAGATTCCGTTGCTTTCCCGAGATGATATTAAAAAGGAGGCAACAGGATTTGTGAACGAAGAACGTTCTATTGGTGAGACGAAGTTGTTGTATCACGAATTGTTTACAAACGGTATCGGCTATTTGCGCCTGATTTTCCATGTGGATCAGGTGCCGGAGGAATACTTTAAATATATCGGACTGTTAAAGGGGTGTCTGGGATTATTAAATACCCGGAATTACCAATACGGAGATCTCTTTAATGAACTGAATCTGGTAACGGGTGGCATGGCGGCGGTAAATAATGCTTATTCCGATATCAATGATTTAAATCAGTGTAAGGTGACTCTGGAGTTAAAGACGAAGGTATTATATCAGAATCTGGAACAGGCGATTGCTTTGATGCAGGAGATTATCTTAACCAGTGATTTTGCGGATACCAAGCGCTTATATGAGATTATTGCAGAGGGCAAGTCCCGTATGCAGGCACAGATGATTTCCGGCGGACACAGTGTGGCAGCAGGACGTGCCATGTCCTACGGCAGTGTTACGGGTGCGCTTACAGAATTGTTGTCGGGAGTGCCCTTTTATCGTCTTATCACGCATCTGGAAGCTCATTTTGAGGAGGAGAAGGATGCACTGGTTGCTAAATTGCAGGAGCTGGCAAGGATGATATTCCGTCCGGAGAATCTGATGGTGGATTTCGTGGGAAGCAAAGAGGCAGTAGTAAAGCTTGATGCACCTATAGAAGCATTGAAAAAGCTGTTATATACCTGCCCTGTGGAGAAGGCGCATTTTGTACCAATGCTCTCCCGCCAAAATGAAGGCTTTATGACCTCTGGGCAAGTGAACTATGTATGCCGTGCCGGCAACTTCCGCAAAAAGGGATTGCCCTACAAGGGAAGTCTGCGTGTGCTGAAGGTAATGATGGGATATGAGTATTTGTGGATGAATGTCCGTGTTAAGGGCGGCGCCTATGGCTGTATGTGTAGCTTTGGGAAATCAGGAGAATGCTATTTTGTATCCTATCGTGACCCGAATCTGAGTAAAACCCTGAATATTTACGAAAAAGCAGGGGAGGCGGTGGCGCAGTTTGAAGCAGATGAGAGAACTATGACCCAATATATTATCGGTGCTGTCAGTGATTTGGATATGCCCATGAATCCGGCAGCAAAGGGGCTGCGTTCTCTAAGTGCCTATATGACCGGTCTTACGGTGGATATTTTGCAGAAGGAGCGAGATGAGCTGCTTTCGACTACTGTGGAGGATATCAGAGAATTGTCTGCATATATTAAGGCTTTTATGGAAGAAGATTTCCTGTGTGTTGTGGGAAACACCAATAAAATTAAAGAAGAAAACAATCTCTTTATGAAGACGGAGAACCTTTTGTAAAAAATATCGTTATATATAGTGAACGGCTGAAAAAGCATTATTTTTTATATCGGAAAAGCCGGCGGCATGGGTGGATCCCGGATGAGCCGGCACTATTCCGATAGAAAGGGAGGAACATATGAGAGGGTTAAAGATTTTTGGGAAGAAAAAGGTTACGGCAATACTGTTGACGGTATGCATGATGGCGGTATTGACAGGGTGCGGGGCCAGTGCTATGGCTGACCAGGCAATGACGGAAGCTGTTACTAACGGAAGCTATAGCAGCTATGCAGTTGAGGAAGAGTATGTAGTAGAGGAAAGCTTGATGGATTCCGGTGCTTTTGTAACGGGCTCCACTGACATGAAGGAAGCACCTGCGGAAGGCGGAGAAACGGCAGATGTGGCAGTGTCTGACCGTAAATTAATTAAGACCGTTGATATGAATGTGGAGACACAGGAATTTGACACTCTGCTCGCTACAATAGATAGTCAGGTAAAGGCACTTGGCGGTTACATAGAAAATATGAATACCTATAATGGAAGCGCCTATTACAGCTACAGAGAAATCAGAAACGCGAATCTGACAATCCGTATTCCGAAGAATGAACTGGATACTTTCTTGAACACAGTGACCGGTATCAGCAATGTGATTCGCCGCTCAGACAGGGTGGAGGATGTGACACTGGCCTATGTGGACATGGAGAGCCACAGAGATGCTCTTAGAACTGAACAGACAAGATTGTTGGAACTGCTTGAAAGGGCGGAAAGCATTGAAGATATTATTACGATTGAACAGAGACTGTCCCAGGTGCGTTATCAGCTGGAAAGCATGGAATCTCAGCTGCGCACCTACGATAATCAGGTGGATTATAGTACGGTTTACCTGAATATTGAAGAGGTTGAGATCTATACACCTGTTGAGGAGGAAACAGTCTGGGAAAGAATTTCAGAAGGCTTTATGAACAACTTAAGAAGAATTGGCGATGGCTTTGTGGAATTTGGAATCGGATTTGTGATCAATCTTCCTTATCTGGTAGTCTGGGCTGTAATAATTACTGTCTTTGTACTTATGCTCTGCGCTGTCATTAAAGGCTTTAACAGAACCGGTAAGAAGAATGAAAAGAAAGCGCCACAGGCTGCTGATAAGCAGGAGGACGGAGCACAGATAAAATAAATATTGCTTTCCAAATGAAGGAGAGTCTGTTACACTCTTCTTTAGAGAAAACAGATACTATTTGTCGGAGGGAATGCATGAGCGAGAATGCAGCACATAAGTCGGGCTTTGTCACACTGATCGGAAGGCCCAATGTGGGTAAATCCACATTGATGAATCAATTAATCGGGCAGAAGATTGCCATTACATCCAATAAGCCCCAGACTACGCGTAACCGTATTCAGACGGTTTTGACGTTAGAGGAAGGGCAGATTGTTTTTGTAGATACACCCGGTATTCATAAAGCCAAGAATAAGCTGGGTGATTATATGGTCAATGTGGCAGAGAGAACCTTAAATGAGGTGGATGTGATTTTGTGGCTTGTGGAGCCTACTACCTATATCGGGGCAGGGGAGCGTCATATTATCGAACAGCTGAAAAGGACAAAGACCCCGGTGATTCTGGTTATCAATAAAACAGATACTGTTAAGAGAGAAGAGATTCTCACCTTTATTGATGCTTACCGGAAGGAATTGGATTTTCATGAAATTGTACCGGTATCTGCTTTAAAGGGTGATAATACGGATACGCTGGTAAAATGCATTTTGAAGTATCTACCATACGGACCGGCATTTTATGATGAGGATACCATTACGGATCAGCCCATGCGCCAGATTGTGGCAGAGCTTATCAGAGAAAAAGCGCTCCGCCTGCTGGAAGAGGAGATTCCGCACGGCATTGCAGTCAGTATTGAAAGTATGAAAGAGAGAAAGCATATTTGCGATATAGAGGCAACCATCATATGTGAGCGTGATTCCCACAAGGGAATTATTATCGGAAAAGGTGGACAAATGCTGAAGAAAATCGGCTCCCGGGCGCGTCCGGAGATTGAGGATATGCTGGAGATGCAGGTCAATCTTCAACTTTGGGTGAAGGTGAAAAAGGATTGGAGAGATAGTGATTTTCTTTTGAAAAATTTTGGCTATAACCCAAAAGATATTGATATGGGAGTATAGAAATTTGAAAATTGCAGACCCTATTGATAGCTTACAAAGCAGATAAGGGGGATGCAGAAGATGCAGGATTTGAATTACTGGAAGCAGTTTGAGAGTACCGGGAAAGTGGAAGATTATTTATCCTATTGCGCCTGTGCTTCACAGGAGGCTGACGGTGGACAAAATAATGCTTTTGCCGGTGTGCGGGAGCAGTCGGGAGTGAATCCTTATGCGGGAAATTCTTTGTGTAACAGGAATGGTTTTGAAACAAACGCCTATCGGTGAATATGATAGGCGTATTTGTCTTTTGACCAAAGAAAGAGGAAAAATTTCAGCCTTTGTCAGAGGCGCAAGAAAGCCGGGCAATCGGTTTGCGGCGGCTACCAACCCCTTTGCCTTCGGAACCTTTAAGCTTTTTGAAGGAAGAGATTCCTATACGGTATCCGAGGTGGATATTCAAAATTATTTTGAAGAGCTGATGACGGATTATGTGGGAGCTTATTATGGGATGTATTTCGCGGAGGTGGCAGATTATTATACCCGTGAGAATAATGATGAACGGGACATGCTGAAGCTCTTGTACCAGTCTCTGCGGGCATTGTGTGCACCGTCATTGCCCAATCCGCTGGTTAAATGTGTTTTTGAATTGAAGGCGATTGCGGTCAACGGTGAATTCCCGGGTGTGCCACAACATAGGAAGCTTGCCGAATCTACGGTATATGCGCTGAAATACATAGAAGCAAGTACTGTTGAAAAACTTTATACGTTCACTGTAACGGAGGAAGTGTTAGAGGAGCTTACCGCAGTGGCGGAAGAGTACACAAAGTATTTCATGGATAGGAAATTCAAAAGTCTTGAAATACTGAAAACTCTATGTTAAAATCGGATAGATGCATAAAGAGGAAAAGGAGAGCAGATGAGTAGATATAGAAGTGTAATGGCAGCGGGACTATGCATGCTGATGTTGACCGGCTGCGGAAGCGTTGCATTGCCGGAAAGTATAGAAAAGAATACATTGTCCATTAGTGAAGAGGGTCAGATTACCTCCTATCTGGTGGAAAGCTTTGATAAGGATTATTATGATGTTTCGGAGCTTACAACCATGGCTGTGGAGGATGCCGCCGCATACAATGCAGATGCTCAGGCAGGTGACAGTATTCCCATTACGGTAGAAGAGGTAGAAATGCTTGGAACCGGAGCGGATGTGATGATCACATATCGTTACAGCGCTGGGGAGATTTATGAGAAGCACAGAGAGGCTGTCTTGTTTTACGGAACCGTAACGGAGGCTCTGGAGGCCGGCTACAGTATGGAAGCAGTGTCTCTGAGTAGTGTAAAGGATCAGACTCTTATCACGGAAGCGTGGATGAAGACAGAGGCAGCAGACAAGCATATTCTGATTACTGACCAACAGGCAGAAATATACCTGCCGTATAAGGTCACCCACATAAGTGCAGGTGTTGTCAGCAATGAAAACGGAAGTGTGGATACCACTCAGACAGAGGGGCGTTCCTACATTCTGATGAAGAAGTAAGCGTGAAACTAACAGGAAGTGTTGCACAGGATATTAAAAAGAAATAAATGAATGTATATTCATAGATAAGAAATACAAAAAAGAATGGAGATTATTATGGAAAAGACAATGGAGAAAATCGTAGCTTTAGCGAAGGCGAGAGGATTTGTGTATCCCGGTTCCGAAATTTACGGAGGTCTTGCAAATACATGGGATTACGGTAATCTCGGTGTGGAACTGAAGAATAATGTGAAAAGAGCATGGTGGCAGAAGTTTGTACAGGAGAATCCTTATAATGTAGGAGTTGACTGTGCTATTCTGATGAATCCCCAGACATGGGTTGCCAGCGGACATCTTGGCGGTTTCTCCGATCCTTTGATGGATTGTAAGGAGTGCCACGAGCGTTTTCGTGCAGATAAATTAATTGAAGATTACTGTGCAGAGAAATCAATCGCACTGGAAGAAAGTGTTGATGCATGGAGTAACGAGCAGATGAAGGAATTTGTGGAAGAGCACAATATTCCCTGCCCTACCTGTGGAAAACATAATTTTACGGATATTCGTCAGTTTAACCTGATGTTCAAAACCTTCCAGGGTGTTACCGAGGATGCTAAGAATACCGTATATCTGAGACCCGAGACTGCACAGGGTATTTTTGTAAACTTCAAAAATGTACAGAGAACCTCCCGTAAGAAGATTCCCTTCGGTATCGGTCAGATTGGTAAATCCTTCCGTAATGAGATTACACCCGGTAACTTTACCTTCCGTACCAGAGAATTCGAGCAGATGGAGCTGGAATTTTTCTGTGAACCCGGTACAGATATGGAATGGTTCCAGTATTGGAGAGGCTTCTGTCGTGATTGGCTGTTAAGTCTTGGTATGAAGGAAGAGGAAATCCGTCTTCGTGACCACAGTCCTGAGGAACTGTGTTTCTACAGTAAAGGAACTACCGATATTGAATTTTTGTTCCCCTTTGGCTGGGGTGAGCTTTGGGGTATTGCTGACAGAACGGATTATGACCTGACTCAGCATGCCAACACCTCCGGTGAGGATATGACTTATTTTGATGATGAGAAGAAGGAAAAATATGTGCCTTATGTTGTAGAGCCTTCCTTGGGCGCTGACCGTGTGGTTCTTGCATTCCTGTGTGCTGCATATGACGAGGAGGAACTGGAGGGCGGAGATATGCGTACCGTACTTCGTTTCCATCCGGCTCTTGCACCTGTAAAAATCGGTGTGCTGCCTCTTTCCAAGAAGTTGAATGAGGGAGCAGAGAAGATTTTTATGGAATTGTCCAAGAAATATAACTGCGAATTTGATGACAGAGGAAATATCGGTAAAAGATATCGCCGTCAGGATGAAATCGGTACACCTTTCTGTGTTACATACGATTTTGAGTCTGAGACGGATGGTTGCGTAACAGTGCGTTTCCGTGATTCCATGGAACAGGAGCGAGTTGCTATTGCCGATTTGGATGCTTATTTTGCAGATAAGTTTGTATTTTAAATAGGAATCCTCAGTTTGGCAATACCATGCCAGAATCGAGAAATAGTATAATGAAAACAGGGAGCAGATGTTCATTCTGCTCTCTTTGCGCATTGTAGGAATAATGAATGTGAGATACGTGTGCCAAGAATTTGATTGGAAGGGGAGAAAACAGTGGAATTAGTTGAAATATTTCAGGTGTTGGGTATAGAACAGACCAAGGATGAGCAGCTTATCAAGAATGCGTATCGTAAAAAGCTGACAGTAACCAATCCGGAGGACAATCCGGAGGGCTTTAAGAGACTTCGCGCTGCTTACGATGAAGCGTGTGTTTATGCCAGAAGAACGGAGGAAGAGCCGACAGTAGCAGATGCAATAGAGGATACCGCTGCCGGACGTTGGGTACAAAGAGCGGCTGAAATTTATGGACATATCGATACCAGAAGAGATGTAAAGCTGTGGAAGGAATTGTTTGACGAGGATATCTTCCTTTCTCTTGAGGAGGAAGAAAATTGTCGTTTTCAGCTGCTACGTTTTCTGATGGAGCATTTTAAACTCCCTACGGCTGTCTGGAAGCTTCTTGATGAAAAATTACATATTGTGGAGGAAGCACCAAAGCTCAGAGAGCGATTTCCGGCTGATTTTGTGGGCTATCTTGTGGCAAAATGTGAGCGTGGCGAGGATGTAGAGTTTGAGCAGTTTGAGGGAGCGCCTGACGGGAATTATGATTTGTTTCTGCAATATTATGACCGATGTTGGCAGGCGATAAATGACAATCAGTTGGAGCAGGCGGCAGAATACCTGCAGAATGCAGATGATTTACATATTTTTCATCCTGTTATGGAGGTGTGCCGTGCCAACCTTCTGTTGAAGCAGGACAAGCCGGAGGAAGCAATGCGACTGATGAGAAAGCTGCAGGAGCGTTTCCCGGAGGATGTGATGGTGTGCTATAATGCCGGAGAAATGTTTTGGAAAAACGGCAGTAAGGAAGCGGCTGCTTCTATTTACGAGAGCTTAAAGTCTGCGAATTCGAAGCACTATATGGCAAATGTGCGTCTTACGGAATGGTATTATGAATGCGGACGATATCAGGAAGCGAAGAAATGTGCCGAAGAGGTGCTTTCCGCAGGTGCGGATGATAATTTCATGGAGATACTGGCGAAGGTTAACCATGAGTTGGAAAAGGAAATGGAAGCTAATTACCGGGAGCAAAAGGAATGGAGAACCGGCATGGATTTGTGCTGGTGCTATTTGCAGGACGGTAAGGTGAACAAGGGTATACGTCTGGCAAAGGAGCTTGAAGGGGAAGTGCCCACAGAGAAAAGAGCGGAGTATAACGGTTTGTTGGCGAAGCTTTATGTGGAGGGTGCAGAGTACGAGTCAGCCATCGCGATGGCTGAAATCTGGGAGCAATCTCTGATAGAGAAGCTGAAAAATGATGATGAGGCTGAAACAGAAAAGGATAAGGACAGAATCAGGCAATCTCATATTATTCGTATGCAGTGTCATCGAAGTCTCGGCTACGTTGATAATAAGCATTTTGTGGAGGCAATCAGGGAAGCAGACACGATTATGACGGGAACCTCCAAGGATATTGGTCTGATGCTGGAAAAAGCACAGATTTATATGGAGATGGAGGAGTACGAGCAGAGTATTGACCTTACCAATAGATTGATTGAAGATTATCAGGTCTATGCGGCGTATGCTACAGCCATGGAGGTATACCGCAGACAATGGGATGCACCGGGAGTGGTGCGGTGTGGACAGCAATGCATCAGGCTCTTTCCTACTTATGTGAAGGCATATGAGCATGCGGCAAAGGTATTTTTGGATTTGAAGCAAGTGGACGATTTGAAGGCATTGCTGGCAGATGCTGACAAGAATCATATCAAAAGCGTGATTTTAGATGCTTATCGCTACCAGATGGAGCATGAGGTGCCAAGCGCCGAGATACTGGATGAAAAGATCGATGCGTTCCGAAAGGAATATTTGTCCAAGGTAGAAAAGGGAAAGTTAGATTATTATGAAAAGGGGCTGCCTATTTTAACGGAGTATCTGTATTGGTATCCGGGGACTTATATGTTGGTGGAGCGCGGTATTTTCCACAAGGCAGCAAATCGTCTGGAAGAGGCAGAGGAGGATTTTGAGAAAGCATTGGCAGAAAATCCGGCTCAGCCCTATGCATTGAATGGTCTCAGTTTTGTTTATAAATTCAAGGGTGATTATGAAAGGGCAATCATTTATTCAAAAAGGTCTATTCTTTACATGGGGGATGAATTGAGCCCTGTGAGATATGCTGATTTGGGCAATTTGTATTCCCTGTTGGGAGATTACGAAAAAGCGTTGGAAGCATATAAAAGGTATCTGGAGCTGGCTACCGAAAAGAAACAGAGAAGTGCCTATTATATGCGAAATATGGCATTTTGTATGGCTCGTTGCGGACAGATTGATGAGGCAATCAGCATGTATGAAGCTGCCTGCGGTGATACTCCGCAGTACTATGATGATGCGGTGAATGTGTATCAGATTACCGGAAATGGCAAACAGGCAGAAATGCTTCTTGAGAAGTGGAAGAAAAAGCTGTTAAACAGCACCAGACAGGCTCCCTTTGATAATTATGATGATTATTATAGTAAAATGGCGTGGCAGGAGCTTCTATACGGAACGGACAAAAAGGCATTGGAATATTTTGAGAAGCTTCTTAAAGTGAAGGCACATGATAATAGTATCGCGGGCTCTATGTGCGATATGATATTTGCCTGTATCCTGTGCGGAGATGATGCAAGAGGACAGCTCTATGCTGCAAAGCTTCGGGAATGGCAGCAAAAGGAAAAGGCAGAAGGTCGTAATGATTACTATAACAGTGATAAGTCACGTCTGGAGCTGGATTTTCTGGCAGAGTATTATCGAGAGGATGCGAAGGCGCTGGAAGAGATACTTGCGTTGGAAGAAAAATGCCAGATTTGCCACTTTTGTACCTACCATATATGTAAGGAAATGGAAGCGATGCGTATTCTTTTGCTGTTGCGCAAGGGGGAAAGGGAAGCTGCATTTGCAAGATTGGAGCGCAACCTGGAGCAACAGCCCCTTGATGAATACATGCTGGCAATTCGCCATATGTGCGAAGGTGGTGTGAGGGTAGTGCCCTATTCGGTGAATGCGCCCAAATCTGTCGAAAATAATGCGGCGAAGGTGAGTGCCGAAGTACAGAATGTGGCAAAACAGCCGGAAAAGGAGCACCGGAGCCTTTTGAGGAAGCTTACAGATTTATTTGGCAAAAAATAAAAGCTCCTTGTACTTATAGAAACATAGCAGAAATGGATTTGAAGGAATAAATAGAATGATAGTTGGAATTGATTTGGGAACAACAAACAGTCTTGTTGCCTATTTTTCCGAGGAAGGACCTAAGATTATTCCTAACAGATTGGGAAAGAATCTGACTCCTTCCGTGGTAAGTGTGGATGAAGAGGGCAATGTATATGTAGGAGAAACGGCCAGAGAGAGGATGAGTCTCTATCCGGACAGTGTGGCAATGGCATTTAAGCGCAGTATGGGTACAGAAAGAGAGTATACCCTTGGCGGGCGTAAGTTTAAGCCGGAGGAGCTTTCCAGTATGGTGCTTCGGGCACTGAAGGAGGATGCGGAGGCTTATCTGGGAGAAGAGGTTACGGAGGCTGTAATCAGTGTGCCGGCTTATTTTGATGATAAGCGCAGAAAGGCTACCAAGCGAGCCGGGGAGTTGGCCGGTCTGAAGGTGGAGAGAATGATTTCCGAGCCCACAGCGGCGGCGGTGGCATATGGCTTGTATGATAAGACAAAGGATACCAGATTCCTTGTATTTGACTTAGGTGGAGGAACCTTTGATGTGTCTATATTGGAGCTGTACCATAATATTCTGGAGGTACGTGCCGTAGCCGGTAATAATTATCTGGGCGGCGAAGATTTTACAGAGGTTATGGCAAAGCTGTTTTTGCAGAAGAATAAGCTACAGCTTCAGAATCTGTCTGAAAAAGAGCAGGTCAGACTCTATAAGCAGGCGGAAAAGGCCAAATGTGCCATCAATGATGAGAGTAAGGTAAATATGTCCTTCTTATATGAGGAAAAGATGATAGAGGCGGAGATTACGGCAAAGGAATATGAGGAGGCCTGTGAGGAGTTACTTTTAAAGATTCGGGAGCCGGTGAAAAAGAGCCTTTCTGATGCAGGGCTGAAGCTGAGTGATATTGATGAGGTAATACTGATAGGTGGTGCCACAAGGCTTTCCATTGTACGAGATTTCTTGATCCGTCTGTTCCGCAAATTCCCGGACACGAGGCTCAATCCAGACGAAACTGTTGCGCTGGGTGCTGCTGTTTCGGCGGCCATGAAGGAACGACGCGAGGAAGTTAAGGAGGTTATCCTGACGGATGTGTGTTCCTTTACCTTGGGCACCGAGGTTGTGATAGAATATGACGAGGGTAAATTTGAGGACGGAAGATTTTGCCCTATTATTGAACGAAATACAGTGATTCCGGCGAGCCATACCGAGCGTTTGTATACGGCCAGGGACAATCAGGAAAAGGTACGCGTGCGTGTCCTGCAGGGCGAAAGCCGTTTCGCGCGTAACAATCTGTATCTGGGTGAGTTGGAAATTGAGGTACCAAAGGGTCCGAAGGGACAGGAATCAGTGGATGTGACCTATACCTATGACATTAATTCCCTGTTGGAGGTGGAGGTTAAAGTGGTTTCTACCGGCTTGACGCAGAAATTGATTATCAAGGGCGCCGACAATCAAATGACTGAGGAAGAGATTAAGAAGCGCATGGAGGAATTGGCGTATCTTAAGATTCAGCCAAGGGATTATGAAGAGAACCGTCTGGTGCTGTTACGTGCAGAGAGAATGTATGAGGAAGCCCTGGGAGAACGCAGAAAGAAGCTTGATAGATATATTACAGCCTTCGAGGCGGCTCTCAAAAAAGGTGACCATGATGAGATTATGAATACTCGCAGAGAGTTGAATGATGTGTTGGAAGAGGATGACGATTAATAGAATTATTTGACAAGTACACAAATAGAATCTATAATTATTTTGTTTTAGCATTTAGCAATCAATTGGAGGACAAAGCCATGAAAGCATATGGTGTAAATGAATTGAGAAGAATGTACCTTGATTTCTTTGAGAGCAAGGAGCATTTAAAGATGAAAAGTTTTTCCCTGGTGCCTCATAATGATAACAGTCTGTTGATCATTAATTCCGGTATGGCACCGTTAAAGCCTTATTTTACAGGACAGGAGATTCCCCCCAGACGTAGAGTGACAACCTGCCAGAAGTGTGTGCGTACCGGCGATATTGAAAATGTAGGTAAGACTGCAAGACATCTTACCTTCTTTGAGATGTTAGGTAATTTCTCCTTTGGAGATTATTTTAAGCATGAGGCTATCGCATGGAGCTGGGAATTCCTGACAGAAGTAGTGGGAATGGAGGCAGACAGATTGTATCCTTCCATCTATTGTGAGGATGACGAGGCGTTTGATATCTGGACCAAGGAAATCGGTGTGCCCGCAGAGAAAATCACTCGTTTTTATCGTGATGAAAACGGTGCATGTGATAACTTCTGGGAGCATGGTGCAGGTCCCTGTGGTCCCTGTTCCGAGATTTATTATGACAGAGGAATCAAGTACGGATGCGGCAAGAGTGATTGTAAGGTAGGCTGTGACTGCGACCGTTTTATGGAAGTATGGAATAACGTATTTACACAGTTTGATAGTGACGGTAAGGGTAATTATACCGAGCTGGCACAGAAAAATATTGATACCGGTATGGGACTGGAGCGTCTGGCAGTAGTGGTTCAGGATGTGGATTCCGTGTTTGATGTGGATACCATGAAGGCAATCCGTGACCGTATCTGTGAAATCGCAGGCGTGAAGTATCAGGAGGATGAGGCGAAGGATGTCTCTATTCGTCAGACGAATGTCTCTATTCGTCTTATTACCGATCATATTCGTTCCTCAACCTTTATGATTAGTGATGGTATTATGCCTTCCAATGAAGGTCGCGGTTATGTGCTTCGTCGTCTGATTCGTCGTGCGGCAAGACATGGAAGACTTCTTGGCATCGAAGGTAAATTCCTTGCTAACTTAAGTCAGACTGTTATTGCAGAGTGTAAGGACGGATATCCTGAATTGGCGGAAAAGCAGGCATTTATCTTAAATGTATTGACTCAGGAAGAGGACAAGTTTGACAAGACTATCGATCAGGGCTTAAGTATCCTTGCAGAAATGGAAGAGGAGATGCAGGCTAAGGGTGTTACGGAGTTATCCGGTGAAAACGCATTTAAGCTGTATGATACCTACGGATTCCCTCTTGACCTGACGGAAGAAATTTTGGCAGAAAAGAGCTTTACCATTGATCAGGCAGGCTTTGGAGCATGTATGGAGCAACAGAAGGAAAAGGCTCGTAAGGCTCGTAAGGTGACCAATTATATGGGAGCGGATGTAACTGTTTATGAGTCCATAGATCCCGGTATCACCACAGAATTTGTAGGCTATGACAGATTACAGCACAATTCTAAGGTGACAGTACTGACCACTGATACAGAATTGGTGGAGGCACTGACTGACGGACAGATTGGTACGATTATTGTGGAGGAGACTCCTTTCTATGCCACCATGGGTGGTCAGAATGCAGATACAGGTGTGATTACTACTGCGGACGGAAGCTTTGAAGTGAAGGATACGGTGAAGCTCCTGGGTGGCAAAGTAGGTCATATCGGTACTGTGACGAAGGGTATGATTAAGGTTGGAGATACCGTGACCTTAACCGTAAATGCAGGCAATCGATTGGATACCTGTAAGAATCACAGTGCAACCCATTTGTTACAGAAGGCACTTCGCGATGTGCTCGGTACTCATGTAGAACAGAACGGTTCTTACGTGGATGGTGAGAGACTTCGTTTTGACTTCAGTCATTTTGCAGCTATGACCAAAGAAGAATTGGATCAGGTGGAAGCGATTGTCAATGAGAAGATTGCAGAGAGTATTCCGGTTGTAACAGAGGTTATGAGCATTGAAGATGCCAAGAAATCCGGTGCAATGGCACTGTTTGGTGAGAAATATGGTGAAACAGTACGTGTAGTTAAAATGGGTGATTTCTCCACAGAGCTTTGTGGTGGTACTCATGTGGTAAATACAGGTGCCATTACCGCGTTCAAGATTCTCTCTGAAAACGGTGTTGCGGCAGGTGTACGTCGTATTGAGGCACTGACAGGTAACGGCGTATTTAACTATTATAAGAATATGGAAGCCATTGTAGAAGCAGCAAGCAAGGTAATGAAAGCAACTCCGGCTACCTTGGTAGAGAAATGTAATCATACGTTGGCAGAAATGAAGCTTCTTTCCTCTGAGAATGAATCCTTGAAGAGTAAGGCTGCTAAGGATGCACTTGGCGATGTTATGAATCAGGTAACAGAGATTAAGGGCATGAAGCTGCTTGCCACAAGTGTGGATGGCGTGGATATGAACGGACTGCGTGACCTTGGCGACCAGCTGAAGGAGAAGCTGGGAGAAGGTGTTGTGGTACTTCTTTCCAATCAGGACGGCAAGGTAAATATGATTGCCATGGCAACTGACGGAGCAGTAAAAGCAGGTGCTCATGCAGGTAATCTGATTAAGGGTATTGCGGCACTTGTAGGCGGTGGCGGCGGTGGTCGTCCCAATATGGCGCAGGCAGGCGGTAAGAACCCGGCAGGTATTGCTGAGGCAATCGCAGAAGCAGCCAAGGTATTGGAAAGTCAGCTGTAAGCTCAGAAAAGCTTATAAAAGTTAAAAAAACAGTTGACGTATCATTTTTTTGTGATATAATGTTTTATGTGCATGTGGTAACACTGTACATAATATTAACCCAATCAGTCGTGTTACTAGAGGGACTGAAGGGAGGTCGGGTGTAATTATGTCAAACGTAATCGTAAAAGAAAACGAGACTTTAGATAGCGCTTTACGTCGCTTCAAGAGAAGCTGTGCTAAGGCTGGTATCCAGCAGGAGATTCGTAAGAGAGAGCATTACGAGAAGCCTAGTGTAAAACGTAAGAAGAAATCTGAAGCAGCAAGAAAACGTAAATATAACTAAAGCGTTAAGTCCTCGGTCATATTGACCGGGGACTTTCTATATTACTCCCAAAAGGAATATATTTGGTAACATTCCCATATTCTTTAGTAGACAGAGAATGGGAGTGTGGCAGATTTATGTATTGGAAAAGAAGGACAATAGCGATTTTACTGGGGGTTTTTCTGTGGGCATCCGCATGTGTCCCGGTACAGGCTGAAATCAGCATTTCAGCGCCTTCGGCAATTTTGATTGAAAGCTCTACCGGGCAGGTGATTTATGAAGTGAATGCGACAGAGCGCAGAAGCCCTGCCAGTATTACCAAAATCATGACGTTGCTTTTGGCATTTGAACAGATAGAGGCAGGGAAAATCAAGCTGGATGACAAGGTGATTACCAGCGAGTATGCAAGCTCTATGGGCGGCTCGCAGGTGTTTTTGGCAGAGGGAGAGGTTCAGACTCTTGAAACTATGTTAAAATGTATCGCCGTTGCATCGGGAAATGATGCCAGTGTGGCTGTAGCAGAGCATATTGCCGGCAGCGAGGAGGCCTTTGTGGGAATGATGAATGAGAAGGCAGCAGAGCTGGGAATGACAGATACACACTTTGAGGATTGTTGCGGTCTGAGCAATTCTGATAATCATTATACCTCGGCAAAGGATGTGGCAATTATGTCCAGAGCATTAACCGTGGAGCATCCGGAGGTCTTTCAATATACGCAGATTTGGATGGAGGATATTACCCATGAAACCAGACAGGGCACAACCTCCTTTACCTTGAGCAGTACCAATAAGCTGCTAAAGCAGTATCAATGGGCTACCGGATTAAAAACAGGTTCCACTGACAAGGCGAAATATTGTCTTTCGGCAACGGCCAGTAAGGATGGCATTGACTTGATTGCTGTTGTTATGGGGGCTCCGGACTACAAGGTACGTTTTCAGGATGCACAGACCCTACTGAATTACGGTTTTGGTGTCTGCAATCTGTATGTGGATGCCAATGGAGATAATCTGCCGGTGTTACCGGTGGAGGGTGGCGTGGCTGAAACAGTCCCTCTCAAATATCAGGGAGAATTTAGATATCTGGATACGAAGGGAAATGCCATGGAACAGGTGGAAAAGGTAATCGATTTGCCTGAGACAGTAGCTGCGCCTGTAGAGGCCGGAAAGGAAGCCGGTGTGGCTCGCTATCTTTTGAATGGGGCAGAAATCGGCAGTGTGCCCATTTTGTATGCGCAGTCCGTGGCAAAGGCAGAATATCGGGACTATCTGGAGCAAATCTGGAAAATGTATCTTTTGTAAAAGATGAGTTTATGGTACAATATGATTTGTTCAAGGTATGAAGCGGAGCAACAATCAACTGCTTTTTTGAGGCAGGCAACACGGAATGAGGAGCAGATATGTTAGATATTCTGATTACTATCATATGCATTATATTGTTGATATTTATATGGGTTATGCTATATGATAGTAACCGCTTTGTTGTGAGCAGATATACTATCGGCAGCAATAAAATAAAGAAAAATGTCCGTGCAGTTATACTGGCAGATTTACACAATAAATGCTATGGAAAAGACAATGAGAGATTACTTGCGGCAATTGAGGAATGTGCCCCTGATATTATTCTGGTGGCAGGAGATATTCTCACAGCAAAGCCAAAGGAAAGCATGGATACGGCTATTCATCTGATGAAGACGCTTGTAGCAAAATATCCCATTTATTATGGAAGTGGGAATCATGAGCATCGTTTGAAATTGTATCCGGAAAAATACGGTGATATGTATGAGCGTTATGAAAAGGTGCTCGCAGAAGCGGGCATCACATGGCTCGTCAACAGTCATGTGACACTTAGCGACTATGGTATCACTATTTACGGTGCGGAAATTGACAGATTTTATTATAAAAGATTCAGGGTACAGGATATGCAACCGGATTATCTTAAGAATACGCTGGGGCAGACCGGTGGGGATACCTTCAATATTTTGTTGGCACATAATCCTGATTACTTTCCCCAATATGTACAGTGGCAGGCGGACTTTGTGTGCGCCGGACATGTGCATGGCGGTATGGTAAGAATTCCTTTTTTGGGAAAAGGGGTAGTATCGCCCAATGTGAGGCTGTTTCCGCGATATGACGGCGGCATCTATCAGGAGGGGAACACCACCATGCTGTTAAGCCGCGGCTTGGGAATGCATACGATTCCGATTAGAATTTTTAATCCGGGAGAGCTGTGGGTGGTTGATTTTACTACGGAATAAATATGAGTAAGATACGATAAGGAGAAGGGAAAACATGGTTTCAGTGATTTTGCAATGGTGTTATTTGATGTTCATTACATATTGCTTGGGCTTTTTGTTTTCGGAGGTTTGCGGAAAGATTCTGAGATACCGGATAAGGAACATAGAGACCTACCTTTTGACCGGTATGATTATACTGACAGTTTATGCACAATTCTTCAGCTTGTTTTATAAGGTGGGACTGGTAGCCAATGTTGTGGTGTTGGTGGCAGTACTTTGTATTGTTGTCCTCAAAAGGAAGGCGATGCTGCAACATATCACTGCCTTGTGGAGAGGAAGTACTCTGGTTCATAAGCTGATTGTACTGGCACTGTTTGTGGTGTGGAGCTATTTTACCTCTCGTGGATATATGACTTATGACACGGATTTGTATCACGGACAGACCATCCGTTGGATAGAAGAGTACGGAGTAGTAAAGGGACTGGGCAATCTGCATGAGCGCTTTGCCTATAACAGTTCGAATTTTTCGCTGCATGCTCTGCTTAGCATGAAATTTGTAACTGGGGGGCTGTCCTTACATACTGCAAATGGCTTTTTTTGCCCTGCTGTTAAGTGTGTCTGCTTTGAAGCTGGGACAGGCATGGAAGCGAAAGAAGTTGTATTTGTCAGATTATGCAAGAGTAGGGGCGATTTATTATCTCACAATGATATGCGATGAGATTGTAGCACCCTCCTCTGACTATGCAGTAATGCTTATGATTTTCTACATTATCATTACCTGGTTGGAAATGCTGGAGCAAAAGGAAGAAAGCATTGTGCCGTATTGTCTTTTGTGCGTGGCAGGTGTGTATACGCTTACCTTGAAATTAACAGCCGGACTTATCCTGCTTTTACTTTTGAAGCCGGCAATTTATCTGATAAAGAATAAATGCTGGAAGCAGATTGGTATTTATCTGCTATTAGGGCTTGTGGTAGCAGCACCGTGGATGATACGTTCGGTTCTTGTTTCGGGTTGGTTGATTTATCCGTTGCCTGCATTGGATTTGTTCTCTGTGGATTGGAAAATGCCGGCAGAGTACATCTATTATGATGTGGCACAGATTCAGACCTGGGGCAGGGCGTTGTATTCGATTGCCGCCGCAGATCTGCCTATCACGCAGTGGTTTGGAAATTGGTTCCTCACAACACTTTCCGGCACAGAAAAGCTGTTGATTATAGGAGATATTGCGGCCTTGGCTGTTGGTGTGATGGCAGCGATAGTTACCTTTCTACGGAGAAAATGGGCTAATCTAGATATTCTTCTGGTGCTATGTACGGTGGGCTGTTCTTATCTGTACTGGCAATATAGTGCTCCCCTTATGCGGTACGGCTATGCATATGTTTTACTTTTGCTGATACTGACAATGGGGTGGTTACTGAGTAGTTTTAAGAAACTTGACGGTTTTGTGAGAGCTGCAGTGCTCTTGTTCGGAGTTTACAAGCTGGTTGCGGTAATCCAATGTGCAATGGCTTGTTCCTTGTTGCCCAACTATGTATGGCAGGTGGATTATGCGACCTACGAATTGCAGGAAAATGATGTGCAGGGTTATACAGTATACACACCTCTGTACGGAGACAGAAGCGGTTATCATGCTTTTCCGTCAGTTCCGGTTGTGAATCCGATTGAGTTAAGAGGAGAGGACTTGTCAGATGGCTTCCGGCGTATATACGGAACAGATGTGAAATAAGAAAATCCGTTTGCATTGTCAGAAACCATACTGTATAATGATAACCTGAGTGATTCTTTGAAGGGTGGAGAAGGATATGGCAATACCTGTAAAACTGGAGGCGTTTGAAGGTCCCTTGGACCTGTTGCTCCATTTAATTGAGAAGAATAAGATTGATATTTACGATATTCCCATAGTGGAAATTACGGAGCAATATCTTGATTATATCAAGCAGATGAAGGACCGGGATATGAACATTATGAGTGAATTTCTGGTCATGGCAGCAACCTTGATTGACATCAAGTGCCGGATGCTTCTGCCCAAGGAAGTGAATGAGGAGGGCGAGGAGGAAGATCCCAGAGCAGAGTTGGTTCAGAAGCTGTTAGAATATAAAATGTACAAATACATGTCCTTGGAATTGCGTGACAAACAGGTGGATGCTGCCAAGAATCTGTATCGTGAGCAACAGCTTCCCAAGGAAGTGGCCGCTTATCGACAGCCGGTTAATTACGAAGAGTTAATCGGTGACATGAATCTGAATAAGCTGCATGAGATTTTTAAATCTATTGTCAGAAAACAGGAAGACAAAATAGACCCCATCCGCAGCCGATACGGTAATATTGAAAAGGAAGAGATTGACATGGAGGTTAAGACACTCTATGTAGAAGCCTATGCCAGAGAGCATAAGAGCTTCAGCTTCCGTAAGCTCTTGGAGAAGCAGAAGAGCAGAATGGAGGTCATTGTGACCTTTCTGATTATACTGGAGCTGATGAAGGTGGGCAAGATTAATATCAGTCAGGAAAACATTTTTGATGATATTATTATTACATCAAATGTAGCATAGGAGAAAAGAAAATGGAACGGATAAAAGCACAGGCTGTAATGGAAGCGATTCTGTTTACTATGGGTGAAAGTGTGGAAATCAGCAAGCTGGCTGATGTGATAGAGGAAGATGTAAAGACAACAAAGGCGATTTTAGAAGAAATGGCGCAACGCTATGAGCAGGAGGACAGAGGCATTGTCCTGACTCAGTTTGACACGGCCGTACAGCTTTGCACCAAGGCAGACATGTATGAATACTTGATAAAGATTGCAAAGGCACCCAGAAAAATGACGCTGACGGACACGGTATTGGAGACTCTTTCCATTATTGCGTACAAGCAGCCGGTCACCAGAGTGGAGATAGAGAGAGTACGTGGTGTCAGTTGTGACCACGCTATTAACAAATTGCTGGAATATGAACTGATTACGGAATTGGGACGTCTGGATGCGCCGGGACGCCCGTTGCTGTTCGGTACTACGGAGCAGTTTTTGCGCTGCTTTGGAGTGAAGAGTCTGGAGGAACTGCCGGAGATGAATCCTGTACAGTTGGAGGAATTCAAGCAGCAGGCAGAGGAGGAAATCCAGCTGCAGCTTGATATTTAATACATAATGGACAATATAAGTCTCATATATTATTTTGACAACCGGAAAGGTCATAAACTATGATCACGAGAGGAAAGAGAATAATATGGGGCTTTTTTTGTGCCCTTTTTGTGTGGGTTCAGGTAGGAGTGACAGTGTCTGCTGAAGGGGAAGCGGCTGCCGAGCTGTCCCTATATGCCACATCGGCAGTGCTGCTGGATGCTGATTCCGGAAGAGTGCTTTATGGCAAGAATGCAGATGCTCCAATGGCTATGGCCAGTACCACTAAAATCATGACCTGTATTGTGGTGCTGGAGCAGGTGGAGGATTTGGGAGAAATGGTAACCGTGTCTGCCTATGCTTCCAGCATGCCAAAGGTGAAGCTATACATAAAACAGGGAGAGCAGTATCAGGTGAGGGAGCTTCTCTTTTCCCTGATGCTGGAATCCCATAATGATGCAGCGGTGGCGTTGGCGGAGTATGTAGGGAAGAGATATCTTGGAGAGGAATTGAAAAATAAGGACACTGCCACTTATACGGCGGAGGAAAGTAAGCAGGCAGTAGCAGCGTTTGCAGCACTAATGAATGAAAAGGCGAGGGAGCTTGGCTGCACGGAAACACATTACATCACGCCAAATGGGTTGGATGCTACGGAAACGATTACGCTGGAAACAGGGGAGACTGTCCAAAAGGAGCATCATACCACAGCCACGGAGCTTGCTAGAATCATGTCCTACTGCATTAAAGAATCTGTGAAGAGAGATTTGTTTCTGGAAATTACCCGGACACCAAGCTATTCCTTCACCAGAAATAACCGAAGCTTTACCTGCGCGAATCACAATTCCTTTTTGACTATGATGGATGGGGCATTATCCGGCAAAACGGGTTTCACCAATAAGGCAGGGTACTGCTATGTGGGAGCATTACAGCGGGATGACAGAACCTTTGTAGTGGCTCTGCTTGCCTGCGGATGGCCCAATAATAAGAGTTATAAGTGGAGTGACACGAAGGAAATGATGCAGTATGGTCTTGATTATTATAATTATCGTGATTACGCTCCAAAGGTCAGCCTGCAAGAGGTATATGTGGAGGGTGGTGTAATACCGAATGGCAGCCCCTATGAGTCAAAATACATAGCTGTCACAGGCGACAAACTGGAGGAACCCCTCCGCCTTCTGACCACTGAAAAGGAACAGGTGGTGGTGCGAGTATCCCAAAAGGACTTCTGTCAGGCACCGGTAAGGGCAGGGGATGAGGCGGGAAGTGTGTCTTATTATCTGCGGGAGGAGAATGGAGAGGAGACCTTGATAAAAGAACTGCCGCTATATTTTGCAGAAGATGTCAAACGATTGGATTTTTCTTATATTCTGCGGTATATTTGGGAAATTTACAGTCTATGAGAGTAATTTATGGAAATATGTTAAATTTATGAAAAAAATGCAATTCGTTCTTTGCGAGTTGCGTTTTTTATGTTATACTTAGAAAGATGTAATCATGGGGGCATGTGCGTTATCAATAAAACGTAAATGCATTCCCTGTTAATCAGTTTTTATTTTTTATAATATAAATGGAGGGCATGAAAGCATGAGTACTACTTCAAAAGCGAGTCAAAGAATAGCAGCTTTACTCGACGACAACAGTTTCGTTGAAATCGGCGGACTTGTAACAGCAAGAGCTACAGATTTCAATATGAAACCAACCGAAACTCCTTCTGATGGATGTATCACCGGATACGGAGTAATCGACGGTAATCTTGTGTATGTGTATAGCCAGGATTCTTCTGTTATGAACGGAACCATTGGTGAAATGCATGCCAAAAAGATTGCTAACCTCTATGATCTGGCAATGAAAACAGGTGCACCTGTTATCGGATTAATTGATTCTGCCGGACTTAGATTACAGGAGGCAACCGATGCACTTGCAGCATTCGGTAATATTTATCTGAAACAAACCTTAGCTTCAGGTGTGATTCCCCAGATTACTGCAATCTTCGGAACCTGTGGCGGCGGACTTGGTCTGTTCCCTACCCTGACTGATTTTACTTTCATGGAGGAGAAGAATGCCAAGCTGTTTGTAAACGCTCCTAATGCGTTAGATGGCAATGTAATTACGAAATGTGATTCTTCATCCGCTTCTTTCCAGTCTGAGGAAAGCGGCATTGTTGATGTAGTGGCTGATGAGGCGACTATATTGACTCAGATTAGAGAGCTGGTAGGCTTCCTGCCTGCTAACAATGAGGATTATGCAGGCGTTGCAGAATGCACAGATGACTTAAATCGTGTAAATGCAGAAATTGCAGGCTGTGTGGGTGATACTTCTATCGCATTATCCATTCTTGCAGACGATAACAATTTCTTTGAAGTAAAAGCAGGCTATGCAAAGAATATGGTAACCGGCTTTATCAGATTAAACGGTGCAACTGTAGGTTGTGTGGCAAACCGCTCTGAGGTTTGTGACGAAGAAGGTAAGGTAGCAGAGAAGCTTGATGCGGTTCTTACCAAGAAGGGCTGTGAGAAGGCAGCAGATTTTGTAAACTTCTGTGATGCTTTCGGTATACCCGTACTTACCCTTACCAATGTAAAGGGCTACGAGGCAACTCTGTGCTCCGAAAAAGGCATTGCTAAGGCCGCAGCGAAGCTTACATATGCATTTGCAAATGCAACTGTTCCCAAGGTAAATGTTATTATTGGAAAAGCATACGGTACCGCTTATGTGGCAATGAATTCCAAGGCAATCGGTGCAGATATTACCATGGCTTGGCCTAATGCAGAAATCGGTACAATGGATAGCAAGCTGGCTGCAAAGATTATGTACGACGGTCAGGGCGCTGATGTCATCAATGAGAAGGCTGCTGAGTATGAAGCGCTGGCACTTAGCGTAACAAGCGCAGCAAAGAGAGGATATGTTGATCAGGTGGTTGATGCTGCCGATACCAGAAAATACGTAATCGGTGCATTTGAAATGTTATTCACAAAGAGTGAAGACCGTCCTGCTAAAAAACACGGAACAGTCTAGAAAGGGTGATTGTAAGATGAAGAAATTTTTAAGCTTATTATGTATGATTACCTGTGTCTTTGGATTAACAGCCTGTGGAAGTACTGTAGAATACACACAGTATGAGCAGGATAAGATGGAAACGGCAAAGCAGCTGGCAGCAACGGTTGTGGTTCCTTCCTTTGAGGATTTTAAGGATGAGAGCCTGCAGGCACAATACCAAGAGTATACAGCTGAAGAAGTTGCTTATACGGTAAAACAGGTTTGGGGCATTGAGGCTGACGGTTATGCTTTTATGACTGCAGTAGAGTCCTTTACCTCTTCCTATGAGGAAATCGGTGATGTGGTAAGCATTGGCGAGCCGACTGCCGAGATTGATGACAAACAGATTATTGTATTAGTACCTGTTCAGGGCTCCAATAAAAATGCAGAGGCTGAGGTTATATTCTCAAACGATTATTTTACCAAATTTGAATCTGCATCACTGAATCCTGAAGCAACCATGGGTGATTTGATGAGCAAGGCTGCTTTGAATACCTTAATCGGTATGGGTACCGTGTTTGTAGTACTGATTCTGATTTGTTTGATTATTTCCTGCTTTGCACTTATTCCGAAGATTCAGGCAGCGTTCTCTAAGAAGAACAAGAAAGAAGATACTAAGACAACAGGCGTTGACAATGCAGTGGCACAGATTGTAGTTCAGGAGGAAGCTAATGAAGAAGCTGACGACCTGGAGCTGGTGGCAGTTATTGCAGCCGCTATTGCAGCAAGTGAAGGCGCAACATCTACTGATGGTTTTGTAGTACGTTCTATCCGCAAGGTTAGATGCCGCTAGGGCAAAAGAAGTAAAATATAATTATGGAGGAATTTAAAATGAAAAATTATACCATTACCGTTAATGGAAACGTATATGATGTAGTAGTAGAAGAGGGCGCTTCCACAGGTGCTCCCGTAGCAGCAAAAGCTCCCGCAGCTCCCAAGGCAGCTCCTAAGGCAGCTCCTGCACCTGCAGCAGCTCCCAAGGCAACCGGAGCAGCAGGCGGTGTAAAGATTGAAGCCGGAGCAGCAGGTAAGATTTTCAAGATTGAAGCAAGTGTAGGTCAGGCTGTTAAGGCTGGTGACGCTGTAATCATTCTGGAAGCTATGAAGATGGAGATTCCTGTAGTAGCTCCTCAGGATGGTACTATTGCAAGCATTGATGTAGCAGTAGGTGACGCTGTTGAAGCTGGTGCTGTACTTGCAACAATGAATTAATTCATTTATTGTACAGCGCTAAAGCGTAAAACAACAGGAGGTTAACAAATGGATTATATATTTACTACGCTGGACAATCTCATTCATCAGACTGCGTTCTTTAATCTGACCGTGGGAAATTATGTGATGATTGCGGTTGCCTGCTTTTTCCTTTATTTAGCTATCCGTCATGAATTTGAGCCTTTGCTTTTGGTTCCGATTGCATTTGGTATGTTGTTGGTTAATATTTATCCTGACATTATGATGCATCCGGAGGATGCGGCAAACGGTGCCGGCGGATTGTTATATTACTTTTATATGTTAGATGAGTTGGCGATTTTGCCTTCCCTGATTTTCATGGGCGTAGGTGCGATGACGGACTTTGGTCCTTTGATTGCCAATCCTAAGAGCTTTTTGCTTGGTGCAGCAGCACAGTTTGGTATTTTTGCCGCTTATTTCGGAGCTATCTGGCTTGGATTTAACGACAAGGCAGCTGCAGCTATCTCTATCATCGGTGGTGCAGACGGTCCTACCTCCATTTTCCTGGCAGGTAAATTAGGACAGGTAGCGATTATGGGACCTATCGCTGTTGCGGCATATTCCTACATGGCACTGGTACCTGTTATTCAGCCTCCCATCATGAAGCTGTTAACTACCGAGAAGGAAAGAAAAATCAAGATGGGTCAGCTTCGTCCCGTGTCCAAACTGGAGAAGATTCTGTTCCCGATTATCGTTACTATCGTAGTATGTCTGATTCTTCCTACTACAGCTCCTTTGGTAGGTATGCTGATGCTTGGTAACTTATTCAGAGAATCCGGCGTTGTAAGACAGCTGACAGAGACGGCATCCAATGCGTTGATGTATATCGTAGTTATTCTGTTGGGTACTTCCGTAGGTGCAACTACCAGCGCAGAAGCATTTTTGAATTGGGATACCATCAAGATTGTAGCACTGGGTCTGATTGCGTTTATGTTCGGTACTGCCGCAGGTGTTCTGTTTGGTAAGCTGATGTGTGTACTGACAAAGGGCAAGGTAAACCCGCTGATTGGTTCTGCTGGTGTATCTGCGGTTCCTATGGCGGCGCGTGTATCCCAAAAGGTTGGTGCAGAAGCTGATCCTACCAACTTCCTGCTGATGCATGCGATGGGACCTAACGTAGCAGGTGTTATCGGTACTGCAGTAGCAGCCGGTACGTTCATGGCTATCTTTGGAGTGTTCTAAGTTTTCTGAAGGTTTGCCATAAATGACAGGCTACAGGAATAAAAGATAAAATGAATGATTTCGGGAAAACTGAAATGTTGAAAGGGACAGAAAGTCCACAAATAAATTATGGAGGAAATTCGTAAATGTCAGAACAAGTAAAAAAACCGATTAAAATTACGGAAACTATATTGCGTGACGCTCACCAGTCTCTGATTGCTACCAGAATGCCTACCGAGATGATGCTTCCTATCGTTGAGAAGATGGATCAGGTTGGTTATCATTCTGTAGAGTGTTGGGGTGGTGCTACCTTTGATGCGTCCCTTCGTTTCTTAAAGGAAGATCCGTGGGACAGACTTAGAAAGTTACGTGATGGATTTAAGAATACCAAGCTGCAGATGTTGTTCCGTGGACAGAACATCTTAGGTTACAGACCTTATGCAGATGATGTGGTAGAATACTTCGTACAGAAGTCAATCTCCAATGGTATTGATATTATTCGTATTTTCGACTGCTTAAATGATCTTCGTAACCTGCAGGCAGCTGTAGATGCTACCAATAAGTTCAAGGCTCAGGAAGGCAGAGGACATGCGCAGATTGCTTTGTCTTACACCTTAGGTGATGCTTATACCTTAGAGTACTGGACCGATATGGCAAAGAAGATTGAGGAGATGGGTGCAGACTCTATCTGTATCAAGGATATGGCAGGTCTGTTGGTTCCTTATAAGGCAACCGAAATGATTACTGCAATGAAGAGCGCTACCAAGCTTCCTATTCAGTTACATACCCACTACACCTCCGGTGTGGCTAGTATGACCTACTTAAAGGCTGTAGAAGCCGGTGTAGACGTAATTGATACTGCAATGAGTCCTTTTGCACTGGGAACCTCCCAGCCTGCAACTGAGGTTATGGTTGAAACCTTCAAGGGCACCGAGTATGATACCGGATTTGACCAGAATCTGCTTGCAGAAATTGCTGATTACTTCCGTCCTTACAGAGACGAGTGCCTTGCAAACGGCTTGCTCAATCCTAAGGTTATGGGCGTTGATATTAAGACTCTGCTTTATCAGGTACCCGGCGGTATGCTTTCCAACATGGTGAGCCAGCTGAAGGAGCAGAATGCAGAAGATAAGTATTATGATGTATTGAAAGAGATTCCTGAGGTTCGTAAGGATCTCGGTGAGCCTCCTTTGGTTACACCTTCTTCCCAGATCGTTGGTACACAGGCTGTATTTAACGTTCTGTTGGGTGAGAGATACAAGATGGCTACTAAGGAGACCAAGGCGGTGCTTCGTGGTGAGTACGGTCAGACCGTTAAACCTATGAATCAGGAAGTTATCGACAAGGTTATTCCCGGTGAAGAGAGAATTACCTGCCGTTATGCAGACCTTATTGACAATGAGTTAGATAAGCTTAAGGGTGAAATGGCTGAGTGGAGCCAGCAGGAAGAGGATGTTCTGTCCTACGCACTGTTCCCTCAGGTTGCTACTGACTTCTTCAAATATCGTCAGGCACAGCAGGAAAAAGTAGACATGACTCAGGCTGATACAAAGAACGGCGCATACCCTGTGTAAGTTACAAGCCGAGTAAGATAGAAAATAAGAGTGGTCGGAGAGAACATTCATGTTCTCATCCGACCACTCTTATTTTCTATCTTACTCGGCTTGTAGCCTACACATGCTCAGGCTTGACATTACACGTAATACAAAGTAAAATAACAAGTGTTATAATAGTTGGTACAAAGGCAGAATGAGGTGCATTATGGCTCGTAAAGAAACAATTACTATTCAGAACATTTTAGATACAGCTTTCGCCATGACGAGAGAAGAAGGCTTTGCCAATGTGACGGCAAGAAAGGTGGCTGCCAGAGCGGGCTGCTCGACACAACCGATTTTCCGTGTATATAAGAATATGGATGAGCTTTGGGATGCTGTATATCAGCAGGCAATTTCTTTCTTTCAGGATTACTATAGCCTGTATCCTAAGACCAGGAAAACACCCTTTGTCAACCTCGGAATGGCATATATTGCTTTTGCCAGAGAGGAAAAGCATTTGTTTGAGCTACTTTTTGTATCTGACAGCGTCCGTAAGAGGAGTATGTATGAGCTGTTAAATGGGAATGCCGGTAATGTGGTTTATGAAATTAATCTTGCGAGAGTGCAGGGGTGCCCTGACCCGAGTGATTTGTTTATGAAAATGTGGATTTTTATACATGGAGCAGCATGCATGTCTTTGACCGGCGATTATGATTTGCCGGATATGCAGACAATGGATTTGTTGGAGAGGTCCTATGAGGCCTTTGTAGGGAAACGATAAAGTAGTATGAGTATAAGAAGGAAATAGGAGCAATAAAATGCAGGAACAGTACGATATTTTCAGCCGTATTAATGATCGTTTTGATAAGATGAGTAAGGGACATAAGGCCATTGCAAGATATATTTCCGAGCATTACGATCAGGCGGTTTTTATGACGGCCGCTAAGCTTGGTGAGACATTAGGTATCAGTGAATCCACGGTGGTAAGGTTTGCTTCCGGTATTGGTTATGAAGGATATCCGGAATTTCAAAAGGCATTGGAGGATTGTGTTAAGGGTAAGCTTAGCAATATGCAGAGGATTGATGCGAAGTATGGAAGAAGCTCCCAGTCGGAGATTTTGACATCAGTGCTTAATGCTGACATAGAAAAATTACAGGATACCATACAAAATCTGGATCCCGCAGCCTTTGAGTCTGCTGTGTCTACTATTTTGGAAGCAGATACCATTTATATTATGGGCTTGCGCAGTAATGAGCCATTGGCAGCATTTTTGCATTTTTATTTGAATATGATTCGTGGACGTGTGGTATTGTTGAATACCACTAGTGTCAGTGAGACCTTTGAACAGATGATTCGTATCAGCGAAAAGGATTGTCTGATTGGCATCAGCTTTCCGAGATATTCCATGCGTACGTTAAAGGCTATGGAATTTGCAAACGACCGCAATGCCAAGGTGATTGCTATTACGGATTCCATGCATTCTCCCATGAATTTGTATTCCTCCTGTAATTTGCTGGCAAGAAGCGATATGGTGTCCATTGTTGATTCGCTGGTAGCACCCTTAAGTGTTATTAACGCATTGGTAGTTGCCCTGTGTCTGAAATGCCCGCGTGAGGTAAAGCAGAATCTGGAAATGCTGGAAGAAACATGGAATAATTATCAGGTATATCTGAATGATGAGATTAATTTCATTGACGATGAACCTATGCTGAATTATTCCTTGCGCAGAGAGGATTAAGTAAAAGGTGCAAAGATGCAGATGTTACGCTTGAATGGAGCATGTAAATGAGTAAAGTAATTGTGGTAGGCGGTGGTGCGGCAGGAATGATGGCTGCCGTTGCGGCAGCGGATGCCGGTCATAGGGTGATTTTGGCAGAGAAGAATGAAAAGCTAGGTAAGAAAGTCTTTATTACCGGTAAGGGTCGCTGTAATGTGACGAATGCGGCAGATATGGACGTGCTGTTTGATAATGTATGCACCAATGCCAAATTTTTGTATAGTGCATTTTATCAGTATGACAACAGAGCGGTTATGGACTTTCTGGAAAAGGCGGGTTGCCCCTTGAAAATAGAGCGGGGAGACCGTGTATTTCCTGTATCTGACCATTCCTCAGACGTGATTGCTGCTTTTCAAAGAGAGTTGAAAAAGCGTGGAGTAGAGGTGCTCTTGCATACTGAAGTAAAAGGACTGGTGGTAGAAGAATCCAAGACGGATGATAAAGCTTTGCGATGTATGGGTGTGGAAATTGCCGGCGGTAAAATACTTGATGCAGATGCCTGTATACTGTGCACAGGAGGCGTTTCCTATGCAAGCACCGGTTCTACCGGTGACGGACATCGTTTTGCTGAGGAGACAGGACATAAGATCATAGATTGTAAACCGTCACTCGTTCCATTGGAGATGGCGGAGGACTGGTGCAAGGAGTTGATGGGACTATCTCTTCGGAATGTAGCTTTGCGGATGTGTGGCGGTAAAAAGGAAATTTATCAGGGCTTTGGAGAAATGTTGTTCACTCATTTCGGAATCAGTGGTCCCCTTGTTTTAAGCGCCAGCAGCTTTTATGCCAAGCACAAGAAGGATAAAGGTGATGTCAAAATTTATATTGATTTGAAGCCTGCTCTTGATGAGGAACAGCTTGACAAAAGATTATTACGTGATTTTGATGAAAACAAGAATAAACAGTTTAAGAACGCGTTGGGTGGTCTGTTTCCTGCTAAGCTGATTCCTGTTATGATTAGTTTGTCAGGCATTCATTCCGATAAGAAGGTCAATGAGATTACCAAGGAAGAAAGAAAAGCTTTTGTTACCCTGATAAAAAACGTACCCCTTACAGTGACGGGAACAAGAGGCTTTGCTGAGGCTATTATTACACAGGGTGGTGTCTCCGTGAAGGATGTCAATCCGTCTACTATGGAATCGAAGAGGGTTAAAGGACTGTATTTTGCAGGAGAGGTGCTTGATTTGGATGCTATGACAGGCGGATATAATCTACAGATTGCTTGGTCTACCGGATATCTGGCAGGAACCAGCGTGGAATGATAACGATGTGGATAGATTTTACTATCAGAAAGAGGTAAGATATGAGTTATAACGTTGCGATTGACGGACCTGCAGGTGCAGGAAAAAGCACGATAGCTAAGGCTATTGCGAAGAAAAAGGGATTGATTTATGTGGATACGGGGGCGATGTACCGTGCCATGGCATTGTTTATGATAAGAGAAGGGATTGCTGCGCAGGATGCAGAGGGAATCAGCAGAAAGTGTCAGGAAGCAGATATTACCATTGCATATGAGAATGGTGAGCAGGTGGTATATCTAAATGGAGAGAATGTAAATGCATACTTAAGAACTGAGGAGGTAGGCAATATGGCATCCGCTACCAGCGTTCAACCGGCGGTGCGTAAGAAGCTGGTGGAGTTGCAGCAGGCGCTGGCGGCGAAAAGTGACTGTATTATGGATGGTCGTGACATCGGTACTTGTGTACTTCCCAATGCACAGGTAAAGATATATCTGACAGCCAGCAGTGCAGTACGTGCAAAGCGTCGTTATGATGAATTGACTGCCAAGGGTGAGGCGTGTGATTTGGCGCAAATCCAAGCTGACATAGAGGAACGTGATTATCGCGATATGAACAGAGAACATTCCCCCTTAAAACAGGCGGAAGATGCTATTTTGGTAGATACCTCCGATATGAGTGTAGATGAAGTAATTGAACATATTATTGGTATCTGTGAGGAGTAAAAATATGGAAGTGAGACTGGCGGAATGCGCAGGATTTTGTTTCGGCGTAAAGCGTGCGGTAGATACGGTGTATGAACAGGTAGAAAAAGGGAAAACTATATATACCTATGGCCCTATAGTCCATAATGAAGAAGTAGTAAAGGATTTGGAAGAGAAGGGCGTTCGTGTCATAGAGAATAAGGATGAGTTACTTTCGTTGGACAGTGAAAATGCGACTGTGATTATCCGGGCTCACGGTGTTCCGAGGGAAATCTATGATATTTTAGAGAGAAAGGGCTTTGAATGCGTGGATGCCACCTGTCCTTTTGTGAAACGAATCCACAAAATAGTAGAAAAAGAGAGCAGTGAAGGGAAACATATTATTATTATCGGCAACCCGGGACATCCTGAGGTAGAGGGGATTAAAGGCTGGTGCAAGGGACCGGTAACGATACTGGAAACTCCCGAGGAAGCCATGGACTTTCCTATCAAGGAGGGGAAAGAAATCTGTATCGTCTCTCAAACGACATTTAACTACAATAAATTTCAATATATAGTTGAAATTTTTCAGAAAAAAGGTTACAATGATAGTGTTGTGAATACTATCTGTAACGCAACAGAGGAACGACAGCGGTCAGCAAAAGCTATCGCAACAGAGGCTGACGTTATGATTGTAATAGGAGGAAAGCATAGCTCCAACACGAGAAAGCTGTATGAAATATGCAGTAAGGAGTGTGCAAATACCTATTTTATACAGACACTGGATGACTTGCATTTAGAACTACCTAAAGCTGTTCGACTAGTGGGCATTACTGCGGGGGCTTCCACCCCAAATAAATTAATTGAGGAGGTTCAAAATCATGTCAGAATTAACTTTTGAACAAATGTTGGAAGGATCTTTAAAGACAATACATGCAGGAGAGGTAGTCGAAGGTACAGTTATCGATGTGAAACCGGAAGAAATCATTCTGAACATCGGATATAAGTCAGACGGTATTCTTACCAAAAATGAATATACAAATGACTCCGGTGTAGATTTGACTACAGTTGCCAAGGTTGGCGATACCATGGAAGTTAAGATTTTAAAGGTAAATGATGGTGAGGGACAGGTTCTGCTTACCTATAAGCGTCTTGCTGCTGACAGAGGCAACAAGAGAATTGAAGAAGCCTTTAATAATAAAGAGGTGTTAAAGGCTACCGTAACACAGGTGCTTGACGGTGGCTTGAGTGTAACTGTTGATGAGGTGAGAATCTTCATCCCTGCAAGTCTTGTTTCTGATACCTACGAGAAGGATTTGAGCAAGTACGCAGGACAGGAAATTGAATTTGTTATCAGTGAGTACAATCCTAAGAGAAGAAGATATATTGGTGATCGTAGACAGCTTGTCGCTGCAAAGAAGGCAGAGCTTCAGAAGGAGCTTTTTGCAAAGATTGCAGAAGGTGATGTGGTAGAGGGTACTGTTAAGAATGTTACTGATTTCGGTGCGTTCATCGATCTTGGTGGCGCAGATGGTCTGCTTCATATCTCTGAGATGTCTTGGGGAAGAGTAGAGCATCCTAAGAAGGTATTCAAGGTTGGCGATACTCTTAATGTATTAATTAAAGAAATCAGTGGCAACAAGATTGCACTGTCATTAAAATTTGATGATGCCAATCCTTGGAAGGATGCAGAGAGCAAGTATGCTGTAGGTAATGTGGTAACCGGTAAGGTTGCAAGAATGACTGATTTTGGTGCATTTATTGAGTTGGAGTCCGGTGTTGATGCATTGCTTCATGTGTCTCAGATTTCAAAGGAGCATGTTGAGAAGCCTGCAGATGTATTAACTGTTGGTGAAGAGGTGACTGCAAAGGTTGTTGATTTCAACGAAGCAGATAAGAAGATTTCTCTGAGTATTAAGGCAATGTTCGCTCCTGAACCTGCACAGGAAGAAGTAGTTGAGGAAGAGGATGCAGATGTTGTTTCAGTAGATATCGATGCTGTAATTGCAGCTGAGTCTGAAGAAGAATAAGAATTGAAAAGTAAAAGAAGCATGCACCATAGTGAGATATTATAAGTGTCACTATGGTGTATTGTTATAATAAGAACATATGAAAAGGCGGTATATCCATGGCATTTGATTATGAGTATTTTAAGAAAGAGATATTGGCGTTGACTACAATTGACTTAAACAGCTATAAAGAGCAACAGATGAAGCGCCGCATTGATACCCTAATCGCAAAGCATAAAATCGTCGGCTATGATAAGTATGTACAGGCATTGCGAACAGATAAAAACATGTTTGAGGAGTTTGTCAACTATATTACGATTAATGTATCCGAATTTTATAGAAATCCGGAGCAATGGGAGATTTTGGATAAAACAATATTCCCAGAGCTTATTTCAAAATATGGTAAGAATCTGAAGATTTGGAGTGCGGCCTGCTCCACAGGAGACGAGCCGTATTCATTAGTAATGGCGCTGTCCAGACATATTCCGCTTAATCAGATTAAAATTTTTGCCACCGATTTGGATAAACAGGTCATCGCCAAAGCTAAGGTAGGGCTTTATACAGAGAAAAGTATTGCCTCTGTACCTGAGGACTTGAAGAAAAAGTATTTTACAAAGGTTGGTCCGTCCTACAAAATAGCAGATGAAATCAAGGCGCGTGTGGAATTTAAGGAGCACAATCTGTTGAAGGATGCGTATCCTACAGAATATCATTTGATTGTTTGTCGTAATGTTTTGATTTACTTTACGGAGCAGGCAAAGGATGAAGTGTTCAGGAAATATTTTAAATCTCTTGCCAAGGGTGGTATTCTTTTCATCGGAAGTACTGAGCAGATTATGAATTATAGAGAAATCGGCTTTGAACGCAAGAATTCATTCTTTTATGCAAAACCGTAGGTTTATCCCATAATGAAGAGGGTGTTCAAAATAGTTGTGTTTGTACAATCATTATACAAACCACTATTTTGAATACCCTCTTTATTAATTGCGGTTAAAACTTCATAATTACATTAATAGATAGATGCAATCATTGCAATGACATGATTGGCATAAGCAGTAAAACCGGCACGGTCCTTTTTCATTTCATCAGTAAGCTCAAAAAACAATTCCTTGCTCTTGTAATCTCGTTTGAAGAACGGTTCAAAGAGAATAGTCCACTGGGGCAGATAACAGGAAAATTTCCTTGTGTAGCAGTTATTGGCAGAAGCCTGAATACGATGCTCCTTGTCTACAAAGCCGGCTACTGATTTGTGAAGAGCGACATCCTCGGTAGGCAGGTAGTAATAATCCTTATAGTTGGAATAAAAATATTTCAACTCTTCCTCATATATAGGAATTCTCAAGGTAGCTTCCAAGCCTTCGCCGCGGAAATAGCAGTTGTTGGCAGAAGCGCTAACTGCTTTGGGTAAAGGAGAAGACAGTTGTAAGGTAATCAGTACCTCCGTGCGCTTTTTGCCGTTGATATCTTTATAATAATTTGCTTGCACCTTTCGTGCTTTTAAGGCCTGTTCGTTGAATAGGTCATAGTAAGCCAATATGGGAAGCACTTCAAGCATGCCTTTTAAATCATCTGCATTGTGCAGAAACAGCGACTTTTCGGCAAATTCAGTAGGAGATTTTACATAATCATGGTAAATGCCGATTAATTCCCCGCCGGAGAAAACATCCTGACGGTTAATTCCGAGGTATTGCTCTAATGTCTTTTGTTTGCAGTTGGGAAGCTTTAAGAAAAATTTATAAGGTGAAATCCGCTTATAAATATCAATTCCCTGAAAGCCTTCAAAGGAGAAAGGAAGCTCCAGCTGCTTACATTTCTGGGTTATAAAAGGCAGATCAAAATTGTTGCCGTTAAAATGTACCAGATATTTATATAACTCTGCAAACTCAAAAAAAGCAGTAAGGATAGCGGCTTCCTGACTGTAATCCTCAGCCATCCATTGAATGGTATGCCACTTGTCGCCCTGATAATAGGCGCAACCTATCAGGTATAGATAGGAGGAGCGGGATGTGAAGCCGGTAGTCTCTATATCAAAAAATAAAATTCGTTCCAAGGGTGCAATCTTTTCCAAGGAATAAGAAATGGAAAAATTGTCCAGCGTTTCTTCAGAAATTCTCATAATATTCCTCGTTTCTACGCCTCAAGGGCGTGTGTATCGTCATAAGTGTCAGGTAATTATCAGATAATACAATTTCATTATTAATATAATAGCATAAAAATCAAATTTGCAGTAGTATTTTGCAAAAAAAAATAGTATATTTAAAGAGAATATTTTAATCGCATAATTTGACATTTTGTGACTATTCACAGCAGGGTTTTTTATCATTTCCTTACAGATTTTGAATGGTTACTAACATAAATACAAGAAAGGATAACGAGATATGGCAAAATTAACATTTGTGGGTGGAATTCATCCGTATGATGGAAAAGATTTGTCAAAGGACAAGCCCATACAGGATGTGCTTCCAAAGGGTGATTTGGTGTATCCATTGTCTCAGCATATCGGAGCACCGGCGCAGGCTATCGTGCAAAAAGGAGACAGGGTTCTGGTAGGACAGAAAATAGCAGAAAGCGGTGGATTTGTATCGGCACCCATTTATGCATCTGTATCAGGAACCGTAAAGGCAGTGGAGCCGCGCAGAGTGGTAACCGGCGAAAGCGTTATGAGTATCATTGTGGAAAATGACGGTTTGTATGAGGATGTGGGCTTTTATCCGGTAGCACCCGTAGAAAAGCTGAGTAAAGAGGAGATTATAGATGCTGTCAAAGAGGCAGGTATTGTCGGCATGGGCGGAGCGGGTTTCCCTACCCATGTAAAGCTGTCTCCCAAGGAGCCTGATAAAATAGATTATGTAATTGCGAACTGTGCGGAGTGTGAACCATATCTGACTTCTGATTATCGTCGTATGCTGGAGGAACCGGAGAAGCTGATTGAAGGCTTGAAAATTATACTTCGTCTCTTTGATCATGCCCAGGGTATTCTGGCAGTGGAAGATAATAAGCCGGATTGTATTTCTCTTTTGAAGCAGTTGACTAAGGATGAGGCACGTATCAGTGTGAAGGCTTTGAAAACCAAATATCCTCAAGGCGCTGAACGCCAGATTATCTATGCCACCACCGGAAGACAGATTAATTCTTCCATGCTGCCGGCTGATGTCGGTTGTGTAGTAAATAATGTTGATACTATTGTATCCATATATCGTGCGGTTGCTGAGGGACGTCCCCTGATGGAGAGAATCGTGACTGTGACGGGAGATGCTATTAAGAATCCTCGCAATTTCCGTGTGCGTACGGGTACAAGCTATCGTGAATTGGTAGAGGAAGCAGGTGGATTCACAAGCCAGCCTGAAAAAATCATTTGCGGCGGTCCTATGATGGGCTTCGCTATGTTTGACTTGAATGTTCCTACTACCAAGACCTCCACAGCATTACTTGCCTTCAGCAAGGATGAAGTGGCGGCATTTGAACCCGGTCCCTGCATTAACTGCGGACGTTGCGTAGAGGCATGCCCCGGAAGAGTAATCCCCAGTATTCTGGCAGATTGTGCGGAGCACTTTGACGAAGAGGGCTTTCTTGAAAATAATGGTATGGAGTGCTGTGAATGTGGCTGTTGTAGCTTTGTATGTCCTGCAAAACGTCCCTTGACACAGCAGATTAAATCCATGCGCAAAATACAGCTTGCGAAGAAGAAAAAGAAGTAGGGAGGTAGAAGAAGTGAGTGAGCTTTTTAAAGTATCATCCAATCCGCATGTCCGTTCCAAGGTAACCACCGGTGGGATTATGATGGCTGTTATTGTTGCCCTTCTGCCGGCTACCGGCTTTGGAATATATAATTTCGGTCCCCGTGCACTGGCTGTTATTTTAGTAACGATTGCTGCCACGGTACTGACAGAATTTTTATTTGGTCTATATAAGAAAAAAATGACAATCACAGATTTGTCTGCGGTAGTGACAGGTCTTTTGTTGGCTTTAAATCTGCCGGTCGGCATTCCATTGTGGATGGCGTTTTTGGGTGGTGTATTTGCAATACTTGTTGTGAAAATGCTGTTCGGAGGCTTAGGACAGAATTTTATGAATCCGGCGCTGGCGGCAAGATGCTTTTTGCTGATATCTTTCCCCTTGCAGATGACAGATTTTGGCTGTGATGCTTATTCCGGTGCCACACCTCTGGCTTTGCTTAAGGCAGGAGAGAGTGTGAATACAATGGACATGATTATTGGTCGTACGGCAGGTACTATCGGTGAGACCTCCATGCTTGCTATTTTGTTGGGAGCATGTCTGCTGATTATGATGGGAATTATTGATTTGCGTATTCCCGGAAGTTACATAGTAAGCTTTGTGTTGTTTGTTGGTATTTTTGGAGGTCACGGGTTTGACCCTGCGTATTTGTCTGCACAGCTGGCAGGCGGCGGTCTGATGCTGGGTGCGTTCTTTATGGCAACAGATTATGTGACAAGACCTATCACCGTAAAGGGTCAGTATGTATTTGGTATTTTTCTGGGATTAATGACCGGTGTTTTCCGTATCTTCGGACCGGGCGCAGAGGGAGTATCCTATGCGATTATTTTGGGCAATCTGTTGGTGCCTCTGATTGAGAAGGTGACGAAGCCCAGAGCCTTCGGAATGGGAGGTAGAAAAGCATGAAGAAAAACAGTGATGTGAAGATTATGCTGAAGGAAGCAGGTATTTTGTTTGCAATTACATTAATTGCAGGTCTGGTACTTGGTTTTGTCTATGAGCTTACTAAGGAGCCTATTCGCATACAGCAGGAAAAGGCGATACAGGAGGCTTGCGCAGCCGTATTTGAGGATGCGGCAGGATTTGACAAAATAGAGTATGCAGTTCCTGAGGGAGAAGCATCCATGGCCGAAAGTCTTGCCGAGAAGGGCGTGGAAATCGGTACGATATATGCAGCAGCAGATGCTGGCGGAAGCTGCTTGGGATATGTGATTGAAACGGTAACCCATGAGGGCTACGGTGGTGACATCATACTGTATATGGGTGTGCGTATGGACGGAACCCTAAACGGTATTTCCTTACTGGAAATAAGTGAGACTCCGGGTCTGGGATTACAGGCAGAGGATGTTCTTGTGCCTCAGTTTAAAGACAAGAACACAGAGGAATTTACATACACCAAGACGGGAAGTAAGGCTGATAATGAAATTGATGCTATCAGTGGTGCTACGGTTACCACGCAGGCCATTGTCAATGCAGTAAACGGTGGTCTTGAGGTTGCAGCTGATTTGTTGAAGGGAGGTGCCGATAATGAATAAGGCGACAGAGAGACTTTATAATGGTCTTCTGAAGGAGAATCCTACCTTTGTGCTGATGCTGGGAATGTGTCCCACTCTTGCGGTAACAACTTCTGCAATGAACGGCTTGGGTATGGGACTGACAACGGCAGTAGTATTGGCACTCAGCAATTTAATTATTTCGCTGCTTCGGAATGTTATTCCGAACAGAGTGCGTATTCCTGCATTTATCGTAATTATTGCATCCTTCGTAACAGCAGTGGAGCTATTGTTGGAAGCGTACATTCCGGCTTTAAATACAGCATTGGGAATGTATATTCCTTTAATCGTTGTAAATTGCATTATTCTGGGAAGAGCGGAGAGCTATGCTTATTCCAATCCCCCCATTCCCTCTCTGTTTGACGGTATTGGTATGGGACTTGGATTTACCTTTGCATTGACATGCATTGGTGCGTTTCGTGAGCTTCTGGGAGCCGGTAAGCTTTTTGATTATCAGATTATGCCGGATTCCTTTACGCCTATCGGTATTTTTGTATTGGCGCCGGGTGCGTTCTTTGTATTGGCGATGTTGACGGCATTCCAGAATTATATGAAGATTACCAGAGCGCGTGTGGGCAAGGAAACAGCCAAAATACAATCCGGTTGTAGCGAGGACTGTATGAATTGTTCTGACAGCGGCTGTGCAAGAAGATTCTATGACAATACCAAGACGGTAGCAGAAGGTGAAGAATCGGAAATTGTAGACTTAGAAAAGGAGGACAAATAAATGGATAGCGTAAAAGAATTGTTGGTCATTTTAATTGGTTCTTCTTTGGTAAGTAATGTGGTGCTCAGTCAGTTCCTCGGATTGTGTCCTTTTCTGGGAGTATCCAAAAAGATTAAAACAGCAGCCGGTATGGGAAGTGCGGTTATTTTTGTAATCACGCTGGCAAGTGCTGTGGCAGGTGTGATTTATAAGTATGTATTGCAGGCATTTGGTATTGAATATTTGCAGACAATCGTATTTATTCTTGTGATTGCCGCATTAGTTCAGTTTGTGGAGATGTTTTTGAGGAAAGTGATGCCTTCCCTTTACGAGGCACTCGGAGTGTATCTGCCATTGATAACGACCAACTGTGCCGTGTTGGGCGTTGCGATTACCAATGTACAGAAGGAGTATGGCATTTTGACAGGTATTGTAAATGGTTTTGCTACGGCAGTAGGCTTTACTATTGCAATTGTTATTTTGGCAGGACTTCGTGAGAAGATGGAGCATAATGATGTACCTGAATCCTTTAAGGGAATGCCAACGGTATTACTGACCGCAGGTCTTATGGCCATTGCGTTTTGCGGATTTTCAGGATTGTTGTAAGTATACATGGAAGAAGTCTTGGTGAGCCATTTTGGTCGGATACTGAAAATTGGAGGTAATTATGAGTATAACAGGTATTGCTACAGCGGCTGTTGTAGTAGGAGCAGTTGGTATCTTTGTCGGTCTTTTTCTTGGAGTGGCAGGTATCAAATTTAAAGTGGAAGTAGATGAAAAGGAAGAGGCGGTTCTTGCCGCTCTTCCCGGTAATAATTGTGGCGGCTGCGGTTATGCAGGGTGTTCCGGTCTGGCGGCGGCGATTGCCAAGGGCGAAGCACCGGTAAACGCCTGCCCCGTGGGCGGGGATGCTGTCGCAAATAAAATTTCCGAGATTATGGGAGTTGAGTCTCAAAGCTCAGAGCGCATGGTGGCTTATGTGCATTGTCAGGGAGACTGTGACAAGGCATCGGTGGATTACGAATATTATGGAATTACAGATTGTCGCATGTTAGGCTTTGTGCCCAATGGAGGTCCGAAGAAATGTAACAGCGGGTGTCTGGGTTACGGAACCTGTGTACAGGTCTGTCCCTTTGATGCAATTAAGGTTGTAAATGGAGTAGCAGTTGTGGATAAGGAAAAATGTAAAGCCTGTGGCAAATGTATTGAGGCTTGCCCGAAGAAATTGATTTCCCTGATTCCATACAAAGCAAAGCTTGCTGTGGCGTGCAGCTCCACCGATAAGGGACCTGTTGCCATGAAGGCATGTACAACTGCCTGTATCGGTTGCGGAATCTGTGTTAAGGCATGTCCTAAAGAAGCAATTACTGTCACAGATTTCCATGCAAAGATTGATCAGGAAAAGTGTGAAGGTTGCGGACTTTGTGCTGAAAAATGTCCGAAGAAGGCGATTGTAAAGCTATAATGAGGAGGAATGTGTATGCGTCTGCCGGACGACTACGAAGAACGGTCAGGAATGACTCCCAGCGTGATGAGCGCCCTGATAGCAGTGACCCTGTTCGTGGGTGCGATATTGGGGATTGTACTGCTGATAAATAAGCCGACAGAATCAACGAAGAAGCCTTCGGCTACCGTGGAAACATCGGAGCAGGCAGCCGATTCCGCTGATAGTATTTATCCTGATACGGAGGATTTGCTTACGGGCAGTACTCTTTCTCCGGAGGACTTTGATTTCTGGGACAAGTATCCGGAAGAAATCATAGAAACAACTGTACCGGAGCAGGAACCTACACAGGAACTTGTGGAGAATGATCCGGCAACAGATGGGAAGCATACGTTGGTAGTATCTGCTGACGGCTCAGAGGAATGGGTGTTAATCAGTCCGTATCTGCCCAAGCACGAGTACGATTTTACAAAGCTGGTCTGTCAGTCTAATCTGATGAAATACTATGAAGACGGTAAACAGGTATCCTATGTAGGAGCCGATATTTCCAAATATCAGGACTATGTAGATTTTGTAGAGTTGAAAAAAGCCGGCGTAGACTTTGTAATGCTTCGTGTAGGTGCCAGAGGCTATGGAAGCGGTCAGATTGTGATGGATGATTATTTCCTGGATAATATAAAGCGTGCTACAGATGCCGGACTGCAGGTGGGTGTGTATTTCTTTTCACAGGCAATCACAGCGGATGAAGCCATAGAAGAGGCCAATATAGTGCTGGAAAGTATTCAGGATTATAAGATTACTTATCCGGTGGCATTTGATATGGAGCATATAGAGAATGATACTGCTCGAATCGATGTATTAAGTAAGTCGGAAAAGACAACCATTGCGAAGAGCTTTTTGGATACTATTCAAAATGCGGGCTATAAGACTATGATATATGGCAATAAGGAGTGGTTGTTAAAGGAGATTGATATGTCCAAATTGACAGCTTATGACGTGTGGCTGTCTCAACAGGAGGATGTACCGGATTATCCATACAAATTTACAATGTGGCAATATACCACAAGTGCTACCATTGACGGAGTTGCAGGATATGTGAGTCTGAATATCAGCTTTATTGATTATGCGGAAAAATAAGAAATTGTTCTAGGGGCGATAATTTAAAATCTTGGACGATATTTTCAGGGAGGTATAGATTTCCGCATATTTACTTGGAGAAAGACCATCAATATAGTTGGCTGTATAGTTTTTCTTGAGACCGTTTTTTTGAAGAATGTCGATTGCTTTGTTATAAGCAATCGCGGCCTCGAGCTCAGAATGGTATTTTCCTACAACATAATTGCCCTTGATATGAATGCGGACAGTATATAGATACTGTCCGTTTTTTTGTGTGCAACGGACCCCATGATAAATATTGTGAATTTCCAGATTTTCACGACGAAAATCTGTAGCGTCACCATTGATAAAGTGAAAATCAACACCATTTACGGCATAATTTTTGATGCCGTAGCGAGACATAATATTTAACTGCATACCATAATCTGCTACAAAATAGTGATTGCCGCGGCACATAATTTTGTGGGAAGAATAAAAAAATAAATCGTCCAAATCAAATTTTAAAACATGCTTAGGATTTAAGTAGTAATAAAATAATTTTTGACCCATATAAATGGGATTGCCAAAATAGATACCGTTATCCCGGAAATTCAGCAGACAGACCCATTTTTCGAAGGCGAGAGAGGACTCTGAATGATAGTGGTTCAGTGTTAAGGCATTGTCTGACAGAAGACGCAGTCCTTCCAAATAGGCTTCGTGAGCTTTTTCGGGGACAGAGAAGCTTCCCAGACTGATATGTTTGCCGTGGTAGGTTAAAGACGCACGATAATAGACCTCTCCATTTTTTTTGGTGGCGGAGAAGACTCCTTCATAATGTTTATCAGTTTGATTCTCACCGGGGTGAGAAGGGAGCTTAGAATCAGTGGATTGCATAGGACCTCCGTTATCATATAATTATAGGATCTGAATCTTTGCTTATTATAGCATTTTTAACAAAAATACACAATTTAGAAATATTTTCAGGACGAGCATCATAAAATAATAGAGTGTATTCCATGCAGGAAAGAGATTTGACTGCAAATCAATTATAGTAGGCAATGAAAGGATTTTGATATGTATAAGAAAGCGATGAGTTGCCTGCTGCTTGCGAATCTGTTATTTGTGTTTGGTTTTATGTGTATTAAAGGAGTGGCAGAAAACAGAACGGCAGCGGCAACAGCGTTTGAAGTAAAGTTGGACGAGACCTATGTGGCAGATAATGAGAGCAGCGCCATGGGGATTGTATCGGTGGCTGCATCCGGACAGCGAGTAGTAGATTGCAATGTGTTGGAAAAGAAACTGGCATATCAGCTGTCAGAAGAGGAAGTGAATGTACTTCTGCGTATTGTGGAAGCAGAAGCGGGTGGTGAAGATATAGAAGGTAAGCTGCTGGTAGCCAATGTGGTGCTGAACCGTGTGAACAGTAGCAAATTTCCGAATACGGTAAAAGAGGTTGTTTTTCAGCAGGAAAAGGGGGTTACACAGTTTTCGCCGGTGGCAAATGGGCGATATTATACAGTAGAAATCAGTGATGAAACCGTAGAAGCAGTAGCATTGGCGCTGATGGGAGAAGATATTTCTCAGGGCGCATTGTATTTTGCTGCCCGGGAATATGCAGATGATGACAGGATGCGTTGGTTTGATGAAAATCTCACACTTCTCTTTAAGCATGGCGGGCATGAATTCTTTAAATAGGTCCTTTGGACAAAATAGCTCTTTTTGACTGACTAAAATGAATTGCACGTCAAGAAAAAGTGTGCTATACTATCATAAATCTTGGCTTGATGGCAGGAATATGTCACTGCAATATATGAGCCACAAGAAAAACAACAGTGAAAAGTGTGAAAACACGAAGGGAGCAATTATGGAAGTATTTTATAATAGTACAAGAAGTCAGGGAACACCTGTAAAGGCATCCGAAGCGATTTTAAAAGGACTGTCCGATGACGGCGGTTTGTTTGTGCCGGACCATATTCCTGCTTTAGATAAGAGTTTGAAAGAGCTGTCAGCTATGAATTACAGAGAAGTGGCTTACGAGGTTATGAAGCTGTATCTGACAGATTTTACAGAGGAAGAGTTAAAGAATTGTATTAACAGAGCATATGATTCCAAATTTGATACAGAGGTTATTGCTCCCTTGGTGGAAGCTGAAGGCGCATACTATCTGGAGCTTTTCCATGGTTCCACCATTGCGTTCAAGGATATGGCGTTGTCGATTCTGCCGCATCTGATGATTACTTCAGCTCGCAAGAATCAGATTAAAAATGAAATTGTGATTCTGACTGCAACCTCCGGTGATACCGGAAAGGCTGCATTGGCAGGTTTTGCAGGAGTGGAAGGCACCAGAATTATTGTATTTTATCCCAAGAACGGTGTCAGCCCCATTCAGGAGAAGCAGATGGTGACTCAGAAGGGTGATAATACCTTGGTAGTAGGCATTCATGGTAATTTTGATGATGCCCAGACCGGTGTAAAGATGATTTTCTCCGATAAGGAGCTGGCAAAGGAAATGGACGAGAAGGGCTTCCAATTCTCCTCTGCCAATTCCATTAATATCGGTCGTTTGGTACCTCAGATTTGTTACTATGTATTTGCATATGCAAAATTACTTGCAGAGGAGAAGGTTACAGAGGGGGAAACCATTAACGTAGTGGTTCCTACCGGTAATTTTGGTAATATTCTTGCTGCTTTTTATGCGAAAAACATGGGACTTCCTATCGGAAAGCTGATTTGTGCCTCCAATGACAATAAGGTGCTGTATGATTTCTTCCGTACCGGTACATATGACAGGAACAGAGAATTTGTATTGACTACTTCTCCTTCCATGGATATTTTGATTTCCAGTAATTTAGAGCGTCTGATTTATCGTATTGCAGGTAATGATGCTGCTAAGAATGCAGAATTAATGGCAGCACTCGGCGGTCAGGGTAAATATGAAATTACCGGTGAGATGAAAGCGGCTTTGGCTGATTTCTATGGTAATTATGCGAGTGAGGCTGAGACTGCAGAGGAAATCAAGCGTTTGTACAACAGCTGCGGCTATGTTCTGGATACTCATACGGCTGTTGCTTCCGCAGTATATCAGAAATATGTAGCCGAGACCGGTGACAATGCCAAGACGGTAATTGCATCCACAGCAAGTCCTTTCAAATTTACCAGAAGCGTTATGAATGCGATTGATGCGAAGTACGATGCTATGGGTGATTTTGAATTGGTTGATGAGCTTTCCAAGCTGGCCAATGTTACTGTACCTAATGCAATTGAGGAAATCCGCACTGCACCTGTGGTTCATGACAAACAGTGTGATGTAGATAAGATGAAGGACACCGTAAAAGAGTTTTTGAATATTTAAGATGAGAATGGGGGAGAAATCCCCCGTTTTTATTGTAATTTATTTCTGCCCGTATTAAAATAGAATCTGTAGGTATAAAGGAAGATGCTTACGGATTTTATTTTGGGTAAGCTTTTGGAAGGAGACAGCTATGACGGCAAAAGAAATGTTAAGTAAGGTGGACCATACACAGTTAAAGGCATTCGCTACATGGGAGGATATTGTAGCACTTTGTGAGGAGGCAATTCAGTATCAGACAGCAAGTGTCTGCGTTCCCCCGGCATATATTAAGCGTATTTATGATACCTATGGGAACAAAATCAACATTTGTACAGTGGTAGGCTTTCCACTGGGCTACAGCGTTACGGAGGCTAAGGAGGCAGAGGTTGTACAGGCTCTTGCAGACGGCTGTAACGAAATTGATATGGTAGTAAATATCAGTGATGTGAAAAACGGTCTGTTTGATAAGGTGGAGGAGGAAATCCGCCGGTTAAAGGCAGCCTGTGGTGAACATATATTGAAGGTTATTATTGAGACCTGCTATCTGACGGAGGAAGAGAAAATCGCCATGTGCAAGGCGGTTACTAACGCAGGAGCAGATTACATTAAGACATCCACCGGATTTGGTACAGGTGGTGCTACGAAGGAAGATATTGAGCTTTTTAAGGCGCATATCGGTCCCAATGTAAAAATGAAGGCGGCAGGCGGTGTGTCTACGTTGGAGGATTTGGAAATGTTTATCGGACTTGGTTGTGACCGTATCGGAACCTCCAGGGCTGTGGGACTGTTAAAGGGCGAATTGACAGAAGGCTATTAACAGCGTTTTGTGACATTTCATAGGAATACATGATAGAATGGAAAGGGTAGTTTACTATGGAAAATAAAGTGATTCAGGAGCGTTTACATGCGCTTAGAACAGCAATGAAGGATGCGGGTATCGACTTTTATATGATGCCTACTGCTGATTTTCACAATTCGGAATATGTAAATGATTACTTTAAGGTAAGAGAATATTTCTGCAATTTCTCCGGCTCTAACGGTACTCTCTTAGTATGGCAGGAGGGCGCAGGATTGTGGACGGACGGCAGATATTTTATCCAGGCCGACAGAGAGCTGGAGGGGACTAAGGTTGAATTGTTCCGTATGCTGGATGAGGGTGTGCCTACCATCGAGGAATTTTTGAAGAAAGAGATGAAAGAGGGACAGACCTTAGGCTTTGATGGCAGAGTGATTTCTGCCATGGATGGCAAAAAATATGAGAAAGAAATGGCAGATAAGCAGATCAATTTTGCCTATGATAAGGATCTGGCGGAAGCAATATGGACGGATAGACCGGCGTTTCCGGCAGGAAGGGTCACTGTTCTGAGTGAAGAGCTTGCAGGTAAGAGTGTGGATGAAAAGCTTGCTGAGACGAGGCATAAGCTGACTGCAGAAGGCGCTGACAGCATGCTGCTTACCAAGCTGGATGATTTAATGTGGCTGTACAATATTCGTGGCTGCGATGTGGAGTGCAATCCTGTGGCAATGTCCTATGGATTTATTACGAAGGATTCCGCAGTACTTTTCATTCAGGAAAAGGCACTGGATGATACTGCAAAGGCATATTTTGCCAAGAAGCAGATTCAGGTAGAGCCCTATGAGAATATTGTGACTTATCTGAAAGAAATGAAGGATGGGCAGAATATTCTGGTGGATAATCGCTATTGCAGCTACACGCTGTATAAAGCGCTTGCAAAGAAGCAGACATTAATTGAGAAGAAGAATCCTACGGAATTATTAAAGGCTGTTAAGAATCCGGTAGAGCTTGCCAATATGGAGAAGATTTATTTAAAGGACAGTCTTGCTGTTACCAGATTTATTTATTGGCTGAAGACCAATATCGGTAAGCAGGAGATTACGGAGCTGTCAGCGGCAGATTATCTGGAGGGACTGCGTAGGGAGATTCCTGAATTTTTGGATTTATCCTTCCCTACCATTGCCGGCTATCAGGCCAATGCTGCCATGATGCATTATGAGGCAACACCGGAGAATTATGCCGTATTGGCACCGGAGGGTATGCTACTGGTAGATTCCGGCGGACAGTATCTCGGTGGAACCACCGATATTACCAGAACTATCGTATTAGGACCGGTTTCTGATGAAATCAAGAGACATTATACCATGGTGGCTGTGGGTATGCTTCAGCTTAGCGCAGCCCGTTGGATTCATGGCTGTACCGGACGTAATCTGGATATTTTGGCGCGTCAGCCCCTCTGGGATATGGGAATCGACTATAAATGCGGTACAGGGCATGGTGTAGGATATATCCTGAATGTGCACGAAGGACCACAGAATTTGAGATGGCGTTTTACGGACGGAATGGTAGAGGCTGTTATTGAAGAGGGCATGGACGTTACCAATGAACCGGGTGTTTATGTGGAAGGCAGTCACGGAATCCGTATTGAAAATGTAATGATTGCCAAGAACGACGTAAAGAACGAGTATGGTCAGTTTATGCATTTTGAAACACTTACCTGGGCGCCCATTGATATGGATGCTATTGACGAGCAATATCTTACCGATACCACAAAAGCTCTTTTGTACGATTATCAGAGCAAGGTATATGAGAAACTGTCACCTTACCTCAACGAGGAAGAGCGAGAGTGGCTGAAGAAGGAGACAAGGGTCGACTGTTCTTGATTGAGCATTAGGTCAGCTGTTCCTGCCAGAGCATCTAGAAAGAGGATTATATGAGTTTTTAGCTGTCAATTTTAGGTGTTTTTTTCATGCTTGAGCATACAGAAATGCATATTTCAGTTTATCTAGATGCAAATTATGTGAGTTTTTATATCAATTTTTGCGTTTTATATGCCTTTAAACCAAGTTTTAGCATCTAGAATCCACTGTTTTAGTGTTTCTAGATGCTGAAGCATCGATTTTTACCCTAATTTTGGCGGCTAGAAATTATTTTTTGAGTATTTCTAGATGCCCAAGGTCAAGTTTCTAAAAACCGGCATAAATTTTCATTGCCGTTTATTGACTTTTTTACGTACATTTGAGATAATACATGATAAGTAACAATCATAATGGGTAACCAGCGATTGTTAGAAAACAAAAACTGCCTCCCAGAATTCTTTTCTGGGGGAGTAAAGGTTGAATTGACATGTTCAACCCCCCCCCGGAATTGATTGTCCGGCATACGGGCAGAAGGGAGCAAAATACATATTTAAGGAGGACGTTTTAAATGTCAACAAAAGCTTATTATCCGATTTCTGAAATCGGCGCAGGCAAGCCCGGTTTCAGCAAAACACGTTCTATTATCGAAGGTGCTTTTTACGGTAATAACGTAGTTAAGGTTAACACCTTAAGAGAGGCATATGAATTAGCTAAGAATTCACCCGGTACTATTGTTACCGATATGCCTATTTACAATGCAGAGCAGCAGGGTCTTGAGAGAGATTCTAAGGTTCTGTTATTCAATGACGGTGCAGTTACCGGTCGTTATGCTCAGGCACGTCGTATTAAAGGCGAGCCCGGCGTAGATGCTACCAAATTAGACAAGGTAGTTATGGATGCTATTTACAAGACCCGTTGGATGACCCTGTATCATGCAGAGTGCTATATCGGTCTTGATCCTGAATTCATGGTAAAGGCTCACCTTCTGATTCCTGAAGGAGAAGAGAATATCCTTTACAACTGGATGTTAAACTTCCAGTATATGTCTGATGAGTATGTAAGAATGTATCAGAATTCCGTACCTGTAGGTAATGGAAATGAGCCTGATATCTACATCTTCTCTAATCCTCAGTGGGAGCCTACTCCCAGCCCTGACGTTGATTACAGCTGCTTAAGCGATGATTTGACTCTGTGCTACTTTGACACAGACCAGAACTGTGCAGCTATCCTTGGTATGAAATACTTTGGTGAGCACAAGAAGGGTACTCTGACCATGGCTTGGGCACTTGCTAACAGAAATGGTTATGCTTCCTGCCACGGCGGACAGAAGGAATATACCTTAGCAGATGGTTCTAAGTATGTTGCATCTGTATATGGTCTGTCCGGATCCGGTAAGTCTACTCTGACTCATGCTAAGCATGGCGGCAAGTATGACATCAAGGTTCTTCATGATGATGCATTCATTATCAATACCGATACCTGTGCATCTATCGCACTTGAGCCTTCTTACTTTGATAAGACAGCTGATTATCCTACCGGTTGTGAAGATAACAAGTATCTGCTTACTGCTCAGAACGTTTCTGCAACTCTTGATGAGGACGGAAAGATTCAGCTGGTAACTGAGGATATCAGAAACGGTAATGGTCGTGCTATTAAGTCCAAATTATGGTCTCCTAACCGTGTAGATAAGATTGACGCTCCTGTTAATGCTATCTTCTGGATTATGAAGGACCCTGTAATTCCTCCCGTACTTAAGTTAAAGGGTGCTGCTTTAGCATCTGTTATGGGTGCAACCTTAGCAACCAAGACCTCTACCGCAGAGCGTGTTGCTGCAGGTACTGATATGAACGCACTTCGTTTCGTGCCTTATGCTAATCCTTTCAGAACATATCCTCTGGCTAACGACTATGAGAAGTTCAAGAAGCTGGTAGAAGAGAAGAACGTTGACTGCTACATCGTTAACACCGGTGACTTCATGGGTACAAAGGTTAAACCTGCTGATACTCTTGGTATTCTTGAGACAATCGTTGAAGGAAAGGCTAAGTTTGAGCAGTGGGGTAACTTCGAAGATATCGAAATCATGTACGAGTGGGATGGCAAGACTGCTGACTTCACTCCTAACCTTTCTGATGCTGCTTACATTGATGCACTTAAGGCTGCAATGCAGAGCCGTGTAGGTGCTGTTGAAGGCTTCGCAACCAAGAAGGAAGGTTATGACAAGCTTCCTGATGAGGCATTAAATGCTCTGAAGAAGCTCGTTGATGAGGCATCTTCTCTGTAATTTCAAACAGTAAAGTAACAGACAGACCATGGGAAACCATGGTCTGTTTTTGAAAGTAACACGGTTGAAGTATGGTATTCTGTTTTGTAGGATGAATGTTAAGGAAAGAATTAAAGATTTGGTAAATTTTACAGTTGTGTAATCGCGAAAAATTGGCTATAATATAAGTAACCTGAGATGCACGATAACTCTTGTTAATTTTGAACCTACATTTTCTTTAAACGGGATTCCTATATTGCCAAGTGGCTGTCAAGCCCTCACTCCAAGGCATGACCTTGGAGGATTGGAAGGGAAGGCAAAAGGTTGGTTGCGGTTACCCACCTAGCATCGCTAGGAGTCAAAAAACAAGAGGCGGCATTTTGGGGCAATACAAAAGATGAGGAGCAGTCCGAAAGGACTGCTCTTTTAAACTTTAGGATAAGCATTGGAAGAATAGGTAAGGCGGAATGTGAGGTTAAGAATTTGCATAATGGACATATGAATCAATCTCAAAGGATGCAGCTTAAGACCTTAATATGTATTTTAGGGCTTGGGGTGTTGTTGATAATAGTAATTGCACGATTGTTTATGATATTGCAGCCGGGAACAGAGCAGGAGGAACCACATATTCCTGTCATTGAGGAATTCCGAAATGTGTGGATTATGGAGGCTGATGGTGAAGCCTTGTTAATGTATAAGGAGGGTGAGGAAATATCTTACCCGTATGAATTGCAAGCCGGCAATTCTAAGCCGGAGCAGATGCGGGAGCAGCTTGCGGATATTGTCTTGACAGACGGTGTGATTACCGAGATACATATTAAGTCGGATAAAATAAATGGCAAGGTCTTGAGTGGGGATGCTACGGGGATAGAGGTAGAGGGTTACGGCAGGCTTCCTCTGGCAGAGGACTATAGGGGTTACCGTATTTACAAAACACTTGCTATGTGTACCGTTTCTGATTTGGCATTTGGGTATCCTTATGCTGATTTTGTAGTGGAAAACGGACAGATATGCGGTATCCTGATTGTCAGAGAAGAGGCCATGGAGTATATCAGAGTATTGCTTAAGACGTCAGACTATGCAGGCATCTATCATGAGCAATTACAAATCACGGCTGATACGGCATTTACCATTCAATATGGTCCTTATGAAAACAGGCAGACGGAACAGCATGCTGCCGGTGAGTTGGTTTCTATTGATAAAAGCAGTCCGTATTTTCAGGGAGAGCGTGTGTTGATTGCACCGGATGTACTTACCGGCAAGGTGATTTTACAAAATGTGAGTCGTAGTCAGGGAGCGCCGAATTACCGCGGATGTATGGAAGTGCAGCTTACAGAGGAAGGAATGGTTGTGATAAATGAGGTGCTTTTAGAGGAATATCTCTACTGTGTAGTACCCAGTGAAATGCCGGCTTCCTACCCGGATGAAGCCTTGCAGGCGCAGGCGGTCTGTGCTCGAACCTACGCCTATGGACACATGCAGCAGGCCGGCTATCCTGAGTATGGTGCCCATGTGGATGACAGTACTTCTTATCAGGTTTACAACAATATTTTGGAGCAGGAAAGTACCACTACAGCGGTGAAGGAGACCTATGGACAGCTTCTGTATACTGCGGATGGCAATTTGGCAGGAACCTATTATTATTCAACCTCCTGTGGTGTGGGAACAGATGCTGATATTTGGAAAACAGAAGCCTCAAGGGCACTTACCTATTTACGTGGGAAATCTGTAAGTCGTCAGGAAACGGAAGCTGCTTCAGACATGGCTGATATGTTGAAGGATGAGGCGGCGTTTGCCAATTTTATTCAAAGTAAGAATGCGGATGATTTTGAGGTGAACGAGGGCTGGTATCGGTGGACCTACACCGTGCCGGTAATTGACACACAACGTATGCTGGGCATATTGCAAAATCGTTATCAGGCTAACAGAAACCTGGTGCTGACCCTGCAGGGAGAAGCATATGTCAGCGAACCCATAGAAGAGCTTGATGAGATAACAGATATGTATATTGCGAGCAGGGGTAGTGGCGGTGTTGCGGATGAATTGATGATAAAGACAAAGGAGCATACTTATAAGGTCATATCCGAACACAATATCCGTTATGTTCTTAACAACGGAGAGAGTCCGGTGGTGAGACAGGATGGAAGTGAGGTGACAGCTGCCACCTTGTTGCCCAGTGCCTTTTTTGTACTGTCTGCTGGTAAAGAAGGTGAAAAGGTGGTAGGATATAACTTGACGGGCGGCGGATTTGGTCATGGTGTGGGAATGAGTCAGAATGGTGCCAAAAATATGGCAAATAGCGGCTATACTTCTGATGAAATTTTGACGTTTTTTTATGAGGGTTGCTCGGTTCAAAATGTATATGAGTAATAAAGCGTGTTGTGGGTTACATATTTCTACGGGAGGGAAGGGCATGAGATCTATGTTGCGAAAAATAATTTATATATTGCAAGATTTTTCGGCGCAGATGAAAAAGCAAAATATCAGTGCCTTTGCGGCAAGTACGGCATTTTTTCTGTTTTTGTCACTGGTGCCCATGTTGATTATGCTGTGTACGGTGATTCCCTTTACTCCGCTTACGGAACAGGATTTGATGGCGGCGGTCACGGATATAACGCCCGATGTGATAGACCCCTTGGCGCGAAGCTTGATAGGCGAGGTGTATGATAAATCTGCAGGAATTTTGTCTGTGGCGGTGCTGGCTACTTTATGGTCTGCCGGTAAGGGCGTGTTGGCGCTGATGAGGGGGCTTAATGCCATTAATGATGTGGATGAAGAACGTAATTACTTTGTGGTGCGTGGGATGGCATCCTTCTATACGCTGGTGATGCTACTGATTGTGATTCTTTCTTTGTTTATTATGGTATTTGGGAATGCACTGGTGAATGTCTTGCTATATCGGATTCCGCAGCTGCAGATACTTGCCTCCTTTTTAATGAATTTCCGCTTTGTTTTCGTGTGGTTAGTGCTGACGATTTTATTTGCAATGATATATGCCTATATCCCTAATATTAAGCTGAAATTTAGAGAACAGCTTCCGGGAGCTATGTTTTCAGCTATTGTTTGGAGTGTTTTTTCATGGTTTTTCTCCGTTTATGTGGGCTGGGAGGAGGCCGGTAGTATATACGGAAGCCTGTCCATTATTGTAATTGTAATGCTGTGGCTGTATTTTTGTATGTACATCATTATGGTGGGAGCCTATTTAAATCGGTATTTTAATTCAAGAAATTCTTGACATTTTCACAGATTATCACTACAATGAAAAGCAGTGATAAATAGCGATGAAGGTACACAGTAGCGTATCGTTTTCTTTCAGAGAGAGGAAGTCACCGGCTGCAAGCTTCCTTAAGTTCAGATGATATGTCGAATTTCCTACCGGAGCTGCTTGGAGGAACAGAGGTATAAGATATTTCTAAAGTATTCCAAGCCGGAGGCGCCCGTTACGCGTAAATGAGTGTCTGATATAATATCAGGAATCAGGGTGGTACCGCGGAAGAATTCGTCCCTTGCATAGAAATATGCAGGGGATTTTTTATTTTACTGGATTAGGGTGTCAAAGGGTTCTGCATCCCCCCTAATCTTTACGAGAAAGAAATTCTAAGAAAAGGAAAGGAAGAACAAAATGAACGCAAATTTGGAGCTGATTAAGCAGGAAATTATTGCTGGTGCAGAGGAATTGAATTCCTCAAAAGAAGTGTATGAGTTCAAAAAGAAGTTTTTGGATGGCAAGACAGGTAAAATTGGCTTGCTGATGAGAGAAATGAAGAATATTCCACCCGAGCAGAGAGCAGATTACGGCAAGGGTGTAAATGAATTGAAGGAGTGGGCGTTAGATTTTCTGGGTGAGCTTGATGCCAAGATGAAGGAGAAGGAATTACAAGCAAGATATGAGTCAGAAAAGCTTGATATTTCTCTTCCGGCAGTAGAGTTAGAGGAGGGTAATCTTCATCCCATTACCTTGGTTCGTAATCAGTTAATTGATATTTTCTCAGGAATGGGATTTGAGATTTTTGAGGGTACTGAAATTGAGACGGATTATTACAATTTTACAGCATTAAATACCCCTCAGGATCATCCGGCAAGAGATATGCAGGATACCTTCTATTTATCGCCTGAATTTCTGCTGAGAACACAGACCAGTGCCGGACAGATTCATGTTATGGAGAAGCAGAAGCCGCCGATTAAGATATTATCTCCCGGCAAGGTGTTCCGTTCTGATGATGATGCTACACATTCACCTATGTTTACCCAGATGGAAGGTCTTGTTGTAGATAAGGGCATCACCCTTTGCGATTTACAGGGTATGTTGGATGTGTTTGTGCAGAAGATTTACGGTGAAGGCACTAAGACAAGACTTCGTCCTTCCTACTTCCCGTTTACGGAGCCTTCTGTAGAAGTGGATTGCAGCTGCTTTGAGTGTGGAGGAACAGGCTGTAAGCTTTGTAAGGGAACCGGCTGGATTGAGATTTTAGGTGCAGGTATTGTGAATAATAAGGTCCTTGAGAATTGTGGCATTGATTCCAATGAATATAGCGGTTTGGCATTTGGTATCGGTATTGAACGTACTGCAATGTTAAAATATGGTATTAACAACATTAAGTTATTATTTGAATCAGACTTACGTGTGCTGAAGCAATTAAATGACTAGGACTTGATACGGAATAAATTGATAAAAGTCAAACAGAAAGGTAAGGTAAATTAATATGATTACACCCCTTAGTTGGTTGAAGGAATATGTAGATATAGATGTGACACCACAGGAATTGCAGGATAAATTATTCTCTTGTGGTTTCGAGGTAGAAGAGCTGTACGAGGTAGGTAAGGATATTAGTAAGGTTGTAGTGGGACATGTGCTTACCTGTGAAGCGATTCCCGATACTCATTTGCATGTATGTCAGGTGGATTGTGGAGAACATGGTACTTTCCAGATTTGTTGCGGAGCAGATAATGTGGTTGCAGGCGGCAAATTCCCGGTTGCTCTGGTAGGTGCGACTGTGTATGCCACAGCCAAGGATCACAAGACTGTAGAAGGCGTTATGACCATTGGAAAGGGTAAGCTGCGCGGTTATGAATCCCATGGTATGCTTTGTTCCGGCGTGGAGCTTGGCGTAAGTGAAAATATGTATCCGGGTGCAGGCTATAACGGACTTTTAGTGCTCCCTGAGGATGCTGAGATTGGTGCAGATGTAAAGCCGATTCTTGGATTGGATGACTGGATTTTTGATATTGCTATTACCGCCAACCGCCCTGATTGTCAGAGTATCCTTGGTATCGCAAGAGAGGTGGCAGCGGTACTGGAGAAAGAATTAAAAATGCCGGATTTAAGCTACACCGAGACAGATGCGACTTTGGAAGGATTTACGGTAACCGTGGATTGTCCCGATTTGTGCCCCAGATACAGCGCTCACTATGTGACTGATGTGCGTATCGGAGAGTCTCCGCTATGGATGAAACGCAGACTTGCACTGGTGGGAATTGATGCGATTTCTAATGTAGTAGATATTACCAATTACATTCTGAAAGAATTGGGACAGCCCATGCATGCTTTCGATTTGGCTACCTTGGAAGGCAATGCAATCAATGTAAGACGTGCAAAAGATAATGAGCTTATCACCACTCTGGATGGTCAGGAATTAACGCTTACAAATGCTAACATGGTAATATGTGACGGAGTGAAACCGGTTGCATTGGCAGGTGTAATGGGAGGATTGAATTCTGAAATTCGTGACACCACAAGCAGTGTATTGTTTGAATCTGCAAAGTTTGCACGTGACAATATCAGAAGAACCTCCAGAGCATTAGGAAAACGCTCTGACTCCAGTGCCCGCTATGAAAAGGGTGTGGATGAATACGCGACTGTTATGGCTATGAAGCGTGCACTCCACTTGATCGAAGAGCTTGACTGTGGTAAAGTATCCCGCATGCATGTGGATGTAAATACCGGAAACAGCGTAGAACCCAGAGAATTAAAGGTTAGTATCGAAAAAGTAAATAATTGTCTTGGTATTGTAGTACCCAATGAAGAGATTCTTAAAATTATGAAGAATCTGGCATTTGAGCCTCAAATCGAAGGCGATTCCCTGATTCTGCAGGTTCCGGCGTTCCGCGAGGATGTTGAAACCTATCAGGATATTGCAGAGGAAGTTATCCGTATGTATGGCTATGAGCATGTCATTCCTGCATTTATGCCTTCTGCTCAGGTTACTATCGGTGGACAGAATCTGGTGCAGAAGAGTGAATTGAAGCTGAAGAAAGCTCTTTGCAGTGTGGGGGCTTATGAGTGTATTCATTATTCCTTCTTCTCACCTACGGATCTTGATTTATTAAGAATGCCGGAGGATGCAGTAGAGCGTAAGGCAATCAGAATTATGAATCCCATCAGTGAGGAATTATCGCTGATGAGAACCACTCTGGCAGCATCTATGATTAATGCTGTTGTTCGCAATCAGAAGAAGGGTAATCTGGAGGGCAGATTATTTGAAATCGGCAATGTATTTATGCCCTATGAGCTTCCGCTGACACAGTACCCGGACGAAAAGGCAAGACTTTGCGTGGGTATCTTTGGTGAGAAGGAATCCTTCTATACCATGAAGGGAATTGCAGAAAAGATTGCAGACTGCTTACATCTTAAGTTTACTTATGAAAATAGCAGCAAGACCTTTTTACATCCTTATCAGACAGCACGTATTCTGTGTGAAGGCATAGAAATCGGTTATTTTGGAAAGCTTGCATATGATATTGCAGACGATCAGGATCTTCGTACCCAGACATTTATTTTAGAGATGGATTTGAAGGTTGTTTCCCAGTGGTATGGCAAGAAACCGGTGTTCACACCGTTGCCCAAATTCCCGGAAGAGGAGAGAGATTTGGCTCTTGTTGTATCCAAAGAAATTACCTGTGGCGAAATCGAAAATGTTATGTTGGAGGCTTGTAAGTATATCACCAATATTACTCTCTTTGATATTTATGAGGGTGAGCAGATTGCCGCAGACAAGAAGAGTATGGCATTTTCTGTGGTATTTACACCAAAGGATGAAGCGTTTGGTGCAGATAGCGTAGATGGCTTTGTAAAGAAAATCTTAAAGCAGCTGAACAAGGCATATGGAGTAGAGCTGAGAAGTTAATTGGTATAATCAAATTTAGAAAGATACAAAATAAATCCTGTCAGGACAATCTCGACAGGATTTATTTTATAAATTTCTTTAGGAAATGAAATTTGGGATTTCATTTATAGTTTATTTGTTGTAAAATGGTTGGTGAGATTTGTTTGCACTCAAATTTTGAATGAAGGATAGGTACGTACATGATAGAATTTAACAATTCAGTATATTTTGACGGAACGGATTATTATATGCAGACCGTGAAGCTGCAGGAGATTTCAGAAAATGCCAAAACTCCTTTTTATATATATGATATGAATTATGTTTTAGATAAATATCAGAAGCTCAAAGCATGCTTTCCGAGAGAGGATGTAAGATTATTTTATGCTGTGAAGGCTAATTTTAATCCACATATGTTAAAGATTATGAAGGAGAATAACTTTTGCCTTGATACGGTTAGCCCGGCAGAAGTGATTTTGGCAAAGAAATTAGGCTTCGACAGTAGAAATATTTTATTCACAGCTAATAACATGACCGATGAAGAAATGGAAATTGTCAAAGCGCAGGGAGTGCTTTTCAATATTGATTCCCTGTCAAGATTGGAGGCATATGGTAAGTTCTACAGTGGTTCCGAAGTGTGTGTGCGCATTAATCCGGATGTACAAGCCGGTGAAAATGAAAAGGTCATGACAGGTGGCAGCTTAAGTAAATTCGGAATTTTGCTAGAGGATGTTCCGAAGGTGATTGCCATTGCCAAAGAATATAATATTAAAATAGTGGGTCTTCATGAGCATACGGGAAGCGGAATCTCCGATACCGGGAAAGTATTTGAAAGTATGGAGAATCTTTTAAATATTGTGAATCCGGTGGATTTCCCGGATTTGGAGTTTGTTGATTTTGGCGGTGGCTTCAAAGCCCGTTATGCACCGGATGAAAAAGAAATAGATTATGTGGAGTTTGGCAAAAAGGCGGTTGAGATGTTTGACAAGGCCTGCTCCAAATACGGAAAGCAATTAAGTCTGTATTTTGAGCCCGGAAAGTATACTGTGGCAGAATGCGGATGTATGGTGGTGCAGGTGAATACCGTGAAAGACAATAAGGGTCGTCTTATTGTGGGAACCAATTCCGGTTTTCCTCACCTGATTCGTCCGGTATTTTATGATGCATATCATCATGTGGTTAATTTGAGCAATCCCACCGGAGAGGTTAAGGTATATGATATCTTCGGCAATACCTGTGAATCGGGAGATTGCTTTGCAAAGGAAAGAGAGCTCCCGGAGATTCGTATCGGAGATTATCTTGCAATCATGAATGCAGGCGCTTATTGCCGTTCCATGGCTTCTGAATATAATCTTCGCCCGTTGCCGGCAGAGTATATTGTTTATAATGAAGAGGTGTTAACGACTAAAAGGAAGCTTTCCCATGAAGAATTGGCGGATAGAATTCTTGCTGATTACGGATTGGTGTAAGTAGATAACGATTATGTAAGGAGAAAAAGCGTAATGGAAAAGAAAAACGTGTGGGAAACCTACAGCTCCAAGCAGTTAAAGGAACTGGAAAAATTAAATAAAGAGTACAGAGACTTTCTCGACAATGGTAAAACAGAGCGAGAATGTATTGATACAATTGTAAATACCATTGAAGCAGCAGGTTATCAGGAATTAGACAAGGTGGTGAAAAGCGGTACTGCCTTAAAAAGTGGCGATAAGGTATACAGTGTATGGATGAACAAATCCATCGCTATGTTCCAAATCGGCGAAAAGCCTATGACAGAGGGGATGAATATTCTGGGTGCGCATATTGATAGCCCTAGACTGGATATTAAGCAGAATCCTTTATATGAGGATGGCGGATTTGCTTATCTGGATACACACTATTACGGCGGAGTAAAGAAATACCAATGGGTGACCATTCCTTTGGCGATTCATGGTGTGGTAGTGAAAAAGGATGGTACTATTGTTGAGATTAATATCGGTGAAAATGATGATGATCCGGTATTCTTTGTGTCTGATTTGCTGATTCATCTGGCACAGGAGCAGTTAGAAAAGAAGGCTGCCAAGGTGATTGAGGGAGAAGCACTGGATATTATTATCGGCAGCAAGCCCCTTGTCATTGATAAGAAGTCGGGGAAGGATGAAAAGGAAGCAAAGAACGTCGGAAAAGAAGTTGTGAAAGCAGGAATTCTGGGCATCTTAAAGGAGAATTATGATATTGAGGAGGAAGATTTTATCTCTGCGGAATTAGAGGTGGTTCCTGCCGGTAAAGCAAGGGAAGCAGGCTTTGACCGCAGCATGATTCTGGCTTACGGTCAGGATGACAGAGTATGTGCCTTTACTTCTATGAAGGCTATGCTTGACACGAAAAAGACAGATAGAACTATGTGCTGTATTCTGGTGGACAAAGAAGAGGTCGGTTCTGTGGGAGCTACCGGTATGCAGTCCCGATTCTTTGAAAATGCAGTGGCAGAGGTAATGAATCTTACAGGTGAGTACAGTGAATTGAACATGAGAAGATGTCTGGCTCATTGTTGTATGCTTTCCTCTGATGTAAGCAGTGCCTTTGATCCTTCCTATGCAGGAAGCTTTGATAAGAAAAATGTTGCATACTTAGGCGGTGGTATTGTATTTAATAAATTCACCGGAGCCCGCGGTAAATCCGGCTCCAATGATGCCAATGCAGAATATCTGGCACATCTTCGTAGTGTGTTAGAGGAGAAGAAGGTTACCTTCCAGACTGCAGAATTAGGTCGTGTGGATTTGGGTGGTGGCGGCACCATTGCATACATTCTGGCACTGTACGGCATGAATGTAATCGACAGCGGTGTGGCAGTACTGAATATGCACGCACCCTGGGAGGCTACCAGCAAGGCCGATGTATATGAGGCTTATCGTGGCTACAAGGCATTTGTGGAAGGAGCGAGTCTGTAATGACGGACGGACAGATAGCACAGACTGAAAACCAGATAAAAGAATTGAAAAAGTCGGATTTCTACTTTGATTTGCCGCAGGAATTGATTGCACAGGACCCTTTGTCGGATCGCTCCTCCTCCAGACTTCTTGTGTTGGATAAATATACGGGAGAGGTGTCACACCATATTTTCAAGGATATTTTGGATTACCTTCATGCAGGTGATTGTCTGGTGTTGAATAATACGAAGGTGATTCCCGCAAGGCTTTTGGGAGAGAGAGAAGGAACAGGTGCCCATGTGGAGGTGCTTCTTCTGAAACGCCGCGAGGGCGATGTATGGGAAACCTTGGTAAAACCGGGAAAGAAATGCAAGCCCGGTACCAGACTGGTATTCGGTGACGGACTGCTCCGGGCAGAGGTGTTGGAGACGGTAGAAGAGGGCAATCGCCTGATTCATTTTGAATATGAGGGTATTTTTGAGGAAATATTGGACCGATTGGGAGAGATGCCATTACCCCCCTATATTACTCACAAACTGCAGGATAAGAACCGTTACCAGACGGTTTATGCAAAATATGAGGGCTCAGCAGCAGCCCCCACCGCCGGACTTCATTTTACACAGGAATTACTGGGCAAGATTGCAGAAAAGGGTGTAGAAATCGCCTATGTAACACTTCATGTGGGACTGGGAACCTTTCGCCCGGTAAAGGAAGAAAATGTACTGCAGCATCATATGCATTCCGAATTTTATCAGGTTACAGAAGAGGCTGCTGACAAGATTAACAGCACTAAGCAAAAGGGCGGAAGAGTCATCTGTGTAGGCACTACCAGCTGTAGGACTGTGGAAAGCGCTGCAGACGAAAACGGTGTGGTACAAGCCGGCTGTGATAATACGGAGATATTTATTTATCCGGGATATGAATTTAAGGTGCTGGATGCGCTGATAACCAATTTTCACTTGCCGGAGTCTACGCTTGTAATGCTGGTGTCTGCACTGGCAGGCAGGGAACAGGTGCTTGCGGCTTATGCAGAAGCTGTTGAAAAGAAATATCGTTTTTTCAGCTTTGGGGATGCGATGTTTATTGTTGATTTGCAGAAAATGCTTTAGTAAACTAATGAGAAAAGGAGAGGGTTATGAAAGAGAGAAGAAAAGACAAAAGAACGGAATTACAGTCAAAGCTGATTGTAAAGCGACTGGATGGAGAAGAAGGCAAGGAGGTTGCCATCGAGATCGTTGATGTTTCCAAGGGAGGCGTTGGCTTTCAATGTGAAGAAGTATTAAGTATCGGAGAGGTATATGAATCCTACCTGACCATTTGGACGCAGGAGGTGATTCATGCCTTTCTGCAGATTGTCAGAATTGAATTAAAGAATGATGGTTATTCCTATGGCGCATCCTTTGTGGGTATGCCGGAAATGGATGCATCCAGAATTGAGGTTTACCAGACTGTCAGCGAGAATACTTAAACGTAAAACAAGATAATCCAAAAGATAAGAAAGACCAAAAGCATCGCTTTTGGTCTTTTTGTGTGATTAAGCGCTGTAACACATTATTTTCTCTCGTGGATGGTGTAGCCCTTGCTGCTTAAGATGCTTTTGGAACGCTCGATAGATTCCTCTTCATAGAATTCTATTCGCAAGATGCCACCCTCGAATTCCCTGTTGTGCACGATTCCGATATTCTTGATACTAATGCTGTTTAACGCAAGAATAGTGGCAATAGATGCCAGTGCTCCGGGCTCATCGGCAATATCGATGGTAATGGAATAGGAGGCTTTGATAGGGCCGCTTGCAGCATTAATAAAGGAGTCTCTATAAATTCGTGCGCTGTCAAATAATTCATAAAGTGCACTGTCATCATGTCCCTCCAGCTGTTCGCGGGTGGCACTTAGGGAATCAATATATGCAGTCAATAGTGCGGAAATATTATCTGTGTTGGTAAGGCATATTTGTTGCCACATAACAGCGGATGAGGATGCGATGCGGGTAATATCCTTAAAACCACCGGCTGCAATCATTTTCATAATACCCTCGGCAGAATCATGGTCGTGTACCAGATTTACCAGAGAAGCTGCAATAATATGCGGAAGATGACTGACAGCGGCAGTGACATAGTCATGCTGTTTGCAGCTTAAGATAAGGGGAATTGCCCCCAGTGTCTGTACCAACTCCTTATAAGCCTGCACCTTTGTGGCAGGGATTTCTGCTGTAGGAGTAAGAATATAATAAGCATTTTCCAATAAAACAGCTTTGGAATTGATAAAGCCCACTCGCTCACTGCCTGCCATGGGATGCCCACCTATAAACTGAGCATTTAACCCGGCTTCATCAATGGCATGGTGAATATCTGATTTGACACTGCCCACATCCGTAAGTAAACAATCGGGTGAAAGGATTGCTTTTACTGCGGCCAGATTATCGTCATTTTTTTGCACCGGTGCACACAAAAATATGTAGTCACATGCACGGAAGCTTTCATCAATAGCACTGGTGGTAATATTTGCAATATTTGCCTCTTTGGCAGCTATAAGAGTATCGGCATTAATGTCGTATGCAATGATTATGGTGTCAGGAAGTTTTTCTCTGAGAGCTCTGGCAATAGAACCACCGATGAGACCCAGACCGATAAAGCCACAGGTTAATTGTTTCATAAGATGCCTCATTTCTGTATCAATTCATAGGAGTCTTCTTTTACTGTTCTATACTATAACACTTCAACGCGCGAAAGTCAACAAGCTATTTACATTTATCACGTATTTTCACCTTCTTTTTAATTTTTTGGAATCAAAAGTCTGAATTGCACATAAAATACATACAAAACGTACAAAAATTAAAAAATTAATATGCAAAAATACTAACAATTACTTGTAAAATGTTGCAATATTTAGTAAAATAACCACATGGGGTTAACGAATCCAATAATAAGAATCGGCAGAATACCCAAAAACATCAAAATTGGAGGACGGAATATGAATGTTTACACAACTGACAAGATTCGTAACGTGGTATTATTAGGACATGGTGGAAGCGGAAAGACCAGTCTGGCTGAGGCATTTGGTTATTTGTCAGGTATTACCTCTCGTATGGGTAAGGTGACAGATGGCAATACCATCAGTGATTTCAGTAAGGAAGAGCAGAAGAGACAGTTTTCTATTTCTACATCCGTAATACCCATTGAATGGGACGGTTATAAGATTAATATTATAGATACACCCGGTTATTTTGATTTTGTAGGTGAAGTAGAGGAAGCAATCAGTGCTGCAGGTGCAGCGATTATCGTTGTAAACGGTAAGGCCGGTATTGAAGTGGGTACACAGAAGGCATGGGAGCTCTGTGAGAAGTATAAATTACCCAGATTTATTTATGTTTCCAATATGGACGTGGACAATGCGTCCTTCCGTCAGGTAGTGGAGGACATGACAGAGGCGTATGGTAAGAAGATGGCGCCTTTCCATTTACCTATCCGTGAGAATGAGAAGTTTGTAGGCTATGTCAATGTTATTACCGAGACCGGTAATCGCTGGCAGGGCAAGGATGTTGTACCTTGTGAAGTGCCTGATTACAATAAGGCTAATCTGCAGATTTGTCGTGATACGCTGATGGAAGCGGTTGCTGAGACCAGTGAAGAATTCATGGAGAGATATTTTGGTGGAGAGAGCTTTTCTGAGGCTGAGATCCGAGCAGCACTCCGTACCAATGTATGTGACGGTAGCATCGTACCTATGACTATGGGCTCCAATACCTTATGTCAGGGTATGTACACATTATTAGATGATATTATCAAATATATGCCCAGCCCCGAGAATCGCGAGGTGGCAGGTATTAACATGAAGACCAATGAGATTTATCATGCAGATTATGATTTTTCCAAAGCAAAATCCGCATATATCTGGAAGACGATTGTGGATCCTTTCATTGGCAAGTATTCCTTGATTAAGGTGAATTCAGGCGTTTTGAAAACGGATGATGTAATTTACAATGTAGATAAGGATATTGAGGAGAAAATCGGTAAGCTGTATGTGCTTCAGGGTAATAAGCCTATTGAAGTAAGCGAGCTGCATGCAGGTGATATTGGTGCACTTGCAAAGCTGACCGGTGCAAGAACCGGCAACAGCCTTTCTACCAAGGCAACTACTATCAAGTTTGGTAAGTTTGAGATTTCCACACCTTATACATACATGCGTTACAAGCCTAAGAACAAGGCTGATGTAGATAAGATTTCTCAGGCTTTACAGAAGATGACTCACGAGGATCTAACTATCAAGGTGGTAAATGATTCTGACAACAAGCAGCTTCTGTTATACGGAATGGGCGATCAGCATCTGGAAATCGTGGTAAGCCGTCTGTTGAATGAATACAAGGTAGAGGTAGAGCTGGCACAGCCGAAGATTGCTTATAAGGAGACGATTAAGAAGACCTCAGATGTAGAATACAAATATAAGAAGCAGTCCGGCGGACACGGTCAGTACGGTCATGTTAAAATGCGTTTCTCGCCGGCATCCGATCCGGAAGTACAGTATGAATTTGAACAGGAAGTAGTAGGTGGAGCAGTACCTAAGAATTTCTTCCCGGCAGTAGAAAAGGGTATTCAGGATTCTGTGGTGAAGGGTCCTTTGGCTGCTTACCCTGTAGTGGGTGTAAAAGCGGTTCTGTACGATGGTTCTTATCATCCGGTAGATTCCTCTGAAATGGCATTTAAGACTGCTGCTACGCAGGCATTCAAGAAAGGCTTTATGGAAGCACATCCTGTACTTCTTGAGCCCATTATGTCCTTAAAAGTTACCGTTCCCGATGCTTATACCGGTGATGTTATGGGTGACCTGAACAAGAGAAGAGGACGTGTGCTTGGTATGAACCCCATGGCCGGTGGCAAACAGATTATTGAAGCAGACATCCCTATGAGTGGATTATTTGGCTATTGTACCGACCTTCGTTCCATGACCGGTGGACGCGGTGAATATGCTTATGAATTTGCTCGCTATGAGCAGGCTCCCTCCGATGTACAGGAGAAGGAGGTTGCAGCAAGAGCAGCGAAGGTTGCCGAGAATAATGCTGAGGATTAAAGGAATATTTGTTGGCCGACTGGGTACTTGACATTTTCATCCAAAACAGCTAAAATGTGTGTTAGTTTTATGAAGTGAATTCATATGGGAACAGACATTGAAGAGGAATAGTAAGAGTACCAGGTTTTCAGAGAGCTGCCGGTTGGTGTGAGGCAGTAGCGCAATGCTCCCAACTGGCCTCGGAGTTCTTTCTGTGAAGCGCATCAGCGTGTGTAATGGGAAGCGGGTGATTCCGTTATTGATTATAAAAGTGCACAACGTGTTTGTGTTGTTTCGCAATAACAAACGCATGTGAATTAGAGTGGTACCACGGAATTGAGCCCTTTCGTCTCTAAGATGCGAAAGGGCTTTTCTATTTGATAAACTAGGAGGAAATAAAAATGGCACAACCTTATAACCATCACGAGGTGGAAGCAAAATGGCAGAAGGTTTGGGATGACGAGAAGGCATTTAAGACTTCTGAAGACTATTCCAAACCCAAATATTATGCATTGGTAGAATTCCCTTATCCTTCGGGACAGGGACTTCATGTGGGTCATCCCAGACCTTATACCGCACTGGATATTGTGGCTCGTAAGAGAAGAATGCAGGGATATAATGTATTGTATCCTATGGGATGGGATGCTTTCGGTCTGCCCACTGAGAATTTTGCGATTCAGAACAATATTCATCCCAGAATTGTAACCAAGAATAATGTAAGCAGATTCAAGGAGCAGCTTCATTCTCTGGGATATTCCTTTGACTGGGACAGAGAAGTGAATACAACCGACCCGAATTATTACAAGTGGACCCAGTGGATATTCCTCAAATTATTCAAGGCAGGTCTGGCATATAAGTCCGAGATGCCTATTAACTGGTGTACCTCCTGTAAGGTAGGTCTTGCCAATGAAGAAGTAGTAAACGGCACCTGTGAGAGATGCGGTTCAGAGGTGGTTCGTAAGGTTAAGAGTCAGTGGATGCTTAAGATTACTGAGTATGCGGATAAATTGATTGAGGATTTGGATTCAGTAGACTATATTGAGCGCGTAAAGGTGTCCCAGAAGAATTGGATTGGCAAGTCACAGGGTGCTGAGGTTGATTTTTCCCTGACCGGCAAGGAAGAGAAGCTTCGCATATACACTACCAGACCGGATACCTTGTTTGGTGCGACTTACATGGTAGTATCCCCAGAGCATCCGTTGATTGATAAATACAAGGATGAAATCAAGAACTGGGAGGAAATCGTAGCGTATCGCGAGATGGCCTCCAAGAAGTCTGATTTTGAGCGTACTGAGCTTGCAAAGGATAAAACAGGTGTTGCTATTGATGGACTTACTGCAACCAACCCTGTAAACAATAAAGAAATCCCTATCTGGATATCCGATTATGTATTGATGACTTACGGTACCGGCGCAATTATGGCAGTGCCTGCCCATGATGAAAGAGACTGGGATTTTGCAAAGAAATTCAACCTTCCTATTATTGAGGTAGTAGCAGGCAGTGATGTGAGCGTACAGGAGGCTGTTTATACGGATGTGGCTACCGGAACCTTGGTGAATTCCGAATTCCTGAACGGTCTGTCCGTTGCAGAAGCCAAAGAGAAGATTATAGCTTTTCTGGAGGAAAAGGGTATCGGTACCAGCAAGACCAACTTCAAGCTTCGTGACTGGGTATTTTCCAGACAGCGTTACTGGGGTGAGCCCATTCCTATTGTACAGTGTGAGAAGTGTGGCTATGTACCTATTGATGAAAGCCTGCTTCCTCTGGAGCTTCCTGAGGTGGACAGCTATATGCCTACCGATAACGGCGAGTCCCCGCTGGCGGCTATGACAGATTGGGTAAATACCACCTGTCCTTGCTGTGGTGGTCCTGCAAAGAGGGAAACAGATACCATGCCTCAGTGGGCAGGTTCTTCCTGGTATTTCCTGCGTTATACAGATCCTACCAATGAGAATGCCCTCGCAAGCAAGGAAGCACTGGAATATTGGATGCCTGTTGACTGGTATAACGGTGGTATGGAGCATACTACACTGCACCTTTTGTATTCCCGCTTCTGGCACAAATTCTTGTTTGACCAGGGTGAGGTTCCTTGTGCGGAACCGTATCAGAAGAGAACTAGTCATGGTATGATTCTCGGCTCCAATGGTGAGAAGATGTCCAAATCTCGCGGTAATGTAGTCAATCCCGATGATATCGTAAGAGATTATGGTGCAGACACTCTTCGTACCTATGAGATGTTTATCGGTGCATTTGATTTGAGTGCAGCATGGAGCGAGGATGGTGTAAAGGGCTGCCGCAGATTCCTTGAAAGAGTATGGAAACTGCAGGATATCCTTGTAGATGGCGAGCAGTATAGTGCAGATATGGAAACGAAGATGCACCAGACGATCAAAAAGGTCAATAATGATTTTGAAAGCTTAAAATACAACACGGCGATTGCAGCAATGATGGCACTGATTAATGAATTCTACAAGAAGAATGCAATCACCAGAGGTGAATATAAGACACTGCTTACCCTGTTGAATCCGGTAGCACCTCATATTACAGAGGAGCTGTGGCAGATGGCCGGCTATGAAGGAAAGGTATATCAGACCACATGGCCTGAATATGATGAGGCTAAAACCGTGGAGAGTACCATTGAAATCGGTGTACAGGTTAACGGTAAAATGCGTGCCACCATTATGGTATCCAAGGAGGAAGCAAAGGAAACCGTTATTTCTATGGCGAAGGAAGCGCTTGGTGACAAGCTTTCAGGAACCATTGTAAAGGAAATCTACGTTCCCGGAAGAATTGTAAATATTGTAGTGAAGTCATAATGTATTACTATGATAATAATGTGCGGTGGATAAACAAAAGCCGCCGCCATGGTTGACAAGTATTTTGTGCAAGCAGTATACTTGAAATGTACCAAATATTGACAAAATAGTTAAAATACGTTGGCAGATGAGGGAGGTTAAAAATGTTTTGTGAAAAATGCGGAGCAGATATTCAGGAAGGCGCTAAATTTTGCCGTGCCTGTGGTACAGTTGTTACGGCTGAGCCAGCGGCTACAGTAGAGCAGAGTGTGGCAAATGCATCAGTGCAGGAGCCGGTGGCTGCTGACAATGCTGTGCAGGCACAGCCTGCACAGGATAATGCGCAGCCTGAGAAAAAAGAGAAGGCACAGAAAAAGGAAAAAGCGCAGTCAAAAGATGCGAGCAAGAAAAAAGGAAAAACAGGTGTCTTGATTGCCGTATTAGCAGTGCTGATATTGGCAGTAGGCGGTGTGGGAGGATTTTTATTCTATAATTCTCCCCAGCATCAGCTTACCCTTTTACTGGAAGAAGCTGATGTGTGCATGGATGATGACGATTACGAGGATGCAATCGAGGTATATGAAGAGGCATTGGAGCTGGTTCCTGATTCCGAGGATGCTTTAAAGGGATATGCAAAGGCATGTACAAAGCTTGCAAAGGAATACATAGAGGATGGCAAGTATGAGAAGGCCATTGAGGTCTACAGCCTGCTTCAGGAAAAGGACAGTGAAAATGATGATGCTGTCGAAGGCATGGTAGAATGCTATCAGGCATTGGCTGATAACGCACAGTACGATGATTTATATGAAGATGCAATCGGTTATTATGAGAAAGCATTGGCTCTGGACCCGGATAATTCCAATATCAAAAGAGAGCATTTGGATTGTCTGTATAATTTAGGCGATGAGAAATACTATCAGGGCGAGTACGAGGAAGCTGTGGTATTCTATGAGAAAATGCTTGAGGTTGACCCGGAAAATGAGAGTGCCCTTGATGCCAAGATGCTTTGCTTGTTCAATGTGGCTTATGAATTCTATTATGATGAAGAGTATGAATCTGCATTAGAATATTTTGATAAAGTTGAGCAGGCAGGCGTAGAAGGCTGGGATACCACTTATGAGAGAATCATGTGCTGGAATGCGTTAGGCGACCAGCTCTATGAGTGGGAAGACTATGCGGGAGCCTTGGAATATTATGAAAAATCACTGGAATTAGATCCCTATGATTGGGATGCAGAGCAAATGCGATTAGAATGCTGGATTGGCCTTGGCTATCAGATGAAGGGGCAGGGTGACGGTGCAGCTGCTAAGGAATATTTTAATAAAGTAATTGAGTATGATTCCGATTATGCGACAGTACTTCCCTATATTCTTGATGAGATTCGGATTCTTGTACCGGAAGGATATTTCGGAGATGAACAGGCTACTGCAGAATTTGAAGCCCAGTGGGAAACCATGGTGGGTTCGAATCTGATTATTAATTCTTTACCGTCAGCAGATTATGATGCGCAACTCTGGACGATAATAGCAGCAGGTGAAAATCTCGCAGATTATGCGGATATTATTCTGATTTCGGATGAATTATATGAGCAGGTAATGGAGTACGAAGGTACATATCTGTGGTGGTATTTGGAGGATGCTCTTTATGATTCAGGCATCTATTGGAACGCAGAGTATGACATATTTGAGTTTGATTATGAGAGAGGTTTCTGGTCAGGATATAATCTTCAGACAGAGGTTAACAGTGGCTACAGATGGTGTATTCCCGAAAACGACTATGATTATACCTACAATAATGCAGTGTTTGATACCTTTATTGAGACGATGTTAGACGGTATGGCAGTGCAGGGACTGTGGGAAACTTATCGTCCTTATTGTGATTTTATTTGTCCTATGAATGAGGCGTAATAAGAAGGCGGCGGATTATTTTCCGCCGCCCTTTGCTTTGTTCAGAATCTGATCAATTTTTTGCAATTCATCCTCGCTACTATGTTTTTTGATGGCTGCGATAGCAGCATTCATTTCCTGCGGGGTAAAGGTGAGCTTTTCCTGCTTGGCCTTTTTCATCATAGGCATCAGAAAGGCCATCATTTCCTTTTGATTTTTGCCATGCCCTTCGGAAAACATTTTGCCTAAAAAATCCAATTTTTCAGGTGCAATGTCCTTTACCAGCTCGTCATCCATCCAGGCGGGATGTAGAGTGTTTTCGTTCATATGCCTCCAATCAGGTATCAATATCGATACCAGTTATTTATTATTCATCATTTCCATTATTTGAGACAGATCTATACCCGAGAAATCAGGCATGCCGGACATTCCGGCAAGTCCCGACAGAATATCCATACCCCCATCGGCATTATCTGCCCCCTCAGGGAACAGATCCTTCATCATTTGTATCATTTCCATCATGCCCTGCATGCTTTCAAAGGTTTGAAACATGCTTTTAAACTGATTGATTTTGTCCCTTTGCGGAGTTTCGCAAAGGGGTAGAAGCTCGTCGCATAGTTTGGTGGTTTCCATAGTATCTTCATGAGGAAGTCCGCACAGGGCCGCATTCGGGTGTGTTTGAAAAAAGGAAAGCGTATACTGCAATTCCATAAACTTTATGTATACGGCAAAGCTTTTTTGCATGGGGGGAGTTAGATAAGTAATCAAAACCTTAAGCATCTGAATGCTGTTTGTTGTAAAAAGTGTATCAAAGACAGCGATCTTATCTATACTCTTGTCTTCCATGGTGGCCTCCCGAGTGCGTTTTTTATTATCCTATGAAGCTTTCACAGCTCTTATTCATACTAGAAACAAGCATTGATTTTCTGAATAAATTGTCTTTAGAAAATAGGCCCCCGAAAGGGCCTATTTGTAGAGCTGTCAAAAAATGATTAGCAGCAGCCGTTACCACAGCCGTTGTTGTTGCCGCACAGGCAGGAGATAAGCAGAATCCAGATTAACCATTCGCAGCAATCGTTTCCACAACCGCAGCCGTTATTGTTATTGCTTCCGCCCAGAATGCCGTTGTTGTTACCGCAGCCTCCGCAGAATACTAATAAAAGAATAATCCAGATACAGCTTCCGCCGAAGCCGCTGTTATTGTTGTAAGAACAGCTATTGTTGTTACAACCACAGTTTGTAGCAGTTAAATCGCTCATTTTGTTGCCTCCAATGTTTTATTTATGGTTTATTGTATGCGCATTGGCATGTCAATGTTTCTAAAAAAAATTATTTAATGTTGCATTAATTTGAACATATAGTAAAATAGAAGTATGATATTATTGCAATAAGTATGGTTAGTTTAAGGATAGAGTATGGCACAGAAGATTTATATTGTGGAAGGACGGCAATTTCGTACAGAAGTTGATTATAATCGTGCTCTACATGATAAGGAGATAATGGAACGGTTGCGTAAGCAGACCGGTGGATATAATGCAACACAGCTGAGACAGCTGAAAGAAGAGGTACATAACGGGAAATACAAATTTCTGACACTTCTGGGACAGGATTTTGAGGATGAGTTGGATGAGATGATAAAGGGTACTGCCTCAAGTACTTCTGCAAAAGGCAAAAGTGAAAAGGGAAGCAGCCGTACAAAGCTTTCTAAGGAGGCTGCGGCAGCCCTTGATGAGGTGGCAAGAGAAGAACTAAAACGGCAGGAAAAACGCAGAAAGCAGATAGGGTTTTTGTGCAGTATCATAGGAATTATTTGTCTGAGTTATTTCGGTATGTATTTATACTATGATTACAAGACCCGTAGCAGCTATGAAATGTTGAGTGAGCTAAAAGAAAAGCCACCGATAGTACAAGCCCAAGCAGAATCCACCGTATCGTATACCAGAGATACAACAGATAAAGTACAGCGAGAAGTACTGGATGAATATAAAAATTTATTAAATAAAAATAAAAAGCTAATTGGATGGATAAAAATTGACGATACAAATATAGATTACCCTGTAATGCAGACTTCGGATAATGAATATTATCTGGATCACAATTTAAATCAGGAATATGACAAGAACGGTTCCATTTTTATGGATAAGGATTGTGACGTAGTAAACCCCAGTACCAACTATATCTTGTATGGTCATCATATGAAGAGCGGTAAGATGTTTGGGGACTTGGACGAGTATAGCAGCAAAGAATACTATGAGGAGCATCCATACATCCAGTTTGATACCATCTATGAAAAGGGAACCTATCAGGTGATGTATGTATTCCGTTCAAGGGTATACAGTGAAGAAGAAATTGTTTTTAAGTACTATCAGTTCATTGATGCATTCAGTGAACAGGAATTTAATTCCAATATGCAGGAAATGGCAGCGTTATCCCTATATGATACGGGTGTAACGGCTGAGTATGGAGACCGGCTTCTGACTCTTTCCACCTGTGATTATCAGGAGGAGGACGGCAGATTTGTAGTGGTAGCCAAAAAGATTGCGAAGGAGTAGATAGAATGGCTAAGGCTTCTAAGAAAAACAATAGAAAAAAGAGAAAAGTAATAAGAAAAACATTGGGAACCCTGTTTTTGGCATCTGCTATTTTAGTGGCAGCGATTCCGGTGGAGGGATTGGAAGCATCTGACGGAAGTACTGCCAGAAGCACAAGAACAGAAGAATACAAGGTAACGATAGAACAGGCGGATACTAAGATTCCGACCATAACACCGGAGGAACCCATTTACACTACCGCAGACGGTACCTATCAGTTTGCGTATGTAAGTACATCAGGCTCCAATCAGAAGTTTGCAGTTATTCTGGGATACAATAAGCTCAATGTATTGGAAGGCAATAGGCTCTCTATTCCGGAATCAGTGGACGCTTATGTACAATATACCTATAGTATGGGTACCACGAGAGGTTATGTGGCTGTAGGAAAAGCGAACAACCCGCTTTTCTATGAATACACGTGGACAGAATATCAGGATGAAGAAGTGGTGGATCCGGAAACAGGAGAGACTACTGTAAATCAGATACCGATTCTAAAGGGCGAGCTTCGCCCCTGCTATGTGGAAGATATTGCGAACTGGCAGGATACGGATTTGGAAGAATTTTATTTTGAAAAATCCGGTTCCAACAGTACCAGTAGTGCTACCAACAATACCTATGAAAACTTTGCCAAAACTACTACTGAGGACTATCAGCGTATTCAGGGCGCAGAGGTCAGATATATCGGTAATCAGTACCTGACAGAGGAGGATGGTAACTGGAAGGTTGAGGCAGACAATTTTGTTACGGAAGATACTTGTGAAATGGGTATCTTTGCAGACTGTGGTAATATCGTAGATTTACAGGTGGGCGAGAAGCTGCTTGGTATCGGTAATTATGCGTTCTGGCATTGTACCGGTCTCAAGAGTATTTCCTTAGGAAATGGTGTTAATACCATCGGTAATGGCGCGTTCAGTGATTGCGCCAATATGCAGACCATCAGCATGCCTGTCAACTCTAATATCAGTATAATCGGAAGCCAGGCCTTTTATAATTGTAGAGCACTTCAAAGCTTTGTGATGCCGGCATCCGTATCCAAAATCGGTGATTCTGCTTTTGAAGGCTGTACCACTATGTCAAGTGTTGACTTGTGTAGTGCCGGTCAAAACAACGTACTTACTGAGTTGGGCTGGGATTTGTTTAAGAATTGTGAATCCTTAAAATCTATCACCTTCCCAGCAGCCTATGCGGAAACGGTTGATATTTCCATGTTTGAGGGCTGTAAGAATCTACGATTTATTACAGCACAGAATAAGAATTTAAGCTTTACGGAGGAAGACGGAATATATACCTTTGATAAGTTTAAAGAGATGCTGGCAGAGGAGCCTGTGGCAGGTACCTTCTATTTTGAAGGCTTCAGAGGCTCTGCGTTGCATGATTTTGCTAAAAAGTATTGCTTTGCCTTCAGTTACATCAATTCTGACGAAGGTGAATTTTATAAAGAGGATCGCTATGAGCTTACCGTGGAGGATGAGGATACCGGTGGAAAGACAACTTATGTGGTGAATTCCTCCAATCAGCTGATTGCAAGCTCCTTTGAGGGCAATGTGGCCACTCTTGATATTCCCAGTCAGATTGGTCCTTACGGTATCAGTAAGATTGAATCAGGAGTGTTCCAGAATAAGTGTAATCTTCTTGAGGTTACTATTCCTGCTACAGTGAAGGAGATTGCAGAAAATGCGTTTAAGGGCTGTCATAATCTGGCAAATGTGATTTTTGAATCCGGTGATATTACCATAGGTACGGATGCTTTCAAGACGCAGGAGAATACCGCGCATACCTGTGGCGGTACGGTAGAAACCGTAAGCGATAACACCCCGCTTGTACGGTTGCATTTTACAGGACCTATATCTACCACATCCGGTCCCTTTAACTATGCAATGAGCAGTAGTGGAAGATACAATGCAACAGGACAGAAGGAAAGTTTTATTACCTACTATAGCGGTTGGCCGCAGAATCTGGAAGTAAGATATAATTATGATGCTTCCACCGGAAACGGTAAAAGTGAATTGGTAGATTTTCCTGCATTTACAGAATTGCAGGGTAAATATACGCAGGCTAATTATGCCTATATTACCTCAGAGCATGAGGAAGCGGCAGACAAAGCCTTGGAACAGTACAGAAATGATCCTGTAAATATGACGGAGAATCAGCGTGCCATTATTAATGCTGCATTAGCTCTTGAGATTCCGGAAGGAATACAAAGTATTAGAGCAGGCTTGTTCCAGGAGAAGGAAGCCAGTGACGGAAGTAATATCAAAAAGACGATTACAGCCTATGGCTTAGACGATATTCAATCGGCTGCGTTTGCAGACTGTAACAGCTTAAAAGAGGTTACTTTGCTGGGAGATACTACGACTATCGGCGAGTACGCATTTGATGGATGTAGCAGTCTTGATACAGTGTCAATACTTGGCAATACGCAGACTATTGAGGATTACGCTTTCAATGATTGTACAAAGCTGCAAAATGTTTCCGTATCAGATACGGTAAACTCTTTGGGTATTCGTCCTTTTGCAGGATGTGAAACGTTAAGTAATGTTAATTTCCAGAATAATCCTGATTATATATGTGAGAATTCCATTATTTTCGGATTGAAAAACGGAGTAAAGGATTCCATTGTGCAGTGTCTGGAGGGCAGAGAGTCCAAATATGTTCGTTCTTCGGATGTTGCCGGTGTTACCAGCTTGGAGCCGGAAGCATTTATGGGAACAAGCGTAAAGGAAGTGGATTTGACAGACACTACAGTAAGTGTGATTCCTACCAGAGCATTTGCGGACACAAGTGAACTTCGAACTGTAAAATTACCTTATACATGTCAGATGCTTTCTGATTATGTGTTCGAGGACAGTAATGTGGACTATATTGAGGCACCTGTTGCTCTGACATTGTTAGACCAGAATGCATTTGCTGATTTGCTGAGAGCGAATAGCGAGGTTACCATTTGTTGTGAGCCGGATAGCTATATTGATCAATACGCTAAGCTGAATGGCTTTGACACTACGGAAATGCCCATAGAGAGATATTATACTGTATCTTTCTGGGATTGGGATGAAACACTGGGAAAGAATGTACTGGTAAAGGAACAGGATGTGCTTAGTGGTAAGGATGCTGAGCCTCCTACACCTGCCGGCAAAGCGGGATATGTATTCTCCAAGTGGGACCCTGACTATAAGGAAATTTATGAAGATACCTTCTGTATGGCAGTGTATGATACAGAACCGGAAGATTATAACAAGTTTAAGGTTGTATTCCAGGATTATGACGGTACGGAATTGAAGGTGGTATATGTAGAGGCAGGCGGCACTGCGGAGCCTCCTTCTGATCCTTCAAGAGAAGGATATACCTTTAGTGGCTGGGACCGTGTGCTCACCAATATTCAGGAAAGCTTTACTACAAAGGCTGTGTACGATGAAATTCCTGAAGGCAAATTTGTGGTGCGCTATATTGACAGGGACGACAATGTTATTTATACGGCACTTGTGAGTGCAGGAGAAGATGCACCATCAATTCAGGTTCCTGAAGTGGAAGGTTATGTGTTTACCGGATGGAGACCCGCGATTACCGGAATTACAAAGGATACGGATGCCTATGCGCAGTATGAAAAGATTGATGCTGACGGTAGTGGCAATGGAAGCGGCGATGGCTCCGGCAATGGCTCCGGCAATGGCTCCGGCAATGGAAGCGGCGATGGCTCCGGTAATGGAAGCGGTGATGGTAGTGGCAATGGAAGCGGTGATGGCTCCGGTAACGGAAATGGTACGGACGCAACATCTAAAACATATATTTTGACAGTAAAAGGAGGTAGTGGTTCCGGTAGTTATGTGGCAGGTTCACAGCCTATCATTATCGCAAATGATCCTCCGGCAGGACAGGAATTTGCCAGCTGGACAGTGGAACCCTCTACAGTTACCATTGCAAGTAAGGTGTTATCAGCGACGGTTATTACCATGCCGGCAGAAAATGTTACAATTACTGCCAACTATAAAGCAAAGACGGGCGGTTCTGGAAATTCAGGAGACGGAAGTACCTCCGGTTCTGATAGCAACAAGCCCAATAGTAATGCCGGCACCAATGCGGGTGGTACTACAGTAGTTATTGACAAGAACGGTTTGTCTAATACCGGTGTGGTATCTGCAACCGTAAACGGTTCCTCTGATAATTTTACCATTAAAATTACGGAGAGCAGTGCTGCGGCAGAGGCGGCTGTAAAGGCATTAATGGCAGAATACGGTGACTTGACTAACATCAAGTATTTCCCTATGGATATTAGCTTGTATGATTCTGCAGGAAATAAGAAAATTACGGATACCAGAGGCTTGTCTATCAGTATTACATTGCCATTACCGGATTCCTTGATTACATACGCCGGTAATAATAAGGTTGCAGGCATTGTAAACGACAGGCTGGATAAGCTGGATGCGAAGTTTACAACGATTTCAGGTGTATCCTGTGTTATCTTTACAGCGGAGCATTTTTCACCTTATGTGATTTATGTGGATACGAATAATTTAACAGCGGGAACCGTGGCGGATTCTACTCCGAAAACCGGTGACGGCATCCACCCGAAATGGTTCCTGTCAATCGGACTTGCCTGCATAGCTATTGTTCTCTTTGTGAAAAAGGACAAGAAGGTATTACGTCAGGCTACAGTGTAGAGAAGAGAAAAGGGTTGAAGTAAATGTGGCAGGCTTCACTGCCATAAGTAAAAAGAAAGTATGGAAGGCATATGAAGAGAAAGAGAAAGCTGTTCGGTATACTGTTTATTATAACGGCACTACTCATAATGCAGATTCCAGTAGCGGAAGCAGATGCGGCAACATCTGCTTCTGATTTTAAAGTGGAAGGCGATACCTTGGTAAAGTATCAGGGTACAGAGAAAAGTGTAACGGTTCCCAATACAGTGGAAGTAATCGGTGAGGATGCTTTTGAAGGCAATACGAATATTGAACGTGTGGTACTTCCCAATTCGGTTACCAGAATCGATGCTTATGCATTCTGGGGCTGTGAAAATCTGGAAAGCGTCATATTGGGCGATGGCTTAATTGAGGTCGGAGATTATGTTTTTGCTAACTGCAAGGGCTTAAAAACCATGTCTATTCCTTCTAATATCAGAAGTATTGGTATTCAGGCATTTGTAGACTGTGTCAACATGACGGATATTGATATTCCACCTGAGGTTATAAGTATCCATGATACGGCTTTTGATGGCTGCTATAGACTGATGATTCATGCGGAAGTGGGAAGTATAGCAGATAAGTATGCCAAGGAATTCTATGAAAAGCAAAAGGAAATGCCGGAATACGAGGATGTTGCTGATTATGAATCGGATGAGGAGAATACTGAGGATAAGGATGCAGATGATAAGACCAATTCTTCTGATTCGTCGGAAACAGTTACAGGAGCAACTATCGGTTCCACTAAAGTCGTTGGTAATCAGGCCGTCGTTTTTGTTGACAACACCAACCTGGAAGTTCTAGAGGGAAAAGAGAATACAGAAGTGTTGGAAACTACAAAACAGGATGAAGAAATATCTGTACAGGGTATTCCGAAATATACGATAGTGGATGAGACTGTGGTTGCCGATCAGGCATATTACCGAAGCAAGAATTTAGAGGCTGTAACATTGCCGGAAGGAATTAAGGAAATCGGTCAGTTTGCATTTGCAAGAAGTTCTGTTAAGGAAATATTACTGCCTGATGGTGTTGAAACCATTGGATATGGTGCTTTCTATCATTGCGATGCTTTGACGAAGATAGAATTGCCTCAGACAATTACCAATGTGGAACCCAAGACATTCACTCATACTGCATGGGTCGATTCTTTTATACAAAATGGAACGGAAGATTTTTTGGTCAGCGGCGGTGTCCTTGTGGCATATCGCGGCAATCATCAACAAGTTACCATACCTGAGGGGGTAAGAGTCATTGCAGGAGAAGCGTTTGCAGGACATTCGGAGATTAGCGAGCTTACGTTGCCGAATAGTCTGGTGACGATTGGTGAGGCGGCTTTTGAAAATTGTACAGGACTTAAGAACGTATTTTGGGGAGAACAGCTTCAACAGATTAAGGACAGAGCATTTGTGGGATGTGCAATTACGACAGCGACTCTTCCTGCATCGGTAGAAGAAATGGGCTTAAAGGCATTTGATGAAAAGGTGGAGCTGAAATACGGTGGAGGTCATATACCGGCGCAGACCATAGAAACGTCTGCCCAAAGATTGTCAAATGAGTCTTACAGACCATGTAAGGATGAAACAGATGAGGCAGGCGTGACGGTATATGGAGTAGAGCATGCATATGCACATCTGGAGGGGGCTGCAAGAAGCTATTCTCTTACGATAGCAGAAACGGCAGATAAGACTAATATTGAGAAGGCGTTTTCCAGAAATCTGCAAAGTGAAATGCCTGTAGATGTGGTTATTTATGATTTGTTGCTTACAGATAACAGTGGCATCCCGATTACGAAGCTGGGCAAACAACCGATTCAGGTGACATTGCCGGTGCCGGAGAGTCTTGCCGCTCAGAATTTGCGATTATTTGTTGTTGACAGAAACGGACAGCTTGAAGAATTACCGGTAGAGAGAGTGAAGCTGGACGGAGTAGATAGCTTCCGCTTTACTACCAATTATGTATCTCAGATAGCTTTATCGGGCAACGGCACTCATTTTGATGAGTCTTATATTTTGGAGGAAACTACAAGTATTGTGAGTATGAGTGGTGCCCCTCAAAAGTCCCCTTCTGTATTGCCGCCCCTTCAGTGGGGAGTGGCAGGCATTCTTACACTGGTCGGTATATGCTGTATATTTTGGAAACGATAAAAATAGAAAATTTTATAAGCTGTAACGGTTTATCATCCCCGGCATAAAATACATTAAATTTATGCCGGGGATTGTGTGTTATGCAGCGTGTGAGAAAGCAGATTGAGCTTCCACCGGATACTTTGGATAAAAAGAGTCGTGGCGTTTCAGTGGCAGTACTGGATACCGGAATTGGAAGACATCCTGATTTGGCAGGGAAATTAATGTGTTTTCATGATTTTGTTGGTAATAAAAATTTGATGTATGATGACAATGGACATGGAACCCATGTGTGCGGGATTATATGTGCGAATGGTAGTCTGTCGGCAGGGGAGTATCAAGGGATTGCGCCGCGTACTATGCTGGTGGTAGGAAAGGTGCTCGATGCTAAGGGTGACGGAACCACGGAGGCTATGCTGGAAGGATTAAGGTGGGTACTTTCCATCCGAGAGAAATATCGGATAAGAATATTAAATATTTCTGTGGGAATCGGCAACTTGAATGACAGCAAAAAGGAAAAGGCATTGCGAAGGCAGATTGATGAGCTGTGGGATAGCGGAATTGTGGTAATCTGTGCTGCAGGCAATAAGGGTCCCCAAAACGGCTCTGTGTCTTCGGTGGGAAGAAGTCAAAAGGTAATTACAGTAGGCTGCCATGACGGAGTATATTGCAGGAATAATCCCAAGCGATGTGAAACCTATTCCGGTCGCGGGAATGCGCTGGATTCCATGCGTAAGCCGGATATTGTTGCACCGGGGACGGATATTATTTCTTGTGACGGCGATTGTTATAAAGCAAATGGAGAATATCAGAATACCTATATTGCCAAGAGCGGTACATCCATGGCTACGCCTATTGTGACAGGCGCAATCGCACGGTTGTTGGAAAAGTTTCCTCAGATGACCAATGAGGAGGTGAAGCAGAAATTGACGTATACTGCCACAGATTTAGGGGAGCCTTGGAATAAACAGGGCTGGGGCATGATAAATGCTCATAGGCTGTTGGAATAAAATGAATAAGCTTTTTTGCAAAAATGATTGACACGCCTCGTATGATTGTATACAATAATACGAGGCGTTGCATAATAGATTCACACATAATTCGGGAAGCTGGTTGTTTCGAGTGTGAAGGGAAGAGAGGGATAAAACGTATGAGAGATAATGATACATTTCAGAATCGTCCGGTTACAATGAACCAAAAGAATAATTTGTTGCAGATAGAAGAGCATATGTACATATTGGATGATGTGGAAAAGCCGAATGTGTTCCGCAATATGTTTCCTTATTCAGAAATCCCTAAAATACCGTTTAATGACAGAATCGTTCCTCACAATATGCCGAAGGAAATCTGGATAACAGATACGACCTTTCGTGATGGACAGCAGTCTCGTGCGCCATATACCACAGAGCAGATTGTAAAAATTTATGATTATCTGCATGAATTGGGCGGCCCAAACGGCATGATTCGTGCAAGTGAATTCTTCTTATATAGTAAAAAGGATAGAGATGCCGTATACAAATGTATGGAAAGAGGCTATAAGTTTCCTGAGGTCACCAGTTGGATTCGTGCAAGCAAGGAAGATTTTAAGCTGGTAAAGGAAATCGGCATGAAGGAAACCGGTATTCTGGTAAGCTGTTCCGATTATCACATTTTTATGAAGCTGAAGATGACCAGACGTCAGGCAATGGAACATTATCTGAGTGTGATTCGTGATTGTCTGGAGGAGGGCATCAGCCCAAGATGTCATCTTGAGGATATTACCAGAGCAGATATTTACGGTTATGTAGTACCTTTTTGTCTGGAACTGATGAAACTGATGAAGGAATATAATATTCCCATTAAAGTACGTGCCTGCGATACCATGGGCTATGGTGTGAATTATCCGGGTGCGGTTATTCCCAGAAGTGTACAGGGTATTATCTATGCACTTCATGTACATGCGGGTGTCCCCTGCGAATTGATTGAATGGCATGGACATAATGATTTTTATAAGGCAGTATCCAATTCTACCACAGCATGGCTTTACGGCTGTGCAGGCATTAATACATCCCTTTTCGGTATTGGTGAGAGAACCGGTAATACCCCTCTTGAAGCAATGGTATTTGAATATGCACAGCTTAAAGGTGATTTAAACGGTATGGATACCAGAGTTATCACGGAATTGGCGGAATATTATGAGAAGGAAATCGGTTATGAGATTCCTCCCCGTACGCCTTTTGTGGGTAAGAATTTTAATGTTACCAGAGCGGGTATCCATGCAGACGGACTTTTAAAGAATGAGGAAATCTATAATATTTTTGATACGGAGAAATTCCTGAATCGACCTGTGTTATGTGCTATTTCCAATACCTCGGGACTGGCAGGAATTGCACATTGGATTAACACCTATTATAAGCTTAAGAATGAAGCACAGGTGGATAAGAATTCTGAGCTTGTAAAGGAAATCAAGAAATGGGTTGACGATGAGTATGCAGGAGGACGTGTGACGGTACTTACAGATGAGGAAATCATTGCGTGCCTGAATCGTGTGTGCTTGGAGAAAAATATTACACTTGGTGAATAGTTGTACGCCCGTAGGTCGGGCAGAATGGAGAGAAGCGTTGGGTAATTATGATGTAAAACAGGAAGTAACTGATAAATACTCCCTGCGCGGAAGAGTGTTCCACAAGCTACGAGATGATATTTTGAGCGGTAAGTATGAGGAGCATGAGGAATTAAAGGAAGTGGCAATCGGTGAGGAAATGGGCGTCAGCAGGACTCCTGTAAGAGAGGCTTTCCGTCAGCTTGAACTGGAGGGACTTATTCAGATTATTCCTAATAAGGGAGCCTATGTCACCGGAATCACAGAGAAGGATGTTAAGGATATTTACATGATTCGCTCTCTGCTGGAGGGGTTATGTGCGCGTTGGGCTACAGAGCATATTACCAAGGAGCAGATGGAGGAGATGGAGGAAAATGTGTATCTTGCGCAGTTTCATGCCAGAAAAGGGCATTTGGAGCAGCTGGCAGAGCTGGATAATCGTTTTCATGATATTCTGTATGAAGCATGTAACAGCAAAATACTGGAGCATCAATTAAAGGATTTTCATCAATATGTGCTTCGTGTGCGCAAGAAGACCCTTGCCAATGCCAACAGAGGACCCCAATCCAACAAAGAGCACGAAGAAATCATGGAAGCAATTAAGGCGGGAAATGCAGAGCTTGCAGAAATGCTTGCTAACCGTCATATGATTAATGCCTATGAAAATATGGTGCAGAATGGACTGCACGAGGCATATGAACGGAAAGAAAATGCCAAATAGACTGTTATCTCATAAAGATATGTGCTAAAATGTAAAAGGTCTATAGAAGGATAGAGAAGCGAAAGGATGTACGCAAACATGGAAAAGATTAGAATGACGACCCCGTTAGTAGAGATGGACGGAGATGAAATGACCAGAATACTGTGGCAGATGATTAAGGATGAACTGTTACTGCCATACATAGATTTGAAGACAGAATACTATGATCTGGGTCTTGAGTATCGTAATGCAACCAACGATCAGGTGACAGTGGATTCTGCCAATGCAACGTTAAAGTATGGTGTTGCCGTAAAATGTGCAACCATTACTCCCAATGCAGCCAGAATGACTGAGTATGACTTAAAAGAAATGTGGAAGAGTCCGAACGGAACCATTCGTGCCATTTTGGACGGAACCGTGTTCCGCGCACCGATTCTGGTAAAGGGAATTGTACCTTATGTAAAGAATTGGATGAAGCCTATCACCATTGCCCGTCATGCTTACGGTGATGTTTATAAAAATACGGAAATCAAAGTGCCCGGTGCCGGAAAGGCAGAGCTGGTATACACAGCAGAAGACGGTACAGAGGTAAGAGAGGTTATTCATAACTTCAAGGGTGCCGGTATCTTACAGGGTATTCATAATACAGAGGAATCCATCAGCAGTTTTGCAAGAGCATGCTTTGCGTATGCAGTAGATACCAAGCAGGATTTGTGGTTCTCTACGAAGGATACCATCTCTAAGAAATATGACCATACCTTTAAGGATATATTCCAGGAGATTTATGATAACGAATTTAAGACCAAATTTGAAGAATTGGGAATTGAGTATTTCTATACTCTGATTGATGATGCGGTAGCACGTGTTATTCGTTCTGAGGGTGGATTTATCTGGGCTTGTAAGAATTATGATGGTGATGTAATGTCCGATATGGTGGCAACCGCTTATGGTGATTTGTCCATGATGACATCCGTACTGGTATCTCCCAATGGTGTGTATGAGTATGAAGCAGCACACGGAACTGTGCAGCGTCATTATTACAAGCATTTGAAGGGAGAGGAAACCTCCACCAACTCTATCGCAACCATCTTTGCATGGACAGGAGCTCTTCGCAAGCGTGGTGAGTTGGATGGCATCACAGAATTGTGTGATTTTGCTGATAAGCTGGAAAAAGCATGCATCAAGACCATCGAGGACGGCAAGATGACAAAGAGCCTTTCCTTGATTTCAACCTGTGAGAATCCTGTGATTCTGAACAGCCTTGATTTTATCAAAGCAATCAGAGAGACCTTAGACAGCTTATTATAATATGATAGGACATAAGAACGCGGAGTAGCCAAAGGCTACTCCGCTAATTTTTCCCATTCCTCGTATAATGATTCCAATTCTTCATTTAAACTGATTTGTTCCTTGGACAGGTCTTGCAATTTTAATACCTGTGTGCCAATGGCAGGGTCGGACATTTCAGTATCAATCTCTGTCAGACGGGCTTCTATTGAGGCGATTTTTTCTTCGCATTTCTTTAAGTCATTTTCTTTTTTGCGAAGTCTTGCCTGTTCTTCCTTTTGGGCTTTCCAGTCCAGCTTGACCTCCGTATCCTCCCTTTTGGGGACTGCTGCGGAAGCTGAGGCAAAGGAGGGCTGTAAGGCAGCCATCTGTATATCATGCTTTTCCAGATAATAGTCATAATTTCCAATATAATTTACAAACATCTGCCCGGTTAGGTCGAGGATTCGATGGGCAGTTTTGTTGATAAAATAACGGTCATGGGACACATATAACACAGTGCCCTCATAGCTGTTGATAGCATCCTCTAAGATTTCTTTAGACATAATATCAAGGTGATTGGTAGGCTCATCCAAAATCAGGAAGTTGGCGTTGGAGAGCATCAGCTTGGCGAGAGATACACGTCCCTTTTCACCACCGCTCAAATCACTGATACGTTTAAAAACATCATCTCCGGTAAACAGGAAAGCTGCCAGTACATTTCGAATCTCAGTGTTGGTGAGATAAGGATATTCGTCAGAAATTTCCTCGAATAACGTCTTTTCGCTATGTAACACATGATGCTCCTGATCATAATAACCGATTTCAACGTTCGTACCCAAACGAAAGCTTCCGCTATCTGTCGGAAGTAATTCATTCAAAATCTTCAGAAGAGTAGTCTTGCCTGTGCCGTTGTCGCCGATAATGGCAATATGCTCGCCACGCTTAACCTCAAAGCTGACATTTTCAAAAAGCTGATGAGAGTCGAAGGCCTTGCTTAAGCCCTCTACAGTCAGCACATCATTACCGCTTTGGAGGTGGGGAGTCAAAGTCAGCTTCATATCCGCACGTATCTCGGTTGGCTTCTCCAGTACCTCTATTTTGTCTAACATTTTAACGCGACTTTCAGCGCGCTTAATGGATTTCTCGCGGTTGAAGGAGCGAAGCTTTTCGATAACCTCCTCCTGATGCTTGATTTCCCGCTGCTGATTGACATAGGCATTCCAGGCAGCAATGCGCAGCTGTTCCTTCTTGGCTGCATAATCAGAGTAATTGCCCTGAAAACTGGTAGCCTTGGTCTGATCGATTTCGATGACCTTGGTAGCGATTCTGTCCAAAAAGTAGCGGTCATGAGATACAATAATGACAGCCCCCTTGTAATTGAGCAGATAGGTTTCCAACCATGTAATGGAATTCATATCCAAATGGTTGGTGGGCTCATCCAGAATAATCAAATCAGACTTTTGTAATAAAAGCTTTCCTAAAGCCACGCGAGTCTTCTGACCACCGGAAAGAGTGGCAACAGATTTAGAGAATTCCTCCTCAAGAAAACCCAGACCCTTTAACACGCCCACCAATTCACTTTTATAGGTGTAGCCGCCGCCCATTTCAAAGGCATGGGTAAGGGCGGTATATTGCTTCATGGCATTATCAAGAGCATCTCCGTCTGCATGCTTCATATCTGCCTCGCATTGTCGCATACGAAGCTCCAAATCGATTAAATCCTGCTTTACGCTTAATAACTCATCATAAATGGTATGGGTGGTGTCCACTGCGCTGTTTTGGGCAAGATAACCTAAGGTCTTGTCCTTGGCCAGGGTCACAATACCTGCGTCAGCCTGCAATTCACCCACAATAATACGCAGAAGAGTGGTTTTGCCTGCACCGTTGATGCCGACGATTGCCGCCTTTTCATAATCTTCAATGTGGAAGCTTATATTTTCAAGAACTGTGTTTTCAATAAATGCCTTTGAAATGCCCTGACAGGAGAGTATCATTGTCGTACACATACCTTTCTGTGAATGCTTGGAAATTATTAGTATCAATCCATTTAAAATATACTGTAAAAACTCATAACCTAAGATATTTTACCTTGAAGAATTTGTACTGTCAATTCATTGACAATAAATTAACACAAGGCTATAATGTTCGTATAGGGCAGAGTCAAATCCTTTCAAGCATATCTGCGTGCTTGCACATGCAGATATGCTTGAAAGGATTTGACGAGCGAAGCGACCGGGTGAAGTCGCAGACTTCACCCGGCTCTGCCCTTTTAAAGGGCGGCTCTGCCCTTTAAAAGGGTGTTGCTGCCCTTTAAAAGGGCGTCATGTGCCCGACAGGGGCAGTATTCTAATTTGGAGGTAACGTTTGTGGAAGAAAAAGAAATATCACAGGCCGTTATTGGGCGCTTGCCCAGATATTTTCGCTATCTGGGGGAGTTGAGAGATGAAGGTGTAGAGAGAATTTCATCACAGGAATTAAGTGAATTAATGAAGGTTACTGCTTCACAGATTCGTCAGGATTTTAATAACTTCGGTGGATTTGGTCAGCAGGGATATGGATATAATGTAGAATACCTGTACAGAGAGATTGGTAAGATCCTTGGCTTGGATCATACACATAATTTTGTGATTATCGGAGCCGGCAATCTGGGTCGTGCCTTGGGCAACTATATCAATTTTGAGCGGCGTGGATTTATTTTTCGTGGAATGTTCGATATGAATCCTGAACTGATTGGCGAGGAAGTACGTGGTGTCAAGGTAAGACCGATGGAGGAATTGGAGCAGTTTGTCAGGGAGAACGATATTGACATTGCCGTGTTGACGATTCCTAAGACAAGTGCCGTAGAATTAGTAGATAAGCTGATACAGAACGGAATTCGTGCAATTTGGAATTTTGCGCATGTTGATTTGAATGTACCGGAAGGTATTCAGGTAGAAAATGTTCATTTATCCGATAGTCTGATGAAGCTGTCGTACAATATTACTCGTTATTTGAAGGAGTCGGGACAGGATACGAATTAGTATCGCTGACCAAAGATGTGTTAATAGGTCCGTATGCACAGCTAGGAGGCAATATGGGGCGTAAAGAAAGTACAGAAAAAAAGGAAGCATTTAGTAATGCACTGTTAGGCAAAAAAATACCGGTGCTTACACTGGATAGTAAGTGGTATCGTCTGTTGAATGAGATGGGCAAGGCTACAGTGAAGGAGCAGGAGGAGCAACTGAACGACCTGCTGAAGCGCCAAGGTAAGCTGAATACAGAGACCAAGGATATTAAGCGACTGAAGAAGAAGCTGATGAATGAAATCGTATCCATGGTTGATGAAGTGGAACAGAAAAACAACAAAGCGTTGGAAAAGAAGATTCAAGAGCATAAGCGATTGATTGAAGAGTGTAACGAAAAGCTGGAAAACTATCAGGATGAACTGAGAGACATTCCTCGTGAAATAGAAAAGATTAATTCCAAGCTAATGCTGATTACTATGGAATGCTGTTATGACATCATGCAGGAAAATACGGATGAAATTCAAAAGATTGCAGATTGGGTTACGGAGATTCGCATAGAGCTGAAAAAGCAACTGATCCGCAAGCAGGAAATGGAACAGAAAAATCAGGACATCTATGCTTACATGCATGATGTTTTCGGTGCTGATGTGGTTAATCTGTTCGATATGGAGTTTAATCCTGAGGAAAATGCAAAAAAGAATTCGGAAGGATAACTGTTAAAAGAGGGATGTATAAGTGGAGTATCTGGTAACTGCAGAGGAAATGAAACAATATGATGCCAATACCATAGATGTTATCGGTGTTCCCGGCATGGTACTTATGGAGAGAGCTGCTCTGGGAGCTTTCTCTTTCATTGAGGATAAATTTAGTGCAATCCCGTCCTGTGATAAGACAGTACTGGTTATGGTCGGTATGGGTAATAATGGTGGGGATGGTCTGGCACTTGCAAGATTATTATCTGATGTCGGTTGTCCGGTGGATATCCAATATGTAGGAGACCCTCGGAAAGCATCTGAACAATGGAAGCTTCAGAAAAAAATTCTGGAGCATTATTTTGTTGGGACAAGTGACAAAACAGAGGGAAAAGAATATACTATCATGGTAGATGCTTTGTTTGGAGTTGGTTTGTCCCGTAATATTGAAGGGGAATATGCGCAGGCAGTGGAGGATTTTAACAAGGCAAAGGCTTTTAAGCTGGCACTGGATATTCCCAGCGGTATCTGTTCGGATACAGGTAAGGTATTGGGCTGTGCTGTGTGCGCTGACGTAACGGTGACATTTGGTTTCCGCAAAAGAGGGCTTATGCTTTCGCCGGGTGAGACTTTTGCCGGAGAAGTGGTGATAATACCCATAGGCATTACGGAGAAGAGTTTTATGGGCAGGAAGCCGGAGTTGTTCTATTATGATGAAAAAATCACAGAATTGCTTCCGAAGCGTGAGAAGGGCGGTAACAAAGGCACCTTTGGCAAGCTGCTGTTGATTGCGGGAAGTCCCAAGATGGCGGGGGCAGCCGTGTTGGCAGCTAAGGCAGCCTATCGCAGTGGCGCGGGTATGGTAAAGGTAATTACTTCCTTGGAAAACAGAGTAATCATACAGAGTACAGTACCGGAGGCTTTGTTTGGTACCTATGAGGATATGCAGGAAGGTATGAAATGGGCGGATGTGATTGCCATAGGACCGGGACTTGGCAGGAGTAAAGAGTCCTTGGAGCTGTTAAAACAGGTATTGTTGGAATGTAGATTGCCTATGGTAATTGATGCGGATGGCTTAAATCTTCTGGCAGAGCATGCGGAAATACGCGAAGAACTGACAAAGCAGGGGGGCGAGGGTCGTCAAATTATTCTGACACCGCACGTTGGCGAGCTGTCACGACTGACCAAGCATTCGATTCCTCGCTTAAAAGAGAATCTACTGTTATATAGTAAAGCGTTGGCAAAGGAAATACATGCAGTGGTTGTGGCCAAAGATGCAAGAACCTATATCTGTGGGGACAAGGACCCTGCCTGTGTGAATCTGTGTGGTAACAGTGGTATGGCAACGGCAGGTAGCGGAGATGTGTTAACCGGTGTGATTGCAGGGTTGTTAACACAAGGGATGGATGCTTTTTCGGCTGCAGCCGTAGGTGTCTATCTTCATGCAAAAGCCGGCGATGCGGTGGCTGCCAATATTGGTGAACATGCCTGTATGGCAAGAGATATTTGTGAGCAGCTGCATGTTGCAGAGTAGTTGTGTCATCAGGGCAGACAATACTGTAATTTAAATACAGAAAAGAGTGAATAAAATGGCAGAGGAATGTTTAAAAGAAAGAATTGCAGGCTATCAAAGAACATATGTTGAGGTTGACTTGGATGCAATTATAGAAAATATGTGTAATCTGAAACGCAAGGTATCAGAACACACCCAAATGATTGGTGTGATAAAAACAGATGGCTATGGTCATGGCTGTGTGCCGATAGCACATAGTCTGGAACCGCTTGATTTTATGTATGGCTTTGCAGTGGCAACAGCTGAGGAGGCTCATATTCTGCGCCTGGCAGGTGTGAAAAAGCCTATTATGATGCTGGGCTATGCGTTCCCGGACAGCTATGAGATGCTGGTGCGTGAAGAAATACGTCCGGCATTGTTCCGTGGCGATACCCTTGAGGAGCTTGTAGAGGCAGCGAGACGTGTCGGAAAACCGGTGAAGGTACATGTTAAGGTAGACACCGGAATGGGAAGAATCGGTATAACCCCTGATGAGGAAGGGCTTGCTTTTGTTAAGAAGCTAATGGAATATCAGGAAATTGAGATAGAGGGTATTTTCACTCATTTTGCGAGAGCAGATGAAATGGATAAAACGACTGCATATAAGCAGCTCAACTGTTTTCAAAACTTTATTACCATGCTGGAAGAGAGGCTGGGACTGCAGATTCCGGTGAAACATTGCTCCAATAGTGCGGGTATTATAGAGCTTCCTGAGGCCAATATGGATGTGGTGCGAGCAGGAATTTCCCTATATGGCTTACGTCCTTCAGAGGAAGTGAGTGAAGCTTCTGTTTCTTTACGTCCTGCTTTGTCATGGTACAGCACGATCGTATATTGTAAAACGATACATAAAGGGCAGAGTGTCAGCTATGGCGGGTGCTTTACGGCCGAAAAGGATACCAGAGTGGCGACTATTCCTGTAGGCTACGGTGATGGTTATCCCAGAGCTTTATCGGGTAAAGGATATGTACTGATACACGGTCGAAAGGCACCGATTCTCGGCAGAGTATGCATGGATCAATTTATGGTTGATGTGACAGAGATTCCCGGGGCACAGGAAGGCGATCGTGTAACACTTATCGGTACGGATGAAGCAGAGCGCATCAGCGCAGAGCTCTTAGGGGCAATCTCGGGACGCTTTAATTATGAGTTAGTGTGTGACATCAGCAAGCGTGTTCCCAGAGTATATGTGCAATCCGGCGAAGTGGTGTCGGCTAAGGATTATCACAACGATTGCGAATAATCAACTGAATACCTCCAGAAATTTAGGCAATACTATCCATACATGAGCTTAGAATGGGTTGCCCAATGAATTGTCTGATTCCGGAATGAATCGGCGGGTGACGGAATGGAGGAAAAATGAGAAGAGGAGATGTGTATTACGCAGATTTGCGTCCTGTAATCGGTTCCGAGCAGGGTGGTATCCGCCCCGTGCTGATTATCCAGAACGATGTGGGAAACAAGCATAGTCCCACTGTAATCTGCGCAGCAATTACCTCTAAGATGAATAAAGCAAAACTACCTACACATATAGAATTGAATGCGGAAACCTATGATATGGATAAGGATTCGGTAGTGTTGCTTGAGCAGTTGCGTACAATCGATAAAAAGCGACTCAAGGATAAGGTGTGTCACCTGGATGGAGACATTATGAAGAGAGTAAACCGTGCATTGATGATTAGTCTGGAGCTGGATACATAAGCTTACGCAGTTCTTGACGAATGATACGGAAGATGATATATTAATCTGTAATTTCTATATATTACCAGTAATTTACTTTTAGAGAATTGGCGCAAAAGCGTCGGAAGAGAGGTTGTATTTTAATGGACGACAGTGGGCCTACTGCCAGTATTATTTTTTTCGTGATACTTTTATTTATTGATGTTTTTTTCTATGGCTTCGGAGCCGCTATGCGCAATCTGAACGAGAAAGAAATAGAAAGGAGAGCCAGAGAAGAAAAGGACAAAAAATCAATTCGTCTGGAAAAAATAATTCAATCTCCTGCAGCTTATATCAATACAGTCCAGCTGGTGGTTACCCTGATTACCGTAATTATGGGTGCCTTTTATCTGAGCGTATGGATGCGTGCTGTATCAGGGATGTTGGAAATAGTAATACAGAATAATCTGGAACAGATTTCTGCCGAAGTGATTGCTATCGTTGCCACAGTGGTTACAATGTTTGTGCTTCTGTACATATTATTGACCTTTGGTGTGCTGTTGCCAAAGCGTATTGCGGCGAGAATTCCGGAAAAATGGGCATATGCATGCATTAATCCGGCATATTTTGTAATGAAGGTAATGCTTCCGTTTACCGGCTTAATAACGGCCACGACCAATGGGATTCTATTTCTTTTTGGCATCAGAAGTAATGAGGATGAAAATGATGTAACAGAAGAAGAAATTATCAATATGGTTCAGGAAGGGCATGAGCAGGGTATTATTTTGGCAAGTGAGGCTGAGATGATTTCCAATATTTTTGAATATGGGGAAAAGGAAGCTCAGGATATCATGACTCATCGCAAGAATATTGTAGCCATTGACGGAACCACCGGTTTACAGGATGCAATAGCATTTATGTTGAGTAATAAGAATAGCCGTTATCCTGTATATGATGAGAATATTGACCATATTGTGGGTATTTTACATTTGAAGGATGCAATGCGGTTTCATATAGAAGACAGTATGCACAATAGTCCTATTTGTGAACTGGAAGGACTATTGCGTATGGCAGAATATGTGCCAAAGACCAAGAATATAGATGAGCTTTTTAAGGATATGCAGTCCAAGAAACTGCAAATGGTTATCATTGTAGATGAATATGGACAGACAGAAGGCTTGGTGGCAATGGAGGATATTCTTGAGGAAATCGTCGGTAATATCATGGATGAATATGACGAGGATCAGGAATTTATTGAGGATAAGGGAAACGACGAATACATTATGGAGGGTCAGACCCCTCTGGAAGAGCTGGAGGAGCTTTTCGGAATCAGCTTCGAAGAGGAGGAGTTTGAAACACTTAACGGTTTCCTGATTTCCAAGCTGGATAAGATACCTGAGCCGGATGAGGAATTTGATGTTGATTATCAAGGATATAATTTCAAGATTCTGTCCGTAGAGAAAATGATGATTCAGAGTGTGCTTGTGACGAAGCTTCCGGAGCTTAAGGAAGAAGAAACCATAGCGGAAGAGAAGCAAACAGCACTTGATGAAAAGCAGAAATAATGCTATGATAAAGATTGGTGAAAAGGAAATAGAGGAACAAAAGGAGTATACACAATGTCAGGACATTCAAAATTTGCGAATATTAAACATAAAAAGGAAAAGAACGATGCTGCCAAGGGTAAGATTTTTACCATTATTGGTAGAGAAATTGCAGTTGCTGTTAAGGAAGGCGGTCCCGACCCCAGCAACAATTTTAAGCTTGCAGCTGTGATTGCCAAAGCTAAATCCAACAATATGCCCAATGACACCATTGAACGTGGTATCAAGAAAGCTGCCGGAGATGTGGGCAACGTGAATTACGAGTACGTTACCTATGAAGGTTATGGACCCAATGGTATTGCCATTATCGTAGATGCACTTACCGACAACAAGAATCGTACCGCAGCAAATGTGAGAAGTGCTTTTACCAAGGGACAGGGTAATATTGGTACACAGGGCTGTGTATCCTTTATGTTTGACAAGAAGGGTCAGATTATTATTGATAAAGAAGAATGTGATATGGAGGCAGATGATCTGATGATGGTAGCACTGGATGCCGGAGCAGATGATTTTGCTGAGGAAGATGAAAGCTTTGAGGTGCTTACCGATCCTGATGTATTTGAGGAAGTGCGCAAGGCACTTGAGGAAGCAGGTGTGCCGATGATGAGCGCAGAGGTTACCATGATTCCGCAAAATTACGTGGAGCTGACTGATGAAACTGCTATTAAGAATCTGCAGAAGACACTTGACCTTCTGGATGATGATGACGATGTTCAGGCAGTTTATCATAACTGGGATGAATAATGCGAAAAGAACAGGCACCACCGTAACAGGTGGTGTTTGCTATAAGAGGAGGATTTTGACATGTCAGAGAATTTGAGAAAAGAGACCATATGTATTCAGTCCGGCTGGAAGCCTACCAAGGGACAGCCTCGTGTGCTTCCCATTGTACAGAGCACAACTTATAAATACGATACGTCCGAGCAAATGGGAAAGCTTTTTGACTTGGAGGAAAGTGGGTATTTTTATACCAGATTGCAAAATCCCACCAATGATTTTGTGGCACAGAAAATCTGCGAGCTTGAGGGCGGTGTGGCAGCAATGCTGACCAGCTCGGGGCAGGCTGCAAATTATTATGCGGTGTTTAATATCTGTGAAGCCGGTGGACACGTAATTATGTCCTCCACGGTATATGGCGGTACCTTTAATTTGCTGACTGTAACCATGAAGAAAATGGGTATTTCCTGTACGGTTGTAGACCCGGATGCTTCCGAGGAAGAGTTAAATGCGGCATTTCAGGAGAACACCAAGTGTGTAGTGGCAGAAACGATTGCCAATCCGGCACTGGTAGTTCTTGATATTGAGAAATTCGCGCGTGTAGCACATGCACATCAGGTGCCTTTGATTGTAGATAACACCTTTGCCACTCCTATTAATTGTAATCCTTTTGAGTGGGGAGCGGATATTGTAACTCATTCTACTACAAAATATATGGATGGTCATGCAATGTGTGTAGGCGGTGCCATTGTTGATTCCGGTAATTTTGACTGGGATAGCTGCGCAGATAAATTCCCGGGACTGACTACTCCTGATGATTCCTATCACGGGGTTACTTATACCAAGAAATTCGGAAAGGCTGCTTATATTACTAAGGCGACGGTGCAGCTGATGAGAGATTTGGGCTCGATTCAGTCTCCCCAGAATGCATTTCTGTTAAATGTTGGTCTGGAGACACTGCCTCTTCGTATGGAGAGACATTGTGAAAATGCGCAGGCTGTTGCTGAATATCTGGAAGCTCATGACAAGGTGGCTTGGGTAAATTATCCCGGCTTGAAGAGCAATAAGTATTACGATATTGCGCAGAAGTATATGCCTAAGGGAACCTGTGGTGTTATTTCCTTTGGTTTAAAGGGCGGCAGAGAGGCTGCGGAGAAGCTGATGGATCAATTAAAGCTGGCTGCTATTGTTACTCATGTGGCAGATGCCAGAACCTGTGTGCTTCATCCTGCAAGCCATACTCACAGACAGATGACCAATGAGCAGTTAATAGAAGCCGGTGTGGCTCCCGAGCTGATTCGTTTTTCTGTGGGAATAGAGCATAAGGATGATATTATCGCTGATTTGGAGCAGGCGTTAGCAGCCATATAGAAAAGAGAGGTCTTTTATGGAAAATAAGGATAAGGTAATCAAGAAGGACAAGCTTGCTATTGTGGTTCCTTGTTATAACGAGGAGGAAGTACTAAAAATTGCTTCTGCAGCATTGCGTGAAGTGTTGGATGATTTGGTTCAAAAAGAAAAAATTGCAGAAGATAGTTTTATTTTGTTTGTGAATGACGGCAGTAAGGATCGCACATGGGAATTGATTGAAGAAGAGCATGCTGCATATCCCGTACAGGTATGCGGTTTGAAGCTTGCGGGTAATGTGGGACATCAGTTTGCATTAACTGCGGGATTGATAACTGCAAAGGATATGAGTGATGTTACGATATCCATTGATGCGGATTTGCAGGATGATGTTGCGGTCATTGAAGAAATGATTGATAAATTCCATGCCGGAAATGATATTGTGTACGGTGTCAGAAAAGAGCGTAAGACAGATACCTTCTTTAAACGGACTACGGCACAGGGATTTTATAAGCTTATGGAATTGATGGGCGTAAAGACTGTATATAACCATGCAGATTTTCGTTTGATGTCCAAGCGTGCAGTGGAACAGTTTTCTCAATATAAGGAGACCAATTTGTTCCTGCGCGGAATGATGCCATTGATTGGTTATCAGACAGACAAGGTATATTATGATCGTAAAGAACGTGTGGCAGGTGAATCCAAATATCCTTTAAAGAAAATGCTGGCACTGGCATTTAACGGCATTTCTTCTTTTAGTATTAAGCCTATCAGTATGATTTTGGGCTTGGGCTTGGTGATTATCTTCTTCTGTATTCTTGCTGCTGTTTATGCGTTGATATCTTATTTTACGGGATCGGTTGTACAAGGTTGGACCTCTTTGATTTTGTCTATTTGGTTCCTTGGCGGTGTACAGCTGTTGGCAATCGGACTCGTGGGACAGTATATCGGTAAGATTTACATGGAAGTGAAGCAGAGACCTCGTTATAATATTGAAAAGATTTTATCAGGTGAGGAAGAATAAGGAATCAGGTTAATAAAATGAGCTGGAAAAAGAATGGATTCAGTTATTTTTTATGGTTTGTATATACGATAGCTGTCAGTGCCGGAATTCTGGGATTTTTTGGAATATCAACAGGATTGCTGCAGGCATGGAAGGGTTATGGTGTTTTGTTAATCGGTGTGGCTTATCTGATTGTGGGCTTCCTGGTATTGGGGCTACATAAGCTGATGAGTCCCAAAATAAGTACAACAGATGATACAGGGATTATTCCTATCATCGTTGAGAGTGTGATTGTGGTGGCTTTGTTTGCTGCCGGTATTATACTGCGCGCCACATTAATGCCTCATTTAACAGGCAATGGCGCAGACATGGTATATATGGAAGCTGCCAAGGTGGCAGAAGGGAATGTGATTCCGCAGGTGGTTCACGGAGCTACCTACATTTATCTGGAGTTGCTCCATGCCGTATTTTTGTTCTTTGGAAACAGATTGGTTGCCGCAGTGTGGATGCAAGTGGTACTGGTATGTCTGGCAAGTGTTTTTCTCTATTTTGCAGTAAGAGAGCTTGCAGGTAAGGTTCCGGCCATTATCATGCTGGTATTTGTTATGTTATCACCATTTATGCTGCTAAAGACAATGGAATTATCTCCGGAAATTCCTTTTTTTCTTGTGTATTCTCTGGCTCTCTGGCTGATAGCGGAGCAGTTGAAGAAAAGCAGTGCCAATCCGGTAGTATACGTATTGGTGGGACTTTTGATAGGTGTATGTTGTTATCTTGATTTGACTGGCATAACATTGCTGGTATTTGCGGCAGGTGTATTTACTGTGGAGCGAGAGCAGCCTGTAAGGGCATGGAACAAACGGGTGGTATCATTTCTGCTGAATCTGTTGGGAACTGCAATAGGCTGGTGTGCCATTATTAGTGTGGATGCATTATTATGCGGCAAATCCGTGCCGGCAGTAATGTCTGCATGGCTACAGTTATATCAGCCGGGTGCTTTTTCTTTTGCATTGGAGCATCTTAAGTCATATAAAGAGTTGGTGCCTAACGGAATGTTTTTATATGCGTTTTTGGTTTTTGGTATTTTTAGCTTTTGGTGCAGAAAGAAGCAGGAGAGGCAGGGCGTTTGGACAGGCGCAATCCTTATACTTATTTTACTTCATTGCTTCCAAATGGTGACTCCCGAATTGTCGGGAAGTATTTTTGTGTACATATTTTTTACGGTGCTGGCAGGTGTCAGTGTGGCTGATATTTTTGTGGTCAATCCGGCAGGAACAATACAAACAGATTTGAATGCGGTAGAAGTAGACCGTGCTGAAAATATGGAAGAACAGGTGGTAACAGAGTTGCAGACTGTAGAAAGGGAAGCTACTCCTATAAAGGAACCTGCCAAAGTACAATTTTTGGAAAATCCCCTTCCCTTGCCGAAGAAGCGGCAGGCAAGTGTTATGGATTATCCAATCACAGAGATGGCAGAGTATGATTTTGATATAGAAGTAGCGGATGACGACGATTTTGATATTTAATATTTCTGATTATAAAGGAAATAAAAAAAATTCATAATGGACATGCTAGTAAGGACTGAAACGGCGTAAGGCTGTTTTGGTCCTTTTATAATTTGAATAAGAAAGGATACTGCCATGCCGGAAATGAATGAAGAAATGCAAAGCAATACCTCCGACAATCAAAAGGAAAAGGAAGAACACAAGGATGAACGGATTGAGAAAATCGGTCAGATTACGTTAAATGAAAATAAGGAAAAGCAGAATATACATTTATTGACTATAATCGGTGAAATCGAAGGACATGATAATCTGTCAGGCAATGCCAAAACTACAAAATACGAGCACATCCTGCCGCAGCTCGCAGCTATTGAGGACAGCAGTGAGATTCAGGGCGTACTCGTGCTGTTAAATACCATGGGCGGTGATGTGGAGGCAGGACTGGCGATTGCGGAAATGCTTGCATCCTTAAGTAAGCCTACTGTATCCCTGGTATTGGGAGGCAGTCACTCTATCGGAGTACCTATTGCGGTAAGTACAGATTATTCTTATATTGTACCCACGGGCACCATGGTGATTCATCCTGTGAGAATGAATGGAATGGTAATTGGTGTACCGCAAACCTTTGATTATTTTAAAGCGATACAGGACAGAATTACAGGCTTTGTGTGTGAGCATTGTAAAATCAGTAAAGGTGCATTTGAGGACCTGATGATGGAGACGGGAGTGCTGACGAAGGATGTGGGTACTATATTGGTAGGTGAGGAAACAGTAAAATACGGAATTATTGACGAGGTGGGCGGTATTGCAAAGGCAATCAGCAAATTGCATGAAATGATAGGAGAAAACGAAAAACAGTCTACGAATTGATATTGTCTTATTGAGAAAAAATTGTATACATGATGACAAGCCGCGAGAAAAATGGTATACTCTTATAGATGTACTTTACTTAGAATAGAGAGGTATGATGAATATGGCATCTTCATCAGGCAAGAACACATCATCATCCAGAAAAAAGAGCAGTACCACAAACAGCAGAAATAAGAGCAATGCGGCACGCCAGGCACAGCAGGACAGCATTCTGTTTCATGAAATCGGATTGATTGTTCTGTTCGTGGCAATGGTGATTTTGTTTTGTTGTAATTTCGGAATCATCGGTCCTGTAGGCGACACGATTAGCGGAGTACTTTTCGGCTTGTTTGGATTTTTGGCATATATTGTACCGGTGATATTGTTTGTGGCAATAGCCTTCTGGTTTGCAAACGAAGGTAATCCTACAGCACTGCGCAAGTTGATTGCTGGAATCGTTCTTTTTCTGATGTTAGGAGTTGTCTGTGATTTGATTGCCCAGACGGCTTCAGGAATGGACAATTATGATATAAAAGTATTGTATGAGATTTGCAAAACAGGTAAAAAGGGTGGCGGTATTATAGCCGGCAGCCTTAGTTTTTTGCTGTTACAATATTTAGAAACTATCGGGACGATACTTGTAGTGTTATTATGCTCGGTTGTATGTCTGATTCTTGTGACGGAGAAATCGTTATTTACCAGTGTGAAAAATGGTGGAAGTCGTATCAGAGAGCGTTCCAGAGAGGATGCTGAGCGACGAAAGGAATATAATCAGTTGCGCAGACAGGAGCAGGAAAAGCTTCGCATCCAGCGTGAAGAGGAGCGCAGATTACGTGCTGAGGAGAAGGAAAACGAGCGTATTCTTCGCATGGAAAAGAAGGTTAGCGGTGTAATGGCAGATACCACTCTGAAACGTCAGGACGAAGAAAAACGTCGAGATGACATTCATGAGATTACCTACACGGAAGCTGATTATGATAAACAGGAATATGGCACCAATCAGTCTACTTTTGACTTTGACAAAATAAATATTCGTACCGCACATCAGGTAACCTTATCTGAGACTGCGGAAGAAGAGGCGCCCTACATACCGGAGAATTCTACACATACCACCTTGTCTCCTCAGGCAGAGCAGATTCGTATTCACAAAGAAGGTGTTAGCGATACAGAAAATACACCGGCACGGACAAAGCCTGTTGCCAGAGTGGCAGAAAAGAAGGAAACGGTGCCGGTAGTTGATCAGCAGATACATAAGGAAATCCAGAGTGCTGAGAAGAAGCATCCTGTGAAATATATGTTCCCGCCACTGTCCAGATTACAGAAGGGAATATCATCTGCAGGTGATTCCACCCGAGAGTTGAAGGAAACGGCCATGCGCCTACAGCAGACCCTGAATACCTTCGGTGTTAAGGTAACAATTACAGATATTAGTCAGGGTCCCAGTGTTACCCGATATGAGTTACAGCCGGAGCAGGGCGTAAAGGTATCTAAAATCGTAGGTCTGGCAGACGATATTAAATTAAATCTTGCGGCAACGGATATACGAATAGAGGCACCGATTCCCGGAAAGGCAGCAATCGGTATTGAAGTGCCCAACAAGGAAAATATGATGGTTGCACTGCGAGACCTGTTTGAAAGTAAGGAATTCAAGGATTTTCCTTCCAATATTGCATTTGCAGTGGGTAAGGATATTGCAGGTAAGGTAGTGGTGACGGATATTGCCAAAATGCCGCATATGCTAATAGCAGGAGCTACCGGTTCCGGTAAGTCTGTGTGTATCAACACCTTGATTATGAGCATTTTATACAAAGCACATCCCGATGATGTAAAGCTGATTATGGTGGACCCCAAGGTGGTAGAGTTAAGTGTATACAATGGTATTCCTCATCTGTTGATTCCTGTTGTGACAGACCCGAAAAAGGCTTCTGCAGCACTGCATTGGGGAGTTACGGAAATGGAAGACCGCTATCGCAAATTTGCGGATTTCAACGTTCGTGACCTGGCAGGCTACAATAAAAAGGTGGAGGGAATGCGAGAGAACGGAGATGAAAACGCTCCGGCCAAGCTGCCCCAGATAGTGATTATTGTAGACGAACTGGCAGATTTGATGATGGTATGTCCCGGCGAGGTGGAGGAATCCATCTGTCGTCTGGCACAGTTGGCACGCGCGGCCGGTATTCATTTGATTATTGCTACCCAGCGCCCCAGTGTGGACGTTATTACCGGTTTGATTAAAGCTAATATGCCCAGCCGTGTAGCTTTCTCGGTATCCAGTGGTGTGGATTCCCGTACCATTCTTGATATGAATGGAGCTGAAAAACTCCTTGGTAAGGGTGATATGCTGTTCTATCCACAAGGCTATTCGAAGCCTGCACGTATTCAGGGTGCTTTTGTATCGGATAAAGAAGTGGCAGATGTTGTCGACTTCCTGAAAAATCAGAGTCTTGGCAATACCTATGCAGAGGATATCGAAGAGAAGATTAAAAGTATAGGTGCTACATCGGGTTCTGCAGCTAGTATAGCCGATGGAGGCAGTGCAAGGGACGAATACTTTGCAGAAGCAGGACGATTTATTATTGATAAGGACAAGGCATCTATCGGTATGCTACAGCGCGTATTTAAGATTGGTTTTAATCGTGCTGCAAGAATCATGGATCAGCTGTGTGAATATGGTGTAGTAGGCGAAGAGGAAGGTACGAAGCCTCGTAAGGTGCTCATGAGTATGGAACAATTTGAGCAGTTATTAGAAGAAATATAATGGTTGAAATAGGAGATGATTATGAAAACGGATATTCAGATTGCACAGGAAGCAATAATGAAGCCTATTACGGAAGTGGCGGCGGAGCTTGGTATTTCTGCAGATGATTTGGAGCTTTATGGAAAATATAAGGCAAAGATTTCAGATGAGTACATGAAACAAATCGAATCTAATCCTGACGGAAAGCTGATTCTGGTGACTGCTATTAATCCTACTCCTGCCGGAGAAGGCAAGACTACTACCAGTGTAGGTTTGGGTCAGGCCTTTGGCAAGCTGGGTAAAAAGGCGATTATCGCGTTGCGTGAGCCTTCTTTAGGACCGTGCTTTGGTATCAAGGGAGGGGCAGCCGGTGGCGGTTATGCACAGGTAGTGCCCATGGAGGATTTGAACCTTCATTTTACAGGAGATTTCCATGCAATTACCTCTGCCAATAATCTGTTGGCGGCTTTGCTTGATAATCATATCCAACAGGGGAATGAATTGCAGATTGATACCAGACAGATTATCTGGAAAAGATGTGAAGATATGAATGACAGAGTGCTCAGAAATATTGTGGTAGGACTGGGCAATAAAACGGATGGCTTCGTGCGAGAGGATCATTTCGTGATTACAGTGGCAAGTGAGATTATGGCAATCCTCTGTCTGGCAGAGGACATGAAGGATTTAAAAGAGAGACTTGCTGATATTATTGTAGCATACAATTATGCAGGAGAACCTGTTACGGCAGGAGAGCTTCAGGCGGTAGGTGCCATGGCAGCACTGTTAAAGGATGCTATGAAGCCTAATCTGATTCAGACACTGGAGCATACACCGGCACTGATACACGGTGGACCGTTTGCTAATATCGCTCATGGCTGTAACTCTGTCAGAGCTACAAAGGCAGCCCTTAAAATGGCGGATTACTGTATCACAGAGGCGGGCTTCGGTGCAGACTTGGGCGCAGAGAAATTCTTTGATATTAAATGCCGGAAGGCGGATTTACAGCCTGATGCGGTAGTGCTGGTTGCGACCATCCGTGCATTGAAGTATAACGGCGGCATTCCCAAGGCAGATTTGAATCAGGAGAATCTGGAAGCCTTGAAAAAGGGTATTGTCAATCTGGAAAAGCATATTGAGAATCTCCAGAAATATGGTGTCCCCGTTGTGGTAACATTAAATTCCTTTGTGACCGATACCGAGGCTGAAATCCAATATGTAAAACAATTCTGTGAGGACAGAAATTGCGACTTTGCATTATCCGAGGTATGGGCAAAGGGTGGCGAAGGCGGAATTGCTTTGGCCCAAAAGGTACTTGAGACCTTGGAAATGAAGGAAAGTCACTTCCGGGTATTGTACGAGGACGAATTGAGCTTAAAGGAGAAGATTGAGACTGTTGCAAAGGAAATCTACGGTGCGGGCTATGTGAGCTTTACGCCTGCGGCATTGACACAGCTCTCTAAGCTTGAGTCTCTTGGTTTTGGCAAGCTTCCCGTATGTATGGCCAAGAATCAGTATTCCTTGTCCGATGACCCTACATTATTAGGAAGACCGGAGAATTTTGAAATGAATGTCAGAGAGGTATATGTTTCTGCCGGTGCAGGCTTTGTGGTAGTACTTACCGGTGCGGTTATGACTATGCCCGGATTGCCCAAAACTCCTGCAGCATATAGTATCGATGTAAATGACAATGGAGTGATTACCGGATTGTTTTAATGAAGGCAAGATTGTGGAAAAGATTTTATTTTATGAAGATGGAAAAGGGGAAAAATAATAAGAGGTACTGAGAATATGAAATGTCCTAATTGTGGGGCAGATATGAAGGAAGGTTCTCTTTACTGCGAACAATGCGGTGAAGACATACATATCGTACCGGATTTTGAACCGGAGCTGGAATATAATCTTGAACAGACCCTGTATGATATTGTCAAAGATATTGATACCGAGAGCGAACCTCAGGAAATGGAGGGCGAGCGCTCTGGTAATGGGGATGGCGAAGAAGATCTTATTCAGGACTGGGATAATACGGAAAAGTATCAGAGTGAAAGACAAAACAGGCGCTATAAATGGTATGTTTTGGCAGGCATAGCCATAGTACTGATTCTGGTGGGAAGCATTAGTGCAGTATTGATTTCCCGATATCATTCTCTGGATTATCAAATTTCCATGGCGGAAAACAGTGTCGCAGCAGAAGAATATGAGCTGGCCATAGAATACTACAGTCGTGCATTGGAATTGCAGCCCGATAGTGTGGAACTGAAATTCAGTCTTGCCGAAGTGTTTTTTATGAAAAACAACAAAATTGAATATGAATATCTTCTCAGAGAAATTGTGAATGACAAGACCGCTTCTGTTGAGCAGTTGGAAAGTGCCTATGGAAAGCTCATAGCAATTTATCGGGCACGGGAGGATTATAAAACCATTAATGAGCTGCTTATGGCAAGCGGTAATGAAAGTATTATCAGCAAATACCAGAATTACATTGCAACAGAACCGGAATTTAGCGTGAAGGAAGGCAATTATACCAGTATTCAGCCGTTGAAATTGACTAACTTTGGTACCGGCAAGATATATTATACCTTGGATGGCAGTGAACCGGACAAATATAGCTATCTATACACAGCACCCATTCTTCTGGAGGATGGTAATTATTGCGTAAAGGCCTGCTATATTAATGAATTAGGCATTTCCAGCAAAGTAGTAACAAAGAATTATAATATTGAGATTGAGACGCTGCCACCGTTAGAAATCAGTGCAGTCAGTGGCGATTATCAATTTCCCATCAATATTGAGATTCTGAGTGAACATAATGTGGTTTATTATACCAAGGATGGTTCTGCTCCGAATGAGCATTCTTCTGTTTATGCGGGACCGATACCCATGCCCCTTGGTACAACTACTTTTAAGTTTATCGGGATTGAGGATGGACGAAGCAGCGAGGTATTAGAGCGTACTTATACACTTAAGATGAATACCGAATATACGCCGGAACAGGCAATAGCAGATGTGATTGAGTATTCTATTCTCACAGAAAGAATATGGAATCAATGGGGAGATTTCGGCACGGCAGACTCCTATTATGTGTATGAGTATCAATATGTGACAAATATCAATGGTATTGATGATTTCTATGTAATCTCCGAAATACTACGGGATAGTAATCAGGTGTTGACCAAGACCGGCAATCATTTTGCTGTGAATGCGTACAACAGGGAATTGTTTAAGCTACAGATAGATGAATATGGCAACTATAATTTAGTTGAAATAGAAAAAGTTACCCAATAAAGGGTGGAGAGGTGAATTATGTACAAGATTGTAAAGAAGCAAGAACTTACTACCAATATTTACTTGATGGAGGTAGAAGCCAAAAGAGTTGCAAAATCATGCGAACCGGGACAGTTTGTTATTGTTCGTATGGATGAAGAAGGCGAGCGTATTCCGCTTACAATCTGCGATTATGACAGAAGCAACGGAACCGTAACCATTGTATTCCAGACCGTAGGCGCGGGTACTAAAATGATGGCTGATTTAGAGGAAGGTGATGCTTTCCATGACTTTGTAGGACCTTTAGGATGTCCTTCTGAGTTGGTTGAAGAAGATTTAGAGACCTTGAAGCAGAAGAAGATTCTGTTTGTAGCCGGCGGTGTTGGCGCAGCTCCTGTTTATCCTCAGGTTAAGTGGCTTCACGAAGCAGGTGTTGCTGCGGATGTTATCGTGGGAAGCAAGACCAAGGATTTATTGATTCTGGAGAAAGAGATGGAAGCTGTAGCAGGTAATCTCTATGTAACTACGGATGACGGCTCCTACGGCAGAAGCGGTATGGTTACCCAGACTATCAAGGATCTGGTTGCAGAGGGTAAACAATATGATGTATGTATTGCAATCGGTCCCATGATTATGATGAAATTCGTATGTCTTTTGACCAAAGAGCTTGACATTCCTACCATTGTCAGTCTGAATCCCATTATGGTTGACGGTACGGGTATGTGCGGTGCATGTCGTGTTACTGTAGGCGGAGAAGTGAAATTTGCCTGTGTAGATGGTCCTGAATTTGACGGACATGCGGTGAATTTTGATGAGGCAATGAGACGTCAGCAGATGTACAAGACTGCTGAGGGAAGAGCCATCCTTAAACAGGAAGAAGGCGATACGCATCATGGCGGATGCGGTAACTGTAACTAAAAGCAGTAGTTAAGATAAAGCATAGAAAAGGGAGAGACAAAATGGACGTATTGAAGAGAGTGCCTGTGAGAGAACAGGATGCAAAAGAACGTGCCACTAATTTTGAAGAGGTATGTTTGGGATATAATAAAGAGGAAGCAATGGAAGAGGCTTCCAGATGTATTAATTGTAAAAATGCGCAGTGCGTGAAGGGATGCCCCGTATCTATTGATATTCCGGGATTTATTGCTCAGGTTAAAGAGGGCAATATGGAAGAGGCTTATCAGATAATCAGTGAATCAAGTGCACTTCCTGCTGTTTGTGGTCGTGTATGCCCTCAGGAGAGCCAGTGTGAAGGAAAATGTATCCGTGGCTTTAAGGGAGACCCTATTTCTATTGGTAAGCTGGAGCGTTTTGTTGCTGACTGGGCAAGAGAAAACGGTATTAAGCCTGCAGGAGCTACAGAGAAAAAGGGTAAGAAGGTTGCAGTAATCGGTTCCGGACCGGCAGGTCTGACCTGTGCAGGCGATTTGGCTAAAATGGGCTATGATGTAACTATTTTTGAGGCGCTTCATGAGGCAGGCGGTGTACTGGTATACGGTATCCCTGAATTCCGTCTTCCCAAGGAAGCTGTTGTTGCTAAGGAAATCGAGAATGTAAAATCTCTTGGTGTTAAGATTGAGACCAATGTAGTAGTAGGTAAGGCTGTTAAAATTGATGAACTGATGGAGGAAGAGGGCTTTAGTGCCGTATTTATCGGTTCCGGTGCAGGACTTCCCAAATTTATGGGTATTCCCGGTGAGAATTCCAACGGTGTGTTCTCTGCTAATGAATATTTAACCAGAAGTAATCTGATGAAGGCATTCAATGAAGATTCCAACACTCCTATTATGCGCGGCAAAAAGGTTGCTGTTGTAGGTGGCGGTAACGTGGCAATGGATGCTGCCAGAACTGCACTTCGTCTGGGCGCTGAGGTGCATATCGTATATCGTAGAAGTGAAGAGGAGCTTCCTGCCCGTGTGGAAGAAGTACATCATGCAAAGGAAGAGGGTATTATCTTTGACCTGTTGACCAATCCTACAGAAATTCTTGCTGATGATGCAGGTTGGGTTACAGGTATGAAATGTATCCGCATGGAGTTGGGTGAGCCGGATGCTTCCGGCAGACGTCGTCCTACTCCTGTTCCTGATTCTGAATTTGTAATGGAACTGGATACAGTTATCATGTCCTTAGGTACATCTCCCAATCCGTTGATTTCTTCGACTACAGAAGGTCTGGAAACCAATAAGTGGAAATGTATTGTTGCAGATGAAGTAAACGGAATGACTACCAAGGAAGGTGTATATGCCGGTGGTGATGCTGTAACAGGTGCAGCAACCGTTATTCTTGCAATGGGTGCAGGAAAGGCTGCGGCAAAGGGAATTGATGAGTATCTGAGCAAATAAAGTATGGTTTGATAATACATATAATGAAAAGATACTTAGTACAGAGAGGAAATATAGAATATGGTAAAGCATATTGTATTGTGGGATTTTGTTGAGACATTATCTGAGACCGAGAAAAGAGAAGCCGGGGCTAAGATGAAAGAGCTGCTCGAGCCTATTAAGGAGCGGGTGCCCGGGGCTGTAGATATTCAGGTTATCTATAATGAATTGACATCCAGTAATAAAGAGGTTGCACTGATTTCTACATTTGAGACAGTGGAAGCGCTACAGACATATCAGACACATCCGGATCATGTGGAAGCGGGAAAATATGTAAGAAGCGTAACCTGCAACAGAGCTTGTATGGATTATGAATACTAAGAAGTGAAGCGAGCTGCCCTTTTTGAAGGGGGGCTTGCTTCTTTGCCTGTTTGAAGGCTTATGGGTACTATCAGGGAGAAGGGAAGGTAACGGCTATGGCATGGTGTCCTAAATGTAAAAATGAGTATCGTGAGGGAATCAAGGTATGTACCGAATGCGGCTGTGAACTGGTTGAAGAGAAGGCAGTTTACAATATGAAACCATTGATCTTTGGAGAAGAGCAGACGATGCTTACCTTGAAAGGTTTTCTGGAGTATAACGACATTAAGTATGCAGAAATAAGATATGATGAAGCGGATAATGTGTATGAATTATTGGTAAAGGATGAGGATTTACAGCGTTCACAGAGAATCGCACGAGTATTTATGGAGCAGCAGGCTATTGCAAAATTGCAGGAGCTTCAGGAACAGGGGATGAATGTGAATGATGTTGCCGGCGGATTCTCCGAAACAGATGAAGAAGCCGAAGAACACCCTGCAAAGCAGGAGTCTGTCAAGCCCTATGTAAACAGTGCAGAACAGGCCGAGGAAAGTCGTTCTTCCGCATGGATGCTTTTAGTGGTGGGTACCATTGGACTTATAGTTATGATTTTGGGTATTGTAGGAGTGATTCCGTTACGTCTGGCTAATTCCTACATGTTTTATGGCGTAATGTGTGCGGTGTTCCTTTTGTTTATTGTTATGGGTGCCGTATCTATGAAAAATGCCAAGATTTTTGCCAAAAGAGCAGAATCAGAGAATACTCTTCGTGATTCTCTGCTGAAATGGTGTGAAGAAAGTCTGACAGCCGACAAGGTAGATGAGCAGATTGAGAATAAGTCGGAGTTGACTGAGGAATTATTGTATTTTAGCAGATATGAAATCATCAAGAAAATGATGAATCATCAGTTTATGAATCTGGATCAGGGATTTCTGGACGAGTTAATCGACGGAGAAGTCTATGATTTGGTATTTGGTAAAGAAAAATGAGAATTACGATTATATGCGTGGGTAAAATTAAAGAGAAATTTTATCGCGATGCGATTGCCGAATACGAAAAACGTCTCAGTAAGTACTGCAAGCTGGAAATCATTGAGGTTGCAGACGAAAAGACTCCTGACAAGGCCAGCCCTATGGAAGAAGAGCATATTAAGGAAAAGGAGGCGCAGCGCATCCTTTCCAAAATCAAGGAAGATGCCTATGTATGTACCCTTGAAATTGCCGGAAAGAAATTCTCCTCCGAGAGCTTTGCCGACTGGATGGAGCAATCCGGCATAAGAGGCATCAGCAGTATTTATTTTGTCATCGGTGGCTCGCTGGGACTTCATTCTTCGGTGTTAAAGCGTTCCAATCAATCACTGAGCTTTTCCGACATGACTTTTCCACATCAGTTGATGAGAGTTATCCTGTGCGAACAAATCTACAGGGCTTTTAGGATTATTAATAAGGAGCCGTATCATAAGTAGAGGAGTTTTTATAAGCTTTTAAATATTAATAAAAAGAAAATATGCAAAATCTCTTGACCTTCCACCTTGTGGAAGGTCTATTTTTTATTTATTAATAGAGAAATTTTCTCGTGATTTAAAGGAGGAGAGAGCATTATGCCGTTAAATGAAATTTTACCATTTTTAATTCCACTTGTTGCAGTACAGTTTATTTTGTTGGTGGTAACACTTCGCCACATTTTAACCCACAATACCTACAAGAGAGGAAATCGTGTGATGTGGATTGTTATTACACTTGTTGGAATGCAATTTTGGGGACCGATACTTTATTTCTTATTGGGAAAAGAGGAGGCGTAAATGAATATTCTTGAATTGTCGCATGTATCTAAAAGCTTTGGTAGCAAAATGGTTGTTGATGACATTAGCTTTGCGGTGCAGGAAGGGAGTGTATTTGGATTTATCGGTCAAAACGGTGCCGGTAAGACCACAACCATGAAAATGATATTGGGGTTGTTACAACCGGATAGAGGGGAGATTTTTGTGAATGGAGAAAAGGTTTCCTTTGGGCAGAATCAGACAAATCAATATATCGGTTATCTTCCTGACGTTCCTGAATTCTACGGATTTATGACACCAAAGGAATATTTGTTTTTGTGTGGAGAGATAACGGGACTTGACAAAACATCGATTTGCCATCGTGTGGATGAGCTGTTGGAAATGGTGGGATTGACTGAGGCAGATAAAAGAATCCAAGGCTTTTCGCGGGGAATGAAGCAAAGACTGGGAATTGCACAGGCATTGCTTCATTCACCAAAGCTATTGATCTGTGATGAACCCACATCGGCATTGGATCCTGTGGGCAGAAAGGAAATATTGGACATCTTATCAAATGTAAAGAAAGAGACTACCGTTGTTTTTTCTACACATATTTTATCGGATGTAGAACGTATTTGTGAAAAAATCGCTTTTTTGCATAATGGGGAAATAGCATTAAGTGGTGGATTAGAGGAGATAAAAAGCATCCGGGGAGGAAGTGGTCTGGAATTAGAGTTTTGTAAGCCGGAGGATGCATTGCAATTTGCCCAAATGTATTCCGGTGCGCATTGTCTGAATCAAGTACGACTTCGATATGATAAAAAGAAGAAGGATGATGTTCTGGAAATAATGAAAATTCTAACAGAGCATAATATACCCATTCAACGGATGGAAATGCTGGAGCCCAATTTAGAAGATTTATTTATGGAGGTGGTGGGAAAATGAGACAGCTGGCGGCATTTACAAAAAAGGAGTTCATAGAAGTCTGGCGAACACATAAATTTATGATTTTGCTGATTGTATTTTCATTGTTTGGAATAATGAATCCTGCTATTGCCAAGCTGACACCCTGGCTTATGGAACAATTTGCGGGCACTATGGAGGAGTCCGGATTGTTAATTACGGAAGTGACTGTAAATGCCATGACTTCATGGACACAGTTTTATAAAAATATTCCCATGGCACTCATTGTGTTTTTGTTGATGTTTAGTGGGATTATGGCAACAGAAATTCATAAGGGAACATTGATTAATATGATTACAAAGGGATTGTCCCGTAAAACAATCATTTTTGCAAAAACAACAGTAATGATAGCATTATGGACGTTAAATTATTGGTTGTGTTTTGCTATTACTTATGCTTATAATGCGTACTTTTGGGATAACAGCATTGCCAAGGATGTTTTTTTTGCAGCGTTTTGTGTGTATATGCTTGGGGTATGGCTGATTTCTTTACTGATGTTAATGTCAACCATATTTACATCGGCTTCAGCGGTAACAGTCGGAACCGGTAGTGTGTTTTTTGTGCTATATTTGATTGGCATGTTGCCAAAACTCAAGAAATATCTGCCAACTAAATTGCCGGATGCCTTGAATTTATTATTGGGAGTCGGTGAGAAGGGGGATTATGCCTTAAGCCTTGGAATAGCAGCATGCCTTGTGATAATACAGTTGGTGGCTTCAGTTTTGATTTTTAATAAGAAAAAAATATAAGCATGTAAAAATAATGCATCATAGAAGGATTAACATAAATAATGCCATGGAATGATTTGACAAGAAATGAATGATTGGCATGAAATAAAATCTGCGATATAATAAGGTGCAAGATAATATAAACAGATTAGAAGGATAAGCAAAGCACTAGAGGTACTGCAATGACTAAAAAGCAACTGGCTTTAGAGATAATAGAACGCTTAAAAAAGGAATATCCGGATGCTGCCTGTTCCCTTGATTATGATGAGGCATGGAAGCTGCTTGTGAGTGTCCGTCTGGCAGCTCAGTGTACCGATGCCAGAGTAAATGTGGTGGTGGAAGGACTGTATGAGAAGTTTCCCACCGTCAATGCGCTGGCAGAGGCATCTGTCGCAGAGATTGAAGAGATAGTAAGACCCTGTGGGTTGGGGCATAGCAAAGCAAGGGATATCAGTGCCTGCATGAAAATTCTGCGGGATGAATATAACGGAATGGTCCCGGAGGATTTTGACAAGCTGCTGGCACTGCCGGGAGTAGGAAGAAAGAGTGCCAACCTGATTATGGGAGATGTGTTTGGCAAGCCGGCGATTGTGACAGATACTCATTGCATCCGTCTGGTCAACCGTATGGGATTGGTAAAGGGTATCAAGGAGCCGGGAAAGGTGGAAAAGGAGCTTTGGAAAATCATTCCACCCGAGGAGGGAAGTGATTTCTGTCACCGCCTGGTATATCACGGCAGAGTAATCTGTACAGCCAGAACCAAACCCTACTGTGACCGCTGCTGCCTGCAGGATATTTGTAAAAAGACGTGGGTATAAGAACAGAGTTTTACTGCATAAATTATAGCAAAGATACTTTAGGATAGTTTACATGGAAATTTATGTGGTAGAGCAGGGGGATACTGTAAATGCAATAGCAGCTGCCTATGGAATTGAGGCGGCGCAGCTGATTTTGGATAATCAATTGGTAGAACCGTACGAGCTTGCTGTGGGGCAGGCTCTTTTTATTGGAATCGGGGAGCGACAGCCCACTATGACAATAGCAGTCAGTGGTTATGCATATCCCTTTATTAATCAATGGGTGCTTCAGCAGACCTTACCTTTTTTGACGGAGTTACCTATCTTTTCTTATGGATTTACATTAGATGGAGAATTGATTCCGCCCTTATGGGATGACAGTTGGATGATACGCCTTGCTCTTATGAACGGCACGCAGCCGATTTTGACCTTGACACCCTTTGGTCCGAATGGCAGATTTAACAATCAACTGATTTCATCTATTGTAAATAGTCAAGCATATATGGATAACATTATTCAGAATATGCTGTTGCTGATGCAGGAGAAGGGTTATCAGGGGGTGGATATTGATTTTGAATACATTTTGGCCAGTGACAGGGACGCTTTTACGGAATTTGTGAGGCAGGTAGCAGAAGCTATGCGGGCAAACGGATATCATACCTCTGTTGCGTTGGCACCGAAAACCTCCGCGGACCAGCCGGGACTTCTGTACGAAGGTAAGGATTATCGGGCGCTGGGACAGGTGGCAGACCATGTACTCTTGATGACCTATGAATGGGGTTATACCTTTGGCCCGCCTATGGCGGTGGCTCCGATTAATCAGGTGCGCCGTGTGGTTGAATATGCTTTGACAGAGATTCCTCGTGAAAAGATAGATTTAGGGATTCCCAATTATGGATATAACTGGGCATTGCCCTATGAGCGAGGCGTTACACAGGCACAGACCATAGGAAATGTACAGGCGGTGCGAATTGCTGTGGAGCGAGGCGCAGCAATCCAATTTGATGAATTAGCTCAAAGTCCCTATTTTCGATATAGGGATGTAGCTACAGGTGTGGAGCATGAGGTATGGTTTGAGGATGTTCGCAGTCTACAGGCTAAATTTGATTTGATCAAGGAATTTCAACTGAGGGGATGTGGATACTGGCAGATTATGCAGTGGTTTCGGGCAAATTGGCTGTTGCTGCAGGAGAATTTTTATATCAGGAAGTGACATATTAGGACAGGTAGGATATAATATTTTATAGAGAAGCGTTATAAAGAAGTAATACCACAAGGTGTCGGAAGAAGCCATACAAGGAGGCAATGCTTATGCGGATGTACGATATTATCATGAAAAAACGTAACGGTGGGGAATTGACAACAGAGGAAATTAATTTTTTTATAGATGGCTATACGAAGGGTGAGATTCCTGATTATCAGGTGTCTGCGCTGATGATGGCAATCTATTTTCGGAAGATGACAGAGGCAGAGACAAGTGCTCTGACTATGGCGATGGCACATAGCGGAGATATGCTTGATTTGTCGGAAATCGCAGGATGTAAGGTGGATAAACATAGTACAGGAGGCGTTGGAGATAAGACCTCACTGGCATTGACACCTATGGTGGCTGCCTGCGGCATACCGGTGGCTAAAATGAGTGGAAGAGGACTGGGACATACCGGCGGCACCATTGATAAGCTTGAGAGCTTTCAGGGATTCCATACTTCGCTTAGCAGAGAACAGTTTATACAGAATGTGAATGCTATCGGTATTGCGATTATGGGACAGACGGCAGACTTGGCACCGGCGGACAAGAAGCTTTATGCCCTCCGGGATGTAACGGCAACAGTAGATAATATGTCGCTGATCGCCAGCTCCATTATGAGCAAAAAACTGGCGGCAGGTGCGGATGCCATTGTTTTAGATGTTAAGACCGGGAGTGGTGCCTTTATGAAAGCCAAGGAGGATGCCTTTGCCCTGGCAAGGGAAATGGTGCAGATAGGTAAAAATGCAGGCCGCAAAACCATTGCTGTTGTATCTGATATGGATCAGCCGCTTGGCAATGCTGTAGGTAATGCCTTGGAGGTTAAGGAAGCTATTGATACCCTGAAGGGAAACGGACCGGCTGATTTTGTGGAGCTGTGTCTGACACTGGGGGCACAGATGTTGTTGGCAGGCGGTAAGGCAGAGGATGAGAATACTGCCAGAGCCATGCTGCAGGAGACTATTACGAATGGCAGTGCACTGGAGAAGTTTGCAAGCTTTGTGACCGCCCAGGGCGGAGATTCGGAAGCGGTGTATGATACCTCCCTGTTGCCAAAGGCTTCTATAATAGAACCCATCCCTTCAGCTTGCGAAGGCTATATTCAGTCTATTGCCTGCGATGAAATCGGTATTTGTTCCTTGATTTTGGGCGGTGGCCGAGAGACCAAGGAAAGTGCAATCGACTTGTCCGTGGGATTGGTGTTATGTAAGAAGGTAGGGGATTATGTAAAGGTGGGAGAACCGCTGGCCCATATTCATGCCAATGACCGCAGGAAGCTGGAGGCGGCAAAGGACAGATTCTATGCAGCATACACAATATCTGAAAAGAAGCCGGAAGAGATACCGTTTATAAAAGGTATTGTTGAGTAGCAGTCATATGTAGCCGGATGCTCTCATATATTGTTAGCATGAAAAGAAAAAAGAGCATTTTAAAAAATCTATATATTGACACAGACGATAACGTATCAAATGGCGGAAGCTCCGGACGGGAAATGTCCAAAACAGAAACGGTAATCAATACCCTACAACTGCCCAAGGATGTCTGCATGGGGGCGCTTAGGGTCACGCTTACAGGCAACAGGGAGGCATGGATTGAGAATTACCGTGGGATTCTGGAGTATTCCGACCAGTTGATTTTATTACAGGCAAAGACCTGTCAGATTTGCTTTGAAGGAAACCGACTTTCCATTGATTATTATACCAATGAGGATATGAAAATCAGCGGATGCATTAATTGTGTAAAATATTTGTAAAAACAGACGGAGAATAGGCAGGAGGATTACATGATTGGTCTTTTGAAGTATATGAGGGGATATTTGCGGATAAAGGTTTGGGGTTTTTCTCCGGAAAGATTTATGAATCTGTGCAGCAACAAGGATATTCTGTTGTGGGATATTACCCGGGATGGGGATATATACTACATGAATATCAGCTTGAAAAGCTTTTATAAAATAAAAGGAATTGTCAGAAAAACAGGAGCTAGGGTAGCCATATGTAATCGATATGGACTACCCTTTTTTATTCCAACATTGCTTAAGCGGAAGGTGTTTCTGTTTGGACTTTTCCTTGCTGTTGCTTTTTGGATCTGCTCCTCCTTTTATATTTGGGATATAGAAATTACGGGTAATTATCAGATTACGGAAGATGTATTTGATAGCTTTCTTGTGCAACAGCAGGTGAGAATCGGCATGAAAAAAGATACACTGGACATTGCAGAGCTGGAAAAGGAGATCCGTAGAAGCTTTTCCCAGATAACATGGACGTCTGCAAAGCTTAACGGTACTAAGCTTATTATTGAGGTAAAGGAGAATGATGCCCCCATTCTTGAAGAAACAGTGGAGGAAGAGGGCGGTTATGATTTGGTGGCGGAATATGATGGCACGATTGTGTCAATGATAGTAAGAAGTGGCGTGCCTAAGGTAAGTATAGGTGATTCTGTGGAAAAGGGAAACCTACTGGTGGATGGAAAGGTTCCGATTTATAATGATGATACGACCATAAGAGCGTACAATTATGTACGGGCAGATGCTGATATTTTACTGGAGCATACAACAAGCTTTCATGCAACACTTCCCTTTGATTATGTACAAAAGGAATATACCGGCAGAACTGAAGACAGATACTTCATACGAATAGGAGAAAACGAGTGGAAAATGCCGGAAAACAGACCCTTTCTTCAATATGACAGTGTTATCAAAACCAATCAGCCACTGATATTTGAAAAGCTGTCAATTCCTGTATATCTTGGCAGCTATACCTATCGTGAGTATTTGAATGTAGAGTATGAATATACCTTAGAGCAGGCAGAAGCACTTCTCAATGAAAAAATTCTTACATTTATTACAGAATTAGAAGAAAAAGGGGTACAAATTATTGAAAAAAATGTTAAAATAGATACTAGTGGTGGTATGTGGGTTGTTGACGGAGATTTTCTGGTGAGAGAATTGGTCGGCAAGAGTGTTGCCACCGAAAAGCCTGATATGGGAGAGCAATTACTGAATGAATGAGATTTCGATGAAACTGGATATGCCCATTGAGCATATGCAAAAGATATTCGGAATGCAGGATGCATATCTGAAAAAGCTGGAACGTGATTTTAAAGTGACTGTGGTGGACCGCAACGGACAGGTGGTTGTTACAGGCGAGGCACAGAATGTAGGCAGAGCCAGCCGGGTACTGCAGCAGCTGACAATTATTTCCGAAAGAGGAAATGATATAGAGGAGCAAAGTGTGGATTACGCAATAGAAATGGGAAAAGAAGAACAGGAAGCAGTGCTGACGGAAATAGATTCTGACTGCATATGTCATACCATAAACGGTAAACCTATAAAGCCCAAAACCATGGGGCAGAAGGCATATGTGGATGCTATCCGTAAGAATATGATTGTATTTGGTTTAGGGCCGGCGGGTACCGGTAAGACCTATCTTGCCATGGCAATGGCCATTACTGCATTTAAAAATGATGAGGTCAGTCGTATTATTTTGACCAGACCTGCTATTGAGGCAGGGGAAAAGCTGGGATTTCTGCCCGGTGATTTGCAGAGTAAGGTCGACCCATATCTGCGCCCCTTGTATGATGCGCTGTATCAGATTATGGGAGCGGAAAGCTTTGCCAAAAACATGGAAAAGGGGCTGATTGAGGTAGCACCCCTTGCCTATATGAGAGGTCGTACGCTGGACAATGCTTATATTATTCTGGATGAGGCGCAGAACACTACCCCTGCACAGATGAAAATGTTTCTGACCCGTATCGGTTTCGGGTCCAAGGTGGTGGTGACCGGTGACTCCTCACAGAAGGATCTTCCTGTGGGAACCAAATCCGGTCTGGATGTGGCTACAAAGGTATTAGGCAATATTGATGATATTGCTTTCTGTAATCTGACTAGTAAGGATGTAGTAAGACATCCCCTTGTACAAAAGATTGTCAAGGCATATGACGATTATGAAGCAAAAGAAAAGACGAGAAACAGAGAGAAGTATGGAAGAAAATAGACGAAAACTTACTTGGAAAAATATTCTGCCGGAGCTGGGTATTATGCTGTTGGCGGCAACCGGAATCTATATACATGGTTTGGTGAATTCTACTAACATGGATGTAATTCTTAGAAATATGGTAACTGTTGCATTGGGCATTGCAATTCTGGGCTATGCGCTTCGGCAGGAATATCTGAACTATATGCTGGCATACAATAACAGCGAGCATTTGCTAAGATTTTGGGTGGCTGTGGTTATTGGGCTTTTGATTTCCTTTGCCTGCATTTTCTTGCCCATGGCAGGGTGGCCTTTTCTGACGATTTATGTGATGCTGACTTTGTACAGCAGTCTCAGTATCGGTATATTGTCAGGTTCAGTGCTCTTGATTATACCTACCTTACTTGCCACAGCAACGGCCGATGTGTTTTTCCTGTATTTTGTAAGTGGTGTATTCGCAGCATATCTTTTCAGAAATCTGGAAAATGAATTCACCATCGGTATTCCATGGCTTTTGTCCATGATGTGTCTATTGGTGTGTGAGACGGCTAATATTGTGTTGGTGGCAAACGAGCATTTGAGTTTTGAACTTTTTGTGGTGCCAATAATTAATATTATTATTTCCAGTATTTTATTAATCGGTTTTTTGAAAATATTTTCTGCTACGGTTGTGTATCAGTACAGGGAAAGCTATTTGGATATCAATGATACGGAGAATCCGATTCTTGTGGAATACAAGCAAAATAACAGGACAGATTATTTTCTTTGCGTACATACGACTTATTTTTGCGAAAGAATAGCAAGCAAGCTTTCGTTGGATATTGATGCTTTAAAGTGTGCAGGCTATTATCATAAGCTGTACAGCAAGCTTGCAGGACAGGAAAATGCACCGGCGTTTCCTCCGCAGGCTGTAGCTATTTTGCAGGAATATCAGGAAAAGAGAAATGCTGTTGAACATAAGGAAACAGCCGTGTTGTTGTGTGCGGATGCAATCGTCAGCACAATTATTTTCATGTTCTCTAAGAACGGTGATAAGGTTCTGGATTATGAACAGGTAATAGATGCGGTCTTTAAGAAATTTTATGATGCGGGAACCTTTCATAATTGCGATATTACCATGCGGGAGTTAAAGACCATGCAAAAGATATTTAAGGAGGAAAAGCTCTATTATGACTTTTTACGTTGAGAATGAGACAACGACCTCTTTTCCCTTTGATGTGGAATCGCTGGTTAAACAGGTAGCAGAGGCTGTGTTAGATGCAGAAGCTTGTCCCTATGAAGTACAGGTGAATGTGCTGCTTACGGATAATGAAGGAATACATGCATTTAATAAAGAGTATCGGGGAATTGATAGGGAGACAGATGTACTTTCCTTTCCGAATCTTGATTTTGTCCGGGCAGGAGAGTTTACAATAGACGAGTGCCGTGAAGCAGATTATTTCGACCCGGATACCGGAGAGTTGATAATGGGTGATATTATCATATCTGTGGATAAGGTAAGAGAGCAGGCTGAGAGCTATGGACATAGTGAAAAGAGGGAATTAGCTTTTTTATTGGCACACAGTATGTTTCATTTGTGCGGATATGACCACATGGAGGCTGATGAGGCCAAGGTAATGGAAGAAAAGCAGGAAGGAATACTTAAGAAGCTGGGAATAACAAGAGATTAATTGAGGACGATACATGAATCAGGTAGAGGTTAAAAGACAGCAGATACAATTATGCTCCTATGTACTGGGATTTATCAGTATCTGGATTCTTGGAAAAAGTGTTGGAGATAACGGAATCGCTTATTTGGCGATGGCATTGCAGGGTTTTTATATCTTGTGGTGTATTACGGGTAAGTATGTTGCAGAGTCCCTTGGAAGAATGCTGCGGAGCAAAAGCATTCGCGGGCAATATAAAAATGGTGCTAAAATGCGCAGAAATATTATGCTACAGCAGTGTGTCTGTGGGTTTTTAGGAAGTATTGTTTTTCTGGCATGCACAGGCTTGTTGTCAGAACGGCTGTTTCGTATGCCGTATAGTAGGTTTTTAATGCTGTTGCTGGCGCCGGTTATTTTTATTAAAACGGTCAGTGCAGTATTGACGGGCTACTTTCAGGGAAATGGTTCCGAGCTTCCGACGGCAGTATCTGCTATTTTACGTCAGATTCTGTTTTTGGGATTTGCTATATTGTTTGGAAATATGCTTAAGGAATATGGTCAAAAGGTCAGTGCGCTACTCAAGCAGGATGCGTTTACTTCCATGTATGGTGGAGTGGGTATTGTGTTGGCAATTCTTTTGACAGAATTATTGCTTACCTTGTTCCTATTTCTGGTTTATAAGGGAACAAATCGCGCCCCAAAAGCAAACAATGAGCGGGAGGGAATGAAGACAACCGATTCCTTTGCCGGACATGTGAGATTGTTATATCGAAATATGGGTTCCAAAATACTTTTAGGTTTATTGGAAAGTCTGCCGCTCTGGATGGGGCTGATATTCTTTCAAAAGAGTGTGACCGATAATATTGCTTCGGCTGATGCCTATGGAGTTTATTTTGGGAAATATCTGATGTTTTGCGGCTTGGCGTTTGTTTTAAATGCGATTTGTATCACAGCAGTAAATGCAAAGGTGTCGGTCAGTGTTCGAAAGGATGAGATGCGTTATGCAAAAGGTATTTTCCAAAGCGGCATGCGTATTGTGATGATTCACTCATTGTTTTGGACGGTGTTTACTGCTATTATGGCAAAACAGCTTGCCGGGATTTTTGAAGGAAGTCAGGCAGGACTGGAAGCGATGTTTTCTTTTGGTTCTGTGTTGATAGTATTAGTATCATTGGCATTCTTCTTTTCCAGATTATTAATGCAGCTTGGCATGGATTTCTTGGTTTGTGCCTGCGCCGCTGTGGGGGATGTTGTTTTTGTGATTGCTGCGGTTTTGATGCTGAATGTGGGTGCATTAGGCATTATGGCTCTTGTTTATGCCGGAATTCTTGGCATGGGTATTTATGTGGCATCCACAGGTTGGCTGGCATGCATGCAGCTCAGAACCGGGATAGATGGACTGAGAACACTGGCGATTCCTGCGGGTTGCGCTTGCCTGATGGGACTGTTGTGCCTTCTTCTGGGTAAAATATTTACTCCGCATCTGGGTAATGTAGTTACTGTAGTGGTCTGTCTGATACTGGGAGGTCTGCTTTACTGGATACTGTTATTGCTGCTTCGTTGTTTCCGTGAGCAGGAGCTTGAAGTGATACCGGGCGGTAAAATTATATGGAAATTGGGACAGTTTTTACATTTTTTGTAGTATAAATTTCATAAAAATAGCTGATACTGAGAGCAAATCTATAAATTCCGTATAAACGCGAGGAAATATGAAAATTGTAAAAGGTATCAGTTTATTTTTTATTTATCCCCTTATTATGTTTGGAATAGGCTTCTATGCAGGAGTGGAATGCATGCATTTCTTTTATCCGGGGGATGTGACACAGAACATTGAAGAACTTCCGGAAGAGAATTGGCCGGAGCAAATAGTGGACAAGCTGGAGAATGAAGCTACCCGGGATGGGCAGGGAATCGAAGGAATGGAAGAGGGTGCAACAGACTTAAAAGCTGAAATGGAGGAGTCTGCACTTTTTGAAATGGAGTTGGCAGATGTATCTGCATCCGATGAAACTTTAACAGTAGATACGAAGTATGTTCTGGAGGAAACAGATATTGTGAATCAGTCTGTGGTAGAAACCGTTTGGAAGCTGCCGGCCGAATATATTGGTATGGATCGTGAACAGTTTCTGATTGCAATGGAGGAATTTGAAATGTATCCGCCACTTTCGGAATTGGAGAGAGGCTTTGTGAGTCTTGAGGTGTTATCCTTTTCCAAAGAACGAGTTGTGGTGCAGATGAATTATCAGTATGTTCAGCCCAGCAACAGCTTCTATCTGGCGGTGTATGATAATGAAGTGGTAGTTTATCTGGAGGATATGGAGACAATATATATTTATACCGGTATTATGCTTGAGGAATTACCGGAGGATATACAGAGTGAGATTATTCAGATGCTTTGGGTGGAGGATGAAGAGTCGCTATATCATTTCTTGGAAAATTACTCCAGCTAAGCTGATGCAAATGTAACCTACAAGAGATGCGAGGCTTTGGTTTTGAAAAGTACAGATAGGGAGCGTGCAGTATGAAGAGAAAAACACTGGGAATAATCGGAGGTGGCGCTGCCGGTATGGTGGCAGCAATAACTGCGGCAAGACAAGGCGCAGATGTAACCATTCTGGAACGAAATGACCGGGTGGGCAAGAAAATATTAATAACTGGAAACGGCAAATGTAATTTGGGCAATTATCAGCTTTCTGCGCAACAGTATTACGGAAGCAGTCAGGAATGGCTGGAGAGTGCCCTGGATCGATTTGGAACACAGGATGCAATTGCCTTTTTTCAGGGACTCGGACTTTTAATAAAGGAAAAGAACGGTTATCTGTATCCGGCAGGCGAGCAGGCGGCGCTTGTACTTGATGTCCTTCGTTTTGAAATGCAGGCATTAGGCATCAAGGTGCTTGGCGAATGCAAAATCAATCATATAGAGAAGAAGCATGATACCGGGAAAATTATGGTGAGTGATGGTAGCATCAGCTATGAGTTTGATGCGGTGATTCTTGCCTGTGGCAGTAAAGCGGCACCTAAGACCGGTTCAGATGGCAGTGGTTACAAGCTTGCCAAAAAGCTGGGACATCACATTATACCTACCGTACCCGCATTGGTACAGCTAAGATGTCGTGAGGATTATCTGAAGGCTGTGGCAGGTGTACGTGCTGACGGAATGGTACAGATATATCATGAAGGAGAATGTGTGGCATGTGAGCGAGGTGAAATACAGTTTACGGAATACGGCATTTCCGGTATTCCTGTTTTTCAAATCAGTCGTATTGCCAATTACATATTGCGGGAATCAAAGGAAGTAAGAGTGATAATCAACCTGCTTCCGGATTATTCGGAGGAGGGCTATGAGGGCTTGCGTGCAGGACGCTCACTTCTTCAGAATGATAGAACGGTAGAGGAATTTTTCACAGGTATGCTTAACAAAAAGCTGATGCAGCTTTTTATTAAAATGGCGGGATTAAAGGGAAATATTCCCATAGAACAGGCGGATGCAGAAGCCATAAATCATGTTTATGAGCTGTGCAGATGCTGGGAGCTTCATGTGACAGGCAGTAATCCCTATGAGAATGCGCAGGTCTGCGCAGGTGGTGTTGATACCGGAGAAATCACATCCAATATGGAATCAAAGCTTGTATCGGGCGTGTATTTTGCGGGAGAAATTATGGATGTGGACGGTAAATGTGGGGGTTACAATCTGCAGTGGGCATGGTGTAGCGGCGCCATAGCGGGAAATGCGGCAGGCGCAATAAGCAGGCAGGAGTAATAGAAGACTACTATGATACGAATTAATCAGGTGAAAGTAAGAGCAGGACATACCAAGGAGCAGCTTCTTAAGAAAGCGGCAGAGCTTCTGCAGGTATCTGTTCGGGAAATTAAAGAATTCCATATTGTCAGACAGTCCATTGATGCAAGAAGGAAGCCGGAGATATTTTATAGTTATGTACTGGATGTACAGGTACAAAATGAGGACAAGGTACTTCGTTCCCTGAAAAAGAAAAGGAATGTCGATCAAATCAGTAAAATAGAGCCGGTACAATATCAGTTTCCTGAGAGTGGAAACCGGAAATTGAAATCTCCGATTGTGATTGTAGGGATGGGACCGGCAGGCTTGTTTTGTGGATATTATCTGGCTTTACACGGATATCGTCCCATTATACTGGAGCGGGGAGAGGATGTGGACAGCCGCAAGAAAAGCGTAGAAGCATTCTGGAACGGGGGTAAGCTTCTACCCAACTCTAATGTACAGTTTGGTGAGGGCGGTGCAGGAACCTTTTCTGATGGGAAGCTTAACACGTTGGTAAAGGATAAATCAGGAAGAAATAAAGAGGTGCTAAATACCTTTATTCGATTTGGGGCAAAGGAGTCCATTTTGTATGAGGCAAAACCACATATTGGAACGGATGTGTTAAGTCAGATTGTTAAGCGCATGCGAGAGGAGATTATCCGTTTGGGCGGACAGGTGCGCTTTGGAAGTCAGGTGACGGATATCGAGGTGAGCGATAACCGCATTGAAGGGGTGATTATAAACGGCGAGGAAAGGCTTGCCTGCAGTCAATTGGTACTGGCTATCGGGCACAGTGCCCGGGATACCTTCTCCACGCTGTATGATAAGGGGCTACCTATGGAGGCCAAGGCCTTTGCAGTGGGATTTCGTGTAGAGCATCCCCAGAAGGATATTAATAGAAGTCAGTACGGAACAGAGGAACCGGGCAGTCTTGGAGCAGCACCCTATAAGGTGACTGCGAAAACACAATCCGGCAGGGGCGTGTATTCCTTCTGTATGTGTCCGGGAGGCTATGTGGTCAATGCATCCTCCGAGGAAGGTAGATTGGCAGTAAATGGTATGAGCTACAGTGGACGAGATGGTAGCAATGCCAACAGTGCCATTATTGTTGCTGTAACACCTGAGGATTTTGGCTCCAAGCATCCTCTTTCCGGCATTGCCTTCCAACGTACCTTGGAGGAAAGGACATATAACCTGGCATCAGGAAAAATCCCGGTGCAGAGGTATGGTGAATTTAAGGAGCGTGTGGAAGCACGTGACGGGATGCCGGAGCAATTAAGGAAGGTATCACCCTCCGAACAGAGTTTGGAGCCGCAATGCAAGGGACTTTATGCATGGTCGGATTTGACAGGTATTTTGCCGAAGGAGTGCAATGAGGCGTTTGTGGAGGGAATGGAGTGCTTTGGCAGGCAGATTGCCGGCTTTAATTCACCGGAGGCTATTATGTCGGGTGTGGAAAGTCGTACCTCATCGCCGGTTCGCATCATTCGGGATGAGGCGCTACAGTCCGTTATCAGGGGTGTATATCCCTGTGGAGAGGGTGCCGGCTATGCAGGCGGTATCACCTCTGCCGCAATGGATGGCCTGCGGGTTGCGGAAGTAATTGCAGCAGCGTATGCGCCTGTTTTAGAGTGAACAATGGATTTATCGCATTGATTTTTCATGTCATGTCTCATTGACGTAACAGAGAAAATACAGTAGAATAGAGTCTGTTAAATATTCGGCACATATAGCCAAACAGAAGGGAAAGGACATGCACAAGGTGCATGGTATGTAGTGTGAGCAATTTACGTGAGTTAATTAAGGATAAAAAAAGGATAGTAGTAAAGATTGGTTCCTCCTCTCTGCAGCATGCAGAAACAGGGGATATGGATTATATTCGATTGGAAAAGCTGGTGCGGGAGCTGTGTGACATTCGCAATCAAGGCAAAGAAGTGGTGCTTGTGACCTCCGGTGCCATCGCAGCAGGCAGGAAGGCTGTTAATTTGAAGGATTTTCCGACTCGTACGCAGGCGGAGGCTATGGCTGTGAAACAGGCCTGCTCAGCTATTGGTCAGGCGAGACTTATGATGACTTATCAGAAGCTTTTTGCAGAATACAATCAGGTCGCAGCACAGATTCTGATGACTAAGAATACTATTGTGGACAATTTGAATCGATATAATGCGCATAATACCTTTTCGCAGCTTCTTGCCATGGGTGTTATTCCTATTGTCAATGAAAATGATACCGTAGCGACCTACGAAATCGAAATTGGTGACAATGACACCCTTTCTGCGATAGTAGCAGCATTGATTGATGCGGATTTACTGATTTTGTTATCTGATATAGACGGACTGTATACTGATGACCCCAGACAAAATCCTGATGCCCGGTTTATTGAGCAGGTGGATGAATTGACAGATGAGCTGATGGGAATGGGAAAGGCAAGCACCGGCAGTAATGTGGGAACCGGAGGTATGAACACGAAGCTGATTGCGGCAAAGATTGCCACCAGCTCCGATGTGGACATGGTTATTGCCAACAGTAAGGATATCGGTGTATTACATAGAATTCTGGCAGGTAAAAATGAAGGAACGCTTTTTGTGGCACACAGGGATGAAAATTTTGATTTGCCGGAATTTGTGGAGAATCTGCATAAGGATTAGGATAAGTCAGACTGGCTGATAGATAGGTATGCTGATAAGGATGATGACTACACGAGTAGCAGATTCGGAAGGGTTGGTAATTATCATGAATATGGATGAAAGAATTAAGCGGATTAATGAGTTGTATCATAAATCACAAAAGGAAGGGTTGACTGAGGAAGAGAAAGAGGAACAGGCTCGTCTTCGTGCAGAATATGTGGCAAGCGTGCGTGCTAATTTAAAGGCTCAGTTGGACAATGTTACGGTAGAGAGACCAGACGGTACTATTGAGTCCTTGGCAGAGGCGGCAAAGAAGAATCAATAAGGAAGAATAAATAAATTTAGAATAGAGAGTAATATGACGGAAGTAAAAAAGCAGCAATTACTTGATAAAAAAGTGCTTCGCAGACAGATTCTTGCTGCGCGGGATGCCCTGAGTGAAGAAGAACGCAAGCGCGCAGCACTGTTTCTTACAGAGCGTATTTGCGGACACCAGTGGTTTTATATGGCAGATACTGTTTTGACCTTTGTAAGCTATGGAAGCGAAATAGATACCACTGATATTTTGCGAGAGGCATTGGCAAAAGGAAAGAAGGTATATGCACCAAAGGTGACAGGTCAGGACATGGTGTTTTACCGGATTTGTTCCGAGAAGGATTTGGTTTTAGGATATAAAGGTATCCGGGAACCGGTGGGAGACACGGAACCCTTTCTATATGACCCGACAGCAACAGACAGAGTGCTTATGCTGATGCCGGGAGCTGTGTTTGACTTACAGAAGAATCGTATCGGTTACGGCAAGGGCTTTTATGACCGCTATCTGGCAGACAAAGAGGAATTGCGGTTGAAAACCATAGCTGTGGGATTTCAATGCCAAATGGTGGAGGAGCTTCCCGCCAATGATTGGGACATTAAGCCGTATCAGGTAATATGTGTTTAGTAAGACAGCGCAAAGGCTTTGCTTCGTGCGCGGAAATGAGGGAATATGACAAATTTACAGGAAATGGGACAAAAGGCAGTAGCCGCTAAATATGTGTTGCAGAGAGCAACTACCAAGGAAAAGGATCAGGCCTTGTTAACAGCAGCTGAATATTTGTGCAAGGAGCAGGCTGTGATTCTTGCAGCCAATGCAGAGGATATTGCCAATGGCGAGAAAGCCGGTATGCATCCCGGTATGCTGGATCGTCTTCGCCTGACACCGGAGCGTATCCAAGCAATGGCAGAGGGCTTACAGCAGATTGCAGAGCTTCCCGATTGTATCGGTGAGGTGATGGAGCAGTTTGAGCGCCCTAATGGTCTGAAAATTGAAAAGCGCAGAGTACCCATGGGTGTGATTGGTATTATTTACGAATCTCGTCCCAATGTGACGGCAGATGCCTTCGGACTTTGCTTTAAGACGGGAAATGCAGTGATTTTAAAGGGCGGCAGCGATGCCATTCATTCCAATATTGCCATTGTTAAGGTGCTTCGTGCTGCTTTGGCTAAGTGTGGTATTGTGGAAGATGCCCTGCAGCTGATTGAAGATACGGACAGAAGCGTAACTGCAGAATTTATGAAGCTGAATGAATATGTGGATGTTCTGATTCCCAGAGGCGGAGCAGGACTGATTCGCAGTGTAGTGGAGAATAGTACCATTCCGGTTATTGAAACCGGTACAGGTAACTGTCATGTGTATGTGGATAAGAATGCAGATATAGAAATGGCAGTGCAGATTGTTTTTAATGCAAAAACACAGCGCATCGGCGTATGTAATGCATGTGAATCTCTGGTGGTGCATCAGGATATCATCAATACCTTTTTGCCTGCTTTGGCGGAGGCACTTGCACCAAAGAACGTAGAATTGCGTGGGGATGAAGCCGTGTGTAAGGTACTGGATAACTGCATCGCTGCCACAGAAGAGGATTATGGGAAAGAATATCTGGATTATATTCTGTCCCTGAAGACGGTGACAAGTGTAGAGGAGGCAATTGCCCATATCAATAAATACAATACCAAGCATTCAGAGTGTATTGTGACAGAGAATGCGCAAACGGCAGAACAGTTTTTGAATGAGGTGGATGCGGCATGTGTATATTGGAATGCATCCACACGTTTTACAGATGGTTTTGAATTTGGTTTTGGTGCAGAAATCGGTATCAGTACCCAGAAGCTTCATGCGAGAGGTCCCATGGGTCTGAAGGAGCTTACCTCATATAAATATACAATTTGCGGTAAGGGACAGATTCGCGGATAGATAAAAAAGCGGCAGGCATATACTTAATGCCTGCGGATTTGATAAAAATGTACAGCAGAAGAAAGGTAAGGAGATTCTTATGAGTAATATGAGAGGAATTGACACTCCTGTCAGACAACGTAGGAGATTGGTTTTTAAGGAAGTGGCCAATCTGGCGTATCATTCAACTAATTTAAAGGATGATATGGAGGCTCTGCCTTATAAAATTGTGGATTATGATGAGTCCGAATATTGGGAAAGTGTATATCGTGATCGTGCTATTATCCGTGAACGAATCCGTCTGGCCATGGGTATGAGCTTAAGACCTGAGAATCGTGAGCGCCCCGGACATTTGACCGCAGGTCTGGAGGAGAGTAATATTGATGAGAAATATTATGAACCGCCATTGATGCAGGTAATTCCTTCGGCATGTAATGCCTGTCCGGAGAATTTGTATACCGTAACAGATTCCTGTATGGGATGTCTGGCACATCCCTGTCAAAGTGTTTGCCCGAAGGGTGCTATTTCCATGGTAAACGGCAAATCCGTAATTGATCAGGAGAAGTGTATCAAATGTGGCAAATGTAAAGCAATATGTCCTTATGATGCGATTTGTCACAAGGAAAGACCTTGTAAGACAGCTTGTGGTATTGGGGCTATTAAGTCCGATCGTGTAGGTCGTGCGGTGATTGATAATGATCTGTGCGTGTCCTGTGGTCAGTGTATGGTAAGCTGTCCCTTTGGTGCTATTGCCGATAAGTCACAGATTTTCCAGTTGATTCGTGCTATGCAGTCAGGACGTGAGATTATTGCCCAGGTTGCGCCGGCCTTTGTAGGACAATTTGGTCCCAATGTGACCCCTGACATGTTTAAGACAGCATTGAAGGAATTGGGCTTTGCAGATGTATATGAAACTGCAATCGGTGCCGATATGGGCTGTATGGCAGAGGCGGAGCATTATGTAAAGGAGGTTGCCACCGGTAATCAGGCGTTTGCCTTGACCTCATGTTGTCCTTCCTGGTCTGTAATGGCCAAGAATCTGTTCCCTGAAACCATTGATAAGATTAGTAACGAATTGACACCGATGGTAGCAACAGCTCGTATCATTAAAAAGGAACATCCTAATGCATCGGTAGTATTTATTGGTCCCTGTGCATCTAAGAAGCTGGAGGCAAGCCGTAGAACAGTGCGTTCTGACGTGGATTTTGTTATAACCTTTGAGGAATTGACAGGAATGTTTGAAGCCAAGGGTATTTTGCTGGAAGAAATCAAAGCCATGGATGAAATGCAGGATGCCACAGCTGCCGGACGTGGTTACGGCGTAGCAGGCGGCGTTGCCCATGCTATAGAGGAATGTATTGAGAAGTACTATCCCGGCACAGAGGTTCGTATTGAACATGCAGAAAGTCTTGCAGAATGTAAAAAGGTGTTGTTATTGGCAAAGGCAGGCAAGATGAACGGCTGTCTGATAGAGGGTATGGCATGTCCCGGAGGATGTATTGCCGGAGCGGGAACAAATATTGCAATTCCTCAGGCGATGAAGGAAGTTGCCAAATTCCAAGATGCTGCTGAGAAGAAATTACCGGATGAAGAATAGAATATAAAAAATTGCACATTCAAATGTGCAGATTGGAGGAAGCTATGACTAAAATCAGAACGCGATACGCACCCAGTCCTACAGGTAAGATGCATGTGGGCAATCTGCGTTCCGCATTATACGAGTTTTTAATTGCAAAGCACGATAACGGAGATTTTATGCTCCGTATAGAGGATACCGATCAGGAAAGATTTGTAGAAGGTGCTACAGAAATTATTTATCGTACACTGGAGAAGACAGGTCTTAAGCATGATGAAGGTCCTGATAAGGATGGTGGCTATGGCCCTTATGTGCAGAGTGAGCGTATGCAGACAGGTATCTACATGAAATACGCTAAGGAATTAATCGAGAAGGGAGAGGCATATTATTGCTTCTGTGACAAAGAGAGACTGGAAAGTCTGAAAACGGAGGTTGTGGACGGTAAGGAAATCATGATTTATGATAAGCATTGCCTGTCACTCTCTAAGGCTGAGGTGGAGGCAAAGCTTGCGGAAGGAATTCCCTTTGTCATTCGTCAGAACAATCCGATGGAGGGTACGACAACCTTCCATGACGAACTTTACGGTGATATTACGGTCAACAATTCCGAATTGGATGACATGATTCTCATTAAATCAGATGGATATCCAACCTACAATTTTGCGAATGTCGTGGATGACCATACCATGAATATTACCCATGTAGTAAGAGGAAATGAGTATTTATCCTCCTCACCGAAGTATGTGAGATTATATGAGGCATTTGGATGGGAAGTACCGGTTTATATTCATCTGCCTTTGATTACTGATGAAAATCACAAGAAGCTGTCTAAGAGAAGCGGACATGCTTCCTTTGAGGATCTGATAGAGCAGGGTTTTGTAACAGAAGCCATTGTCAATTATGTGGCATTGCTTGGCTGGAGTCCTGAGGATAACAGAGAAATTTTTTCTCTGGAAGAGCTGATTCAAAACTTTGATTATCATCGTGTCAGCAAGTCTCCGGCAGTATTTGACATTGTGAAGCTGCGTTGGATGAATGGCGAGTATTTGAAGGCGATGGATGCGGATACCTTTTATGAAATGGCAGAGCCTTATCTGAAGGCAACAATTTCAAAGCCTTATGATTTAAAGAAGATTGCCAACATGGTAAAAACACGTATTGAGGTATTCCCGGATATTGCTGAGCATGTGGATTTCTTTGAGGAATTGCCGGAGTATGATGTGGCAATGTATACCCATAAGAAGATGAAGACCAATACAGAAACCTCTCTTGAGGTGCTTAAGGATGTACTGACTATTTTGGAGACGCAGGAGGATTACAGTAATGACGGGCTGTATCAGACTCTTGTAAAATACGTGGAGGAAAAGGGCTGTAAGAATGGTTATGTGATGTGGCCCATTCGTACCGCTGTGTCCGGCAAACAGATGACTCCTGCGGGAGCAACAGAGATCATGGAGGTTCTTGGTAAAGAAGAATCCTTAAAGAGAATTCGCAAGGGAATTGAATTGCTTGAGAACGTTTAATTGCCTATGTTAATGCATGAAAATTTAAATGAGGCACAGCGCCAAGCTGTGATGCATGGAGAGGGACCGCTGCTGGTATTGGCCGGTCCCGGCTCCGGCAAGACCTTCACTATTACCCAGCGAATTTTATATTTAATTGAGAGTCTTGGGGTGTCACCGGAGGAAATTTTGGTGATTACCTTTACCAAAGAAGCTGCCATATCCATGCAGCGTAGATTCTATGAACAGTCGGACCAAAGCTATCCCGTCAATTTCGGAACCTTTCATTCCGTTTTTTATCACATTCTAAATCAATCTAACCATTCTTTTAAAAACCAAATTTTGAGAGAAGAGCAGAAGAAACATCTTATTTATCCCATTGTAAAAAAATATCAATACGAATTATACAGAGCGCATTCCTATATAGATGGTCAAAGGATTTACGAGGATGTATCCTTATTGCTGTCAGCTATTAGCTTATTCAAAAATACAGGCAGCATGGATGCGGCGGTAAAAGAATTGCCACCGGATTGGAAAACGGTATTTGAAGCTGTTTATAAGGAGTATGAAGGCATCAGAAAGCAAAGGAGACTCATAGATTTTGATGATATGGTCTACGAGTGTGCCCGGCTTTTGGAGAAGGATGAGACAGTCAGAAAATATTGGCAAGGCAGATTTGCCCATATTCTAATGGATGAATTTCAGGATATCAACCCTATGCAATACCGTGTAATAGGCTTGCTTGCTAAGAAGCCCTGTAATTTGTTTGCGGTAGGAGATGATGATCAGGCGATTTATGGCTTTCGCGGCTCTAATCCAATGTGTTTGAAACGCTTTCAGAAAGATTATGAGGCAAAAAGGATATTGTTGAATATGAATTACCGCAGTCATGAAGAGATTGTGAAGGCCTCTGCACTTGTTATCGAAGAGAATAAGGAACGTTTTCAGAAGAAGCTTACTGCAGCCGGAGCACCCTATCAAACAGAAGGGGAAGGGAAGGGAATGCATGTCTGTGTGCGTACTTTTACAGAACGGGAAGAACAATATCAGTATTTATGTCAGATATTTTCAAAGCTAGCAGAGAAGAGTACCTACGCTGTTTTGTTTCGAACCAATTCTTATATGCAAGGATTTGCAGCAAGGTTACAGCGGCAGGGGATTCCTTTTTCCATGAAGGAAAAGGCAAGTAGTATTTATGAAAATCAGATAGCAAAGGATATTATGGCATATCTGCGACTGGCATCGGGAGAAACAGACCGGAATTTGTGGCTGCAGGTTCTGAATAAACCTTCTCGATATATCAGTAGGGAAGCACTGGCGAACCGAGGGGACATATCACTGGAGGACATTAAGTCCTATTATTTGAGAAGCAGGACAAATGGTACAACCTTTTTGCAGACGGATAAGGCACGTAGCGCAATTCTTACTTTGGAGAAGCAGCTAAAATATTTGCAAAAGGCCACGCCGTTTCTTGGGGTACAGTATATTCGCAAGGTTATCGGCTATGAAAAATATATTTATGAGTTGAGTCGCACGCAGAGAGGCGGAAAAGCCCGGTTGGAAGAGGCTATAGAGTTTTTGGACTGGCTGAGTGCTGATGCAAAGCAATATAACACGGTTAAAGAGTGGCAGAGAGCGCAGGCGGAATATTCGGAAATGTTACATCGGAAACGTGGATTGGCAGAAAGGAGAGAGATGGAAAATGCGCCGCAGGAAGCAGGACTACAACTTATGACAATTCATGCTTCAAAAGGGTTGGAATTCGACCATGTATGGATTCCGGACTGTAATGAAAAGGTATTTCCTCATGGCAGTATGCCGGATAAAGAAAGCTGTGAGGAGGAGAGACGTATCTTTTATGTGGGAATGACAAGAGCCAAAAAAAGTCTGGAGCTTCTCGGTATCACAGGTACACAAGAACGCCCCAGACTATTGTCCAGATTTCTTAATCCGTTGTGGAAGGCTTATTTGTCATCCCCCACAATTTCGTCAAATTCGCACTGATCCAGATATTCATCAAAGGCATCAGCAGCTCTTTCGTATTCTTCATCATCCTCAATATAGGTCAATTCGGGCTCCTCGTTGGGGTCATCGGGATTTTCACTGTAGCCGTATATCCATACCTCGCCGTCTTGATTTTCTCCGTCCTCATCTAAGGGCAATAACGCAATATAATCCTTGTTCTCCACGGAAAAGATTGCTATCACAGCACAATTAATGACAGTGCCGTCATCCAGTGATATGTCAACAGTCATTTCTTCCGCTTCAAAATTTTCATTTTTGACCATAAAATAGAACCTCCTACATATTAGGCTTTCGCCCCAAATATTGTGTGCATTTTACAAAATCACTTTTGTAACTATATTATAACTGCTTGTGATTTTTCTTGCAATACATTATAATAAAACAAGAAGTATGGAATGTGAAAATGAGTAAAATGAGCTTATATTTTGAGCCCCAAAGGTGGCGGAATTGAGGTTGTGATGACAGAAAAGAAAATGCAGATTAGACCATATCCTCTCGGTGCACACCGCGAGTCAGACTGTGTAAGATTTTCCTTTGTATCTAAGCAGGAACACTGTGGTGTTCTGTTGTATGACAGAGCTACAGGCAGAAAATTAAAAAAGCTTCCCTTTTTACCGGAAGAAAGAATGGGCAATGTATGCTGTAAATATTTGAAAGACATAGATACGTCGGCTGTTTCCTATCAATTTTATCAAGGGGATGAAATCATCCCTGATGAGCATGCCAGAGGATTTGCCGGTAGCTGTCAATACGGTAAGGTACGCGAAGAAAAGAATATGAAGGCGGTGTTCTTAAATAACGATTTTGATTGGGAAGAGGATCAACAGCCCAGACTGCCTTATGAACAGAGTGTATGCTATTGTATGCATGTGAGAGGCTTTACCAAGCATCCCTCTTCACAGGTCAAGCATAAAGGCACTTTTTTGGGAATCGTTGAGAAAATCCCTTATTTAAAAGAAAGCGGTATTACCACTATTGAAATCCAGCCGGCTTATGAATTTTTGGAGCTTCCAAGTGACACGGAGTTAAAAAAGAAACTTGCTTATATTGCAGCAGAAGAAAATAGTAAGCTTTTGGACAGTATGAGAATATTAAATTATTGGGGCTATAAAAAGGGTTTTTACTATGCGCCTAAGGCAGCTTATGCTGCGGGAGATGATTCTTCTGTTGAGTTTAAGACCTTAGTGAAAACCTTACACCGCAATCATATGGAAGTTGTCATGCAGTTTTATTTTCCGAAGAATGTCAATCGGGGAGAGATTGCAGAAATACTTCGTTTCTGGGTGCTGGAGTACCATGTGGATGGCTTTCATTTGTTGGGAGAGGATATTCCTGTTACACTACTTGCCAAGGATGCGGCTTTGGCAGATACAAAGTTATGGTATGATTCCTTTGATACAGATAAAATCTATGAAAAGGATGAAAAGCCCTCGTATCGCAACCTGGCAGAATATCGGGATGAGTATCTGTATGCCATGCGCAAATTCCTGAAGAGTGATGAGGATATGCTGAATAATGTATTGTATCAGATGCGTTATATCCCTGAAAAGCAGGGACGCATTCATTACATGTCCAATTATTATGGGATGACACTGATGGATATGGTGTCCTATGATCGGAAACATAATGAAGAAAACGGCGAGGATAACCGTGATGGAAATGATTATAACTGCAGCTGGAATTGCGGAGAAGAAGGTGCTACCAGAAAGAAAAAAATTGTGGCACTGCGCAGAAAACAGTTGAAAAATGCAATGTGTATGCTTGCATTTTCGCAATCCACTCCATTGATTTTTATGGGAGATGAATTTGGAAACACACAATTTGGCAATAATAATCCTTATTGCCAAGACAATAAAACCACATGGCTTGATTGGAAGGAGCTTGACAAGAATCAGGAGTTGTATCAATTTTGGCAGAGTGTGATAGCGCTGAGGAGAGAACATCCGATTCTTTGTCCGGAAAGGTCACTGCGCATTATGGATTATATTGCCTGCGGATATCCGGATTTGTCCTATCATGGACAGAATGCATGGCGTCCTCGTTTGGAAAGCTATAACAGACATATCGGTATTATGTATTGCGGAAAATATGCCAAGAAGAATCGGACGGAAGAGGATGATTTCTTCTATGTGGCAATGAATATGCATTGGGAAGCACATGAGCTTGCCCTTCCCAAGCTTCCCAAGGGGCTAGAATGGCAGATATTATGTTCTACGGAGACACAAACAAACACTCAAGAAGCTGTCAATGCGGAATATGTTCGTCTGATTCCGGCGAGAAGTATTGTGGTTTTCAAAAGCGAGGAGGAGCCGGATGCCGTAAGCCAGAATCAGAAAAGATCTTCTGACAAAAGGAAGAAAACGGCAGGGGAGCAAACTGTCACCGTAAATGACAGGACCATTTTTTAGGGCTTTAATTATATTGTAAGGCAGAACAGTAGTATGAATAAAGTATGGCAACATTTTAAAACGATTACCTATCATAAGTATCTTGTGGCAAAGGGGTGCTTTAAGGTAGGCTTGTATCGTCAGGGACTTTTGCATGATATGTCAAAGTACAGTCCGGTAGAATTCCTGGTAGGTATGAAATATTATCAGGGCAATAGAAGTCCCAACAATGCAGAACGTGAGGAAAAGGGCTATTCGGCTGCATGGCTTCATCATAAAGGGCGTAATAAGCATCATTATGAATATTGGCAGGATTATAGTCTGGCGGTTCCCGGTGCATTGATGCCGGTTCCGATGCCGGATAAATATTTTGCCGAGATGATTATGGATCGTATTGCAGCCAGCAAGGTGTACAAAGGAAGTGAATATACGGATTCGGCTCCCTTGGAATACTATACTAAGTCTGCAGATAGTAAACCGATGCATCCGGACACGGCAAGTAAACTGGAATTTGTACTAAAAATGCTGGCCCAGAAGGGTGAAGAGCAGACCTTCCAATATGTGAAAGACACCTTTGTAAAACAGAAAAGCAAATAATATATAATTATCAGTACTGGCAACAAAAAGACTCTAAGTGAATATGATACAATAAATAGGTAAAAGGAATGAAGCTTATGAATTGTATTTGGATTTTATTGTTGTTATGTTGCTGTGGAAATAATAGAAATAGCTGCAGTAGTAATGGATGCGGATGTGAAAAATGTTGCAGGAAGCATTGTGACGATTGCTGTGAAAAAGAAAGCTACAGCAGAGTAAATGCATGTTTTGAGAAGGAACGCAAATATGATGGCTGTGACCAGGAATGTCATACTGATTTTCCCGGATATGGACGTAAAGACAGATATGATGATTACGACAGAAGAGACAGAAACTGCGAAACCTGTGGATGTGAAGCGGAATAAAATGTGCAATAAAAAGCCGGAGAGACAAATTTGTCCCTCCGGCTTTGTTCTTACAATTCTTTTTAATAAGACATAACTTCCTTCCAAAGACTGTTGTATAGCTCGTCACCCTCTTCACCAAGATAGGAGAAGGTCTCCAGATTCTTGTACTGGGACAGATCAGGGAAGGCGATATTAGAATTCTTAATCTCCTCATCCTCAATCAGTTCTCTTGCTGCATCATTAGGAGTGGAATATGTAATATAGTCAAAATTCATTAATGCGATGTCTGCACGACACATAAAATCAATGAATTTCTCTGCATTAGCAACATTTTGTGCATTCTTGGGAATTACCCAACCGTCAATCCATACATTAGTACCTTCCTCGGGAATTACATATTCCAGATTCGGATTCTCACGCTGGGTATAAATAGCCTCGCCGGAGTAAATTACGCCCAAAATTGCTTCGCCGCCAATCATTTTATCACGTACCTGGTCAACAACATATGCCTGTACAATGGGCTTCTGATCAATAAGAGACTGCTTGGCAACCTGAAGCTGCGCTTCGTCCAAGGTGTTCATGGAGCAACCGTTAAGCTTCAAAGCCACCATAAAAGCATCACGAACGGAATCCTGCATCAAGATATTATCTGCATATTTCTCGTCCCAGAGAATGGACCAACTGGTTACAGGCTCGTCCACCTGGGTTTTGTCATAAAGAATACCTACAGTTCCCCAACAGTAGGGTACGAAGTAGCTGTTGTTAGGATCAAATTCTGCAGCCTGCTCGTAGTACTGAGCGCCGATATTAGCCTTCGCATTGGGCAAGTTGTCAAAATTCAGCTCCTGCAATAAATCATTCTCCATCATCTTGGCAACCATATAATCGGAAGGGCAGATGACATCGTACACAGAAGAACCTACCTGTACTTTGGGGTACATTGTTTCGTTCGTATCATATTCATCATAAATCACCTTGATACCGGTTTCTTCCTCGAACATGGTAATGGTCTCGGGATCAATGTATTCTCCCCAATTGTAAACATAGACCTCGCCATTATCACCAACTTTAACGGTTGCTTCGTCTCCGTTGTGCGCATCACTTTCGGTGTTCTCGGATGCTCCGCAGCCGGTCAGTGCTGCAACGCTAAGTGCGCCGCAAAGTAACATTGCAATAATTTTTTTCATTCTTTTACTCTCCTCTATACAATTAATTATTTCGGCTGTTTTTTCTTGTCAGCCTTAGGTGTGCAATTCACCAAGATTAATAATATCAGAACTGCAACAAAAATGATAGTAGAAAGTGCATACATTTCCGGTTTTATTCCTTTTTTTACCTCAGTATAGATTTTGGTAGACAAGGTATCGATACCGGGACCCTTGGTAAAATGGGTAATAATAAAGTCATCCAATGACATGGTAAAGGCCATCAGGAAGCCCGATAATATGCCGGGTAGGATGTCCGGAAATACCACCTTGAAAAAGGCCTGTAAATGAGAGGCACCCAAATCCAGTGCAGCCTCGTAGGTGCTGGGATTTAACTGCTTCATGCGGGGCATCACACTTAAAATGACATAAGGAATATTAAAGGTAATATGTGCCAACAATATGGTCATAAAGCCAAACTTTATACCAAGACTGATAAACAGAAGCATTAGGGAAATACCGGTTACGATTTCTGCATTCAGCATGGGAATGTTGGTAATACTCATAAGAAGAGCGCGGTTTCTCTTTTTCATAGCCTGCATGGAAATACATGCAATCGTTCCTATCAGAGTGGCAATCAGAGCGGAGAGCAGTGCAATACTGAGAGTGTTCCAAAGAGCCTGCAGAATTGCCTCATTTTCAAAAAGACTCTGATACCATTTGAAGGTAAAGCCACCCCATTTTGCCCTTGTTTTGCTGGCATTGAAGGACAGCACAATCAAGGTGACGATAGGAGCGTACAGAAAAATAAATATTAAGGCGATGTAAATTTTCTTTGTAACGTTTCTTATCATAGGGTGTTCACCTCGCCTTCTTTATCGGTGACGGTACTAATAACCATGTTCAAAATGATAAAGAGCATCAGCACGATGGATAAACCACTTCCCAGGTGCCAGTTGCCTGTCTGAGTAAATTCCTGTTCAATAACATTACCAATCAGCAGAATCTTGCTACCACCCAGAATCTTGGAGATGACGAAGGTGGTAAGAGCAGGTACGAATACCATGGTAATACCGCTGAACATGCCGGGCAGGCTTAAGGGGAAGATGATTTTGCAAAAGGTCTGAAAACCGTTAGCACCCAAATCCCTTGCTGCATTGATGACGTTCTTATCGATTTTAACCAGCACATTGTAGAGAGGTAATACCATAAAAGGCAGGAAATTGTATACCATACCCAGCACAATGGCTGTAGGAGTGTTGATAATATTTAAGGTAGGCAGATTTAATGCATTTAAGATGCTGTTAATAACGCCGGTTTTTTCCAATAAGGTCTGCCACGCAAGAGTACGCAACAGAAAATTCATCCACATGGGCAATACAAAAATCAGTACAATAAAAGAATTCTGATTCACATTCAAATTGGCAAGAATCATTGCCAGTGGGTAGGCCAGCAGCAAGCAGATAATAGTACTGATGAAGGAAAGCTTCAGCGCCTCCCACAATGCTTTGGAATGCTCGGGAGTGGCGATTGCTGCAATATTTTCCAGTGAAAAGGCACCGCTTTTGTCTGTGAGACCATAGTAGAACACCATGCACAACGGAACAATAATAAACAGTGTGGACCAGAAAATGAAAGGAGCGGATAATAATTTTCTATTCATTTACACCAACGGCCTCCTCGTCCTCGGATTCAGGCTTGTTCATAATCTGGATATTAAAAGGATCTACCTTGATGCCAACCTTTGTACCGATGGGGCACATTTTGGTAGACTGTACCAGCCACTCAAAGCCATGGGCAGTAACCTCCATCTCATAATGAACTCCCTTGAAAATCAAATGCGTAACAGTACCTTGAATGCTGCCTTCCTCCGGAGCAACCAATTCCACATCTTCCGGACGGATAACCACGTCAACAGGCTGATTCTCACCAAAACCTTCATCTACACATGCGAAACGAGCACCTAATATTTCAACCAAACGATCCTGAATCATAGTAGCACCAATAATGTTGCTGTCGCCGATAAAATCTGCAACAAAAGCATTTTCAGGCTCGTTATAAATGCTTTCGGGAGTACCGATCTGCTGGATATAACCCTGATTCATAACGACGATGGTATCGGACATGGTCAGAGCTTCTTCCTGGTCGTGTGTGACATAAATGAAAGTGATTCCCAACTCGTTTTTTAAACGAATCAGCTCATACTGCATGTCCTGACGAAGCTTAAGGTCAAGCGCGCCAAGAGGCTCGTCTAAAAGCAGGAGCTTAGGTTCATTTACAATAGCTCGGGCAATGGCAATTCGTTGCTGCTGACCGCCGCTCAAGGAATCGGGCATACGATGCTCAAAGCCGTCAAGATTTACTAACTTCAAGGCGTACTTGATTTTATCGTTAATATATGCCTTACTTTTGTTTTTTATTTTAAGTCCGAAAGCGATATTTTCCGCAATTGTCATATGCGTAAAAAGAGCATACTTCTGGAATACGGTATTCAGATTACGCTTGTTTGGGGGAAGATTGGTAATGTCCTGGCCGTCGAAAACAACCTGTCCCTTGTCAGGCTTTTCAAAGCCGCCAAGGATACGCAGAGTGGTGGTTTTGCCGCATCCGCTGGGACCTAAAAGAGTCAAAAATTCGTTTTCACGGATATAGAGATTTAAATCGTCCAAAACCATCTGACCATCGTATGATTTTGTGATATTTACTAAATTCACCAATTCATTTTTCATTGCAATCCCTCCGCTATATTCCATAATTCTTTTGCAATACAAAATAAATACAAATTATGATAATGATATACATAAATTGAGGGAAAGTCAACGTAATTTTGAAGAGATTTTTTGTGATTTTATTTAAAGTTGCTCCAAAATGAAAATAGAGGAGATTTTATATCAAAAAATGTTCCATAAAAGATAGTTTTGTGCTATATTATCTTAAGGAAGAAATTACGAAAGATAATAAAATGCTAATAGGACAGACATAAGGAGGAAACAGCTGTGGCAGAGGAAAAATACGTAGCATATGTATCCACTTATACACGTGGTGATGGTCATGGAATCAGGGTATATGATGTGGATATGGAAGCCGGTCGTTTTATAGAAAAGGATAAGGTGCAGATTACCAATTCTTCTTATCTGACACTTTCCCACAATGGCAAATATCTGTATTCCATTACTGATTTCGGTGTGGAAGCTTATGCCATTATGGAGGATGGCAATCTGGATTTGCTGAATTTTGCACCTATCAACGGAATGAGAGGCTGCTATCTGTCAACTGACTATAAAGATGAGTATCTGTTTGTTGCAGGATATCACGACGGAAAGCTTACGGTACTTCGATTAAAGGAGGATGGCTCTATCGGAGAGATTACGGATGAAATATTCCATAAGGGACTAGGAAGTATTGCAGAACGTAATTTCAGACCCCATATTAATTGCGCGCGCATGACTCATGACAACAGATATCTGTTGGTGGCAGATCAGGGAATGGATCATGTCAATGTATATGATTTTGATGCAAAGCGTGGAAAGGTAAAGCTTGTGGACATTATCCGCAGCGAAATGGAATCGGCACCACGCCATGTTAAAATTTCCCAGGATGGAAGATTTATCTATATCCTGCATGAATTGAAATGTTATATTGATGTATACACTTATGAAAATAATGATGATGATCCCTGTTTTGAGAAAATACAGAGCATCATGCTGGTGGAACCCACTAAAGGAACGAATAATTGCGCCAGTGCATTCAGCTTTTCAGCAGATTATAATTATCTGCTCAGCTCGATTGCAGGACAAAATTCCGTTATTGTTTTCAATGTAGACAAGGAAACCGGCTTGTTGACAAAGAATTTCTGTCTGCCGGTCAGCGGAGAGTATCCTAAGGATGCAGATATTTTCCCCAACAACAAATATATTGTGTCTTTGAACCATGAAAGCAATGAAATGACTTTCTTCAGAGCTGATTTTGAAGCGGGCACCATGGTTATGAACGGTCCTGCCATAAGCGTTGAGGTTCCAAACCGTATTTTGTTCCATAAGCTTTCTACAAATTAGGCAGAGATGATATACATAAAGAGCGGGTATTGCAAACATGACTATTTTGCAACACCCGCTTTTTTACTATTTATAGTATCCTAACTCTTATTTCTTATAAAAATCTATTAGCTTATCTAATTTTGCAGACATGTTTATCATCATGGAATCAAGGACGGTAAGGGCGGTCATGCATTCCATTACCACAACTGCACGAGGTACAATGATGGGGTCGTGTCTGCCTTTGATTTGAATGTCAATCTCATCGCCATCCTTGTTAATGGTCTGCTGAGGAAGGAAAATGGAAGGTGTGGGCTTTACATGAGCACGAATGACAATCGTATCGCCGTCACTGATTCCGCCTAAGATACCGCCGGCGTGATTGGTGGCTTTGATGACATGATCATGCTGCATGCGGAAGGAATCGTTATTTTCACTACCCAGACAATTGGATACGAGAGTACCGTCGCCGATTTCAACAGCTTTGACAGCACCAATGGACATCATTGCCTTGGCAAGATTAGCATCCAGTTTTTCAAAAACAGGATCGCCGATACCGGCAGGAATACCTTCAACAATACACTCCATACAACCGCCTACGGAATTACAATTTGCCCGTGCTTCTTCCAAAAAAGCAACTGCACGTACATTGGCATCCTCATCGGGCATGGCGGTGACAGTAGTGAGCGCAGTTTGCTTGCTGAATTTGGTCATATCGGCTTCAATGGAACCGATGGAACGAGTGTATGCGCAGACATGTACGCCTAACTGTTCCAGAATCTTGCAGGCAATGGCACCGGCAGCTACACGACCGATGGTTTCTCTTCCGGAGGAACGTCCGCCACCGCGGTAATCCCGGAAACCGTATTTTTCATCAAAGGTATAATCAGCATGACCGGGACGATAGTAAGTGGCGATTTCGCTGTAGTCCTTGGACAGCTGGGAGGTATTGCGTACCATTAAGGAAATAGGCGTGCCGGTGGTACGTCCTTCAAAAACACCGGAGAGGATTTCGACCTCGTCCGCTTCCTTACGTGGGGTAGTGATATTGCTTGTACCGGGCTTGCGGCGGTTTAAGTAGTGCTGGATATCCTCTTCGGACAATTCGAGTCCTGCGGGACAACCATCCACTACAACACCCAATGCCTTTCCGTGAGATTCTCCCCAGGTTGTTATTTTAAAAATTGTTCCATATGTTGAACCGGCCATATCAATCCATACCTTTCTAAGACTGCACAAAAAGCTGCAGTATTTTTCGGTCACAGAGCCATTTGCGCTGTGTAATAATTATACAAATTATAACGAAAACTTTAAAAGAAGGCAACTTTTTTAAGAAAAATGATGCATTTGTGGAAAAAGTATGATATGCTATTTAAGTAAAATTATGTTCTTTTTGAAATATTGCATATATTTTGAAAATAGAAAAGGTTATTTCACCAATGAAAAAGTCATTAGAAGAACGAATCAGACCTAGGTTAATGAATATCGGTAAAAGAAATAAAGTACTGCGAGTATTGATTATTCCTGTACTCTTCCTTTTGATGTCCTTTTTCCATGTGTGTACCTATTTGCATAACAACGGAAAGCGTCTGGCAATGTTAGCAATGAGCTGTCTGCTGTTTACAGTATTCAGCAGCTTCTCCTTTCCAGCGTTTATTATGGGACAGGATGTTGGAAGTTACAGCCTGGATGTAGAGGGGGCTCCGAATGTCTCATTGGCACAGGAGACAGAATTGAATATTGACGATGTGGAAATACTGGTGGATGATGAGGTGCTGGCAGATTCTGATTATAGCGGAACCTCACATGGTTACGCTATGATTGACAGATATGACGCTGCAGAAATTTTGGAATCTATCGGAGATAGAAGTGAAAGTGGTAGTGCGCAGAGCGAAGAGGATTCCTTAACATTACAGAATTCGGAAGTGAATAACGTAGCAGAGCCTGAGAAAATGCCGGAATTTTTGGCAGACGATTGGCGATTGGTTTTGATTAACCAGCAGAATTCCATTCCGGAGGATTACAGCTTTACTTTAGGTACTATCAAGAACAAATTACAGTGTGATGAACGTATTATTGATGATTTGCGTGATATGCTGCAGAAGGCAAAGGAGGAGGGCATCAGTCTTGAGATATGTTCTCCCTATCGTGATATGAATCGTCAGGAGTACCTGTTTAATCGTAAAATAAACCTTTATATGAATAGAGGCTTCTCTTATATGGAGGCTTATCAACTGGCAAGTGAATATGTAATGGTTCCGGGAGCCAGTGAACACCAGCTGGGCTTGGCTCTGGATATTGTATGCGTAGAATATACTGCATTGGATGATGGCTTTGCTGAGACAGATGCAGCAAAATGGCTGAAAGAGCACAGCTGTGAATATGGTTTTATTTTGAGATATCCTTTGGGCAAAGAATACATAACGGGTGTAGAGTTTGAGCCATGGCATTTCAGATATGTGGGTGTTGAGGCAGCTACCGTTATTATGGATCAGGAGATTACCCTTGAAGAATTTTGGGAGGACTATGTAAATTAATGTCGGAATATAAATTATTAAAGCAGGAGGGAAGAGCCAAGCGTGGCGAATTCCATACAGTACACGGCGTCATTCAGACGCCTGTATTTATGAATGTGGGAACTGTGGCGGCTATTAAGGGCGCTGTTTCCACGGAGGATTTGGAGCAGATTAAGACACAGGTAGAGCTGTCGAACACCTATCATTTGCATGTGCGCCCCGGTGATCGTGTGATAAAGCAATTAGGCGGTCTGCACAAGTTTATGTCATGGGACAAGCCGATTCTTACGGATTCAGGTGGATTTCAGGTGTTTTCCCTTGCAGGCTTACGCAAAATCAAAGAAGAGGGTGTGTATTTTAACTCACATATAGATGGTCGCAAGATTTTTATGGGACCGGAAGAAAGCATGCAGATTCAATCGAATCTGGGTTCCACCATTGCTATGGCATTTGACGAATGTGCCCCCAGTAAGGCAGACAGAAATTATGTACAGAATTCGGTGGAGCGTACTACCAGATGGCTTCTTCGTTGTCAGGCGGAAATGAAGCGCTTAAATCAGCTGGAGGATACGGTAAATCCTAATCAACTGCTATTTGGAATTAATCAGGGGGCTATTTTCCCGGATATTCGCATTGAGCATGCCAAGAGAATTGCTGAGCTTGATTTGGATGGCTATGCGGTAGGTGGTCTGGCAGTGGGTGAGACTCATGAAGAAATGTATCATATTTTGGATGAGGTGGTGCCATATCTGCCGCTTCATAAGCCCACTTATCTGATGGGAGTCGGTACACCTGCCAATATTTTAGAGGCGGTTGACCGTGGTGTGGATTTCTTTGACTGTGTTTATCCTACAAGAAATGGACGACATGGACACCTATATACCAATCACGGTAAGATTAATCTGTTTAACGCAAAGTATGAGCTGGATGACAGACCCATTGAGGAAGGCTGCGGATGTCCTGTCTGCAAGCGTTATTCCAGAGCCTATATCAGACATTTGTTGAAGGCAAAGGAGATGTTGGGAATGCGCTTCTGCGTGCTGCATAATCTGTATTTCTATAATACCATGATGGAAGAGATTCGAGAGGCACTGGATCAGGGAAGATTTGCGCAGTATAAGAAGGAAAAGCTTGCCAATATGGCAACGCCTTTGGAGTAATCGAAGACCGTAGAGCTTGAAAAGAGAGAATTGTAAATTAAATATAAAATATTGTGTTTTATTGAGAAAGTGCTTGCCCAATCCCGTAAATTTGTGTATCATGGGTTAGTATAGTGTTTTTGATGAAGCACAGCCGTGAGGGCAATCAGTGTGCTCTTACTTGAATTTGTGATACAGGCGTGAAACGTCGGAATGGAGGAACAATGGGTATTTTATTATCTGGTGATGCTGGTGTGGCAAGTCCTGCAATGGGTCTTGTGGGTACAATTATAATTTATGCGCTTATTTTTGGTGCAATGTATTTCTTTTTAATGAGACCTCAAAAGAAGGAGCAGAAGAGGGTTGCTGCAATGATTTCTGCGTTAGAGACAGGCGATTGTGTACTGACAACCTCCGGCTTCTATGGCATCGTTATTGATATTACCGATGATACGGTAATAGTTGAATTCGGTAACAACAAAAACTGCCGTATTCCTATGGAGAAGGCTGCAATCAGCCGTGTAGAAAAGGCATCTGAGAATTAATTGGCAGCGAGATTTATAGTGAAAATGTAAAAAATTTGAGGCAGTGCCGGTATGGCATTGCCTTTTTGCTAATAAAGCACTAATAATATGAAAGTAACAGTTGAAATTTATCTATTTTTCAGTTATTATGAAATAAGTGGTCTTTCGTACTGTACCACGTCAAAGTTTAAAAAGCGTGTAATGAAGATATTATAATGAATTGGAAAGGAATGAATCGATTATGGAATTACATATTACCTGTATTCCCGGCGATGGTATCGGTCCGGAAATCGTTACAGAAGCAAAGAAGGTACTGGATAAGGTTGCAGAAAAGTATGGTCATACAATGCTTTACAAGGACATATTGATGGGAGGAGCATCCATTGATGTTCATGGGGTGCCACTCACAGAGGAGGCCATTGCTGATGCAAAGGCGGCAGATGCAGTGTTAATGGGGTCTATTGGTGGCAACACCACAACCTCACCATGGTATCAGCTGCCCCCTGACAAGCGCCCTGAAGCAGGACTTTTGGCTATTCGCAAGGCATTGAATCTATTTGCGAACCTGCGTCCGGCAGTTCTGTATGAAGAATTGGCAGGGGCATGTCCTTTAAAAGAAGAAATCAGCAAGGCTGGTTTTGATATGATGATTATGCGCGAGCTGACCGGAGGCCTATATTTTGGTGAACGCAAAACTATTGAAGAAAATGGAGTATTAAAGGCTATTGATACCTTGACCTATGATGAGAATGAAATAAGACGTATTGCTATCAAGGGTTTTGATATTGCTATGAAGCGCAATAAGAAGGTAACCAGTGTTGACAAGGCCAATGTATTAGATTCCTCCAGATTATGGAGAAAGGTAGTGGAAGAGGTGGCGAAGGATTATCCGGAGGTAACCTTAGAGCATATGTTGGTTGATAATTGTGCAATGCAGCTGGTGAAAAATCCTGCTCAGTTTGACGTAATTCTTACTGAGAATATGTTTGGCGATATTTTATCAGATGAGGCAAGTATGGTAACCGGTTCTATCGGCATGCTGGCAAGCGCAAGCTTAAATGACAGCAAATTCGGTCTTTATGAGCCCAGCCATGGCTCTGCACCTGATATTGCGGGACAGAATGTAGCGAATCCTATTGCAACGATTCTCAGTGCAGCCATGATGCTGAAGTACAGTTTTGATTTGGATAAAGAGGCTGCGGCAATAGAAGCAGCTGTAAAGCAGGTGTTACAGGACGGTTATCGTACCGTAGATATTATGTCTGCAGGCAACAAGCAGGTTGGCTGTTCGGAAATGGGCGATTTGATTGCGGAAAGAGTGTAACTATAATATTATAATAAGGTAATCACAGGTGTGAAACAAAAAAGAAGGAGACGAAGAACATGAAGAGTGATAATGTGAAGACGGGTATGCAGCAGGCTCCCCACAGATCTTTATTTAATGCCCTTGGCATGACGGAAGAAGAAATGCAGAAGCCATTAGTAGGTATTGTATGTTCTTATAATGAAATAGTACCGGGTCATATGAATCTGGATAAAATAGCGCAGGCTGTTAAACTGGGCGTGGCTGCAGCAGGCGGAACACCTATTATGTTCCCTGCAATTGCAGTGTGTGATGGTATTGCTATGGGACATATTGGAATGAAATACTCTCTGGTAACAAGAGATTTGATTGCTGATTCCACAGAAGCTATGGCGATTGCACACCAGTTTGATGCCTTGGTTATGATTCCTAACTGTGATAAGAACGTGCCGGGTCTGTTGATGGCTGCGGCAAGAGTAAATGTTCCTACGGTATTTGTATCCGGCGGACCGATGTTGGCGGGTCATGTGAAGGGACACAAGACTTCACTGTCTTCCATGTTTGAAGCAGTTGGCTCCTATGCGGCAGGTACCATGAGCGAGGAGGATGTAAATGAATTTGAATGTAAGGCATGTCCGACCTGTGGCTCCTGCTCCGGTATGTATACTGCCAATTCCATGAACTGTCTCACAGAAGCCCTTGGTATGGGACTTCCCGGAAACGGCACTATTCCTGCGGTATATTCAGAAAGATTAAAGCTGGCAAAGCATGCCGGTATGGCAGTTATGGAGATGTATCGCCAAAATATTCGTCCCAGAGATATTATTACAAAGGAAGCTATTATGAATGCGTTGACAGTAGATATGGCACTGGGTTGTTCCACCAATTCTATGCTGCATATTCCTGCCATCGCACATGAAATCGGTTTTGATTTTGATATTGCACTGGCAAATGAAGTAAATGCCAAGACTCCGAATCTGTGTCATTTAGCTCCGGCCGGTCCTACTTATATGGAAGACTTAAATGAAGCCGGCGGCGTGTATGCGGTAATGAATCAGCTGAGAGAGGCAGGGCTTTTATATGAGGATTGCATGACTGTGACAGGTAAGACAATCGGAGAAGCCGTAAAAGGTTATGCAAATAAGAATCCTGAGGTTATTCGTCCTATGGATAATCCTTATAGTACAACAGGCGGTCTTGCGGTATTAAAGGGTAATCTGGCACCGGACGGCTCTGTTGTAAAGCGTTCCGCAGTAGTTGCAGAGATGATGCAGCATGAAGGCCCGGCAAGAGTATTTGACTGTGAAGAGGATGCTATTGATGCCATCAAAGGCGGTAAGATTGTTGCCGGTGATGTAGTAGTTATTCGTTACGAAGGTCCTAAGGGCGGTCCCGGCATGAGAGAAATGTTAAATCCGACCTCCGCTATTGCAGGTATGGGACTTGGTTCCTCTGTAGCATTGATTACAGATGGTCGTTTTTCCGGTGCAAGCCGTGGTGCATCCATTGGTCATGTGTCTCCTGAAGCTGCGGTAGGTGGTCCTATCGCATTGGTGGAAGAGGGAGACATCATTAAGATTGATATTGATAATCACACTCTGGAATTGGCTATTTCCGAGGAAGAAATGGCGAAGAGAAGAGCAAATTGGACACCGAGAGAGCCCAAGGTAACAACCGGATATCTTGCAAGATATGCCAAGATGGTAACCTCCGGTAACCGCGGCGCTGTTCTGGAATTTTAGTAATAGACCCCAAACTGTCACTGAATATAAATTACGGAGGAGCAGATAGATGCAATTAAATGGTTCTGAAATAGTTGTTGAATGTTTAAAGGAGCAGGGTGTGGATACTGTGTTTGGTTATCCCGGAGGTGCGATTTTAAATATTTATGACGCTTTATATAATCATAGCAATGAAATTAGACACGTGTTGACATCCCATGAACAGGGGGCTGCACATGCGGCTGACGGTTATGCCAGAGCTACCGGTAAGGTGGGCGTATGTATGGCAACCAGCGGTCCCGGAGCCACCAATCTGGTAACCGGTATCGCAACAGCATATATGGATTCTGTACCCATGGTGGCAATTACAGCAAATGTTACGTTACCCCTGTTAGGTAAGGACAGCTTTCAGGAGGTGGATATTGCCGGAGTTACTATGCCTATTACTAAGCATAGCTATATTGTGAAAAATGTAGAGATTTTGGCAGACACCATTCGCAAGGCCTTTGAGATTGCAAGAACGGGAAGACCGGGTCCTGTATTAATAGATATTACCAAGGATGTTACAGCTGCAGTTTGTGAATTTGAACCCCAGCCGATAGCACAAAGCGAGCGTGTCAGCAGTTATACCGAAGCAGAAATGGCAAAGGTCGCAGAATATATCAGTCAGTCCAAGAAACCTTATATTTATCTGGGCGGCGGTGCGATTATCTCCGGTGCTGACAGAGAGGTGGCAGAGCTTGCAGAATTGATTGATGCACCTGTTTGTGATACCTTAATGGGAAAAGGTGGATTTGACGGAAGAAGTGACCGTTACACAGGTATGATAGGTATGCATGGAACCAAGGCATCTAATTTAGGTGTCAGTCAATGTGATTTGCTATTGGCATTGGGTGCAAGATTCTCTGACCGTGTAACAGGCAATCCCAAGAAATTTGCAGAGGGAGCCAAAATTATACATATTGATGTGGATGCAGCGGAAATCAATAAGAATATTCGTGTGGATGCATCTTTAGTGGGAGATTTAAAGAAAGTATTATCCGAATTAAATACCAGAATAGTAAAGCAGGAGCATCCTGAATGGATGGCAACCATTCGTGAATTAAAAGAAAAGTATCCCTTGAAATATGATAATGACAAATTATCCTGTCCTTATGTTATCGAGGAAATAGACCGCATTACCAAGGGAGAGGCAATCATTACCACGGATGTGGGACAGCATCAGATGTGGGCTGCGCAGTATTATAAATATACTCAGCCTCGTACATTCTTATCCTCCGGTGGTCTGGGAACCATGGGATATGGACTTGGTGCCTGCATCGGTGCACAGGTGGGGCAACCGGATAAGCTTTGCATTAATATTGCAGGAGACGGATGTTTCCGTATGAATATGAATGAGCTGGCTACGGCAAGTCGTTACAATATACCGATTATTCAGGTGGTAATCAATAATCATGTGTTGGGTATGGTACGTCAGTGGCAGACCTTGTTCTATGGCAAGCGATATTCTCAGACAGTATTAAATGATAAGGTTGATTTTTGTAAGGTTGCGGAAGGACTTGGCTGTGTTGCTATCCGTGTGACTACCAAGGAAGAGGTGGCGCCGGCCATTGAAAAAGCCATTGCATTAAAAGCTCCCGTGTTGATTGAATGCATGATTCCCGAGGATGACAAGGTATTCCCTATGGTACCCGCAGGCGCACCCATTAACGAAGTGTTTGACGGAGATGATTTGAAAAGGCAGTCCTAATGAAAAGAAAAAGCAGAAAAGTATTTAGTTTTTTTCTGTTAATTAGTTTTCTATTGATATTTATTTTACTTATTGGTTATTTCCTGCTGGCTTTTTATTACCGACAGGGATTTACCGTAAATACTTGGATAAATGGTGTGTATTGCACAGGAAAATCAGTGGAAGAGGTAAATGCGGAGCTTTTATCGCGTGTGGAAGCTCCCATTGTCATAATTACAGATGAAGACGGAATAGAATATGAGATAAACATGGCATCGGCAGATTACCGTGAGGAATATCTGTCAATGCTGCAAAAGTATATGGAAGAGCAGAATCCCTATCTATGGATTGATAATGTGACGTTCCATCGGAATCATGAGCTGTTTCCTCAGATTTATTATGACATTAACAAGCTGAAGGAGATTTTTGGTGAAATGCCGCCGATTCAGGAGGAATTGCAAAAGGAGCCGGATTATTTTATTGCATGGAATGCGGTGGTAGAAGGCTATAAGCTTTACGATCATTTGAGCAAAAGGATGGATGTTGACAAGGCCTTTGAATTGCTGGTGGCAGCTATAGATGCAGGTGAGCGACAGATTGATTTATCAAGTCTTGATTGCTATTACGATATTCCCCTGACGGAAGAGCAGGAGCAAACAAAGCTTCTCTGGGAGAAAATAGATTATTTTCAGAATTGTGATCTTATATATGATATGGGCGCAGAAAAGATAGAGTTTACTTCAGAGATTACATCCGGTTTGTTGGAAGGCTCAGGAGAATATAATAATATTCCCATATTAGATGAGAATGGTGAGCTGGTATTAAGTCCCGAAGCGGTAGAGAGATTCGTACAGTCTCTTGCCAATGAATATGATACCTATGGTATAGAGAGACGGTTTAACAGTACCAGAGGTGATGTGATTACGTTGGAGAAGGGCACCTATGGTACAACGCTGGATCAGAAGGCAGAGGTTACTTATCTTATGGAGAATCTGCTTTCACCGGATATGCACACGGGTGAAATAAAGGAACATATTCCGGAATATAAGAGAGAAGCGTTTGTCAGAGGTAAAGATGATATCGGTGGTACCTATATTGAGATTGATATGACTGCTCAGAAGCTTTATTATTATGTGGACAGAGAAATGGTCATAGAGACAGATGTGGTAACAGGTAATATGCGCCGGAAAATGGATACGCCGGCTGGAGTTTATTTTGTGTATGGCAAGCAGGAGGACCGGGTGTTGCGCGGTCAGGGATATGCTACACCTGTGGAATACTGGATGCCGGTAAATGGTAACATTGGAATTCATGATGCTGACTGGCGCAGTGAGTTTGGTGGAGAGATTTATAAAACGAACGGTTCACATGGATGTGTTAATGTGCCACCGGAGGTTATGCCGCAGTTGTATGAAAGGGTAGAAATCGGCACGCCGGTTATTATGTTTTACTAAAGTTCGACACAGACGAACATTTTGCGACAAAAGTCCGCGGCAAGCACACAAAATAAAAATCATTTAACAATGCAGTTGACTAAAGTAAAAGAAAAGCTTATTCTATACCTATGCTTTTTAGTTATAAAGAAATTTTAGGAGGATTTACAACATGGCAAGAGTGTATAACTTTTCCGCAGGTCCCGCAGTACTGCCGGAGGAAGTATTAAGAGAAGCAGCTGAAGAAATGATGGATTATAAAGGAACGGGAATGTCCGTTATGGAGATGAGTCATCGTTCCAAGGCTTATGATACGATTATCAAAGAAGCAGAAGCTGATTTGAGAGAGTTATTAAATATTCCTGACAATTATAAGGTTCTGTTTTTACAGGGCGGTGCAAGTCAGCAGTTTGCAATGATTCCCATGAACCTGATGAAAAACAAGGTTGCTGACTATATTGTTACCGGTCAGTGGGCAAAGAAGGCATATCAGGAGGCGGCTCTTTATGGTAAGGCAAATAAGATTGCTACCTCTGAGGATGAGACCTTTTCTTACATACCTGATTGTTCCGATCTTCCTATCAGTGATGATGCAGATTATGTATATATTTGTGAAAACAACACTATTTATGGAACTAAGTTTAAGACCCTGCCCAATACAAAGGGTAAGACACTGGTATCCGATGTATCCAGTTGTTTCCTGTCCGAGCCCATGGATGTTACCAAGTATGGTGTAATCTATGGTGGTGTACAGAAGAATATTGGTCCTGCAGGTGTGGTTATTGTGATTATCCGTGAGGATTTGATTACAGAGGATGTGCTTCCCGGAACTCCTACCATGCTACGTTATAAGATTCATGCAGATAATGAATCTCTGTATAACACACCGCCTGCATACGGTATTTATATCTGTGGCAAGGTGTTTAAATGGATTAAGAAGCAGGGCGGTCTTGCTGCCATGAAGGAATACAATGAGAAGAAGGCAAAGGTTCTTTATGATTTCTTGGATGAGAGCAAGCTGTTTAAGGGCACTGTACGCAAGGAAGACCGTTCCTTGATGAATGTTCCTTTTGTAACAGGTAACGCAGAGCTGGATGCTAAATTTGTAAAGGAAGCAAAGGAGGCAGGCTTTGAGAACCTTAAGGGTCACAGAAGCGTTGGCGGTATGCGTGCAAGTATTTACAATGCAATGCCTATCGAGGGTGTTGAGAAGCTTGTTGAGTTTATGAAGAAGTTTGAGCAGGAAAACGGAGTGTTATAAAAAGGAGAAAGAAAAATGTTTCAATTAAATTGCCTGAATCCTATTTCTAAGGTAGGACTTGAGAATTTGACGGCTGATTATCAGCTTACAGAGGATGTAAATGCTGCAGACGGTATTTTGGTAAGAAGTGCTTCCATGCATGAGATGGAAATGCCCAAGAAGCTCTTGGCAGTGGCAAGAGCAGGTGCAGGTGTAAACAATATTCCTCTGGATAAATGTGCAGAGCAGGGTATTGTAGTATTCAATACTCCCGGTGCTAATGCAAATGGTGTTAAAGAGCTTGTTATAGCAGGTATGTTGCTCGCAGCCCGTGATGTTGTAGGTGGTATTGAATGGGTGAAAAACAACACTGCTGATGCTAATATTGCAAAAACAGCAGAGAAGGAAAAGAAGAATTTTGCAGGAACAGAGCTTTTGGGCAAGAAGCTGGGTGTTATCGGTCTTGGCGCAATCGGCGTTAAGGTTGCCAATACCGCTATCAGCTTAGGTATGGATGTGTATGGTTATGATCCTTATGTATCTGTAGATGCTGCTTGGAGCTTGAGCCGTAGTGTAAAGCATGTTCTTAGCGTGGATGATATTTATGCAGAGTGTGATTATATCACCATTCATGTTCCTCTGTTGGATTCCACAAAGGGCATGATTAACAAGGAAGCTATTGATAAGATGAAGGATGGCGTTGTAATCCTGAATTTTGCAAGAGATTTGCTTGCAAATGAAGCAGATGTACTGGAAGGCTTAAAGAGTGGTAAGGTACATCGCTATGTAACAGATTTCCCTAATCCTACTACAGCAGGACAGACCGGATGTATCGTAATTCCTCATTTGGGCGCAAGTACCGAGGAGTCTGAGGATAATTGTGCGAAAATGGCAGTCATGGAAATGATGGATTATCTTGAGAATGGTAATATCAAGAATAGTGTAAACTATCCTGCATGTGATATGGGCGTATGTAACAAGGTGGGAAGAGTTGCAGTATTCCACAAAAATATTGCCAATATGATTACAAAGTTCACTGCTGAGTTTGGTGAGAAGGGCATTAACATCTCCGATATGACCAACAAGTCCAGAGGTGAATATGCATATACAATGATGGATATTGAAGCTCCTGCAACTGAGGAAATTGTAAAGGCTCTTGAAGCAATTGACGGTGTATTCAGAGTAAGAGTTGTAAAATAAGAAATTAAAAGAAATATGAAATAAAAAGAAGCTGTTACCCTATGATAACAGCTTCTTTTTTATTTGAGTTATTATAAGTATAACTACTTTGTTGTATTTTATTATTGAGATTTAACGATAAAGAATGGGCATGCCTTCACCGGCATTTAAATCCTCCAACTGGTCGCGCATCTTTTTGTCAGTGAGGCAGGAGGCTTCGCTCTGCAAATCCATATATAGGATGAAGAAATCCTCAAGGCTCATGTTCTTTTCGGCAGCGATTGTCTCCATGATGGGGCGCAGCTTGTCCAGCTGTACGGAAACGGGAACCTTCTGGGGGTCGATGTCGCCCATGACCTCGTTGGCATATGTGTTGATTCGTTCCAAAATCTTTCTATTTTCTTCTGTCATATTCATACCTGTCCTTTTTGTTTTTTTGTTTATGGGAGTAGTGTTCCGTTGAAATGCGAGAAAATTATGCGGATTTTCTCGCATTTGGCGAGAACCAGACTCAAAAATCCTGCGGATTTTCTCGCATTTGGCGAGAACCAAACTCGAAAATCCGTAGGATTTTCTCGTTATTTGGCGTTCGCCAAATAGTTAGGTGTTTAAGGGCACGGAGGAATGCAAGCATTCCTCCGTGCCCTTAAACACCTAACTGCTTGGTTCTCTTGAAAAATATTTTATCACCAGATGCTTGTTATGTATAGCGGTATTTGATAAAATATCTGTAAAGAAATGCTTGAAGATAAGCAATCACAATTTATAGTACAGAAAGGATAAGAATATTATGGCAGATATCAGACCATTTCGGGCATATCGTCCGGCACCCGGCTTGGAAGGGAAAATTGCGGCATTGCCCTATGATGTATATAATCGCGAGGAGGCTTGTGTGGTTGTAAAGGAGAATCCCTATTCATTTCTTGCAATTGACAGAGCGGAGACACAATTTGGACCGGAAGTGGACACTTACGCGCCTGAAGTGTATGCAAAAGCCCGCCAGATGTTGGATGCGCAGATTGAGGAGGGACGATTTGTACAGGAGGAGACTCCCTGCTATTACCTTTATGAGCAAACCATGAATGGCAGAAAGCAGACAGGAATCGTAGCCTGTGCTTCCATTGATGATTATTGTAATAATGTGATCAAGAAGCATGAGAATACCAGAGCTGATAAGGAATTGGACAGAATCAATCATGTGGATATTTGTAACATGCAGACGGGGCCTATTTTTCTGGCTTATCGTTCAGAAAAGGCCTTAAGCGAATTGACCAGACAAGTCAAAGGAGCGGCGCCTGTCTATGATTTTGTATCTGAGGACGGTATCGGGCATCGTGTATGGATTATTGCAAAAACAGAGGAAATCCAGCTGATTCAGGAGAGTTTTGCAAGAATTCCTGCAATTTACATCGCGGATGGACATCATCGTTGCGCTTCTGCTGTGAAAGTAGGTCAAAAACGCAGACAGGCGCATCCTGATTATATCGGTAATGAGGAGTATAATTATTTCCTTTCGGTGTTGTTCCCTGATGAGGAATTACACATTATGGATTACAATCGAGTAGTGAAGGATTTGAATGGCTTTACTGAGGGTGAGTTTTTACAAACGGTTACGTCAGCCTTTACCGTTGAGAAAGTGGGTAAGGAACCCTTTGAACCTAAGAAAAAAGGTGAATTTGGTATGTTTTTGGAGGAGGAATGGTATTGCCTGACTGCTAAGGAACATATTAAGAGTGAGGATGCAGTGGAGGGATTAGATGTATCTATTCTGCAAAATCATCTTCTTGCCCCTATTTTAGGAATTCAGGACCCTAAGACAGACAAGCGGATTGACTTTGTCGGAGGAATTCGAGGATTGAAGGAGTTGGAGCGCAGAGTACATACGGATATGAAGCTTGCATTTTCTATGTATCCCACATCTATCGGAGAATTGTTTGCAGTGGCAGATGCTTCCCGACTGATGCCGCCCAAGTCAACATGGTTTGAGCCAAAGCTTAGAAGTGGATTGTTTTTGCACAAGCTGGATGAGTAAGAACAGGAGGACAATATGACAAAAAAATTGTATAAGTTAATGAACTGGCCACAGATTGAAGCGATTATTTATTCCGAATGTGACAATCCCCATGAATTGTTGGGACCTCATAAGTATGGTTCCCAGACGGTAGTACAGGCGTATTTTCCTGATGCAAAAGAGGTTGTGATGCACTGGATTGGGAAACAGCCTATGTTTGAAGAAGATGTGATAATGGAAGTGGCAGATGAGGATGGTTATTTTGCGGCAATGATTCCGGCGGCTAATATTCCTGCATATTGTTATGAAGTTACCTATGAGGATGGTTCAAAGGTGACAGTGGGTGATCCTTATCGTCATGCACCCCAGATTACCAGAAATGACACCGACAAATTCAATAATGGTATTCATTATACTATTTATGAGAAGCTGGGTGCTCATCCCATGGATTTGGATGGGGAGAGCGGAACCTATTTTGCTGTATGGGCACCTAATGCTATGCGTGTCAGCGTGGTGGGTGATTTTAATAATTGGGATGGCAGACTTCATCAGATGAGAAGACTCTGGGATTCCGGTATTTTTGAGATTTTTGTGCCCGGTGCAAAGAAGGGCGATAATTACAAATTCGAATTAAAATTGAAGAGCGGACTGACCTATCTGAAGGCAGACCCCTATGGAAATGCTGCACAAATGCGACCGGAAAGTGCTTCTGTAGTGGCAGATATCCGTGATTTTAATTGGGAGGATGCAGATTTTATCGCCAAAAGAGAGCAGTATCAGGGCGACAATGCACCTATGAGTGTTTATGAGCTTTATCTGGGCTCCTTTGCAGCTCCTAAGGAAGGGGAGGAATATGCCAATTATAGGGAGATTGCACCTAAGGTGATTGCATATGTAAAAGAAATGGGCTATACACACGTAGAGCTGATGCCGGTAATGGAGCATCCTTTTGATGCTTCCTGGGGCTATCAGGTTATCGGTTATTATGCGCCTACTGCACGTTACGGAAGCCCGGAAGATTTTATGTATTTTGTAAATGAATTGCATAAGGCGGGAATTGGTGTAATTCTGGATTGGGTGCCGGCTCATTTCCCTCGTGATACCTATGGCTTGTCCAATTTTGACGGAACCTGTCTCTATGAGCATCATGACCCCAGACAGGGCTATCATCCTCATTGGGGTACCTTGATATACAATTACGGAAGACCGGAGGTGTCCAATTATCTGATTGCCAACGCTTTGTTCTGGGTTGAGAAGTTTCATGCGGATGCAATTCGTATGGATGCTGTGGCAAGTATGCTTTATCTTGACTATGGTAAGAATGACGGTGAATGGGTAGCCAATATGTATGGCGGCAATGAGAATCTGGAAGCAATCGAATTGATAAAGCATCTGAATTCCATTATGAAAAAGCGTAATCCCGGTGTGCTTTCTATTGCGGAGGAAAGCACCGCATTCCCTATGATTACCGGTGCATTAGAGGATGGAGGTTTAGGCTTTGATTTGAAGTGGAATATGGGCTTTATGAATGATTATCTGAATTACATCAGAAATGACCCTTACTTCAGAAGCCATCATCACGGCGAATTGACTTTCAGCATGATTTATGCTTACAGCGAGAAATTCATGTTGGTATTTTCACATGATGAAGTGGTTCACGGCAAGGCTACTTTAATCGGTAAAATGCCTGGTGAGCGGGAGCAGAAGTTTGCGAACCTGCGCTTGAGTTACGGATATATGATGACACATCCCGGCAAGAAGCTGCTGTTTATGGAACAGGATATTGGTGAATTTGACGAATGGAATGAGAGTCGTCAGGTGCAGTGGGAGCTTCGTCAATATCCGGAGCATGAAGGTATTGCGAAGTTGGTAAAGGATCTGAATCATCTGTATCTTAATCATAAGGCACTGTATGAAATGGATAATCGCTGGGAAGGCTTTGAATGGATTAATAATATTTCTGCCGATGACTGCTATCTGACATATCTGAGAAAGGGCAGCAATCCTGAGGATACGTTACTGGTGGTTGCAAATTTCTCCGGCGTGGAGAAGGCTATTACTACCGGTGTTCCTTTCGAAGGAAAATACAAGGAAATCCTGAATACCGATGACAAGAAGTACGGTGGCAGTGGAGTGGTGAATTCTCGCAGCAAGCAAGCGCAGGATACCGAATGGGATGACCGAAAGCTCTCCGTTACTGTGAAGTTAGCACCCTTATCTATGAGTATTTTACAGTTTGTTCCTTATACAGAGGAAGAATTGGAAAAGGTAATTGCAGAACGTGTCCGTAAGAATACGGTAGTTAAAAAAGCAGCTTCCAAGACAACAGTTAAGAAGTCTGGAAAGAAAACGGCAACCGGTGTGAAAGTAAAACAGTCCGAAAAGAAGAATATAACCGACGAGAAAGCAAAGCAGTCCGAGAAAAAGCCGACAGTTAAGAAAAGCACAAAGAAAAGTAAGGACACGGAGTAATAAGATATGAGAGAAATAGTTGATTTATATGCGGTAGGCTTGAAGGATTTTATGGATACCTTGCCGGAAAAGGTATGGAGTCTGGGAGCACGTATCCTTTTTGCGATTGTCTTTTTCCTGATTGGAGTACAGCTGATTAAGCTGATTCGTAAAATTATAAATAAGTCTATGAAAAAGGCCAATGCAGAGGTGGGAGTCATGCAATTTATTGATTCCTTTGTGAAGGCGGCCTTGTATGTAGTGCTGATATTTATGATTGCAGCCTCCTTTGGTGTGGATGCTGCGAGTATTGTAGCATTGCTGGGCTCGGCAGGAGTTGCAATCGGTTTGGCTGTACAGGGAAGCTTGTCCAATCTGGCAGGTGGTGTGCTTATCTTATTGTTGAAGCCTTTTAAGGTAGGTGATTACATTATGGAAAGTACCACCGGTAAGGAGGGTATAGTCTCTGAAATTCAGATTTTCTATACTAAGCTGCTGACTGTGGATAATAAGGTGATTGTGTTGCCCAATGGCAATCTTGCCAACAACACTATCACCAATGTCACCTCCTGCAAGTGCAGAAGAATGGATTTGGTAGTAGGAATATCTTATGCGTCAGATTTGAAGCGTGCCAAGAAAGTGCTACAGGAGGTCATTGATAAGGACGAGAAGGCGTTAAAGGATAAGGAGAAGCTTGTCTTTGTGGATGAGCTTGCCTCATCAAGTGTTAATCTTGGCGTGCGTTGTTGGTTTGATAATGATGACTTCTGGGAGGGCAAGTGGCGTATTACGGAAAATTGTAAGTATGCCCTTGATGCAGCAGGAATTGCGATACCGTTCCAGCAGATAGATGTACACGTGAAAGAGAAATAGAAAATCAATAAATTCATAGTTGCAAAATGGGACCGAAGCAGATATAATATCTTTGTTATGATGCTGAAATAGCTCAGTCGGTAGAGCACTTCACTCGTAATGAAGGGGTCGTGGGTTCGAGTCCCATTTTCAGCTTAGATAAACGTTAAAACACCAGCTTTTATAGGCTGGTGTTTTTTCGCATTTTATGCTCGATATATTGTAAAACGGAGTAGAGACCAAAGGCTATGATACATAGCAGTAGGATAGATGTGATTAGCATATTTAACTGGAACACCTGCGAACCATAGATAATCAGGTATCCCAAGCCTCTTCTTGCTGCCAGAAATTCTCCGATAATAACGCCCACAAGTGCAAGACCGATATTGACCTTTGTGGTACTGAGCATAATGGGAATGGAACCGGGAAGCACCACCTTGGTAAGGATATCCTTCTTGGAACCGCCCAAGGTACGAATCAAGGTAATCTTTTCGGAATCCACCTGAGAAAAACCTGTGTAAAAGCTGATAATAGAGCCGAAAAGTGCCACCGATATACCTGCAATAATAATGGTGTTAATCCCCGTTCCCAGCCAGACAATAAAGAGGGGGGCAAGAGCTGACTTGGGCAGGCTGTTTAAAAGCACTAAATAGGGTTCTAATATTTTGGACAGTTTTTCGGAATACCACAAGGCTGTTGCAACAGCAAGGCTTATCAGAAATACCAGTATGAAGCTTACAATGGTTTCCAACAAAGTAATACCAATATGAATAGGAAGCGACTGCTCGGTCCAAAGAGTGACAAATTCCTTAATGACACGACTGGGACTAGAAAAGAAAAAGCTGTCAATGATTTCGGTATTGGCACATACTTCCCATATGATTAGAAATGCAGCCAGAAGCAAAATCCGGCAGGAGGATATCTGACGATGCTGATGTCGATGCTCCTGCATAAATAATTCCTGTTTTGTGAGATTATGATTCTCTTTTTTCACCGGTTAACTCCTCCCATAATTGATTGAAATAGAAAGGAAATTCCGGTGCATTACGCGCGGCAAGAGGAGAATTGTCCTGAAGTGTCAGAGTAATGGGAATTTCCGTTTGAACAGTGGCAGGTCTTGCTGATAGCACAATAATTCTGTCTGCAAGACTGATTGCTTCAGATAAATCATGGGTGATAATAATCATGGTTTTACCTGCATTGCGGATTAAGTGGCAGATATCTGCGGATACCATAAGACGTGTCTGGTAATCCAAAGCGCTAAAAGGTTCATCAAGCAATAACAGCTGAGGATCTAAGGCAAGAGTACGAATCAATGCGGCACGCTGTTTCATTCCGCCGGAAAGCTCGCTGGGGCGTTTGTTACGGAATTTATCAAGATCATAGTCAAACAACAGCTGGTCTACATAGGATAGTCTTTCCTCAGTCAGCATATTATTTATTTCAAGACCAAGAATAGTATTTTTATATACGGTGCGCCACTCAAATAAGTGGTCTCGTTGAAGCATATATCCTACGCGAGGGTAATGAAGAGAACCATCAGGATTATTCACTGCTATAGTACCGGATTCCGGCTGTAGCAGGCCGGCGATAATAGATAACAGGGTGGATTTACCGCAACCGCTGGGTCCGACTATTGCAACGAATTCTCCTTCCCTGATACCGAAAGAGATGTTCTGCAGGGCTGTTGTTTCACCATGTAGGCTGTGGTAGGAATAGCCAATATTCTTTAATTCTATGATGTTTTGCATGAAAACATGACCTTTCTGGCAAAATCAATTTACCATATCATATGTAAAAATTAAAAAAAGTGTACCATTCTTAGCATTTTCGGTGAAAAAAGTAGATGTAAAGCTATATCCTTTTGTTGCATCATAATATTTTTTGTGGTAATATCAAATCTAAGTTTAATGATTTAGAGACGGGAGATAAGCCATGGCACAGTTATGGGGCGGACGTTTTACCAAGGAAACAGACCAGTTAGTTTATGATTTTAACGCATCCATTACATTTGACAAGACCTTTTTCCATCAGGATGTGGAAGGCAGCATTGCACATGTTACAATGCTTGCAAGGCAGGGGATTCTTACCGAGGACGAGAAGGAATCCATCATTGCCGGACTTAACAGTATTGTAGAGGATGTAGATGCAGGAAAGCTTGAAATTGATACAAAATATGAAGATATTCATAGCTTTGTTGAAGCCAATCTGATTGATCGAATCGGAGATGCCGGCAAGAAGCTTCACACAGGCAGAAGCCGTAATGATCAGGTTGCACTTGATATGAGACTGTATACAAGGCTTCAGGTACAGGAGACGGATGAGCTTTTGAAGGAGTTGTTGGAGGTTCTGCTAGCTGTTATGGAAGCCAATACAGAGACCTACATGCCGGGCTTTACTCATTTGCAGAAGGCGCAACCCACTACACTGGCACATCATTATGGCGCATATTTTGAAATGTTTAAGCGCGACAGGCAGCGCCTTAAGGATATTTATAAAAGAATGAATTACTGCCCGTTGGGAGCAGGAGCCTTCGCAGGAACCACCTATCCCTTGGACAGAGACTATACGGCACAGCTTCTGGGCTTTGACGGACCGACCCTGAATAGTATGGATTCAGTGGCGGATCGTGATTATTTGATTGAGTTTTTATCAGCATTAGCAACGATTATGATGCATTTAAGCCGTTTCTCTGAGGAAATTATTATTTGGAATTCCAATGAGTATCAATTTGTAGAGATTGATGATGCATATTCCACCGGAAGCAGCATTATGCCTCAGAAGAAAAATCCGGATATTGCTGAGCTTGTTCGAGGAAAAACAGGTCGTGTCTATGGTGCGCTGATGTCCCTGCTTACCACGATGAAGGGGCTGCCTCTTGCTTATAATAAGGACATGCAGGAGGATAAGGAAGTGGCATTTGATGCCATGGATACGGTGAAGGATTGCCTTGTGCTTTTTACAGGCATGATTCGTACCATGCGGTTTCGTAAGGAACGTATGGCAAAAAGTGCAATGAATGGCTTTACCAACGCTACGGATGCTGCAGATTATTTGGTAAATAAAGGTGTGCCTTTCCGTGATGCACATGGTATTATCGGAAGACTCGTATTGTACTGTATTGACAAGGCTACCTCCATTGATGCATTAAGCCTTGCAGAGTTAAAGGAAATCAGCGATATTTTCGAAGAGGATATCTATGATGCCATATCCTTGAAAACCTGCGTGGAGAAGCGACTGACCGTGGGAGCCCCCGGTCCGGAGGCAATGAACGAGGTTATCCGTATTCATAGAGAATATTTAACAAAGGACATATGATAAAGGACATCTGCCGGGTGGAAGCATCAGGCTGATATATAAATTAACAGAAGTACAGTCACAGACTGTATATCATTGAAAGGTGAGGAGATTATTATGAGTGAAAAATTAAAGGTTGGTATTTTAGGCGGAACCGGTATGGTGGGACAAAGATTTATTTCTCTTTTGGAGAATCATCCCTGGTTTGAGGTGACTACGATTGCAGCAAGCCCTCGCTCTGCAGGAAAGACTTATGAGGAAGCAGTGGGCGACAGATGGAAAATGACCACTCCTATGCCGGAGGCTGTAAAGAATATTGTGGTTATGAATGTAAATGAAGTGGAGAAGGTAGCTGCAGAGGTAGACTTTGTATTCAGTGCAGTTGACATGACCAAAGAGGAAATCAAGAAAATTGAAGAGGATTATGCCAAGACAGAGACCCCTGTTGTGTCCAATAACAGTGCTCACAGATGGACTCCAGATGTGCCTATGGTGGTGCCGGAGATTAATCCTGAACATATGAAGGTGATTGATTTTCAGAAGAAACGTCTGGGCACTACCAGAGGCTTTGTGGCAGTTAAGCCCAACTGTTCCATCCAAAGCTACGCTCCCGTATTAACTGCATGGAAGGAATTTGAACCTGTGGAGGTGGTTGCGACTACTTATCAGGCAATCTCCGGAGCTGGTAAGACCTTTAAGGATTGGCCTGAAATGGTTGAAAACATTATTCCTTATATTGGTGGCGAGGAAGAAAAGAGTGAGAAAGAGCCGCTGCGTATCTGGGGTAAGATTGAGGATGGCGTTATTGTGCCTGCAACTTCTCCCGTAATTACCTGTCAGTGTATCCGCGTACCTGTATTAAACGGACATACCGCAGCTGTATTTGTTAGATTCAATAAGAAGCCTACAAAGGAGCAGCTGATTCAGAAGTTGAAGGATTTCAGCGGTGAACCTCAGAGACTGGAGCTTCCCAGTGCGCCCAAGCAGTTTATTCAGTATCTTGAGGAGGATAACAGACCTCAGGTTAATTTGGATGTGGATTATGAGAATGGAATGGGTGTCAGCGTAGGACGTATCCGTGAGGATAGTGTTTATGATTATAAGTTTGTTGGTTTATCCCATAATACTGTTCGTGGTGCTGCCGGTGGTGCGGTGCTTTGTGCAGAATTATTAAAGGCACAGGGATATATCACAAAGAAATAATTGTGTTGTCATATTGTTAACCTGTCAGTAAAGACAGCAAATGGAGTTTTTTATGGACGAATTGCAATATCAGATGGATCTGTTGAAGGCGATGAACCAAAAGCTTTCTTTAAAAGATAGAATGTATCAGATGATTTTTGATGCAACGGATAGTGCTTATTTGTATTATTCCTTTGATAAAAAGGAAGTTACCACCATGGGTAAATGGAAGGAATTTTTTGATTTTGACATCAAAGAGGTCAAAGAAATGGAGCAGCTGTTTGAGGTTGTAGAGGAGCAGTATGCACTTCCGCTTAGAGAGGCACTATTCATTGAAAAAAAGGGTGAGGTTGACTCTAGAATTGAATGCCAGTTAAAAAATAAGAAAAGTTGGTTTCAATTTTGCTGTAAAGTGGAGTATCAGAATCAACAGCCGTTTGAAAAAATGATAACTATCCGTAATGTTACAAAGGAAAAGTTTCAAAATGAAGAATTATTATATATGGCCTATTATGATAATCTGACAGGCTTGTATAATCGAAATAATTTTGTGAAATTATTGGGAGAATACGTCAGAAAAGCCGGAGAAAATAACGGCATTGTCAGTGTTTTGATTATAGACATAGATGATTTTCGTAAAATTAATGATGGATTGGGAATTGTTGCAGGCGATGAAGTGGTACAGCAATTTGGTGGCTTCTTAAAAGAGTTGTGTAATAATAATATCATCGCATGTCATCTTTCCAGTGATATATTTTGCATGGCAATATACGAACCTACAGGTTCTTGCAGTGTGGAATCTGTCTATAAGTCCATTCAAAAGCGTCTCAGAGAACCGTTCTTTCTCCTTGACGGTCGTGCAATCAATATTACGGTCAGTGTTGGTGTTGCGGAATATCCTGAGGCGGCAACTACTGCCTTGGAATTGATTAATTGTGCAGAAATTGTTATGTATAAGGGCAAGGAGAAGGGTAAAAATGCCATCCAATATTTTGATACGCCCATATTAAATGAATTTTTAAATTCTGTGGAATTGGAAAATAAATTAAAGCAAGCGGTATTTGATAATAATTTTATCCTGCATTTTCAACCACAGTTTGATACGGACAATAAACGCCTGCGTGGTATGGAAGCCCTGATTCGTTGGCGAGACGATGATGGACATATGATCAGACCTGATGTATTTATTCCTATTGCGGAGAAAAACGGTGCAATTATTCCAATCGGTAATTGGGTGGTAGAGCAGAGTATTAAGAATTTTGTAAAGTGGCGTAAGCAATATGGAATCCCCTTTGTCATGTCAATTAATATTTCCTCCGTACAATGCGGTAGAGATGATTTTGTGGATTTTGTGATGGATACCATTCGGAAATATAATGTAAATCCTGATGAAATCGAGCTGGAAATCACAGAGAGTATCCTGATTGAGGATTTTGCTTCTGTGATAGATAAGCTGCGCCAATTAAGAGATTTTGGTGTGCGCATTTCATTGGATGATTTTGGAACAGGCTTTTCCTCATTGTCATACTTGAAAAAGCTTCCCATCAATACTTTGAAGATTGATAAGTCCTTTATTGATACGGTGTTGACAGATTCTCCTACCAGGATTATCACGGAGTCGATTATTGACATGGTGTCTGCACTGGGCTTTGAGTCAGTGGCAGAGGGCGTTGAAAATGAGCAGCAATATAATTATCTGAATGAAATCGGCTGTGATGTAATTCAGGGATATCTACTCGGTAAGCCTATGACTGCAGAGCAGATAGAAGATATGCTACAGAATATGTCATAACAATTATGAGTAACCAGGCATGGGGAAATGTAAAGGCGAGGGTGCTATGTTTATCGGACGAGAAGCAGAGCTAAAATTTTTGAATAATTATTATGCAAAAGAAGGCAGTCAGATACTGGTGGTCTACGGTCAACGGGGCGTCGGTAAGTCTGCCCTTTTGCAATATTTTGGCAAGGATAAGAAATGTTCTTTCTATACGGCAAGAGCTTGCTCAGCGAGAGAGCAGCTTTACCAATGGGGAAGTGAGCTCAGGGAGCAGGGCAGGGATGTTGCTCGGTTTCCTGCATATGGTGAGTTGTTCGAACATGTTTTTGAGCAGGAGCAGACCGAGAAACAGATTCTGGTAGTAGAGGAGTTTCATCATATAATCAAAAGTGATGAAGCCTTTTTAACAGAATTGATTCGCATGCTGGAATTTAGAAGACTTGCTCGTCCTGTTATGGTGATTTTATGCACCTCTGCTTCCGGTTGGGTGGAAAACAGCATGCTTACCAAAATCGGAAATCGCGCGACGGCTATCAGTGGTCTTTTAAAGGTGCGAGAATTCAAATTTGAAGAGATGTGCAGGCTGTTTCCTGGATACAAAATGGAAGATGCTGTGCGTATTTATGCTGCATTAGGAGGCGTTCCCGGCTTGTGGAGCAGCTTTGACGATAAGCTGTCTGCAAAGGACAATATGATACAGAATATTTTGCGTAAGGATTGTCGGTTATATGAAGAAATGGCGGTTTATATTGCTGAAGAGCTTCGTGAGCCGGCTGTTTATTATACCATTTTGTCTGCTATGGCCAGAGACTGTAGCAAACTGAATGATATTTATCGTCATACGGGATTTTCCCGTGCCAAAATCAGTGTTTATTTGAAAAATCTGATGGAGCTTGAATTGGTGGAAAAGATGTTTTCGGGAACCTACCGTATTGCCAATTCCTATGTGAGATTTTACTTTCGATTCTTATTTCCGCATAAGAGCATGTTGAACAGTATTACCCCGCAGGAATATTACGATAAATATGTGGATAAGCAATATGCGGATTATGTGGAGGAGTCTTACCGGCAGATTTGTAGAGAGATACTTGCTAGAGAAGCTGTAATAACAGAAGAATGGTGTTGGAAGAGTGGCAATGTTTATCTGATGTCCAAGAGTCAGGAGGGCTTGGTGACTGTGGGTGCCTGCTCTTATGCGAAGGAATTTACATCTGAAGACTATGACTGGTTGCTTTTTTGCATGAAAAATGCAAAGGTGCGTGCGGACAGGATTGTTTTGTTTGGCGAAGCCGGTTGCGTTGACAGCTTAAGCCGGCGGATACAGCAGGACGGCACCATACTGCGTTCCATACAGTAAAGGACGGTAGCTTGTGGGAAAGAATTTATTTATAGCAGAGAAACCCAGCGTGGCGAGAGAATTTGCCCATGCTTTAAAATACAATATGAAATCTAAGGACGGATATCTGGAATCGGAGGAAGCGATTGTCACATGGTGCGTTGGACATCTGGTTACCATGAGTTATCCGGAAGTCTATGATGAGAAATACAAGAGATGGAGCTTTGAAACGATACCCTTTGTGCCCACAGAATTCAAGTATGAGGTCATTGAAAGTGCTAAAAAGCAGTATGCAATCGTGAGCTCGCTGCTGAATCGACCGGATGTAAGTACGATATATGTCTGTACGGACTCGGGACGTGAAGGAGAATATATCTATCGTCTCGTAGAGCAGATGTCAGGGGTAAAGGATAAAGCCAGAAAGCGTGTATGGATTGATTCCCAGACAGAAGAGGAGATTCTGCGAGGTATCCGTGAGGCAAAGGATTTGTCAGAGTATGATTCCTTAAGTGATGCGGCATACCTGCGCGCAAAGGAAGATTATCTGATGGGTATTAATTTTTCAAGGGCATTGACCTTGAAATACGGCTACACAGTGAAGGATTATCTGAAGCGGGACCGGGCGGTGATTTCCGTAGGTCGTGTTATGACCTGTGTACTTGGTATGATTGTCAATAGAGAAAGAGAGATACGCTCCTTTGTGAAGACTCCCTTTTATCGTGTTATCGGTAATTTTAAATTACAGGATAAAAGCTTTGGTGGTGAATGGAAGGCAGTAGAGGGATCGGCATACTATGCATCCCCCCTTCTTTATAAAGAAAATGGCTTTAAGGAAAAAGCAAGCGCCGAAAAGCTGATTGACTGCCTGCAGGAAGTGCCGGCAGGAGAGGCTGTCATTGAAAGCATTGAGCGGAAGAAGGAAAATAAGAATCCGCCCCTGCTTTATAATCTTGCAGAATTACAGAATGACTGTTCCAAATATTTTAAAATCAGTCCTGATGAAACCCTTCGTATTGTGCAGGAATTGTACGAGAAAAAGATGGTGACCTACCCCAGAACGGATGCAAGAGTGTTGTCCACTGCGGTAGCCAAGGAAATCCATAAGAATATATCAGGTTTGCAGCGTTATCAACAGGCAGGTGCTTTTGCTACAGAGATTCTTCAAAGCGGCAGTTACAAAAATCTGGCAAAGACACGCTATGTTAATGATAAGCAGATAACAGATCATTATGCCATTATTCCTACCGGACAGGGGCTTAACAATCTGGCGGGGTTACCGCCAACAGCGTCAAAAGTTTATGAAATTATTGTAAGGCGCTTTTTGAGTATCTTTTATCCGGCGGCTGTCTATCAGAAATTTTCGCTGAGTGTAAAAGTAGGGGAAGAGAGATTTTTTGCAGGATTTAAGGTTCTGGTTCAGGAAGGCTATCTTGCGGTGGCTGCATTTTCTTTTAAGAAGGATGCAAATACCAAAAAGGATACCACAAGGGACGGAAACTTGGAGGCGGATAAAGATGCTGAAGAAAAGGAATCAGACGAAAAGGATGCAGAAGTAAAATGTGATGCGGAATTTGTAAAGCTTCTCATGGAATTGAAAAAGGGGGCGCCAGTATCTGTAGATTCCTTTGAAATCAAGGAAGGTGAAACATCACCGCCGAAACGATATACCTCGGGAAGTATTATCCTGACCATGGAGAATGCCGGTCAGTTTATTGAGGATGAGGAGCTGCGTGCACAGATAAAAGGCAGTGGCATCGGCACCAGCGCGACCCGTGCAGAAATACTGAAAAAACTTGTAAGCATTGAATATCTGGCACTTAATAAAAAGACACAGGTGTTGACACCTACCCTGATGGGCGAAATGATTTATGACGTGGTGAATAATTCCATCAGACCTCTGCTTGACCCGGCACTAACGGCAAGCTGGGAAAAAGGTTTGACCATGGTTGCAGACGGACAAATCACCTCTGAGGAGTATATGATTAAACTGGATGATTTTGTCAGTAGAAGGACTAATATTGTAAAACAGTTGAACAATCAAGGTGCACTTTGGCGAATGTTCCAGACATCTGCCGAATATTATAAAAAGAAGTAATATAAATCTGATAATTAGGAAGGACTTGACAAAATGAATACGATTACTGTACAGCAAATGTTTGATTTGGGCGAAACGATTGCCTCAAAGCTGTTTGAGGATGTAACTTATCCGTGGGAAGTATTACCCAAAATCCATGATTTTATCATTGCTTTGGGTGAAACACTACCTAGGGATGTTTATGAAGAAAGAGGAGAGCATATCTGGGTGGCAAAGAGTGCTAAGGTGGCACCTACTGCATGCTTAAATGGTCCTCTTATTATTGATGAGGAAGCAGAAGTACGTCATTGTGCATTTGTTCGCGGTAATGCCATTGTAGGAAAGGGCGCTGTGGTAGGTAATTCTACAGAGCTTAAGAATGTGGTGCTGTTTAACAAGGTGCAGGTGCCTCATTACAATTATGTAGGTGACAGTGTGCTTGGTTTCAAGGCTCACATGGGAGCAGGCTCCATTACCTCTAATGTGAAGAGTGATAAGACATTAGTAGTTGTAAAGGGTGAGAATATCAATATTGAAACAGGTTTAAAGAAGATGGGCGCCATGCTGGGAGACCGAGTAGAGGTAGGCTGTAACAGCGTGTTGAATCCGGGAACGGTAATCGGCAGGGATTCCAATATATATCCCACCTCCTGTGTCAGAGGTGTAGTGCCTGCCAACCATATATTTAAAAAGCAGAATGATGTTGTGGCAAAGCAGTAAAATTTATCATTAATATCCAAAAATTTTCATTGACTTACAAACTCTCTTGATGTATATTTAGTGTATCACTTTAAAGCTTTCATGCGTTAAAGCGCGTGCGCGTTAAAGTGAAATATGCCACAAGGGAGTTTTTTATTATGAAAAAGATGATTTCAATGATTTTGACAGTTACGATGATGGCTATGCTTTTAATCGGTTGTAGTGGTGGTGATAGCGGTAGCTATAAGGTTGGTGTGCTTCAGTTGACAGAGCATGCTGCTTTAGATGCTTCCAATGAAGGCTTTATTGCTGCACTGGATGCTTCCGGCATCAGCTATGTTGTTGACCAGCAGAACGCACAGAATGACCAGTCTGCATGCCAGACTATCGCTACTAAGCTTGTTAGTGACGGGAATGATTTAATTCTTGCGATTGCAACTCCTGCAGCACAGGCAGTAGCAGGTGCAACAAGCGATATTCCTGTGATTGGTACGGCAATCACTGATTTTGCAGAGGCAGGCCTGGTAAATGACAACGCAGCACCCGGAACCAATGTGACAGGTACTTCTGATTTGACACCCGTTAAGGAGCAGATTGAGCTTCTTACCAAGCTTCTTCCCAATGCAAAGAAAATTGGTATCCTGTATTGCTCAGCAGAAGTAAACTCTAAGATTCAGGGTGATATGGCAATCGAAGCTTGCACGGAAGCAGGTCTTGAGGCTGAGGTATTTACCGTGTCCAGTTCCAATGAGATTCAGACGGTAGTAGAATCTATGGTTGGAAAGGTTGATGCTATCTATGCTCCTACTGATAATGTTATCGCAGCAGGTATGGCAACTGTAGCCATGGTAGCTACCGACAACAATCTTCCTGTAATTGCCGGCGAGGCAGGAATGGTTGAAGCAGGCGCACTTGCTACATACGGTATCGACTATTATCAGTTAGGCTATGTTGCAGGCGAGATGGCAGTATCTATTTTGAAAGGTGAAGCAACAGCGGCAGAAATGCCTATCGGATATCTGGATGCGGCAAAATGTGAATTGACTGTAAATGAAGAAACAGCAGCTGCGCTCGGCGTTGATTTATCTGTACTGGATTAGGAAGAAAAAAGGTTTCTTGTATAAGAATGAAAGGTAAGGTTTTGTATGAACGCGTTATTAGTTCAGATTCAAGGTGCTGTATCTCAAGGAATTTTGTGGGGAATTATGGTGTTAGGTATATACATCACTTTCAAGATTCTGGATATTGCAGATTTGACTGTGGATGGCAGCTTTGCTTTGGGCGGCTGTGTCTGCGCTTTATTGGTGGTAGAAAAAGGCTGTAATCCGCTATTGGCTTCCTTTATTGCGTTACTGGCAGGAGCGTTGGCGGGACTTGTGACAGGATTGCTGCATACCGTATTCGATATTCCTGCCATCTTGGCAGGTATCTTGACACAACTGGGATTGTGGTCTATCAATCTTCGCGTGATGGGAAAAAGTAATACTCCTTTCCTGAAGGTGGATACCTTAATGACGACTCTGAGTGATGCAACAGGCTTGTCCAATAGCTGGTCAGCTCTATTGGTAGGAATTGTGGTTGCAGTGATTATGATATTGCTTTTGTACTGGTTCTTCGGTACAGAGCTTGGCTGTGCCATGCGCGCAACAGGCAATAACGAGGATATGATTCGAGCCCTTGGCTGTAATACCAAGATTACCAAAATCATTGCTCTTGCTCTGAGCAACGGTCTGGTAGGATTTTCCGGTTCACTGGTGGCACAACAGCAGAAATATGCTGATATCGGTATGGGTACAGGTGCCATTGTAATTGGTCTGGCTGCCATTGTAATCGGCGACGTGCTGATGGGACGTGCAAGAAGCTTCTGGGCAAAGCTGATTTCTGCTGTATTAGGCAGTATTGTTTATTTTGTAATTCGCGCCCTCGTACTTCGTTTGGGTCTGGATGCAAATGATATGAAGCTCTTCTCCGCAATTTTTGTGGCATTGGCTCTCTGTATACCGGTTGCGGTGTCAAAATGGCGTCTGAATAAGGCATATTCTGAGGACGGAGGTAGGGCATAATGTTACAAATCAGCAATGTATATAAGACCTTTAACAAAGGAACCATCAATGAAAAGAAAGCATTAAACGGTATTAATCTTACTCTAAACGACGGTGATTTCGTAACGATTATCGGCGGTAACGGCGCAGGTAAAAGCACCATGCTTAACATGATAGCAGGCGTGTATCCTATTGATGCAGGCAAAATTACCATTGAAGATATTGTTGCTACCAAGGATGGCAACGAAAACAGTGTTGAGGTTAATATTTCAAGGATGCCGGAGCACGCTCGTGCCAAATATCTCGGACGAGTGTTCCAGGACCCCATGAAGGGCACTGCCGCAGGTATGGAGATTCAGGAAAACCTGGCGCTTGCTTACAGAAGAGGAGCGTCAAGAGGCTTGAAATGGGGCATTTCCAAAGAGGAGAAGGAATTCTATCGTGACAAATTAAAAATCCTCGGTCTGGGTCTGGAGGAAAGAATGACTTCAAAGGTGGGACTTTTATCCGGGGGTCAACGTCAGGCACTGACATTGCTCATGGCAACACTTAAGAAACCACGCCTTCTGATGTTGGATGAACACACCGCGGCACTTGACCCCAAGACTGCCAAGACTGTGCTTGATTTGACAGAAAAGATTATTGAGGAAAACCACCTGACTGCTCTGATGGTTACTCATAATATGAAGGATGCCATCCGTCTGGGGAACCGCCTTATTATGATGCATGAAGGACGTATTATTTATGATGTGTCAGGAGAGGAAAAGAAGAATCTGAAGGTGAGTGATTTGCTGGCCAAATTTGAAGAAGCAAGCGGTGGAGAATTTGCAAACGACAGAATGATGCTGGCATAAAATACAAAAAGGAACAAAAGACATAAAAAAATCGCAAAATGTACTGGATTTTTTAGGGCAAATATGAGAAAATGTACACGATGATTATGATATTATTTTATCAATAGTATCGTAAGTATAGATTTGAAAGGAGATTTCACATGATTTATTCAAAGGAAGTTGAAGAAATGTGTCCAGTAGCACAGGGCGTATCTCACGGTTGTGCTCCTATCCCAGAAGAAGCAAAATGGGTTAAAGCAAAAGAAGTTAAAGACATTTCCGGTCTGACCCATGGTATCGGCTGGTGTGCTCCTCAGCAGGGTGCATGTAAGCTGACACTGAACGTTAAAGAGGGTATCATTCAGGAAGCATTGGTTGAGACCATCGGATGCTCCGGTATGACTCACTCTGCAGCTATGGCTTCAGAGATTTTACCCGGCAGAACCGTTATGGAAGCATTAAATACAGACCTTGTATGTGATGCTATCAATACTGCAATGAGAGAGCTGTTCTTACAGATTGTTTATGGACGTACCCAGAGTGCATTTTCTGAGGATGGTCTGCCTATCGGTGCAGGTCTGGAAGACCTTGGAAAGGGCTTAAGAAGCCAGGTTGGTACTATGTACGGTACCTTGAAGAAGGGTCCTCGTTATCTTGAAATGGCAGAAGGTTATGTTACCGGTATTGCTCTTGATGCTGAAGATCAGATTATCGGTTATCAGTTCGTAAGCCTTGGCAAGATGACTGACTTCATCAAGAAGGGTGATGATCCTAACACCGCATGGGAGAAGGCTAAGGGACAGTATGGTCGCGTGGCTGATGCAGTTAAGATTATTGACCCCAGACACGAGTAAGATAGGAGGACGCAAAAATGGCATTATTTGAATCATATGAAAGACGAATTGACAAAATCAATTCCGTATTAAATAGCTATGGGATTGCTTCTATCGAAGAAGCACAGGAAATTACCAAAGCTGCTGGACTTGATGTTTACAATCAGATTAAAGGCATCCAGCCTATCTGTTTTGAAAATGCTTGCTGGGCTTACATAGTAGGTGCTGCAATCGCTATTAAGAAAGATTGTAGAAGAGCAGCAGATGCTGCAGCTGCAATCGGCGAAGGCCTTCAGGCTTTCTGTATTCCCGGTTCCGTTGCTGATACCCGTAAGGTAGGTCTTGGACATGGTAACCTTGGTAAGATGCTTCTGGAAGAAGAGACCGAGTGTTTTGCATTCCTTGCAGGTCATGAGTCCTTCGCAGCTGCTGAAGGTGCTATCGGTATTGCAGAGAAGGCTAACAAGGTTCGCCAGAAACCCTTACGTGTTATCCTGAACGGTCTTGGAAAAGACGCAGCTCAGATTATTGCACGTATCAACGGTTTTACCTTTGTTGAGACTGAGTATGATCCTTATACCAATACTGTTAAGGAAGTATTCCGCAAGTCTTATTCCGATGGACTTCGTGCAAAGGTTAACTGCTATGGTGCAAATGACGTTTGCGAAGGCGTTGCAATCATGCACAAGGAAGGTGTAGATGTTTCCATTACCGGTAACTCTACCAATCCTACCAGATTCCAGCATCCTGTAGCAGGTACTTACAAGAAAGAGTGCCTTGAGCAGGGTAAGAAGTACTTCTCTGTAGCATCCGGTGGTGGTACAGGACGTACACTTCATCCCGATAACATGGCAGCCGGTCCTGCTTCCTACGGTATGACTGATACCATGGGACGTATGCACTCTGATGCACAGTTTGCAGGTTCCTCTTCCGTACCCGCTCACGTAGAGATGATGGGTCTTATCGGTGCAGGTAACAACCCTATGGTTGGTATGACTGTTGCAGTTGCAGTTGCTATCCAGGAAGCTGCTGAAGCAGGTAAATTCTAAGGGTGGAACGCTTTTAACAGAATATTTAAAGCTTAAGAAATGCCGTAAACTCAAGGGTTTGCGGCATTTTTTACCTGAGGTGTAAGTTATGAAAAAGAATTATATAAAATTATTGGTAATTTCCTTGGTTTGTGTTATCCTAACTTGTGTGTTGTGTCTTTTTTCTGTGCAATCCTTTGATAGCAGAACCGGTAAGGTATTGGACAGTATACAGGAAGAGGAAGAGATAGATGATGTGGAAGGCTATGGATATATTGTGGAGACTTCCGTATCGATAATAGCGGATATTGGAGAAATGGTGGCACAATTTCTTTTAATAATACTGATTCCGGGATTTCTGGTTTTGTTAATCATCTTCATGCAAATTCTTTCGGGACTTATGCAGATAGGAAAAGAAAAAAACTGGAAAAAGGTCATTGCAAAGGTGTGTACCTATATTTCGACAGTTTTGTTTATCCTACTATGTGTTATACTTTTGTTTGACCTGCTGTGTAATCTGTCAGCCAACAAAATATTATTGGCTGTAGGATTTGTAATTAATATGGGTTGTGTCATTGTATTTGTGACAGAAATAATAAGAATAAATAAGATGAATCTTCCTAATAAAAGTCAGGAAATGGTGTAAAAGTTAAAAAAGGAGGCTGTGAGATAAACAAATGAGATATAAGAAGAGAATGCAAAGCGTGTTTGTAATATTATGCCTGATAATGACATTGTGTGGCTGTGGTAATGTCAGTGGTGATACTATCTTTTTGAGTGCGGTACGCGACTACAATGAAAACAGTCTGATCTCTGCCATTGAAAAGTTTGAAAAGGCGAGCGAAAAGGGTCTGGAGAGGTATTCGGAAGGTGAGCTGTATACTTATCTGGGACATTGTCATATTGAGTTGGATATGTGTGACAGAGCAATTGAATACTATATTCAAGCTGTGGAATCAGAGCCGGATAGGGTTGAATATGTGGTTAATCTTGCTATTGCATACAGACAGTCGGGAGACAATAAGACGGCCATGGAATTATATCTGCAGGCTATGGAGATTAATCCTGATTATCCGGAATTGAATTCCAGTCTCGGTTCTTTGTATGTCTTAGAAAATGATCCGGAGACGGCAATTTATTATTTTAACAGAGCTGTTGAATTAGATCCCAGTCTGGCGGTTGCTTACGGAAACGGTGCCTTGGCATATGCTATGGCAGGAGATTTTGAAATGGCAGAGGAATATCTGGAAATGTCAATTACCCGTGGCTATGAAAATGCAGAGATTATCAGAGAGAGAATAGAAGCATTAAGATAAGATGCATATAGAAAGCTATTATAAGAGTGTTGTTGTGAAATGTCACTAACAATACTCTTTCTTTTTGTGCAAGTTTTCTTACCAATTTACTGGAAATATATAGTTGAAATATGTTACAATATGAATACTTTGTATAATTAATGCTTTGCAGTACTAAAGAGAACAAAAATGTAAAAACACATAGGAGGCCTTAAAATGATTTGGTCAAAGGAAGAAACGCTTTCCAGAGCTGAAATCGAAGAAATTCAGCTTGCCAGATTGAAAGCTACGGTACAACAGAACTGGGATAAGGTACCGGCATATCGCAAGAAAATGGAAGAGGCAGGAGTGAAGCCGGAGGATATTCAGACACTGAAGGATTTGGCAAAGCTGCCCTTTGTAACAAAACAGGATTTGAGAGACAATTATCCCTTCGGACTGTTTGCAGTGCCGAAGGATGAACTGGTACGTGTGCATGCTTCCAGCGGCACCACCGGCAAACCTACAGTAGTAGGCTACACTAAGAGAGATTTGCAGATGTGGTCGGAATGTGTGTCCAGAATTGCCTGTATGGGCGGCGCCACCGAGAAGGATATGGCACAGATTTGCTTTGGTTACGGTATGTTTACCGGAGCCTTGGGACTTCATTATGGTTTGGAAAATATTGGTGCAACCATTGTTCCTTCCTCTACCGGCAATTCCGAAAAGCAGATTATGTATATGCAGGATTTTGAGACTACTTTGCTTGTGGCAACCCCTTCCTATGCATTACGTCTTGCAGAGGTGGCTATGGAGATGGGCATTGACCCTAAGAAGGATTTGAAGGTAAAGATTGGTTTGGTGGGAAGCGAATTGTTGACAGAAGCCATGCGTGCGGAAATGCATAAGCTTTGGGGTGATGATATGCTTGTAACCTCCAATTACGGTATGAGTGAGCTGATGGGTCCCGGTGTGTCCGGTGAGTGTGAATATATGGATGGTATGCATATTAATGAGGATTATTTTATACCGGAAATTATAGACCCTAAAACAGGCGAGGTGCTTCCACCCGGCGAGAAGGGAGAGCTGGTAATCACCTGCATTTATAAGGAAGGCTTACCTTTAATCCGCTATCGTACCAAGGATGTGACTCGTTTGATTTATGAACCCTGTAAATGTGGACGTACCACCTGTCGTATGGAGAATCTGGACGGACGTACAGATGATATGCTGAAAATCCGTGGTGTGAATGTATTCCCCAGCCAGATTGAAGAGGTTATATTAAGCGTGGAGGAAATCGGTCCTCACTATGAGATTATTGTAACCCGTGAGAATCATTCAGACAAAATGGAAATCCGAGTGGAATTGTTAAAGGCTACAGATGCTTATAAGGAATTGGAGCAGATTCAGAATAAGATTAAGAGTAAGCTGCGCGTGATTCTGGGTCTGGATGCCAAGATTAGCTTAGAATCTCCTAACACTCTGCAGAGATTTGAAGGAAAAGCAAAGCGTGTTAGAGATTTGCGTGACAACAAGGTGTAAAAATTATTTACCCAATGTCATAGACAAGGGTAAGGTTTCGTAAATACAAAAGACATGATAAGAAAGGGTGGAAAACGTGGCAGAAGTTAAAATTATGTTAGGCAATGAAGCTATTGCCAGAGGTGCTTATGAAGCGGGAGTCAAGGTGTCGGCAGCATATCCGGGTACTCCCAGTACAGAAATTAGTGAAAATATTGTAAAATATCCTGAGATTTATGCGGAGTGGTCCCCGAATGAAAAAGTGGCAATGGAGGTGGCAATCGGTGCTTCCATAAGTGGTGTACGTGCCCTTGCATCTATGAAGCATGTGGGTGTAAATGTGGCAAGCGACCCGCTTTACACCATTTCCTATGCCGGTGTCAATGGCGGTTTGGTGCTTGTGGCTGCGGATGATCCGGGTCTTTACAGCTCACAGAATGAGCAGGATACCAGATGTGTGGCAAGAGCAGCCATCATTCCTGTGTTAGAGCCCTCCGACAGTGCAGAGGCGAAGGAATTTACCAAGCTTGCATTTGAATTAAGTGAAGAATACGATACTCCTGTAATTCTTCGTACTACCACCAGACTTTCCCATTCCCAAGGACCTGTTGCATTGTGTGACAGAGCAGTACTGGAGGATAAGGTATATGAGCGTAATGCCGCAAAATATGTTATGATGCCCGGTAATGCCAAGAATCGTCATCTGTACGTGGAAGAGCGAATGAAGAAGCTTGCCGAGGACGCCTGTGATTTTGCTATTAACAAGGCCGAATATAATGATACCTCCATTGGTTTTATTACCAGTGGTATTCCCTATCAGTATGTAAAGGAGGCTTGTCCTAATGCTTCCGTATTAAAGCTTGGTATGGTTCATCCCTTACCTAAGAAATTGATTATGGAATTTGCCTCCAAGGTAGATAAACTGTACATATTTGAAGAATTAGAGCCTGTTATCGAAGAACAGGTGCGTTCCTGGGGCATTGAAGCGATTGGAAAGGAAATATTTACCATTCAAGGTGAATACAGTGCCAATATGCTGCGCCGTGCATTGTTTAACGAGGAGCCTCAAAAGGAAGGTGCGGCACAGGTGCCTGCAAGACCGCCTATTTTATGTCCGGGCTGTCCTCACAGAAGTGTATTCTCTGTGCTGAATAAGTTGAAAATTCATGCGGCAGGCGATATTGGCTGTTACACCTTAGGTGCAGTAGCTCCCTTAAATGTAATTGACACTACCGTATGTATGGGCGCAAGTATTTCTACCCTGCATGGTATGGAGAAGGCCAAGGGCAAGGATTATATCAAAAACTGGGTGGCTGTTATCGGAGATTCCACCTTTATGCATACAGGTATTAATTCCCTGATGAACATGGTATACAATCAAGGTACTGGAACGGTTATGATTTTAGACAATTCTACCACCGGCATGACCGGACATCAGGATCATGCCGCAACTGGCAAGACTCTGATGGGAGAAACTGTTCCTGCTATTAATCTTTTCGAACTGTGCAAAGCATTGGGAATTAAGCATGTAACGGAAGTGAATGCTTTTGATACACAACGTCTGGAGCAGATTGTGAAGGAAGAGACCGCAAGGGAGGAAGTATCGGTTATTATTACGAAATCTCCTTGTGTATTGTTAAAGGGTAATGTTTTCCCCAACGTATGTAAGCCGATTCCTGAGAAATGTAAGAAATGCGGTGCCTGCTTACGTCCCGGATGTCCTGCATTAACTAAGAATGCAGACGGAACGATTGCAATTGATACGACTATGTGTAACGGCTGTGGATTGTGCAAGTCCTTATGTAAATTTGATGCCATAGAAACCGTTGCAAAGTAAGAGGAGGAAGTAACATTGGATACGAAAAATATTATGATTGTAGGTGTGGGTGGACAGGGAACCCTGCTCACCAGCCGTATTTTAGGTGGTATCACCGTAGATGCAGGATATGATGTCAAGCTGTCTGAGGTGCATGGAATGGCACAGCGAGGCGGAAGTGTAGTTACCTTTGTCAGATATGGTGAAAAGGTGGCCGAGCCTATCGTAGAAGAAGGACAGGCAGATGTATTGATTGCCTTTGAGAAGCTTGAAGCTCTTCGTTATGCTCACTTTTTAAAGCCGCATGGTGTAATTGTGGTAAATGACTGGAGAATTGACCCTATCACTGTGGTAACGGGTGCAGCTGAATATCCTGACAATATTATTGAAAAGCTTTCTGAAAAGTATCAGGTGTATTCCATGAATGCTATGGAGGAGGCAAAGGCTCTCGGCAATGCCAAAGCATTTAATGTTATTGTGCTGGGTCTTGCTGCAAGACATATGGACTTTGAAAAGGAAGCTTGGCTTAACGTAATTGAGAAGACAGTACCGCCTAAGACAGTGGACATTAATAAAGCAGCATTTTTGCTGGGATACGAAGGGAGATAAAGCATGATTTGGAACGAAACAAAGGAATGTATGAGCAGGGATGAAATTATGACCCTGCAGAGTGCTAGATTGGTTAAGACCGTAGACCGCGTTTATCATAATGTACCTTTTTATCGTAAAAAAATGCAAGCATTGGGACTTGAAGTGGGTGACATCCGTGGCATCGAAGATATTGAGAAGCTGCCGTTTACCACAAAGGCTGATTTGCGGGATAATTATCCCTTTGGCTTGTTTGCAGTGCCACAGTCAGAGATTGTCCGTGTTCATGCATCCAGCGGCACCACAGGAAAAGCCACTGTGGTAGGCTATACCAGACGAGATCTTGAAATATGGAGTGAATGTGTTGCAAGAGCATTTACCATGGCGGGTGTGAAGAGAGACGATATTATCCAGGTCGCATACGGTTATGGTTTGTTTACAGGTGGTCTGGGAGCTCATGGTGGTGCTGAAAAATTGGGTGCTACAGTAGTGCCTATGTCCACAGGTAACACAAAGAAGCTGACCACCATGATGATGGACTTTGGAGTTACTGCCATTGCCTGCACGCCGTCCTATCTGCTGCATATTGCAGAGACCTTAGAAGAGAATGGTGATATTGATAATATTAAATTAAAATGTGCAATTTGTGGTGCAGAACCTTGGACAGAAAACATGAGACTGCAGATTGAGGATAAATTACATATTAATGCACATGATATATATGGATTATCCGAAATCATGGGACCGGGTGTTGCATGTGACTGTAAATACCATAAAGGACTTCATGTATATGAAGACCATTTCCTTCCGGAAATTGTAGATTCCGCAACCGGAAAGGGTGTTGCAGCAGGTGAGACCGGTGAATTGGTATTTACCACTTTGACCAAGGAAGGTATTCCTTTGATTCGTTATAATACCAGAGACTTGACAAGCATTGATTACAGTCCTTGTGAGTGTGGCAGAACTCTGGCGAGAATCAGCCGTTTCAAAGGACGTTCCGATGATATGTTAATCATTCGTGGCGTTAATGTATTCCCGTCCCAGATTGAAGCTGCACTTTTGGAAATGGGCGAGGCGACTCCTCATTATCTGATGATTGTGGACCGTATAAATAATCTGGATACTCTTGAGGTACAGGTGGAGGTGGATGAAAAATTCTTCTCCGATCAAATCAAAGAATTGGAGCAACTGACCAAGAAGATTGCTTCGGTTATCCAGCAGGCAATCGGTCTTGCCGTAAAAGTAAAGCTGGTAGAGCCTAAGACCTTGGAGCGCAGCATGGGTAAAGCTGTACATGTAATAGATAAGCGTAAATTGGTGTAATATAGAAATAGGAGGGTACAATATGTTTTTAAAGCAGTTATCTGTATTTATAGAGAACAGAGAAGGACGTCTGGAGGAGGTACTGGATGTTCTGAAGAAGGAAAATGTAAATATCGTGTCCATGAGTCTGGCTGATACCAGTGACTATGGTTTGCTTCGTTTGTTGGTAGACAAGCCGGAAGCAGGTAAAAAGGCATTACGTGAGAACGGATTTTCTGCAATGCTTACAGATGTGCTGGGTATTCGTTTGGCACACAGAGTAGGACAGCTGCAGGAATTATTGGAGGTTATCTGTAAGTCAAATATCAATATTGAATATATGTATGCGCTTTCTACCGGTAGCGATGATGCATCTATCGTCATTAAAACCTCTGATTTGGAAAAGGCGGCAGAAGTTCTCAAGGAGACGGATGTAGAGCTGGTTGAGGCAAAAGAATTACAGGCATAAGGTTATGATTATTGATTTTCATACACATGTGTTTCCCGATAAAATGGCGGCCGGCACTATTGCAGAATTAGAGAAGGCTGCCGGTGTTAAAGCAGCAACCAATGGTTGTGTTAATGGGTTACTTACGTCCATGGAGCAGGCAGGTATTGACTGCTCCGTGATTATGCCCGTAGTAACGGCACCCAGACAGTTTTCGGGTATTAATCGCTTTGCACATTCCATCAATGAAGCATACGAGAATGGTGATAGTACTCAGACTAAGATGCCCCAATTAATTTCCTTTGGTGGCATTCATCCTGAGAGTGACGATTACAAAGCCCAGCTTGAGGAATTATACCGTATGGGCTTTATAGGAATCAAACTTCATCCTGATTATCAGGGTGTGTTTTTTGATGATATTCGATATAAGCGGATTGTCAGTTATGCATCTGAGTTGGACATGATTATATTAGTTCATGCTGGAATTGATATTGGTTTGCCTAAGCCTATACATTGCACGCCGGATATGGCGGCAGAGGTATTAAAGGAAACGCAGGCTCCTAAGCTGGTACTGGCACACATGGGCGGCTGGCAGCAATGGGACAGAGTGGAAGAGCTACTAATCGGCAGTGATGCCTATTTGGATATGGCCTTTACGCAGTCCTATATTGAGGAAACTCAGCTTTATCGCATGATACAGAATCATGGGACTGACAAGATATTATTTGCCACGGACTCTCCATGGTCCAACCAAAAAGCCATGGTGGAATGGTTACAGGGCAGTTCCCTGCCTGCAGAAGCCAAAAAGCAGATATTTGAGGAAAATGCGTGCCGACTGCTTTGGAAAAGATATGATAAGAAGAGGATAAACAAATGATAATCAAGGTTATTTTATTAATTGTATTTTTTGCGACAATGATAGGTGTAGGAATTTATTCCAGAAAATATGCTGTAAATGTAAGTGGATTTGTTCTGGGAGGACGTAGTGTGGGTCCTTGGCTTACAGCATTTGCCTACGGCACCTCCTATTTCAGTGCGGTGGTTTTTGTGGGATATGCAGGCCAGTTTGGATATAAATACGGTCTTTCCGCCACATGGATTGGTATTGGTAATGCGGTGATTGGTTCCTTGCTTGCGTGGCTGATATTGGGAAAGAGAACCCGCGTTATGACCAAGCATATACATGCAGCGACCATGCCGGATTATTTTGGCAAGAGATATGACAGCAATACATTAAAGATTGCAGCATCCGTGATTGCGTTTGTTTTTCTGATTCCCTATACAGCATCGGTATATAACGGACTTTCCCGTCTGTTTGAAATGGCATTTGATGTGCCTTATACGGTTTGTGTTATTGTTATGGCGGCATTGACCTGTGTATATGTTATTTTAGGTGGATACATGGCAACGGCAATCAATGACCTGATTCAGGGTATTATCATGATATTTGGCATTATCGCTGTTATTGTTGCTGTGTTGAATGGACAAGGCGGCTTTATGAATGCAATATTCCAGTTATCGGAATTGGAGAGTGATATTCCGGTAACATTGGGACAAAAGGGTGCCTTTGCATCGTTTTTTGGTCCTGACCCGATTAATTTGCTGGGGGTAGTAGTATTGACATCCTTGGGTACATGGGGGCTTCCTCAGATGATACATAAATTTTACGCAATCAAGGATGAGAAGTCAGTAAAAGCAGGAACCATTATTTCCACGATTTTTGCAATTATTATATCCGGCGGCTGTTATTTTCTGGGAGGCTTTGGCAGATTGTTTGATTCGCCTCAGATTTATAACGCAGACGGCGGTATTGTATATGATGCTATTATCCCGGCAATGCTGCAAAATCTTCCTGACATTTTAATTGGTGTCATTATCATGTTGGTGTTATCTGCATCCATGTCAACTCTGTCTTCTCTGGTATTGACCTCCAGTTCTACATTGACATTAGATGTAATCAAGGGTCATATTATAAAAAATATGGATGACAAAAAGCAGCTGCTTGTTATGAGAAGCTTTCTTGTAATCTTTGTTGTATTGTCTGTTATACTGGCAATTAATCCGCCTACCTTTATTGCACAGCTTATGGGTATTTCCTGGGGTGCACTTGCAGGCGCATTCCTGGCACCGTTCCTTTACGGCTTGTATTGGAAAAGGGTTACGAAGGCTGCTGTATGGGCAAGCTTTGCCTGTGGTGTGGGAATTACGGTATCCAATATTTTCTTAAAGTATATTGCATCACCTATTAATGCAGGAGCAATTGCTATGATTGCAGGTCTGATTGTGGTTCCGGTGGTAAGTCTGATTACGCCCAGGCCGCAAAAGGAAAAGGTTGAGAAAATATTTGCATGCTACAATCAAAAAGAATTGGATTAAAAGTCAAATATTTATTAAATTTAAGAAAAAATTAATTATTTTGTAATAAGGACTGGAAAAGCAGTTACAAATCTTGTATAATGCAATATGTGTGAATTTAGAAGAGAATAGAATTCATTAATTTTTCGAAGGAGGGAAGATGAGATGTATTTTTGTAAAAACTGTGGTGAAGCATATATGACAGATGAAGCTGTTATGTGTGTAAAGTGTGGTGTTGCAAAAGGACAGGGAAATAACTATTGCCATAATTGTGGTAAGCCGGTGCCGCCCGAAGCAGCAGTCTGCTTGAATTGTGGTGTTGCACATGCAGCAAAGGGAGCACAGGGCGCAAAGTCCAAGCTTGCAGCTGGTCTGTTTGGCATTTTCCTTGGCTGTTACGGTGTACATAATTTTTATCTTGGATATACCGGCAAGGCAGTGACTCAGTTGGTGCTTACTATTGTCGGCTTGTTATTAAGCTGTATTGGTATTGGTGCTTTTATTGTATTAGGCATTGCTATTTGGGGTTTGGTAGAAGGTATCATGATTCTTGCTGGCAAAATCACTACGGATGCTAAGGGCGTGCCCTTGAAGGAATAATTAATATGAAGGGTATTTAATAAATGCCTGAATAGTTAAGAAAAAGGAGAGTAAATAAAATGGACGGACAGAATTTTCAGAATGAACAGAACACTACCAATGAAAGTGTTCAGACTACAGACAATTATCAGGATTATACTGCAAATGTAACACCTGTACAGGCAGTTGTTGAACAGCCGAAGCAGACCAATGCGCTTGCAATCGTGAGCCTTGTGCTTGGTATTATTTCCATTGTATTTGGTTGCTGTGGTTCTTGGATTGGTATTCTTTTGGCTATCGGTGGTATTGTATGCTCCGTATTGTCCAAGAAGCAGGGCAAGACCGGACTGGCAACTGCAGGTCTTATCTGCTCCATCGTTGCTATTGTTATCGCCATTGTTGTTATTATTTTAGCAGTGATTGGTGTTGCTGCGCTTGCAGAACTGGAAGAGATGACCTATAGCTACTACTAAGATGATAAAGAAGGATAAAAGTTTAGAGGATGAGCTTTATATCATAGGTTGGATTGCATTGTTGATGGCTGTTGTGGGTGCTTGGATATTTTTGCGCTTTATTCTTCCCAATATGCCGGAACGTCCCTGTATTATCTATGAATTTTTCGGGGTATATTGTCCGGGCTGTGGCGGAACCAGAGCAGTGATTCAATTACTTCACGGCAGATTATTACAATCCTTATGGTATCATCCGTTGGTAATGTATGGTGTGGTGCTGTATGTATGCTTTATGATTTCACATACATTAAGCAGATTACACATCTTGAAAAGAGGAATGAGATTCCGCGAAGGCTATTTATATGGTGCTTTAGTAGTATTAGCATTGAATTTCATACTCAAAAATATTTTAAAGTTTGGCTTTGGAATCATTATGATTTAACAAAAGCATAGATTCATTGCCCTATAAGGGCAGAAAAAGGAGGACATTATGAGTAAGAAAGTAACAGGTGTTTTGGCGTACATTGGTATTATCTTTTGGTTGATTGCATTCCTTGCAGGTGACAAAGAGGGTGCAAAATTCCACTTGAATCAGGGCCTTGTTCTGGCAATCGGACAGATTATTTTGAACATTTTATCTGCTATTCCGATTATCGGTATCGTTGCATGTATTGCAAGTGTTGTATTGACAGTATTTGCTATCATGGGTATCGTTTCTGCAGTTAAGGAAGAAGAGAAGCCTCTGCCTCTGATTGGTAACATTACCATTCTGAAATAATTGATTACAATAGGTTTTGCTATATTGTATATTATTTAAAGCAATTAAAATGTCTGCTTTCCTGTTTGGGTTAGCAGACATTTTTGTGTGTTCTTGGAAATGTGTATTCTTTTTACATTATTGAACCGCTTCGGAAGCGGTAGTATCATCCGCGTCTGTAGTAACAGTCAAATCCACATCCTCGGGCTCTTCGCCGTGTAGGAAGGTGATGATAACCTGGACACGTTTATAGGCTCTGGAATAATTTTCTTTGGCGTATTCGGCAGTGTATTCGTTATATGAATTGTTGCCATATGCCTCATGGTAGCTTTTTACAGCTTCTGTCATGTATGCGCTTGATTCATCGGCAAGGGACTCTAAATAATCAAATTCCTCCGGGAAATCCAATTCTGCAAATCCCTGAAAATCGCTATCCAGCTTATCCAGATAAATTAACAGCTCTTCAATGGCTGCTTCAGAATCTGCATCCAGATTATTAATTGCAGTATCTATTTCAGATATAGAAGTACAGAAATGATCAATTTCTGTCTTGAATTTTGCTGCTTCGGGGTCCGCACCACAGGCTGTAAATGACAGAACTGAGAGTAGTCCCAAAGACAATGCAAGTATTTTTGATTTCACTTTTATGTCCTCCAAAATATTAAATGTGACATTAAAAATTTATCATATTTTGTATATTTTATCAACTATTATCGCAATGTAACAAATAGATATATTAAATCCTAACAAAAATAAGTTAATTCGTCCTCTTTACGACTAAAACCTGCTTGTGGTATTATAGATAGAATGAGATAAATAGGAGTTACTATATATGACCAAAGACGAATTCAGAGTTTTTTTAGATAAACAAATAGTGTATTTGGATGGAGCTACAGGGTCCAATCTGGTTAAGGCAGGTATGCCCTCCGGTGTATGCCCGGAAAGCTGGATATTGGAGCATAAGGACGTGATGCTTTCCCTGCAAAAGGAATATGTGAAGGCAGGCACTGATATTTTGTATGCCCCTACATTTACATCCAATCGCGTTAAGCTGTCAGAATATCATATGGAAGACAAAATGCGTTCCATGATACAGGAATTGGTAGCAATTACCAAGGAGGCTGCGGCAAGTGCTGTTAACAGGAAAGTGTTGGTAGCAGGCGATCTGACCATGACCGGTGAACAGTTGAAGCCTATGGGTTCTATGGAATTGGAGGAATTGATTACCATCTATAAGGAACAAATCATGTGTCTGGTTGAGGCCGGCGTAGACCTTCTGGTGGTAGAGACCATGATGAGTCTTGCAGAGACCAGAGCGGCGTTGATTGCGGCGAAGGAAGTCTGCGAATTGCCGGTTATGGTTACTCTGACCTTTGAAAAGGATGGAAGAACCTTATACGGAACAGATGCCAAAACAGCAGCTATTGTGGCAGAGAGTCTCGGTGCCTGTGCGGTAGGTGTCAACTGTTCTACAGGACCTGCGGGTATGTGGCAGATTGTGTCGGATATGGCCGGGGTAACAACGATTCCTATTATTGCCAAGCCGAACGCAGGGCTTCCCTTTGTAGATGGGGACGGCAATACCTGTTATAGTATGCAGGCATTAGAGTTTGCAGAGGAAATGAAACTTTTGACAGCGGCGGGAGCTACTATTCTGGGTGGCTGTTGCGGCACCTCACCTGAGTACATAGAAGCGATATATCGTAGCCTTGGCAAAGTTGTTACCTCCAAAACACCCAGACGCCCGGAGGGGATCCGATATCTGACCTCAGAGCGTATGACCTTGGAGTTTGGACTTGACGGTAATTTTATTATTGTGGGCGAGCGTATTAATCCTACCGGCAAGAAGCTGTTGCAGGCACAACTGCGAGAAGGCAGTCTGGAAAAGGTGCTGCAATTTGCAGAGGAGCAGGAGGCCGGCGGTGCCCAGGTGCTTGATGTCAACATGGGCATGAGCGGCATTGACGAGAAAGCAATGATGCTTCGGGCTCTGGAGGAAATCAGTGGTGTCACCAATCTGCCCCTGTCAATCGACTCCAGTTATGTGGAGGTAATAGAGGCGGCTCTTCGTCATTATCCCGGCAGAGCATTGATTAATTCTATTTCTCTGGAAACGGAGAAATTAAATAAATTATTACCCCTTGCAGCAAAATATGGAGCTATGTTTATCCTGTTGCCCTTATCCGATAAGGGATTGCCGGAGAATCTGGCAGAAAAGAAGCAGATAATCAATACCATATATGATAAGGCTATGTCTCTTGGTATGTGCAAGGAGGATATTGTGGTGGATGGTCTGGTGACCACGGTAGGAGCCAATAAAATGGCGGCACTGGAAACGCTGGAAACCATTTCCTTCTGCAAAGAAAGAGGACTGGCTACTATATGCGGTTTGTCCAATATTTCCTTTGGAATGCCGGAAAGAAGCTTTGTAAATACTACCTTTTTGACATTGGCAATACGGGAAGGACTTACCATGGCTATTGCAAATCCGTCACAGGAGCTGTTAGTCAGCTGTGCATTTGCCACGGATATGCTTCTGGCAAAGGATGAGGCGGATATCAGATACATAGAATATGCAAATGGTATAAAGGAACGTCGGGAGCTGAATGAGGGTAAGCTTTCTCAGCCCTCAGAGGCTGTGAATAAGGATGATATAGCAGCTAAAGAGAGCGCAGTCCGAGTCAACCTATATAATGCGGTACTCAAAGGTAACCGAAACGGTATTGTGCGCATTACGCAGGAGGCACTAGACAGTGGCGAGGAGCCGACGGCATTATTAAATGAAATATTGTTGCCGGCAATCAATACCGTGGGTGATTTATTTGATAAAGGGAAATATTTCCTGCCTCAGTTAATTGCAAGTGCAGAGGCAATGAAGAAGTCTATTGAATTATTGGAGCCGCTTTTGCAAAGGAATGCAGACAGTGCGGATATGCCTACCGTAATCATTGCTACGGTAGAGGGCGATATTCATGATATTGGCAAGAATCTGGTAGCACTGATGTTGAAGAATCATGGTTTCCAAGTGATTGATTTAGGAAAAGATGTGGCAACGGAGGCTATTATCGCAGCGGCAAAGGAGCATCATGCCAAGTTTATTGCTTTGTCCGCATTGATGACCACCACCATGCAGCGTATGAAGGAAGTCGTTACGGCAGCAAAGGCGGCAGGTGTGGAAGCCAAGATTATGATAGGCGGAGCGGTTATAACTGAGGAATACGCGGCTGAAATCGGCGCAGACGGTTATGCGAAGGATGCAGCAGATGCAGTGAAGCTGGCCAAAAGAATGATACATTAGGAGGAGTAAGATATGATTGGAGCAGATGCCATCATTAAATGTTTAGAGGCAGAAGGTGTAGAAACGGTATTTGGTTATCCCGGAGTT
>SVFK01000011.1 GCA_015056915.1 Lachnospiraceae bacterium
GTTCTCTGAAATTCTTTTGGAAGCTTTCGCTTCCTTTTTGGAATCTTCAGGGTTGCATTACTGTTTATTTGTCAAGGTTCTATGCTGTCTGCTTTTCAGCGGCAACTCTGTTATATTATCACAGGCGTTTTCCACTGTCAACAGCTTTTTCTAAGTTTTTTCAAACTTTTCTCCAGCGCTCATGATTTCTCATTTTACGCGGTGGAATTTTATTATAGCATCAGATATTTTTATTTGTCAATGTCATTTTTGAATTTGCAGACAAATGAAAAGTTTGAATTGGCGCATAAATGAAATATTTAAATTTGCAGACAAATGAAGTACTTAAATTTGCGCACAAATAAGGGTATTGCAAACTACTATTTTGCAATACCCTCTACAGGTCTTATAAAGGTAAAAAAGAAATTTGAGAACTGATTTGCTCTACCAAATACGCCAGATAGTTATTTTGGAATAACCACGTTAAAACACTGCTTTGCTCAGTATAATCAAGTATGTATTGTCCTATCACCCCAAAATCCATCAGCATCACAAACGTATACATTGTCCAAACAATTAAAACCGTTTCTAAAATGCCTACCACAATACCTAACAGCTTATCCACCCAGTGTACTATCGGCAGCTTAGATATTACTTTTGCCGAAAAGAACACAACTCCCAGCAGATGACGAACAATACCGATTACACACAACAACAGTACCATGACAATAACATTAATAATCTCACCATCCAAGTAGCTATTCAGTGCATTTCCCAGCAGTATTACAACAACACAAGTGATGACAAGAGATATAAAGGAAATAATTTCTCGTACCATCCCTTTCTTGTAACCGTCCACCATACCGCACACCATTACAATAAATACAATAATCAACAACAAGTTTAAATTCATTTGTATTTTCTCCTACTGAAATCTCATTATAAAAATATACTTAGATATGCTCCTTTGTATTATTTATTTTAACTGAATAGTATCTATCGAATTATCTGTCACTAAAATGTATTTATACGCACTTCCGGTAGGAATCATCAAATTCACCGCTTTGGAAAAATATCCGTTATACTTTTCTACTCCTTCAAAGTTCATAATCATACATTCCGTTTCATTATATACGGTAAAATCATTTTGTCCGAAAAAGATGTCCGTATATTCTATATTAAAGTAATAGCTTCCCACTCTCTCAGCATCCGCATTATATACATCCAGCCGGTATCTTGAATCCTCCTTCTCAGAAATAAATACCACACCTATGTATTGGTCACTGTAAAATATAGATTGTATTTCTTCCTTTTGATTATACTGTGCCGCCTCAACCGGCTTCTGTGCTCCAGTATATATCATAATCCGGCTATCACCTACAGCGAAAGCAGTACTATCATTGATAAACTGCACCTCCGGTACAAGCATGTCGGAATAAGAATATACACTTACAAAGTGATCACTATAATTGTCTCCTACCACACCTAAATTGTAAAAAGCAACATCTGATTTCAAAATCCCCGCATCAACATACACATAACTCACCATCAAAAGCTCACCATTCGGCGATAAGCTAATGGCCGCCGGATAGCCGCTGTCATGCATATGTGCTTGTCCCGTAAAAATGTTCTCACCCTCTGCATTGTAGGTATTAATCCATGCAACATCAGTATCTGCCAACACCGCGGTCACTGTTCCCATTGCCGAGACAGTCAGGTTACGAATCGGCATTGTTGTATTAATCGTACCCAACTGCTTCTCCGCGCTTTGAACATAGATTTCTCGACCGTTATAATTGCCGATTGCCACCACATCCCGACAGGTCTCAAGTCTGATATCCTGAATCTCATAAGTCTGATTCCACAACACCTCGCCCTTACTGTTGGTACAATGGGCACCATCCTTGCTATAGGTTAGAATCGCATCCTGCAATCTCAAATCTACAGCTTCCGCAGATACATCACGGCTAACTGATGACACAATGTCGTATTCGGTATAAATATGACGTTTATATTGAAGCATGATGAGTGCAGCAACTGCCCCCAAAGCAATCAACACTAATAAAACTCGATATACCGTGGTCAGTTTATGTTTACGGATTTTGTCCTTATATGTACTTTGATTCTGTTCTCTTTTCTCTTTTTCTTTCAGATAATTCTTGATATCTGCCATAGAATACCTCTTATGTCTTGTAGAAGAATGCGACTTTCATTAAAAATTATGCATATTGATAGTATACCACACTCTTCTATTATTAGGGTAATAAAATTTTCTGGTCCACCTTAATATCATCCGCATCTGAAATCTGATTGAGCGAACATATCTCTGCTAATCGCGCATCACTTCCGTAAGTACTGATACAGATTCCTATTAAAGTATCTCCTTCCCGAATAATATAAGCTACCGGTTCCGCTGTTGGAGCCGGGGTGGGTGCAGGTGTCATCGTCTCCTCTGGTGTAGGTGTCGCTTCCGGACTGGGTGTCGGCGTTGCTTCAGGAGCAGGGCTTGGTGTCGCAGTCGTCGGCTCAGCAGAGGGTTCCGGTAGCACCACTGTCTCCGTTGTTACCATCTGTTCAACCCCTGTTGTAGCTACCGCATTCTCCTCCTGTAATGCCTCCGTAAGCTTTTCCTCCGCAACCAAAGTATTAGCCTGCGCATTCTGAATTAAAGACTCCTCCGCATCCGGTATTTTCTGCTCTGTAAGACTGCTCATGGCTTGCCTGGCCGCATCCTGCCAATCCTTTGACACTTGTCCGTCACCCAACGTGGACAGCGCTGCGAGACACAACACACCGAAAACCGCCAAGGTCGCCACTCGCATTCCACGCATTTTGTGGGAGGCGGTTGACCTCATTACCGTTAGACGCCTTTCTTCCCGATTGGCAGCCTGTAGCTCAGGCTCTTCACGTCGCTCCTCCTGACGCCTTTTGACCATATCATATTTTTCCCTATCAACCACCTCAGGTTGGGGGGCCTCCTCGCGTACATCCAACATATAAGCAAGCATACTGTCATTTTTTTCATAAAATTGTGCATAGCCTGCGACATATCGGCAGATTCCCTGCTCGCATATATGAAAGCCTTCGACCATTTCTCCCGTTAGCAGGCAATATCCCAGAAATTCATTTTCCGGAAAATATTTCTGTCGAATTCTTTCTGTCTCCTGACACTGCGCCTGCGATAAATGTCGTACTTCTCTTTGCAGAAAATCAAGTTTAGCACCACCGTATATGAATAAATATGTAATCATTCCTTCCGTCTTGCGAGCGCCATACAAAGCAACAGCCATTTCCTTATTTACTGCAAGCTGATTTATCTGCTTAATATAAGAAACAACATAGTCTTCCACATAAATTTTACAGTTTCTGTCCGATTCTCCGATTTGTGTTATATTTTTTGGTAATTCCATATAAAAGCACCTCCCATACCGTTTCTATCAATATAGCATCGGCACGCGAGGTATTTTAGCATTCTTTGTCGTAGCAAACGCAGAAATGTTCGACATTCTTTGCATGTCCACATTTCTGCGCCCACATCGCTCCCTGCAAACAAATATGCAAGGAACGCTACCATATTTCTATTTCTTCATTTCTTTACTCAAAAGCATATACTGTAACAGATGTGTATTCACCGTTTTCTCCACCAAATACGCAGGAAGGGAAATTCTCATGGTGAATGCTATCCGGATAGTACTGTGTTTCCAGACATAAGCCGTGGCGCTTATCGTAATTCACACCAGTCTTACCCTTGTGCAGCTCGATATAGTTACCTGCATAGAATTGAACACCCGGAAGTGTGGTATATGCCTTCATTACTCTACCGCTACGAGGGCCCTTTACTGTAGCAAAATGCTGTAATTCACCGTTCCAACCGTCAATTACCCAGTTGTGATCATAGCCACCTGTCAATTCTAATTGTTCAAAAGCCATATCGATTTCTGCGCCCACGGTCTTGCTTGTGGTAAAATCCATGGGGGTTCCGGTTACTGTTGCAATCTCGCCGGTAGGAATTGCGCCTGCCACAACAGGAGTATAGCAAGCTGCCTTCATCCACATTTCATGTGCTTCAATAGAACCACTGTCATGACCATCCAAATTAAAATAAGTATGATTGGTAAGATTCAATATGGTTTTCTTGTCACTATTAGAACGATAAGCTATCTTCAATTCATTATTTTCGCTTAAAGAATATGTAACCTCTGTTTTCTTGTTACCGGGGAATCCCATGCTTCCATCAGGATCTTCCAAGGTAAGTGTTACGCTATTGTCACCTGCAACAGCATCCCACACTAACATGTGATATCCTTTTTCTCTGTGACTATGTAAGTTATTGGTATTGTCATTCACATCCAGCTGGTAGGTTACACCATCCAACGCAAACGTTGCTCCGTCAATACGATTCGCGCTGGGACCGATAATTGCTCCGAAAAAGCAAGGATTCTCATAATAATCTTCTGCCTTATCATAACCCAGCACTACGTCAGCCACATTACCGGACTTATCAGGCACAAATACATTGACAATAATACCACCCATGGTACTTACCGTCACCTTCATTCCCTTGCTGTTACTTAATGTGTACAAATAAACATCCTGTCCCTGCACACCTTTTCCAAATAAACTTTTTTCTACCGCCATAACCTTTATTCCTTTCTCCTTATTAGATTTCAATTCTGCCTTCCAATGCTCTCAGAAGTGTCACTTCATCAATATACTCTAAATCACCGCCCACCGGCACACCGCTTGCGATTCTGGTAACCTTGATGCCTGTAGGCTTAATCAGCTTACTGATATACATAGCCGTGGTCTCACCTTCCAGACTGGAATTGGTAGCAATAATTACTTCCTCCACCTCTCCCTGTAAACGCTCCATCAGCTCTTTCAATTTAATATCTCCCGGACCGATACCCAGCATCGGGGATATCGCTCCATGCAACACATGGTAGACACCTTCATACTTGCCGGTCTTTTCATACGCAGCCAAATCTCTGGAATTCTCCACCACCATAATCAGCTTGTGGTTACGATTATGGTTGGTGCATACCGGACAGGTTTCTTTATCCGTCAACGTATAGCACTCCTTGCAGTAGCGCACGTTAGCCTTGGCCTCCATCATTACATTTGCCAGACGATTCACTTTATCCTGTGGCATATTAATCAGATGAAAAGCCAACCTTTGTGCCGACTTGCTACCGATGCCCGGCAAAGCTGCCAGTTCCTCTATTAACTTATTAATATGTCCGCTGTACATTTCCATTAGAACGGAAAGCCTCCTCCGAGTCCGCCTGTCATCTTGCCCATCAATGCAGCACTTGCTTCATCTGCCTGACGAAAAGCCTCATTGGCTGCTGCCATAATTGCATCCTGTAAGGTCTCAATATCTTCCGGGTCTACAATCTCCTCTGCCAACTTAATACCAATAATTTCTTTTTTACCGTTTACACTCACTTCTACTGCACCACCACCGGCCTTACCTGTAAACTCTTTGGTTTCCAGTTCCTTCTGCCCTTCCTCCATCTGACGCTGCATTCTCTGTGCCTGCTTCATCAGATTACTCATATTGCCGGGCATACCGCCACCGGGAAAACCTCCACGCTTTGCCATTTTTCTGTCCTCCAAAAATTATTTCCACAGGCTGCTTTTCCTCAGCCCTCTTGGAATATTATACTTTAAGTATTATCACGTCGCAAGAATATTTTAGTCGCCTAGTCTTCTTCGTCAATGTCCATATGAATCATTTTCGTAAGGTCTACATAGGAATCATCAAACTCTCTCTGATTATTCACGGTCTGAATGTTCACTTCAATCTGTTTGCCTGCAAAATCAGATAATAAAAGCTCCAGCTGCTCCTTATTTTGAGAATGCTGGGTGAAATAATCAGAAGAAATTCCGTCCTCCAGCACTACCATAAGACGGTTATCTCCTCCCAGACTGAGATGCGCCGACTTCAAATACATCTTCATGGGATTCTCTGCATTCCCTACGATAGAGGGCCATTTCTGCACAATTTCCTTCACATCCTCAGGAATCGCCTTCGGAAGCTCCGGCTTCGGCTTGCGCACAACACCGGGTTGCACTGCCGCTTCAGCTGTGCCTCCTGCCGATGCGGTTACCACCACACCATTCTCCACCTTATCCTCAACCTGACGTATTCTGTCCAAAATAGCTTCCTGATTACTCTCCATTTCAGGTTTACATAACTTTATCAGGGCGATTTCTACCATAATACGCTTCTGCGCCGCATAGCGGATCTGACCCGACAATTCGGAAAAGATGCGGATATACCGAACTATCTGATCCATTTCTATCATCTGTGCCTCTTCCTTCAATCTTGCCAGATTGTCAGAAGACATATCTATTACATCTTCCAGATTGTCCGAGGACTGTACCAGCAGTAAATTGCGCAGATACCATGTAAAATCCGTCACAAACTGTGTCAGCTCACGTCCCTGCATCACGATTTCCTCCAGAAGCTCGATGCAGGCAAGTACATTGCGCTCCAACACATGGCGCAACAGGCGACTGAACACCTCTGTATCCACTGCCCCCAGCACATCCAACACTTTATCGTATGTCAATTCCTTTCCCAAATGAAAAGCAATGCACTGATCCAGCAAGCTAAGGGCATCTCGCATAGATCCGTCGGCAGTCTTGGCAATGTAACGCAACGCCTTGTCTTCTACCTGCACACCCTCTGCCGCAATCAAATCCTGCATACGGCCTGTAATAGTGTCAATGGAAATCCTTTTAAAATCATATCTCTGACATCGTGACAAAATCGTAATGGGAAGCTTGTGCACCTCTGTTGTGGCCAATATGAAAATCACATAGGAAGGCGGCTCTTCCAAGGTCTTCAAAAGAGCATTAAACGCACCGATGGAAAGCATATGCACCTCATCAATGATATACACCTTGTATTTTCCTTCCGCAGGAGAATAGGACACCTCATCCACTATTTCTCTGATGTTATCGACACCATTGTTGGAGGCCGCATCAATTTCAATTACATTCATGCTGGCTCCTGCAGCAATCGCCTTACATATTCTGCATTCACCGCAGGGGCCGTCCTCTGTAGGATTTTCACAATTTACTGTTTTGGCAAAAATTTTTGCCACCGTGGTCTTACCGGTTCCTCGAGTACCGGTAAAAAGATACGCATGTCCGATTCGATTCGCCTTCAGCTGATTCTTCAAGGTTGTCACAATATGTTCCTGACCCTTTACATCCGCAAAGGAATCCGGGCGAAACTTTCGGTATAGCGCTGTATACGACATAATTTACTCTTCCTTTTCTATTCCAATTTTAGTCACCAAAGCAGATACCAAGCAGCTTTGCCTCCTGCACAATTGAAGCATCCGGTGAAATCATTTTCAGCTTACCTGCAACATCCTCCAACGGAACCTTTACAACCTCACGATTCTTATAGCCTACCATGAAACCATACTGATTGTCTAAAATCAGCTTACCGGCTTCAGAACCCAGTCTGCTCGCAAATACACGGTCATACGGACAAGGACTGCCGCCACGCTGCATATGTCCGGGCACGGTTACACGCACTTCTCTTCCGGTCTTTTCCTGAATCATGGCTGCAATTTCATAGGATACGGAGGGGTACGGATTTTTCTTTAATTTCTCCTTGTACTCTTTCTTGGAAAGCTTGGCATCCTTCTTGGAAATAGCACCCTCAGCTACTGCAATAATGGTAAAACGGCTGCCGTTCTTATCTCTCTCTTCAATCTTATCAACTACCTTGTCAATATCATAAGGAATCTCAGGAATCAGGATGATATCCGCACCACTTGCCATACCTGCATTTAAGGTCAGCCAGCCAACCTTATGACCCATTACCTCTACGATAAATACTCTTCCGTGAGAAGCTGCAGTTGTATGAATACAGTCAATCGCATCTGTTGCAATATTTACCGCACTCTGGAAACCGAATGTCATATCCGTGCCCCAGAGATCATTGTCAATCGTCTTCGGAAGAGTAACTACATTCAAGCCCTCCTGACGCAGCAGATTGGCGGTTTTATGAGTTCCGTTGCCACCCAGAATCACAAGACAGTCTAATTTCAGCTTGTAATAATTCTGCTTCATCTCCTCAACCTTATTCAGACCGTTTTCATCCGGCTCCTGAATGGTCTTGAAGGGTGTACGGGAGGTACCCAGAATAGTGCCGCCTTTAGTGAGAATACCCGAAAAATCATTGCCTGTCAGCATTCTGAAATCGCCGTAAATCAAACCCTTGTATCCGTCGATAAATCCATAGATTTCAACATCTTCATTACTGCCTACCAGTGTCTTAACAACACCACGCATTGCTGCATTTAATGCCTGACAATCTCCACCGCTTGTTAACATACCGATTCTCTTCATATGTTCCTCCATTCTGCCGCCTCATAGGCTGCTTTTGTTTCATATCTATTATTATAATACATTTTACCCTATCTTGAAAGTTACTACAACTTTTTCATTACAGAAAATGGACAAAATTATACCGATAAAAATATAATAGGGTTGCAAACAACTATTTTTTCCGCTAAAATAGAGAAGTCGCAGGTTCGGAGAGTTGTCCGAGTGGTTTAAGGTGCGGCTCTCGAAAAGCCGTGTGCCGCAAGGCACCGTGGGTTCGAATCCCATGCTCTCCGTCATAAGAGGGTGTTGCAAAATTGCAACACCCTCTTTTCTATGCATGGTTCTCAACCCTTTATTCAATATCCGCCCAATTTATTCTACCACAAATTCCGCTCCCAGCTTGTATTTGGTATAATCACCCGGAGCTCTGTAATCTATTACTTCTTTTACGATGCGATACTGCCCGGGTGCAAGTGTACCATGAAAATAAGTCCATTTTACACTCCAGCTTATGGGTTCATTCTGCGGCATCATATATGCAATATCATGAAAGGCCCAATTGTCAATCACATAATCTACCTTGTACCACTCATCTCCTCTTCGCATATGCAATTCATAGTCGTCTCCAAACTGCATATCCTTGTCACTGTAATTGTAAAACACCAGATTGGCGCCTTTGTCCGTAGCGTAGGTCACATACATCGACACGCCATCCGTCATATCCACCTCATCTGCTGCCACTTGGGAAATACTTGCCTCCGGAAGCTCCTCCGAAAACAGCGAATCCAGAATCAAAAACAACTCATTCACGGTTCCATATCCACTATCCCTATAATATACACCGTCTACATTTACTATCTGTCCGGTCGGTGTCACCGTACTCAGTAAATTATCTTCTCGGTCATACAATCGCAGACAATACTGATATCCGACGCGAGGCGTCTGATTTTCATCCTCACCCACACTCAATGCATTATATTTTTCAATAATACTCCAAAATTCAGGACTACGCTCCATTTCTATCATTTCACCGCTATTACCGTTTGTAACCGTAAGCCGATAGGCTTCACCGGATTGAAAAATACACCACTCACCATCAATATTAATATGAATCACTCCATGTCCGCAACGCTGATAACCGAAGCCATCACCGAAATTAGACTGCTCATCCTCTGTCGGGGTCTCATGCGTAGCTACATGCGAAATAATCTCTCCGTCCATCACTCCGCATCTCAACTCATTACTTATGACACCGGTGTCATAATATATCTCGCCATCGATTCTGACCATGCGGGGAATTGCCGCTTCAGCTGTTTTACCAAAGTCCTCCGTATTCTCCTTCGTATTTTCAACAGACAACTCCTGTTTCTCCATGGTTTCAACAGATAAAACCTGTTTCTCCTCATGAATTCTGTCCTTTCCTTCGTAACCACAGGCAACCATTGTACCTGTCAGCATTAAAAAAAGTATCATGCCCCATATCTTCTTTCCCATAGCACTCCCTCCGCTTCATGTAATCTCTTTTCACGCACTTTGTGTTTACTAAGGTAAATATACCTGATATATATACCTTGGTATCCTACTATTAATAAAAACGACTTTGCGAATATAATGTTTCATAAATAACATTTTCCGATAATATTTCTTTTTCATCCGAGAATGACATCATCCTTTCTAAGGAATAATAGGATTAATATAAAAATTGTTGTCATCCTGTAATCAAAGAATTAAAATATATTTATATAATATTGCCGAGGCAGATGGCTCCGCAACCGCAAACCATTCTGACAATTGTAGATGATGGCTCCCATGCCTCCCGACAGCATATCACAAAAATAAGGAGATTAACTGTATGAGAATTCTTTTTTACGACACCAAAAGCTATGACAAGGAATCCTTTGACGAAACCAAAAAGCTTTTCCCTGACACGGAAATCGAATATATTAAATCCGACCTGGACCCACGCACGGCTGCTTTGGCTGAAGGCTTCGATGCAGTCTGCGGTTTCGTAAGCTCCGATGTGGGTGCCGATACACTTACCATTCTGCACAGTAAGGGTATCAAGCTGATATTGATGCGTTGTGCCGGATTTAACAATGTGGACTTAGAAAAGGCGAAAGAATATGACATTCGTGTCATGCGCGTTCCCGGTTACTCTCCTGAGGCAGTTGCCGAGCATGCCATGGCATTGGCTCTTGCCTGCAATCGCCGCCTTTACAAGGCATATAACAAGGTGCGTGAAAACGACTTCAGTCTGGCAGGCCTCATGGGCTCCAATTTCTATCAGAAGACTGCCGGCATTATCGGAACCGGCAAAATCGGCGCTGCCATGTGTCGAATCTGCCACGGCTTCGGCATGAAGGTAATTGCATATGATGTTTATGAAAATCCTGAACTTAGAAGTTTTGTGACATATGTGTCATTAGAAGATTTGTTATCAGATAGTGATTTGATTTCTCTGCACTGCCCATTAATGGATTCCACTCACCACATGATTAACATTGATACTATCAAGCAGATGAAGGACGGTGTGATTCTGGTTAACACGTCTCGTGGTGCTCTGGTAAAAACAAAGGATTTGATTGAAGGAATCCGCATGCACAAATTTGCAGGTGTGGGACTGGATGTGTATGAAGAAGAAACACAGAATGTATTTGAGGATCGCTCTGACGAGATTCTGGAGCATTCTACTACAGCCAGATTGCTGTCCTTCCCCAATGTGATGATTACATCACATCAGGGATTTTTCACAAAGGAAGCCTTAGCCGCCATAGCCCAGACTTCCTTACAAAATGCTATGGATTTCATTACCGGCAATCCCAGTCCCAACGACGTGTGCTAGGACAACCGGAAAGCAATAATTTACCTCTATTTTGATGCAATAATGTTTTGAATCCATACACCCTTTTTCACCAGAATAAAGCCAATGATACATTTAATAATCTCCAGCATCTGGCAGCACAGATACAGCGGTATAATGTGCATATCCGTATAACGGCTCAATACAAAGGCCACCGGTACACAAATACCCCACAAAAATACACTGTCAAACAGGAACGTAATAATCGTCTTGCCGCCGGAACGAAGCGTAAAATAGGATGCGTGGGTAAATGCAGCCAACGGCATGCAAAGCGCTGCGATACGCAAAAACCATGCTGCCAGCTCCTTCACCTGATCCGTGGTATTATAAAGCATCGGGAACAATGGCGCTATGATAATCAACACCAGACCGATTAACACACAGGAGCCTACTGAAAAGGCAATAAGCTTGGTATCCGTATCCTTGGCCTCCTCCATTTGTCCTGCCCCGAGCAGCTGACCTATAATAATGGAAATAGCACTTCCCAGTGCAATAAATACAACATTGAACAAATTGGATATGGTGGAAGAAATATTAAGTGCTGCCACCGTATCCAGACCTCGTATAGAATAACACTGCATAAGGGTTGCCATGCCGGCAGACCATAATATTTCATTAATCATTAGCGGAGTGCCTTTGACAATCATATTGGTCGTCAGCTGTGAAGGGATTGCGAAGCTCCGATATGCTCCCACAATGAAAGGCATCTCCACACTGTGTCTATGAGTCCAGATCACTACAATCGCTGCCTGCACATAACGCGAAATAACCGTGGCAATACCTGCACCGATTACTCCCAATTCCGGGAATCCGAATTTACCGAATATCAGCAGATAATTGAAAACCAGATTCACAAATACCGCAATAATACCGGCCTTCATGGGCAGCATGGTCTCTCCGCATTCTCGCAAAGTACTTGTGTAAATCTGCTCTACGCCAAAGGGTAACAGACCTATCATCATAACCCACAGGTATTGCTTTCCGTAATGAAGCGCTGCCTGTAGGGCAACCTCATTGCCTTCCCCGTGTAGGTACAGCAGAATTAATTCCTCTCCCCACAGTCCCAGTATTAACATACCGATTAGAGTGATTGCAAGGCAGATATACACTTTGAAGCGAAAGGTATGCTGTACACCCTTATTATCCTTACAACCAAAAAACTGCGCTCCGAAAATACCGGCGCCTGATATGGCACCAAAGATTGCCAGATTGTACACCAGCAATATCTGATTGACGATGGCTATACCGGACATCTGCTCCGTTCCGATTCGCCCTACCATGATATTATCCAGCAGACCGACAAAATTAGTAATACCGTTTTGAATCATAATCGGCACTGCCACAGACAGCACCATTAAATAAAAGGCTTTATCGCCGATTAATTTCTTTCTTATACTCATTCTATTTTATCCTTTGTGTGAAAGCATAGTTTTCCGATTAAGGTGCCAAAAGGCTCCGCTGTCACAATTGCCGGAATTGGTTGTCATCTACAGGAGCCTTAGTTGCCCTTAGGATTGCCAAAGATGCGTTATTGCCCAAAATTCGTCTGTTTGAGCGTAGCGAGTTTTCGAATTTTGGGTAATGTACTTAGCAGATTTGACAATTCTTAGTGCAACTTGGCTCCGCAGCCGCAACCAATTCCGGCAATTGTGACAGCGGAGCCTTTTTTGGCACCTAAGCGTTATTCTACACCCCGCAGAATGACCTTGTCGATGTATTTTCTTGCTATCTCAGCCATACTTTCCATGTCTTTTGGGGCAAATGCCGAAAAACAAGTTGCGCCCGCCCGTAATGCTATTATATTTTCATTTTCCTGAAATCCCTGTAAATAGTAAGCCCTGCAGCCGGACAACCAGCTTCCGATTGACTCAAACTCCTGTATATCGTGAATACCCTTTACCACAGTGGTGCGAAATTCGTAGGGAATACCTGCACTTTTCAAAATCTCAACACTCTCCTCTATTACCGAGAGGTCAAGATTGCTTACGCCTGCCGCCAGAGCGTACTTCTCTCTGGATGCCTTAATATCCATTGCCACATAGTCAAGCATTTCCTCACTCAAAAGCTCCCGTAAAACCTGTGGGCGATAACCGTTGGTATCCAGCTTTACCAGATATCCCATATCCTTGAGCTTCTTAATAAAATCCTTCAAATCCCGCTGCAGCGTGGGTTCTCCACCGGTAATGCATACACCGTCAAGAATTCCCTGCCTCTTTTGCAAATGCGCCAACACTTCCCCTTCCGGTATCAGCTGCTGTCTCTTGGGTTCCATCACCAGCCCCGCATTATGGCAAAAGGGACAACGAAAATTGCAGCCACCTGTAAAAACGGTCGCTGCTACATACTCCGGGTAATCTAATAAAGTTGTTTTGTTGAAACCATGTATTTCCATTTTACTGCCCTCGTGGACTCTCTTATCTCTAGTTCTTCATCAATAAAACAATGCCTGTACGACACACTATAATCTGCCGTACAGCCTTGTCATGTCTCTAATCTCTTTTGCGAGTTTTGCTGTAAATTCCCTTTTTCCCATTCTCCACTTCCAATTGCTGCCCAACGTGGAGGGCACGTTCATACGGGCTTTTGAATCAAGACCCAGATAATCCTGCATAGGGATAATTGCCAGATAAGCAACACTGGCCATTGCAGCACGAATAAACTCCCAATGCAGGTTACTCTTTGGGCATCCAATCAGATTTAGGTAGCTGTCACACAACTCCCTGTCTGCGCCGCACAGTGCTTCATACCATCCCAGCACGGTATCATTATCATGTGTACCCGTATACACCACCGCATTCCTGGTATAATTATGTGGTAAATAATCACTTTCTTCTCTGGAATCAAAGGCAAACTGTAATATTTTCATTCCGGGATATCCGGTCCTTTTCACTAATTCTATCACAGAATCTGTCAAAAAGCCAAGGTCTTCAGCAATGATTTCCTTGTCACCCAACCGCTCCTGCAAGACACGAAAAATGTCATACCCCGGTCCCTGCTTCCACGTACCGTTTTGGGCAGTGGCGGCACCGTAGGGAATAGAATAATACTCATCAAAGCCTCGAAAATGATCGATACGCACCACATCATACAACTCATAACAGGCTCCAAGGCGCTTCATCCACCATTCATACCCTGTCTCTTTATGATACTCCCAACGGTACAATGGGTTGCCCCACAGCTGTCCCGTCTCCGAGAACGCATCCGGTGGGCAACCTGCCACTGCTGTAGGAATACAATTCTTATCAAACTGAAAAAGCTCAGGATTGGCCCATGCATCAGCGCTGTCAAAGGCCACATAAATTGGGATGTCACCTATAATCTTAATGCCTCTTTGATTGGCGTATGCTTTAAGCCGTTGCCACTGTGTATAGAACAAATATTGTTGAAACTGATAAAATTCTATCTCCTCCGCCAATTGATTTCGATAGTGTTCCATCGCTTCCGGTCTGCGAAGCTTGATGTCCTCATCCCACTCTACCCAGCAAATATTTTCAAAGCTCTCCTTCACTGCCATGTACAATGCATAGTCCTCCAACCAATGCGCCTTTTCCTTGCAAAATTGGCAAAAGTCTGTATCCTTGCCAATATTGCTGTTATGGTATGCTTCTCGTAACAGAGCGAATCGATTGAAGTAAATTTTCTCATAATCAACATTCTGCCAATCATCTCCAAAGTCATATGCATCACAGTCTTCTCTTGTCAAATAGCCTCTGTCAATCAAATCCTCGGGGTCAATAAAGTACGGATTGCCCGCAAAAGTGGAGAAGGACTGATAAGGGGAATCACCATATCCGGTGGGCCCCAACGGCAAAATCTGCCAGTAGGACTGTCCCGCTTCCCTCAATCGTTCCACAAAATCATAAGCCTCCTTAGAAAAGCAACCGATTCCATAGCGGGAGGGCAGGCTTGTAATAGGTAGCAAAATTCCGCTTTTTCTCATCACTCACTCCTCGTTTCCTCTCTATTTACTACTTTTCACATTTATCCCTTCACAGCACCTGCCACTACACCCTCAATAATATATTTCTGGCATGCCAGATAAAAAATGATAATAGGTATAATGGACAGGACTAGGAGCGCCATCATGGAACCCATATCCTTGGCGCCGTAAGAGCCAATCAGATACTGTACCGCTACGGGAATGGTCTTATATGGTGTACTCAGTCCGATAACCAGATACGGCAACAGGTAATCGTTCCATATCCACATTGCATTTAGAATTGCCACCGTAATTGCTGTGGGCTTTAAAATAGGCATTACCACACCAAAGAAGGTCTGCAGGGGATTGCAGCCGTCAATCATTGCCGCCTCCTCGATATCAAGTGGAATAGACTTAATAAATCCACAAAACATAAATACAGAAAGACCTGCTCCAAAGCCAAGATACAGAATCACCATTCCCACCGGATTGTTCAGATGTGTCATATTGGCAAGCTTCGACATGGTAAACATAACCATCTGAAAAGGCACAATCATAGAAAAGACAAACATGTAGTAAAGCACACTTGTGACCTTAGATTTTACTCTTGTTACAAAATAAGCTGTCATTGACGTAAAAAGCAGGATAGCCAATACGGAAAATACCGTGATAAACACTGACCAACCAAAGGCCGCAAAAAAGCTTGTCTTTTCAATACCATTCACATAATTGGTCAAACCTGCAAAGGTCTCCGCAGTAGGAAGCGCAAACGGATTATCGCTAATAAAAAGCTTTCCTTTAAAGGAATTCATAACCACAAACAGAATGGGTAGCAAGAAAGCTACTACTATAAAACATAATACACAAAAAAGGATTACATCAGAAGTCTTTTTTGTCTTTCTCATCATTGCTCAACCTCCCTTCTTCTGGTTAAAACAAGCTGAGACAAAGCAATGACTGCCACTACGATAAAGAATAGTACTGCCTTGGCCTGTCCCACACCTTCATATCCGCTTCGACCATAAAAGGTATTGTATATATCCAGTGCCAGCATTGCCGTTTTCTTGCTGGGTGCCCCTGCAGTCAATGCCAGATTCTGGTCAAAAAGCTTAAAACTGTTAGAAACCGTCAAAAATAAGCATATGGTAATAGATGGCATAACCATCGGAATTTTCACCTTCAGTAAAGTCTGCCAACCGGTGGCTCCGTCAATTTGCGCCGCTTCCATCAATTCAGTAGGCACATTCTGCAAGCCTGCAATATAAATTATCATCATGTAGCCAATCAGCTGCCAATTCATGAGAATTATAAGTCCCCAGAAGCCATAGTTTGCATTAGCTACAAGAGTCGTCTCGTAACGCAATAGAATCGCATTAATCATCTGTTGCCAAATGTATCCCAGAATAATACCGCCAATCAAATTGGGCATAAAAAATACGGTACGAAACAGATTCGTCCCCTTAATCCTTCTGGTAAGTGCCAGCGCCAAAGCAAAGGCAAATAAATTAATGGTAGCAATGGATACCACAGCAAACCTTATTGTAAAAAGAAAAGCATTTATAAAGTCCTTGTCTGCAAAAATTTTGATGTAATTTTCGAATCCTACAAATGTGGCATTCGTTATGGTCTTAAATTCGCAAAAGGACAAATAAACGCCCATAACAAAAGGAATAATAAACGCAAATGAAAATGCAATTAATGTAGGTAGAACAAAAATCGAAAAATAACGTTTTAATGTCTTTTGCATAAGCTTTCTCCTCCTTGTATTATTTGAGGGCAGTGGCCCTGCCACTGCCCCGGTAAAACTCTATTGTGCTGCCGCTTTTTCAGCTGCCCATCTCTCAATCACAAGTGCTTCCACAGCATCCCACTCAAGACTGCCTGCTGCATATTCCAGCAATGCAGAACCGAAATCATCCTTAAACTGCTGGCTGGGGAAAGAAGTGAAATTCCAGATTACAGATTCCTTGGTCTCATCATTCATATAACGAATTACCTCCTGCGCCAGAGGATCCATGGGTTTCTCCTCATCTGTAAAGGTATTGAAGGGCGCAATAAAGCCCAACTTATTGGTCACAGCAGCCTTACCTGTCTCAGAGCTGAATAACCATTCTACAAATGCGATTGTTGCTTGCTGATCTTCCGAAGAGGCCTGGCTGTTCACACTAAAGAAATTCTCTGTACCGATACATAAGCCCTGTGATTCCTCACCCTCCATGCCGGTATAGATAGGCAGGAACTTCACATCCTGTTCCTGTACCACATTGCCCTCTACTCCGGATATCTGACTCCAAGCCCAGTTACCGTTCTGCACCATCGCCACCTTGCCAAGTGCAAATTCCGCCATAGAATCATCTACAGACTTACTTCCCAACAAACCGGGTGCCGTAATGGAATTCTCAATATATAAGTCGAAGATATTCTCGAAATTATCAGCATAGGTGAATTCCAGTGCATCCGTGTCGGTGATATTCTTATCCGCATACTCATAGCTAATTGGAATATTGGCAAGATGGGTATGCCATCTCCAATCCTCACCGGGTGTGAGTGAAGTGGATGCAAACACGCCTTCAATACCCAACTCTTCCTTTCTTTCCTGCATATCCTCAACTACTTCCTCCAGAATTTCAAAATTGTTAATCTGTTCAATGGAGGTTACCTCTGCATCCTTCAGTGCAAAGTATTTCTGCATAATGGAATCATTATAAATAATACCGTAGCCCTCTACCACGTAAGGGATGCCGTATACACCACCGTCCGCTCCGGCAACAGCCAAATCCTTGTCAATCAGCCAACTGTAAAGCTCTGTATCCTTTAAATCTAAGCAGTACTCGGACCAGTTACTGTAGCCGATGGGACCGTTAATCTGAAACAGGGTTGGTGCCTGCGCATTGGCAATTTCGGACATCAAGGTCTGCTCATAGGTACCGCTTGCTGCAGTCACCACCTTCACCGGTACACCGGTCTCCTCAGTGTATTTTCTAGCCAGCTCCTGCCACACACCGTCAACCTCAGGCTTAAAATTCAGATAATATACCTGACCGGATGCTGCATTACTCTGCTCACCGCCGGCTGTCTCAGTTGCTTCTGTAGTATTTGCTGCACCACTCTGCTGAGTGCTCTCTGCCGCAGAATTGTTGTCCCCACTACCGCAACCTGCCAGTAGTGTTGTGACAAAAGTCGCGCAGAGCAATAAACTTGCGAATCTTTTTTTCATAATAATACCTCTCTTTGTTCTAATTTACCTTTATAACTTACTTCCTCAATAGCTTTCCCATTTGGTAGTAAGTTAAACATAAAATTAAATTATCCGATTCTTGTTGGTATCGTTATCGGTAACGTTTTCGACAACGTGTATATCTTATCATACAATACCTCTTTTCCAACTTCCTTTTTTTGCCTTTGCCCCTCATGGCAGAGCCAATAGTCTACTCACAGAGCACAAAAGGGATGCTGCATAAATATTTGCAGCATCCCTTTCATCATATTTTTTTATATTCCTTAACTTATTTCTCAAAAGCACCTTTATTTCAGCTTCCAGATATCTCTGTTATACTCTGCAATCGTTCTGTCAGAAGAGAAGAAGCCTGCTTTAGCAATATTTACCAGCATCATCTTCTTCCACTTCTGCTGATTCTCATAATCCGCAAAGGCCTGATCCTTCACCTTGATATAATCTTCTAAATCAAGCAGTGTCATAAACCAGTCCTTATTCAGAAGCTCCTTGTAGAGGCGCTCCAGATTCTCCTTCTTACCCACCTTCAAGGCTTCCTTGCTAACGATAAAGTCCACCGCTCTCTTGATAACAGGACTCTTGCTATAGTAATCCTTGGATACATAATCTGCCTTTGCATAATGCTCGATAACAGTATCACTCTTCTCTCCGAAAATGTAAATATTGTCATCGCCCACAAGCTGATGGATTTCTACATTGGCACCGTCACTGGTACCTAAGGTTACGGCACCGTTTAACATAAATTTCATATTGCCGGTTCCGGATGCTTCCTTAGAAGCAAGGGAAATCTGCTCTGAAATATCACATGCAGGAATCAGCTTCTCCGCATAGGTTACATTGTAGTTTTCCACCATTAACACCTTCATATAAGGGCTTACTGCCGGGTCGTTGTTGACAATCTCGGAAAGCACTAACAGTAAGTGAATAATGTCCTGTGCAATCACATAAGCAGGTGCAGCCTTTGCACCGAAAATAAAGGTCAATGGAGTCGTGGGCTTCTTACCGCCCTTGATTTCCAGATATTTGTGAATGATATACAGAGCATTCATCTGCTGACGCTTATATTCATGAAGACGCTTTACCTGAATATCAAAGATGGAATTGGTATCCAGTGTGACACCTTCTTTCTCCTGAACGTAGGCTGCCAGCTCTGCCTTTTTATGCTTTTTAATCTCGTAAAGCTTATCCAGAACTGCCTGATCATCCTTCTTGGCAAGAAGCTTTTCCAGCTCATCGGCATTCTTTTTGTAACCGTCACCGATAGTCTCTGTCAGGAAAGCCGCAAGCTCTCTGTTACAGGACAACAGCCAGCGGCGGAAGGTAATACCGTTGGTCTTATTATTAAACTTCTCAGGATATATCTTATAAAAGTGATTTAACTCGCTTTCCTTCAGAATATCTGTGTGGATGGCAGCCACACCATTGACACTATAGCCGTAATGAATATCAATATGTGCCATATGCACTTTCTGATCCTTGTCGATAATCTGAACCTTTTCATCCTTATACTTCTTAGCCACACGTGCACTGAGCTCTTTTATAATCGGCACCATCTGAGGAACCACCTTCTCAATATAGGAAAGGGGCCATTTCTCCAATGCTTCTGCCAGTATAGTGTGATTTGTATATGCACAGGTCTTGCTTACCACATCAATAGCCTCATCCATGGTAAAGCCTTCCCGAGTCGTAAGAATACGAATCAACTCAGGAATTACAAGCGTAGGATGGGTATCGTTAATCTGGATAGCCACATGCTGATGCAGCTTGTGTATATCCTGACCCTTCTCCTTGACTTCCTTCAAAATCAGCTGTGCACCATTGCTTACCAGGAAATACTCCTGATAAATACGCAGTAAATTACCTGCCTCATCAGAATCATCAGGATATAAAAACAGAGTCAGATTCTTTTCGATAGCTTCCTTATCAAAGCTGATGCCTTCCTTTACCAAATCCTCATCTATGGTCTCAATATCAAATAAATGTAGCTTGTTCAATCCATTTTCATAACCGATAACATCAATATCATACAGTACGGATTTCACCTTTTTCTTGCCAAATGCCACCTCAAAGGTTGTCCCTGTTTGATTCAACCATGATTTGTCTTCTATCCAATCGTTTTTCTCAGCCTTCTGAAGACGCTCCTCAAACACCTGCTTGAACAAACCAAAATGATAGTTTAAGCCAATACCGTCTCCCGGTAACCCCAAGGATGCAATAGAATCCAAAAAGCATGCCGCCAGACGTCCCAGTCCTCCGTTACCCAAAGAAGGCTCCGGCTCCAGCTCCTCAATATCGGACAACTGCTTGCCGTTTGCTTCCAATATCTGATTTAACTCCTCATAAATTCCCAGATTAATCAAATTGTTGGATAAAAGCTTTCCGATTAAGAATTCCATGGAAATATAATATACCTTTTTATCTCCTGTGTTAGCAGGAGTCTGCTGCATCTTTTCCTTAACCAGTTGCAGTACTCCGTTGTAAAGCTGGGCATCTGTACAATTAGCAATATTTTTGCCACAGGCTTTGCCTGTGATTTCATTTAACTGTTGCTCTAAATTCATAACGTCCTCCATTCTATATCAGTACTCAATTAATAAAATCATTTCCAATTTGTGTAGGCTTATCCTCATACTTATGAAGAATATCATAGGAAATCGTTTTCCGCAACAGCTATTTCATAAATTACATCGGTCAAAGTCCGGAAACGTTTCTTGCAGTCCATACCTTCTTAGTCTATAATAATATTGTAAATTTGAGATGATTTGACAATATTTTAGAATATAAAATGTAGGTGGATATGATTATGGCAACGATTTCCAGCGTTCATGATAAGTACATGAAGGAAGCCTTAAAACAGGCCCAAAAAGCTTTGGCTCTGGGTGAGGTTCCTATCGGTTGTGTCATTGTATATGAAGGGCAGATTATCGGTCGCGGCTACAACCGCCGTAACACTGATAAGAATACCCTTGCCCATGCAGAGATTACTGCCATTAATAAAGCAAGCAAGAAAATCGGCGATTGGAGACTGGAAGGCTGTACGCTCTATGTTACCTTAGAGCCCTGTCAGATGTGTGCAGGCGCCATTGTTCAGGCTCGCATCCCCGAGGTAGTCATGGGTTGTATGAATCCCAAAGCAGGCTGTGGCGGCTCGATTCTAAACATTTTGGAAATGCCGGAATTCAATCATCAGGTGAATGTAACCCGAGGCATTATGGAGCAGGAATGTAGTGAGATTCTGAAAATATTTTTTACCGGATTAAGGGAGCGGAATAAGCGCGAGAAGGAAGAGCGTCGCAAGCTTACGGAATAAGGCAAAAAGTATGCACAAAAAGAGTGGTCTAACAAAGACCACTCTTTTTGATTCAGTAGTTGTATTCTCTCATCCGATACTGGAAAGTACGAAGCTTACTGTCCTGACCATAGGTTACGGTATAGCATTCCGCAGGCGCCGATTGTATTTCTTCCTTGCATTGCTCAAGTATCTGGGCGAACAGCGGTTTCGATTGCTTACCGGAATGATAGGATTCTTCCGACTTATTAGTATCGCGCTTTACCTTATCTGCCGAGGAGACTGCCAACACCGAATGCACCATGAAAATATCCGTAATTCCGTTTGCTGCGGTTATCCCTCCTTGGATGTATATTTTAATAGTGTCCCTTACTTTCTATTATATATTTCGTCCTGTTTGGGATAAAACTTTAGTGTTTTCTGGTACTTTTTTACCATTTTATTGGTTCGATGTTTTGTTCTGCAGCGCTATGCAATATTACTCATCTTCTGCAATATAAGTGGGAGCATTCTTTGGGCTTTTTCCCTTAATCACGTTATGATAATAAGCATAGGTCATGGCTTCATCCTGTTTCATCAAATCCGCATCCAATACTTTTCCAAGGAAAACGGTATGTGTCTGGGTTTCCATTTTATCAATAACCTCGCATACTATATAGGCACAAGCATCTGCCACCACCGGCATAAAGCCTTTTACCGCCTGCTCTACCTCATCAAATTTATTACAATCCCTGCCACTCTTGAAGCCGAAGGTACCGATGATTGCCGGATTAGAATTCTCTCCCAGAATCGAAATCGCAAATCTTCCTGACTCCTGAATGCATTGATTGGTATAATTGTTATGGTTAATGCTGACTGCTATGGTAGCAGGTTCTGATGTAATCTGCATGGCACTGTTTGCAGTACAGCCTGTGGGTCTTCCGTTGTCCCATGTGCTGACTACATAGACCCCATATGATAACTTTCTGAAAGCGTTTTGATTCATACTGATAACCTCCCTTTCTGCCTTTAACAACACTCACTCTAATCTATTATTTTAATGGGATGATGCCGGAGTCAAAAGACTTTAACGCCCGCACCATGGAATAATTATAGCACACATTTATTACTTTCTAAAGCACCGGATACAAAAATTTCTTACGAAACAAATTACTGTTCTTGACAAATGTAATTGAAACCGATACACTAATAGAGCCGTACATCGTCCGGTGATATGGCAGTAATGTTGAAATTCGGTCTTACGCAATGAAAATCTACGAACCGTGTCAGGTTGGGAACAAAGCAGCACTAAGTAGAACCTTTCATGTGCCGTGAGGAAACTGGGTGGAGTTACTGTCAGGCTCCCGGGCATGTGCGGTCTTTGTATTTAAGCATTCTGTACATTAAGAGGATATTATGAATCAGATACCTGAATTGTCTTCAATAATTTCATCTGCATGCGCATATGATTCTGCCGCCCTGCTCGCAGCAACCATGACTGATTGCACTATTTGCCCCCGCCAATGCCATGTCAACAGACTTACCGGACAGGTAGGCTACTGCGGACAAACAGCAGAGTTGACCGCTGCCAGAGCAGCACTTCATTTCTGGGAAGAACCCTGCATATCCGGCACTAACGGCTCCGGTACGGTGTTCTTTTCCGGCTGCAACATGAGATGTGTATTTTGCCAGAACCACAGCATTGCATTTGGGCAAACCGGCCGTCAATTAACCGGAGAACGTCTTGGCGACATCTTTCTGGAATTACAGGATAAAGGCGCCCACAATATTAATTTGGTAACACCGACACATTTTATCCCTCAGATTGCCTGTGCGTTAGAATATGCCAAGGGGCAGGGCTTGTCCATTCCCATAGTCTACAATACCGGTAGCTATGAGACAGTGGATTCCCTGCGCATACTGGATGGTATGATTGACATTTATCTACCGGATTTGAAATATTATTCTCCTGAAATCAGCCAACGCTATTCCCATGCAGCTGATTACTTTGAAAAGGCAACTGAGGCTATTGCGGAGATGTTTCGTCAGGTAGGCATGCCTGTATTGGAGGGGCAACTGATGAAACGTGGCATCATTGTACGCCACCTTCTTCTCCCCGGTCAGGTGAAGGATTCCAAAAAAATCCTGCGTTATCTCCATAACACCTATAAAAATGACATATATGTCAGCATCATGAAACAGTATACTCCTCTCGCACATGTAGCAGATATTTCTCCTCTAAATCGCAGAGTTACAGAGGAAGAATATCAACGCGTCATTACTTTTGCAGAGCGTATCGGCATAGAAAAGGGATTTCTGCAGGAGGGCGAGGTTGCAGAAGAAAGTTTTATTCCTGATTTTGACGAAGAAGGCTTGTAATTATATTTTTAAATCTCTACCTGCATCATATAATAACCAAAATCTCCTGTTAAGGCGGGTTCCTCCCGGCATTCAAAGCTTTCAAAGCCGAACATAAGAGCAACCTGCTTTTCTCTTTCATAAAAGTTTCCCGGCACTCCAATGTAATACCTAATATCCCCCTGTGCTTCCACACGTGCCAATATCAAGTGCTTGTAGTTATAAAATCCATGAAGTAGAAAACTGTTATTTACCAGCTTGTAATACTTCTGGGACAAAATCACAAAATCTCCCGGTCCAATTGACAGATATTCCCGCTTGTCCTGAAAAGGGCTGATATGAGGATATACCGAGGATAACTGTTGCCACTTATCCTCTGCTTTTTCTTCCTTTGGGACTTCGGCTGCATACGCATCTTGTTCCCTCTCTTTATGCACTTCGTGCTCCCTCTCGCTGCTTTTTTCTGCAATAGTACATACCAATTCCTTCCCCGGAGAAATAGGTATCTGAATTTCTTTGACCTGCTCGTAGCTGATTCCTCCGCGCAAATCGTTGCATTGCAGATTAAGGGTAGCACCTCCCCGTCCCTTAACAAGCTGTACCTCGCACAGAAGCTCCTTTTGCTCCTCTGCTACTATGTACACTTTGCGTTTGCTGCTGTCTGTTTCCTGCAAGCCCGATATTTGCAGTATTATCCTGCATTCTGTGTCTCTTGCCTCCAGCTTGACAAAGCCACCTCCCTTAAGTCTCTCTCCGTCTGCCATATAATCAAAATATTTAACTTTTCTGTCATAGAACATAAAAATCCCCCAAATATACATTCTTGCAAAATCATATACTGCATTCAGCATGCTATATGCTTTTCCAATAAAGTATATTCGGGGGGTTGTCTATATTATGACTGTTTTATGTAACTGAAATTTTCACTTTTGTTTTACATGAATAAAACTAAAATTCATTAGTATCTAAGTATTTCATGTAATTTACTACCATGAGCGCAATTTTAAAGGTAAGGGCATCATCAAAGCTTCGCAAATCCAAACCTGTACTCTTTTGAACCTTTTCCAGACGATATACCAATGTATTGCGATGTACAAAAAGCTGTCTGGAGGTCTCTGATACATTCAGATTATTCTCAAAAAACTTATTGAGCGTTGTTAAAGTCTCCTCATCCAGATCATAGGGTACGTTGTCTCCAAAGATTTCTTCAATAAAAATCTTACAGAGATTAACAGGAAGCTGATATATCAGGCGACCAATTCCTAGTGTGCTATAAGCAGCAATGCTCTTCTCGGCATAAAAAATCTTACCTACATCCAATGCCATTTTAGCTTCCTTATAAGATTTAGATACATCCTTTAACTCCTGGACTACCGTACCGTAGGCTACTCTTACATTCAGCATGGCCTCTGCATTCATCATACCCACGATAGTCTCAGCCACTTCTTCCAATGTTTCCGGTAAGGACTCCTCATCCAATGCTTTAATCAAAATCACACTGGTTTCATCTACAGCAGTAACGTAATCTCCTGCCTGTGTAGAAAACATTCCTTTTAAAAGCTCTGTTACAATACCATCCTTTTCTACCTTGGTTTCTACAAGGAACACTGCTCTAGGGCAAGTGGCTTCAATATGAAGCTTCTTGGCTCTGTTATAAATATCCACTAGCAACAGATTGTCAAGCAACAGATTCTGAAAGAAATTATTACGGTCAACTCTTTCCTTGTATGCCACTACAAGATGTTGAAGCTGGCTGACTGCAATTTTGGCAACCATATAGGCATCTTCACCCATACCTCTGGCTACCAATATGTAAAGCAATTCGCCTTCGTCCAAAATCTTTAGCAAATGATGTGCCCCGACCACCTGACTGTCTGCGGGAGAATTCACAAAACTACGAATGAGACTATTGTCGACATCGCTACCTTCCATAGTGCTAGCAACAACCTGACCGTTCAAATCATAAACACCCAAGTCCACCCTCGTAATCAATTTCAACTCATCTATGCTATTCTGAATTATCTGACTTGTAATCATGTGCTTCCTCACTTCCACGCTTTGATGAATACAATTATCAATAAAAGAGGTGCTGTCTCCAGCACCCCTTGCATTATTGTCATTAGTTGGTAATAATCTGCTCGGTCTCTTTGTCGAATACGTGAATCTTTTCAACATCAAGAGCAAACTTAACGCTATCACCAGGTCTTGCAGTTGTACGAGAATCTACTCTTGCAGTGATAGGGAACTCTTCCAAATCGAAGTATAAGTAAACTTCTGCACCAAGTAACTCGTAAACCTTGATGGTAGACTCGAATACGCTCTGAGGAGATGCCTCAACGTACATTTCGGAATCATATACATCTTCAGGACGGATACCGAAGGTAACAACCTTTCCGTCATAACCGCCGTCGATAACCTTCTTAGATTTTGCAGGAGGAAGAGGAATGCTGTGACCAGCAATAACAAGGTTAGCAACATCACCTTCAACCTTAACAGTTGCATCCAGGAAGTTCATCTGAGGAGATCCCATGAATCCTGCTACGAACAGGTTCTGAGGCTTCTCATATAAGTTCTGAGGAGTATCTACCTGCTGGATAACACCATCCTTCATAACTACGATTCTGGTACCAAGGGTCATAGCCTCAGTCTGGTCATGTGTAACGTAGATGATGGTAGTACCTAATCTCTGATGTAACTTAGCGATCTCAATACGCATCTGTACACGCAGCTTAGCATCCAAGTTGGAAAGAGGCTCATCCATAAGGAATACCTTAGGATTACGAACGATAGCACGACCCATAGCAACACGCTGTCTCTGACCACCGGACAGAGCCTTAGGCTTACGATCAAGAAGAGGAGTTAAGTCAAGAATCTTAGCTGCCTCCTTAACCATCTTATCAATCTGATCCTTCGGTACTTTTCTTAACTTCAGACCGAATGCCATGTTATCATATACGGACATATGGGGATACAGAGCGTAGTTCTGGAATACCATCGCGATATCACGATCCTTAGGCTCTACATCATTAACCACTCTGTCACCAATCTTTAATTCACCGGAGGAAATATCTTCCAGACCTGCGATCATACGAAGGGTAGTAGACTTACCACAACCTGAAGGTCCTACGAAAATGATAAACTCCTTATCTGCAATCTCAAGATTGAAATCCTTAACTGCTTCAAAGCCGTTAGGATATACTTTGCAGATATTCTTTAAAGATAAACTTGCCATAATATAAAACTCCTTTCATGCTTAACAATAATTCTTTTCTTTAATCAACGACATTACGCCGTTTAATTCTTAACTAAGTATAACGGAAAACCCCCAGATGTACCATACCACTATTACACAAAGATTTTTAATCATATTGTATGAATTGCTTATATTCTTCCGAGTTTTTTGTCGATTTTGTCACTTTGTACAAAATATTTTGTCTTTCTTGGACAAATTAGACAACCAAATCACGTGTTGCTACTCATTTTCATGCCTGTCTGGTACAATTTCTATTTCATCCTTAAAAATACGTTCATCCTCTTCCTCAAGGTGTACTTCTTGATTCTCGCCGGATTCTTGCAGGATTTTTTCTTCGAGGTTCTTAAAAAATTTATTATAGAGCAATGCCCCTATCCATGCCGGTCCAGAAAGACCAAAAAGCAATACTAACGGCATCACCTTGTAGGATAACAGGGCAACAACCACCGGAACTGCACTGGCAATTATCATCAGGATTGTCTTCGGAAATTGTACAATACTCATAACAAAAGCGTTCTTTATCGTTTGCTTAACGGTATTTTCAAACTTTGCGAGCACCGGAAAGACAAAGGTCGCCGTAAATACTACCAAAACAGCTGCAGCCACAATAATACATTTAATAATTAAATGAAACTCTGTTTCAGATTTGTGAATGATATAGAAATCTCCTGCAAACACCAAAACAGCAAACAGCAGCAAAAACCATATCGCCGTTCCCTGCTTAAAATTCTCTTTAAAGGATTTAAAAAAGCCTCTGGTAATATAACCCTCTTCATTTCTTACAATCTTCAACACCATATAGTGCATTGCCGTGAGGGAGGCTCCTGCAGTAAAAATAGGAATACAGCACACAAGTGTCAAAACATTCAGCCACATTAAGTCTGCCATTTTACCCAGTGCATTCATAAAAGGACTGTCTATATCCAAAAATTTCATGTTTTTCTATCCTTTCTTCCCGAGCTCAAATTACAAAATCTTTTCCATGCCGGTTACGCGGATACCTGAAAACTCTTCCTCCGGAGTCACAGCCATAAATCCCAGTCTGCGATAAAAATCCACCGCATACGGAGCTGCCTTTAATGAAATATAGCGTTCTCCCGCTTCTGTTTTCAAGTATTCACACAACCTTTTCATCAAAGCCCTTCCCACCCCTTGATGATGATATTGCTCATCCACAAAAAGTAGTGATAAATGGTTTCTGTTGCGTATGGATGCCGCACCGATTACCCGTTGCCCATCCAACGCAACAAGAAGCTGATAATCGCCGCGCAAAAAAGCGCAATACAGATTATCATCTGATATAAAATCAAAAAAGTTGCGGATACCCTCCTGCGTATAGTCCTCTCCCTCATATTTTAAAAAGGTTTTCCAAATCATTTTCATTGCAGGCGACCATTCTTCTTCCTTGGCCCACCTGACTTCATAGGGGATTACAGTTTCACTCATTCTACCAAACCGCCTTAGTTTCTTTTATACTAATATTTTGTCCCTTATCCAATCGTAAATATTCTCCATCACCATCGTTCTGTCAAGCTCATTTAAAAGCTCATGTCTGTCATGTTCATAAAGCTTTAACTCCATATTAGTAAGTCCTACATCCTCTAACGATGCATATGCTCTCTTAACACCTTCCCCACAATCACCTACCGGATCCTCTGCTCCTGATACCATAAGAATCGGTAGCTCCTTCGGAATCTTTTCCAGATTTTCCTTCTTTTGAATCCGCGCAATTAATTCAAACAAGGTCTGGAAACCGTTTACTGTAAAGGTAAAACCACAAAGAGGGTCTGCAACATACTGATCCACCTTTTCTTCATCTCTGCTGAGCCAGTCTGATGCGGTACGTGTCGGTTCAAAATGTTTGTTATAAGCACCAAAGGCTGCCTGATCAATAAATCGGCCAACATGCTTGGAGCCCAAAAATACCTTCTGAATAGCCAATATCGCCTTGGACATTTTTATCAAAGCCGGCGTTTGCATTCCGGTTCCCATAATCACTGCACCTTCTATACCTGTGCCATATCGGCACAGGTAATTCCTCAAAATGAAGGAACCCATACTATGACCCAAAATCACATAAGGCACATTGGGATACAAACTCTCTGTCATCTTCTTCAAGCGATGTACATCTCTTACCACTACGGTTGCCGGATCCTGTTCACAAAAATATCCATAGCTTCCATCCTCGGCAACCGTTTTACCATGTCCAAGGTGATCCTCACCTGTTACAAGAATCCCTTTTTGAGTCAGAAATTCTGCAAATTCCTCATAGCGTTCCATATATTCTGCCATACCATGGATGATTTGTACCACACAGGTCACCTTGTCGTCATCCGGCATATATCGCACTGCATGTATCTTATGCTCTCCATCTCTGGAATCAAAGTAAAATTCTTCCTTTTTCATACGTATCCCCCCAGTAGTTGATTAACAGATTTCTGCTCCCGCAGGCATTTCCTTTTCCGGTATCATTAATGCCAGATTACCATCTGCATCCTCAGCGCACAAAAGCATACCCTCAGACATTACTCCCGCAAGCTTTGCAGGCTTCAAGTTAACCAACACCATAACCTTTTTGCCCACCATCTGCTCCGGTGTATAATGAGCCTTGATGCCTGATACAATCTGGCGCACCTGACTACCCACACGCACCTGACTGCACAGCAGTTTCTTAGACTTAGGCACTTCCTCACAGGCAATGATCTCTCCCACCTGGAACTGCAGCTTGGCAAAATCATCATAACTGATTTCTTCCTTAGCTTCGATGTCAATTACATTCAACTCTTCTTCCGCAGCCTCATCTGCCGCCTCTGCCATCATAGCAGCAGCCAGCTCTTCTTCTCTTGCCAATACCTCTTTTAAATCAAGGCGGGCAAAGAGAATCTCCGGCTTATCAGTTACCTTTTTACCATTCTCATACAATCCGAATTCTTCCAACTGTTCAAACTCACGAAGTGAGGTATTTAACTGTGCCACGATTTTCTCCGCTGTTTCAGGCATAAAAGGCTGCAACAAGGATGCACCGATAGTGATACCCTCCACCAGATTGTAAAGCACGGTAGACAGGCGATTGGCTTTTGCCTCATCTGTTTCCTTATCCTTTGCCAGTACCCAGGGCTCTGTTTCATCAATATATTTGTTGCAGCGCTTGAAAATACCAAAAATCTCCGTCAAAGCATCTGCCACTCTCAAAGTCTCCATTTTACTGATGACCTTTGCATATGTGCCGGTAACAGTCTTCTTCAAATCCTCATCCGCCACACTATCCTCCGGCTTCAGCTGCACACCCTTATCAGCAACCACACCGTCGAAATACTTGTTACTCATGGAGATAGTACGATTTACAAGGTTGCCTAGGGTATTGGCAAGGTCAGAATTGTATCTCTCTGCCACCAGCTCCCAGGTCACATTACCGTCATTATCATAAGGCATCTCATGCAACACATAATAGCGCACGGCATCTACACCAAAATAATCTACCAGATCATCCGCATAGACAACATTGCCCTTGGACTTACTCATCTTGCCACCATTCATCATTAACCATGGATGACCAAATACCTGCTTGGGTAATTCCTCCCCCAAAGCCATCAGGAAAATAGGCCAGTAAATCGTATGGAAACGAATAATATCTTTACCGATTAAGTGCAAATCAGCAGGCCAAAGCTTTTTGTATTGCTCTGTGCTGTTACCGTCAGCATCATAGCCGATACCTGTAATATAGTTGGTCAACGCGTCCAGCCATACATAAACCACATGCTTATCATCGAAATCCACAGGAATGCCCCACTTAAAGGAAGTACGAGACACACACAAATCCTGCAGACCGGGCAGCAGGAAATTGTTCATCATTTCATTTTTGCGGGATACCGGCTGAATAAACTCCGGATGCTCATTAATATGCTTAATTAATCTGTCTGCATATTTGCTCATACGGAAGAAATAAGCCTCCTCCTTGGCGGGCTTTACTTCACGTCCACAATCGGGACATTTACCATCCACCAGCTGAGACTCCGTCCAAAAGGATTCACAAGGGGTACAATACAAGCCTTCATAAGCGCTCTTATAAATATCGCCCTGCTCATAAAGGCGCTTGAAAATCTTCTGCACCTGCGCCTCATGATAATCATCTGTGGTACGAATAAACTTGTCGTAGGACACATTCAACATATCACATAATCCCTGAATGGTTGCTGCCACCTTATCTACAAATTCCTTCGGTGTAACACCTGCCTCCTGAGCCTTTAATTCAATCTTCTGACCATGCTCATCCGTACCCGTCTGGAAGAACACATCATAGCCTTCTTTTCTCTTAAATCTTGCAATACTGTCTGCCAGAACCACCTCATAGTTATTACCGATATGCGGCTTACCTGAGGTATAGGCAATAGCGGTTGTAAGATAATAATTTCCTTTGTTTTGCATCTTCTCTACACTCCTTTTCCTTTATTATTTCTCAACGCTACCAACGAATGTAATCGTCACTTCCCAAACCAACCGGGCTTTTATTTTGAAAATCTCTCCGGGGTGCCGGGACTTCTGCTCCTGTTTCTTTTACGGAACACTAAGTAAGGCTAATATCCTTCATTACGTAAAAGGAACAGGAGCAGAAGCGCTGGCAACCCACAGACATTTTTCAAACAAAAAAAGCCCGTCCTCTACCTGCATAGAAGACGAGCTGTATGCCCGTGTTACCACTTCTGTTCATTCACGCCTCGCGGCGCAAACCTCCTCGGGTCAGTAACCCTATTCGCTATAACAGGCGAAACCTGTCGCAATCTTGCCGTCACATTTCATACTGCCTGCCTTCGGTTCGGTGCGCTGCTCGGAAGCCATGTTCCACTTATTTCCTCCTCGTTCCTCTCAGCAACATAATATCCTAACGGATAACTCGTGGAACGTTCTCTGTAAAGTCTCTGATAAGTGTACTCTCTTCGTCATTGCGTTTTCTTATATTTTAGAGTAGCACAAGAAAGCGATAGCTGTCAAGCACCTACTTATCCGCAGACAGTTTACTGTACTCACCCTTTTTGTTATAGGAATCCATCAGGTAACTGTCATCCGTGATAATACAGTCCATTTCCAAATCATCCTCCCGATAACGGCTGTGTCTCCTCAAATCTTCCTTGTGCTGCTCCTGCTTAGCTTGAAAAGCACTGCTACCCGCAAAAGAGAATCGCTTTGTCAAGAATCCCGTAATATTCTGAAAGCGTACCTTGATTTTCTCCCAAAGATTCTGCTGCGAGGTCTTATTGTCCGTCACTGTAGAAAAGTAAGGATTGTTGTTGACATTTTGCGCAGGATGAACGACCGAAGCAGCAGTTGCAATCTGGCTGGTATGAAGTGTCCCCGACTGCACATTTACTTCATTCCCTACAGAACCGGAGCTATTATTGCCCCATATTTTTCCTAACCAATGCTTTGCATCGGAAAAGCCATTCTTCAGCCACGCAGATAAGGAAAAGGAATTTGTCGTCTGGCTGTCGACAGAATTAACCTGTTGCTCCGCCGCAGGAGCAGCGGAGGCAGCCATACCGATTTTACTATCCATTCGATGCTGATGATTTTGAATACAATCCGTTACTTGGTGCATGTCACTATGACTGCTGCCGATACCATTCATCTGCATGTCTCATCCTCCTTATCTACTTTGTCCACTGATTTTCTCCATTTATTCTCGCGAAATTCTGCTTTATATTTGGAATACAGGATTCTCTGCGAATCATACAGGCTATAATAACCCGACAGCATATAGCTGATAGCTACGCCAATCATAAAAAAGGGCAATGCCTCCATTCCAAACAATTCTAATGCAATAAGCAAAGAGGTAATCGGGCTATTGGTTACTCCACAAAATACTGCTATCATACCTACAGCTGCGCAGAGAGAAGGAGATACCCCTAACAACTGACCCATAGTGCAACCAAAGGTAGCTCCGATAAAGAACGAGGGCACTATTTCTCCTCCCTTATAGCCTGCTCCCAATGTCAATGCCGTCAACAGCATTTTAATTAAAAATGCCTCCGGCCTTACTTCACCGTGCATGCATCGTTCAATGACCTCCATGCCCGCCCCCATATAATCACTCGTTCCCAGCAATAGCTGAATGACCGCGATGATTGCACCTGTCACCAGGATTCGTATATAGGGATTGGGAAACCACTTCTTACCTTTACTTGATGCTCCATGCAATATCATGCAGAAGCAGATGCTCACCACAGCACACAATATGGCAATCAACGCCACCTTCCATGTGGCAGTGGCAGTAAATTGAGGCACCAGGCTGATAGTCATCGCTTCTCCTGTCACTCCGAGGAAGCGCGCCACTTCTACTGCCACCAGGCTGGCAAATACACAGGGAACCAGTGCCGAATAGTACATCACGCCCACGCTGACCACCTCAATAGAGAAAATAGCTGCTGCCAGTGGCGTACCGAAAAGAGCCGAAAAGCAGGCACTCATACTACACATCACAGCTACATGCATGTCAGTCTCATTCATTCGAAACAGCTTGCCAAAGCCGCTGCCGATGCTGCCGCCCATTTGCAACGCCGCACCCTCTCTGCCGGCCGAACCTCCAAACAGATGAGTCAACAGGGTACTGACAAACATAAGCGGTGCCATTACAACAGACAGCTTTTCCTCCGAACGGATAGCTGCTAATACACTATTAGTTCCATGATCATTATCACGGTGAGCGATATGATATAAGAATACAATGACCAATCCTGCAATCGGCAACCCCAGCACCAGTAGCCTGTGGGACTCTCGTAATTGAGTCACCGTCTCCATGCCATAAGAAAAGGCAGTACCTACCAGTCCTACCACAATACCGATAATGCCTGATACCACTACCCATTTTAAAAATTGTAATACTTTTTCACCCTGTCTTCTGCATGCATCATACAATCCGGAATTCGGCTTTTGATTCATAGAAACAACTCCTATCTAGCTTCTATATAGTATTTGCAATTTACTGCATTTCTTCCAAAAATTTTGATACATTTGCTCCTATATCATTTTTAAATACTGCAGAGCCCGCTACAATTACGTTGGCGCCTGCCTCAATAGCTGCTTTTACATTGTCGATGGTGATTCCGCCATCCACCTCAATATCCAAATCAAGCCCCTTCTCCAATGCCAGCTTGCGCAGTTCGGTTACCTTGTCCAGGCATTCCGGAATCAGCTTTTGACCACCAAACCCCGGCTCCACTGTCATAATCAGTACCATATCCACCAATTCTAAATAGGGCTCCAATTCCTTTACAGCCGTTCCCGGTTTGATAGTAATACCCACCTTTTTACCTGTGCTGCGTATCAATTCGATGGTTCCTTTTACATCCTCTGTCGCTTCAATATGAAAATTCACCAAATCCGCTCCGCATGCGGCAAATTCCTTCACATATCTTTCCGGCTGATTAATCATCAGATGTACGTCCAAAAAAAGCTCTGTATTGGGACGAATACTCTGTATCACCGGCATTCCGAAGGAAATAGAAGGCACGAACAGTCCGTCCATCACATCTATATGTAGGTAGGTTCCTCCCGCCTTTTCTACTGCTCGAATGTTCTCTCCCAGCTCCCAAAAATTTGCTGCTAAAATGGATGGTGATAATATATTCATACTCCATATCCTTTCATTGGTATTTCATTCCTTTTTAATTTTATCAAAAACCTTTTGAAATAGCAACTGAATGTAAAGCAAAAGAGGGAGGTGCCGTTCGAAATCATATCAGCACTTCCCTCTTAAAAGTCAAGCTATTTGTTCATCTTATAAAAACTCTTTAACAGACTTGTAAACGCCCTCAGCATCCAGACCGTATTTCTGAACCAGAGCAGCTGCAGAACCGGACTCGCCGAAGATATCCTGCATACCGATTTTCTTTACAGGTACAGGATTGTTTGCGCACAGGCAATCACATACCGCACTGCCCAGACCACCGATAACGGAATGCTCTTCTACAGTAACTACCTTGCCGGTCTTCTTAGCACTGTTCAGAATAATCTCTTCATCTAAAGGCTTAATGGTACAGATATTGATAACCTCTGCACTAATGCCGTCTGCTGCCAGCTTCTCAGCTGCGCCAATAGCAGAATCAACACAGATACCGGTAGCAACGATAGTCACATCAGTACCTTCCTTTACAACAGTACCCTTACCAATCTCAAACTTGTAATCAGGATTGTCATTGATTACAGGCACTGCTGCACGACCGAAACGGATATATACAGGACCTTCATGCTCTAAAGCTGCACGTACTGCTGCTTTGGCTTCTACATCATCAGAAGGACACATAACTACCATACCGGGAATCGTTCTCATCAACGCGATATCCTCGTTACACTGATGAGATGCACCATCTTCACCTACGGTGATACCTGCATGGGTCGCACCAATTTTTACATTCAGATGAGGATAACCAACAGAGTTACGAACCTGCTCAAATGCACGTCCTGCTGCGAACATAGCAAAGGAGCTTACAAAAGGAATCTTTCCAACCAAGGAAAGTCCTGCTGCCACGCCCATCATGTTACACTCTGCAATACCACAGTCAATGTGACGATCGGGATATGCTTTCTTGAAAATGCCGGTCTTAGTAGCTGCAGCAAGGTCAGCATCCAGAACTACTAAATCGGGAAACTCCTCAGCCAGCTCCTTTAAGGCATTGCCGTAGCTTTCACGGGTTGCGATTTTCTTTACATCTGCCATTATGCTTCACCTGCTTTCTCTAATTCTTTTTCGATTTTATCTAAGTCTGCCATAGCAACTGCATACTGCTCATCATTAGGAGCTGTACCGTGCCAATCAGCGTTGTTTTCCATGAAGGATACGCCCTTACCCTTTACACTGTGAAGAATAATACAGGTAGGCATTCCCTTAGTCTCTCTTGCTTCCTTGAAGGCTGCACGAAGAGCATCAAAGTCATGTGCATCCACATTGATCACATGGAAATTGAAGGCTTCAAATTTCTTATCGATGGGATAAGGAGAACATACATCCTCAATACGTCCATCAATCTGTAAGCCGTTGTTATCAACGATAACACAGAGATTGTCAAGCTTGCGATGGCCGGCAAACATAGATGCCTCCCATACCTGACCTTCCTGAATCTCACCGTCACCCAACAGGGTATATACACGGAAATCTTTATTGTTCAGCTTTGCACCAAGTGCCATACCTACAGCTGCGGAAATACCCTGACCCAGAGAGCCGGATGCCATGTCCACACCGGGAATATGTATACAAGGATGACCCTGCAGATAAGAACCAAGCTTTCTTAAGGTCTTCAAATCCTCAACAGGGAAATATCCTCTGTTTGCCAAAGTAGAATAAAGTCCGGGTGCTGTATGTCCCTTAGATAATACAAATCTGTCTCTGTTCTCCATATCAGGATTTGCAGGGTCGATATTCATTTCCTCAAAATACAGAAATGTGTACGCATCTGCCGCTGAAAGGGAACCACCGGGATGGCCGGCCTTTGCACTGTGCACTGCGGTCACGATGCCCTTACGAACATCATTCGCGCGTTTTTGCAGCTCTAAATTGTTCATCGTCTCCTCCATTCCGCCGTATCATATACGGCTGTCACTTTCGTCTTCTGACATTTATACTAGCATAGTTATCACATTACGTCCAGTGACGCAATATTAGAATTTGCTTCAAAAAATGCTGTTTATTTGGGCATTATTCCTCCGCCTGTCCATAATATGCATTGGCTCCGTGCTTACGATAGTAGTGCTTATCCTGAAGCTCCTGAGGTGCAGGCTGCACGCGTGCTTCAATGGTTTCTGCGCGATATGCCATCTTAGCAACTTCTTCCAATACTACCGCATTATGTACGGCATCCTTAGCATCCTTACCCCATGCAAAAGGACCATGATTCTTGCACAATACTGCAGGCACTGCCATAGGGTCTTTGTTCAGACGTTTGAATTCGTTTACGATCAAATGACCTGTATTCTCTTCATAAGCCTCTGCAATCTCTTCAGCAGTCAGACAACGCAGACAGGGAACTGCACCATAAATGTAATCTGCATGAGTGGTTCCGTAGCAGGGGATATCACGACCTGCCTGTGCCCAGCTGGTTGCATAAGAGGAATGTGTATGAACAACACCGCCCACCTCAGGAAATGCCTTATAAATTTCCAGATGTGTAGCAGTATCGGAGGAGGGATTGTACCTTCCCTCTACCTTGTTGCCGTTCAGGTCCATTACTACCATATCCTCAGGTTTCAGCTTGTCATACTCCACACCGCTGGGTTTGATTACAAACAAACCACTTTCTCTATCAATGGCACTAACATTACCCCAAGTAAAGGTTACCAGACCATACTTAGGTAAATCCATGTTAGCTTCATATACTTTTTGCTTTAATTCTTCTAACATATTGACTCCTTTCTTACAGGGAATTGGATAATGCTATCTCAAGCCTTCCACTGCAGCCTTTTCAGCAGGTAATGTACTCTTATACTTCTCAATAAATGCATCGAATCCGGTAACATCCTCTGCCTTAGGAGCAATAGTGGTTCCGGTCTGACCTGCAAATATCTTGTTATTCAGATAATCAGGCAGGGTCTCGTTCTCAGCCTTCTCAGCCATAAATGCTGCAAGAACTGCCATACCCCATGCACCGCCCTCACTTGCGGTATCCATAACGGTAACAGGAGCGTTCATAGCAGCTGCCATTAACTGCTGTCCTACCACGGGAGTCTTGAACAAACCACCATGTCCCATCAGGGAATCTACCTTTACATTTTCTTCCTTCAACAAAATATCATTACCAATCTTCAAAGCAGCCATTGCACTGTAAAGGTGGCTTCTCATGAAGTTTGCCAAGGTAAACTTTGCATTGGGAGTACGAACAAACATAGGTCTTCCTTCATTCAAGCCGGTTACAGGCTCTCCAGAGAAGTAATTGTAAGCCATCAATCCGCCACAATCGGTATCGGAAGTAAGTGCCTCTCTGTAAAGATTGCCGTACAAATCATTCTTATCAATCTTCATGCCGAATTTGTCAGCAAACTGATCAAACAGGTTCACCCATGCATTTAAATCAGAGGTACAGTTGTTGCAATGTACCATTGCTACAGGCATACCGTCAGGAGTGGTAACCATATCAATCTCCTCATGTACCTTGGACAATGCCTTCTCGGTAACAACCATGGAGAAAATAGAAGTACCCGCAGAAATATTACCGGTGCGAACCTTTACACTGTTGGTCGCTACCATACCGGTACCTGCATCACCTTCGGGAGGACACATAGGAATACCTGCCTGAAGATTGCCGCTGGGATCTAACAGCTTAGCACCTTCTGCAGTAAGCACACCTGCGTTTTCACCTGCAACCAATACCTTGGGAATAATATCTCTAATCTTCCAAGGGAATGCCTTGTCTGCTATCAATTCATCAAACTGATCCAGCATCTTAGCATCATAATCAAGAGCTTCGGAATCAATAGGGAACATACCGGATGCCTCGCCGATACCAAGCACCTTCTCCCCACTCAGCTTCCAATGAATAAATCCTGCAAGAGTAGTAAAGAAAGTAATCTCCTTTACATGTTCCTCTTTGCTCAGAATTGCCTGATATAAATGAGCAATACTCCATCTCTGAGGAATGTTGAAATTAAATACAGGAGTCAGCTCCTTACAAGCCTCCTCAGTCATGGTGTTGCGCCAGGTACGGAAGGGTACCAGCAACTCATCATTTTTACCAAATGCCATATAACCGTGCATCATACCACTGAAACCGATAGAACCGATTGTGTTCAGTGTTACACCGTATTTGGTCTTTACATCCTCTGCAAGGCTTGCATAACAGCCCTGTAATCCGTTCCAGATGTCATCCAGACTATAAGTCCATACATTATTTTCAAGGCGGTTTTCCCAGTCATGGGTACCCATTGCGATGGGTGCGTAACTCTCATCTACCAGCACTGCTTTGATTCTGGTAGAACCAAATTCAATACCCAGAGCAGTCTTGCCCGCCATAATTGCCGCTTTAATCGCTTCGCTCATGATAAACCTCCGTTTTGTATTATTTGTACTATATATTTTTTATTCCGGGCTTGCCCCCCCTAAATATAATTTTCTGAACGTTACGAAGGACTTTAGAAAATTATATTTAGGGGGACAAGCCCCCGGATAAATTATCTATAGTAAACAGAATTCCACTTCAGCTGGTTCTTGAAGTCGCGGATATTGGTGTTGTTGTCGATTACTACGCTTTCAATACCCATAGCATCTGCCCAGTCAACCATCTGCTGTACAGTCAGGTCATAGGAGAATGCGGTATGGTGTGCACCACCTGCAAGAATCCATGCCTGTGCGCCAATCTCAAGGTTAGGCTGAGGAGTCCAGAATGCGGTAGCAACAGGAAGCTTAGGCATAGGCTTCTCGCATTTCTTACAATCTACTGCGTTGATAATCAGACGGAAACGGTTACCCATATCAATCAGGGAAGCTGCAACACCAGAGCCGGTCTTGGAGGTAAATACCAGACGAGCGGGATCTTCGCGGTTACCCATGGACAGAGGATTAACCTTAATACCGATAGGACCTTCGGAAATAGTAGGACAAACCTCAAGCATGTGTGCCTGCAGGATACCCTCTTTGCCGGGTACAAAGTTGTAGGTGTAGTCCTCCATAAAGGAAGTACCCTTTGCATCCTTCATTCCCTCGGTCATAATCTTCATCAGACGTACCATAGCAGCGGTCTTCCAGTCACCTTCGCCACCGAAGCCGTAGCCCTTCTCCATCAATCTCTGGATTGCCAGACCGGGAAGCTGCTTTAAGCCACCAAGCATACCGAAGTGAGTAACGATTGCATGATAATCGCCATCCTCTAAGAATTTCTCAAGACCGATTTCAATCTGAGCCTGAACAGCTACGTGTCTCTTGAATTCTTCGGGATCTCTTCCCTCTAATAAAATATCGTACTTGCTGTAATACTCGTCAACCAAAGCATTGGTATCTGCTTCAGAAACTGCATTTACATACTCTACAGCATCATTTACATTGAAATGGTCGATTTCCCAACCAAACTTAACCTGAGCTTCTACCTTGTCACCTTCGGTAACTGCTACGTTGTTCATGTTGTCACCGATACGGCAAACACGGATGTGAGAGGATTCCATAACGCCTACTGCGGTACGCATCCAACCTGCAAGCTCGCATGCAACGTTTTCATTTGCCCAGTGACCTACGATAATCTTACGCTCAATACCCATACGAGTTACGATATGACCGTACTCTCTGTCACCATGAGCAGACTGGTTCTCATTCATGAAATCCATATCGATGGTGTCATAAGGAATTTCCTCATTAAACTGGGTATGTAAGTGGCACAAAGGTTTGTGATACTCCTGCAGACCGATAATCCACATCTTTGCAGGGGAGAAGGTGTGCATCCAAGTGATAACACCTGCACAGTTCTCATCATTGTTTGCCTCGTTAAAGGTACGACGAATGGATGCCTGATCAATCAGGGTAGGCTTCCACACCAGCTCGTAAGGAAGCTTGCCGGAAGCGTTTAAGCCTTCCACCATCTTCTGAGAATGCTCTGCTACCTTGCGCAGACACTCGTCACCGTACAGGTCCTGAGAACCGGTACAAAACCAAAACTGATACTTCTTCATTGCTTTCATTGTAAAATCCTCCTATGATTTTTATTTATAGTTAAATATTTTTATTGATAACATTTTTTACGGATTCCCGTTCCATCACTCTGGTATCAAACTCAAAGGTGGCATTATTCTTCCTGCCGGCAATCAACTGTAACAATACCTCCGCCGCCTTCGCTCCCAATTCCTCCTTGGGATGCGTCAGTGAGGTAATCGGCACTTCACTGTGTCTTGCCAAATCCGAATCGTCAATACTGATAATCGACACATCCTCCGGCACCTTTATACCATTTTGCATCAGAATACGAACCAACTGAAAGGCAATCTGATCATTATAACACAATAAAGCTGTACAGCCTTCCAACCTGTTCAGAATCTTATCTGTACAATAGGCCAGCTGCTTGGACTCATCCGTATCAATCCATACCATGCGGGAATCGGTTACAGGATAGCCTGCAGCTTCCATGGCACTCAAATAACCCAGATACCTTTGCCTGCCCTGACCATCGTCCAGTTTTAAGATAGCACCAATGTCGCGATGTCCGTTTTGAATCAAATAATTGACCGCCTTCTTCGCAACCGACACATCATTCAGGGACACATGCGGCACATCTAATTCCGGATAATATGTATTGATAAAAAGCACTGGCAGCTTTTTGGCAATCAGCTTGCGGTACAAATGTATATTGGGGTTGGGCAATCCGCTCTTGGTGCCCTCTACAATCACACCTGCCACATCATTGCGGGCGAGCAAATCCTCTAAAATACTTTTCTCCTTCTCCAATGTATTATTGGTGAAGGATATCTGCACGGAATAACCGCTTTCTGACAAGACCTTCTCAATTCCATGAATCGTTTTAGGGAAAATATAGCTCTCCACATAAGTGGTAATCACCGCAATATTGTTCTTCTGCTCCGGATTCTCCTGGGGATAATAATTCAGATAAGTGCCGCTGCCCTTTACACGACACACAACACCATCCTCCTCCAACACACCGATAGCCTTACGAACGGTTTGCCTGCTGATATGAAACTGCTCAGCCAATTCATTCTCGGAGGGTAGCTTATCGCCGGGGCGCAGAGCTTTTGCTACAATCTGCTCATTTATGCAATTAATCAGTGCCTGATACTTCGTCTGCGCTTCCTGCATAGTGCTACTGCCGCCTTTCTATCACCTGCAAGCATTAAAACACAGGCAAAAATTTACATATAAGGGCAAGTGTTCATACTTTAGTCCTATATTATTCAGTATATTGAAGTTGTATTCAAAAGTCAAGATATATACCGCAAAATCTACATACAAATATCCAAACTTGTATTGTGTACAACTTAGCCTTACCTCCGCAAACAATGCCCGTCATTGTAAGCGACAGAACCTCTGGACCTCTAGCATCATATTCCCTGCATCTTACGCATATACTAAGGTGACACAAATATCTGATAAAGAGAGATTTCCATTGAAAAAACGACCAGCTTTATCTTTAAAACAAATATTATTTGCATGCACCTTTTTGGCAGCCTTTGCCGGAATCACGCTGTTTCTATTTCTTTACCATCGCGACGAGAAGCTATTTGCAAATATCACGTCCCAGATTTTTGCAACAGATATGAAAAGCAGCACACTGAACATGCATTACAGTCTGGCTCATCCTTCTGATTTTGGTATTTATGATTATGAAGTCCTCCTTCCGGGATATAGCGCCGAGGCACAGTTATCCGGTCTGGCGGCTACAGAAAATATCCTTTCTCTTCTGGCGGATATCGACCAAAACAGATTGTCCGAGCAGGATGCCTATACATATCAGCTATTGACACGTTCCTTGGAAAATTCGTTGCAAAGAAATCGTTATGCCTATTATGAGGAGCCTCTTGCACCCTCCTCCGGCATGCAGTCACAGCTTCCTATATTACTTGCGGAATACGCCTTCCGTACCAAACAGGATGTAGAAGACTATTTGGCACTTTTGGATCAGACAGACGAGTACTTTGCTTCCCTGCTGATGTTCGAACAAGAAAAGGCTGCCGCCGGCCTGTTAATGCCTGCCTCCTCTCTGAGAAAAGTCATAGAACAATGTGACACTATTGTCAGCAAAGAGGAACTGGCATCAGGAAACCACTTTTTGCAGAGCACCTTTCAAGAGCGACTGCAACCACTGATAAACAACGGAACAATAACGAGGGAGAAGGCAGCTGCTTACACCTCAGAAAATGAGCGCCTGCTTACCACAGTAATGCAACCTGCCTACGAATCTCTAGCAGACGGATTATTTGTATTGGAGGACACCTCCATCCCCCTGACAGGCTTGGGTGCTAAGCCACACGGAATCGAATATTATCAGTATTTACTGATTTCAGAAACGGGCTCGTATCGCTCTATCCCTGATATTCAGACACTGCTAACGACACGCTTTCAGGAGGAATATCAAGCGATTCGAACTATTGCCACACAGCATCCGGAGATACTCGAACTCTATTCCTCTGTAAAATCAGAAAATTTTCCCTATCAGGAAGCCGATGTGATGCTGGCTGATTTGCAAAGACGCATGCAAGGAGAATTTCCCGCTTTTCCCGATTCCTCGAGCCCTGCCCCCGGACATGGTGCCGAATTGGCATCCACATCACTGCCTGCCGTATCGGTAAAATCCGTTTCGCCCAGCTTGGAGCAGTACTGCTCCCCTGCCTTTTACTTGACAGCGCCCATTGACGATACTGACAATAATGTCATATATATAAATCAAAAAAATTCGCCCACCGGGCTAGAGCTTTATACCACCCTTGCGCACGAAGGCTATCCGGGACATCTGTATCAGACTGTATACAGCAATCGTTCCTTCCTGCAAAATAGAGAAAACAATGTCCGTCAGCTTCTGTGGTACGGTGGTTATCTGGAGGGTTGGGCATTATATGTAGAATTTCGTTCCTTTGACTATGCCGCTGACCTAATGCGGGAGCACGGGCATGAAACGCAAGCTCTTTGCGCAGAAATAGAAAAGCATAACCGCAGTCTGCAGCTATGCCTTTATTCTCTACTTGATATTATGATCCATTATGAAAATGCATCCTATAGTGAAGTTGCAAATGTGCTGGAAAACTTTGGAATAACCAATTCCGCCTCAGCTACGGCTATCTACACCTATATCGCGGAGGAACCCTGCAACTATTTAAAGTATTACTTGGGTTATCTGGAAATTCTGGAATTACAAAAGCTTGCCCGGAAAGAATGGGATACCAACTACACCGACTACGCTTTCCACAGCTTTTATCTGGATTGCGGTCCGTCGGATTTCACATCCCTGACAGAAAGACTGCAGCACACGGATGCCCCATGATTCAGAATCACCCACTCCTATTGTGAGTCCTGCACCTTCTTACCTATCGTCCTGAAAAATTGATTAACATTGCGCAGTGCCTGCTCTAAAATAACCTGCTCCTCAATAGAGAGACCTTCCACTACAGCATCAATCATCTCCTGATGAAATCGCTGGTGCTGCGCAAATGCACGTCTGCCCTTCTCCGTCAGAGAAATCAGCACCACTCGCCTGTCCTCCTCGCTGCGGATTCTTTCCACATAGCCTTTTTTTACCAGACCGTTTACGGAAATTGTCAGCGTGCCGGTGGTAACAGATAGTGACTTTGCCACAGTAGTCATGTTTTTCGGCTCGTGCTTATCTATAGCCTCTATGACATGCATGTCATTTACTGTCAATTCTTTATACTCGCCTGTCTTGATAGCCTTTTCTTCAATTGTGTTAATATCACGAAATAGCTTTACCAGCACTTCGTTTAAGGTTGAAGTAATATCCACGTTTTCCTCCGTATGGCACAAAAATATCGCATGAATGGTTTACTCCTCCATCATGCTCTCCAGATACCCTCTGTCCCATAATAAAATCTTTAGTTTCTTGGCCGCCTCCACAGCAGGTGTTGTAAAATATTGATTGGTCAGTACAGCGCCTACCATTCGGTCGTAATAATCCCTTCCGGCATACGCCTCCTGCACAGCTTTAACGCCCACAGGAGTACCATAGCATTTACACTGAATTGCATAGGTAACACCTTCCTTTTCTGCCAGAATATCAATACCATAGTCTCCGCTTCCCTTGGTAACCTCTACCTCCTGAAAGCCTCGCCTCCGAAGCAATTCCGCGCAGAAATATTCAAAATCATGCCCCTCCATCAAATCCAAATCACTTGGCATCCTTCGTTTGGCCCTTACAAGGCAACCAATACCGATACCGCCCAGGAGCAACACCACTGCTATTATCAATATTGTTACAATATACACATAATTATTCATACAGATATTGTACCACAGAAGCGTAGATTTTTGCAATGGCGCTTGCTCCCCTACACCATTTTAAGGGTCTACATCATCCGCCCTGCCAGAAAAATACTTGCCACAGTCCCTGCCAAGGTAGAAATCAATGCACCGGACAAGGTAAATCGTGTCTTTGTAACCTTTGCAGCCAAGAAATACACGCTCATGGTATAAAATACAGTCTCTGTACAGCTCATCAATATAGAAGTCACCATTCCTGCATAGGAATCAGGTCCATAGGTCTTAAAAATATCAAGCACCAATCCAGTCGCTGCCGACGAAGAAAAGAGCTTTACGATAAGTAATGGAACCAGCTGTGCCGGAAGCCCCATACTTTCCGTCAACGGTCCCAACAGGCTCCCCAACAGTTCGAAGAATCCTGAGGCACGCAACACACCCACTCCCACCATCAAACCAATCAGAGTCGGCATAATATCTACTACAACCCCTAACCCATCTTTTGCTCCCTTTAAAAAGGTTTCATACACCTTAATTCGGGATACCAAGCCATATCCAACTACCAAGAAAATAATAGCGGGAATCAGAATATCTGACAAATGTGTCAGTATTTGCATGCTCTGTCAGCTCCCTTCCCATCTTTTATTTTACAATAGATAATAGCAACCAGCGTACTAAAGAGAGTGGCTGCTATTGCCGGTGCCAGTATGTATGCCGGATTGGCACTGCCGTACTGACTACGATAAGCAATCATATTGACAGGAATCAGCTGAAGCGAGGAAATATTCATGACCAGAAACACACACATCTCATTGCTGGCAACACGGTTTCCTCCATCCCGATATCCGGGATTCCCCCGCTCCTCCTCCAACTTACTGAGCGCCTCCATAGCCTTTAGTCCGGCAGGCGTGCATGCCCACCCCAATCCCAATACATTGGCAATGATATTTGTGGCAATGTACCCCCTTGCAGGATGCCCCTTTGGGATTCGCGGAAACATAAAAGTCAGAAAGGGACTGATGCCTTTCGTCATCTTTTCAATGACGCCTGCCCTTTGGGCAATCTCCATCAGTCCCATCCATAACGCCATGACACCCGCCATGGTTATACATAACGAAATCGCTTCTCCGGCACTATCCAATGCCGCATTAGTCACTTCACTCATTCTGCCTGTAAAAGCCGCAAAAACGACTCCCAGCAAAATCATAAATGCCCAGATATAATTTAGCATATCTTCCTCCAAGACTTTCTTCCTCACATTTTATGCAGAAAAAGCCTTGTCCCATACACATTAAGTTAATCCCTTTTCTTACATTTTGTCCCTTGTACTTGGAAGCAGCGGTCGCCGGGAAGTAATGCGGAGTGCCAGTTTTTTCAACAGAACACACTCCTACCGCGGATTGGTCCGCTTCGGGAGTACAGGAAAATGTTGTCCGAAACAAATGTGAGAATTTCTTATGTGCGTAACTTTGGAATAGGGTTCGTGTTTTTATGGTCTTGAACAAAAATAGAGGTATGTACGCGGTGGGCGGAAAGCGAGATTCTTTTACTCGACTTTCCGCCCACCGCGTACATACCTCTATTTTTGTCCCAGCTCATAAAAACCACGAACAATCAAAAATTCCAAAGTAAGCACATTTAGAAATTCCATCATTTGTTTCGCAACATTTTCCTGTACTCCCGAAGCGGACCAATCGCGGGGAGCGTGTTCAGGTGAAAAGACACGAACCCGATTCCAAAGGACGCATCTGAGAAACGCTCACATTTGTCACAACGCATTACTTCCCGGCGACTGCTGCTTCCAAGTATAAAGGACAAAATATAAAGAAAACGGATTCTTTTTTCTAAAAATTAATGTCGGTATCCAGCATTTTCTCCATAATATCCACACCCAGCTCCAAATCTCTAAAGGTGGGATAATATTCATTGGTACGAAATCCGTGCCTCTTTACCTTCTTATTCAGCTTATCAAATTCTCTTAAGCTTACAGGCTTGGAGAAATAATAACCCTGAGCAATATCACATCCTATCTCTGTCAGGAAATTGACCTGCTCCACTGTCTCCACACCCTCAGTCACTACTGTAAGATTCAACTCCTTAGCCATTGCAATCAAGTATCTAAGAACGGTCTCACCTTCCTCGTTCTGACTGTTCTCTTTAAGGAAATTACGATCCAGCTTCACCATCGTAAGCGGCAAATCACGTAACAGATTTACCGGAGAATGTGTTCCTCCAAAATTATCAATACACAGCTCATAACCGTTGTCTGCAATACCTTTTACCACCTCAAGCACATCACCGCTACCGCTGGTTAATGCTCTCTCCGGCAATTCCAATACCAGCATATCTCTTTGCAGCTTATATTCCTCCAGCAATCCCGAAAGGATATTTAAAAAGGCCAGACTATTTAAATGAATGGGTGAAATATTCAGCATCAGCGGCAAGGGCTCCAGCTTATTATCAATCCAGCGACGTATGGTTTTGCAGGCTTCCTCCCACATATAATAATCCAACTTCAGCATGAGATTGGTATTCTCAAAAACCGGCAAAAAGGCATAAGGTGACAATATTCCCTTTTCCTCGTGTTCCCAACGCACCAATGCTTCTGCACTAAAGATTCTGTTTCTGTGTAAATCTACCATAGGCTGAAGATACATTACAAATTTCTTATCTTCCAGCGCCTGCTCCATTTCCGCACACATTCTACGGTTTTCTTCATATTGCTGACTTAATTCCTCTCCGAAGAAAACATAATTAACCTTATTATCCTCCGAAACGGAACGCTGTGCTAACACCATGCGGCTGAGCATTTCCGATATCTTTTCTGTTCTGTCTTCAACCTTATAAATACCAAAGCGCAGCTCTACCTCAAATACATCTGAGCTTCCGGCAATATCATTAGTCATTCTCTCCACCCAAGACAGAATCTCTGCTTCTTTCTGGGTTGGTACAAGGGTGGCAAATAAATTAGACTGCACAATTGCGTAAATGCTTCCTCTCATGGAATTGATTTTCAAACGCTGTGCCACATAACGAATCAACCGATCTCCCTCAGCAGGACCGAACATCTGATTTACCTTGCCAATATTGGAAATGTCAAAACCGATTAAGGTAAAATTCTTGTCCTTTTCGCGACTTAACACCTCAATTGTCCTCTTAATAAAAAAATCTCTGTTTCCAATCTTAGTGGTAATATCTGTATATGCAGCCTTGGTCAGATTCTCTACCGTTTCTTCCAATTCCTTGATTTTCTGTGTGCTACTGTCCTCAACATTGTCCAACAAATTCGACTTATAAGCATAATAAGACTTTTGCAGAGACAATCTGGAGCACAAAAATATGATGACACCTATCAGAATAATCAGTATTACTATTAATATTCCTTCCATACAAGTCGTTCCCTTTTCTTCTATCCGATTAAGGACTTTCTGTCTGAATCTCCGGCTCCGGTTGTATCGCCGTAGCCAGTATATAAATCAAGTCTGTTTCTTTTTCATATTTTTCAAATCCCGATACAATATTCCACGAAATTTCCATCACAAAATACGCCGAGGCATACTCCTCATCTCCCGGATCAAGCACCAGATTATTATCTATTGCAACAACATCATTACCATCCGGCTCCACTTTGCCATATGATATATAAGTACCTCTGTTTATAATATCTTGGGTATCAGTCAATGCAAGCTGCTCATGCCTTGTTGCAGACACATCCGTTCCCGTCAACGCACTTCCTGATTTCTTCCAATATGTAGTTGTTATCGTCGTATTACCTTCATTATCAGTAACCATATCCTCTGCTACAATCACACCGCTTTCGTCACTTTCTGCTGACTCCAGCGGGTATATCTCATAGTTGAGCACCAGATTATCTGTATGTATCAGCTCCAACGCATACTCAAAAGGGCTGTTGTCCGTATTAATCTGAGTATTTCCCTTGTTGCTTACACAGAATACTATTTGCTTTGCTTTGCCCTGCTGCAGGCTTCCGATAGACAGCTGAACCATATCCGTTTCACTGGGATTCAGCAATGTCAAATAATATGGCTTTACCACATTGGCCGTTTCCGTATCAGCTTCTCTTTCCTGCAGAGTGTACCACGCAAAGGTTCCGCCTGTACCAATCAGCAACACGATTCCTACAATAATACCCCATGCATAGATTTGAAGCCGCAAACCCTTCTCTATGTGCAATTTTTTCCGTTCTTTTTCAGGTTGTGTTTTCAATTTTAAACAACTCCTGTTTCCTACTGTGCAGTAAAGGTGAAATGAAATTTCATTCCCGAAACATTGTTTCCTAACCGCATATCCTCGTCATCATATATATCTATCTTATCGTTTTTTTCATCTTCAGTAAGTCCCTCTTCCTCCTGGGAAAAGGGATATTCATAATACCATTTCCAATACAAAACCGCTTCTTTTTCTAACGGTCCTTCCAAATACTCCTCTGCTGTCCATTTTAACTGGTACGGTTCTTCCTCTGTAATCTCTATTGTCATAGCTTCATCCGCAAAAAAGGCTATATGTCTCTGAGCAATGTCATACAGCTCTTCCATTGCTTCTACTCCTTCGCCTTCCTCTTCCTCCGCAGGATACCATGTACTTCCATCCTGAGTAAGCTTTATCGTAGGTGCAATGTCACAAAGCGATACAACATTACTAATGGGCGTAACATAAAAGGTTACTTTTCCATATGTACCGGGAGCCAGTTTACCCTCATCCAGATTGACAAATTTCTCAACGCCAATATCAGCATCCCGAGAATTCTCCGGCAAAAACGAGATATCCGTACCACCCGGTTCCAGTGCCACCTGAACCTCACCCATCTTTGCCGCCTCCGCTGCCATACCCGTGGCAACCGGTGCCGAAATGCTAAACCATGCGATTGTAAAACCAATCAATACCAGAGCGCTCACCACAAACATTACCGCACTTGAAATGATCTCTTGTATTTTCATGAATCGTCCGTTTTATCCTTCTCTTTTTTGAACAATGCATTCATTAAATCCTTCGCATAAGAAGCAAAACAGAAAAACAATGGCAGGATAATAATCACAAAATAATTGTTTCTATCTGACAGGAAACGGATTCCTTTAAAAAGCAACTCTCCTAGGGGTAGCTCACCTACATATCTGCCTGCTATCTGCTCATATTTTACAGGATAGCTGTCCGGCAGTTCATAAGCATCACCCTTGGTTATATATAAGGTCTCTCCCGTCTCTTCATCCGCTGTAATCTCATGCACTCTGTGCGTATTCAAATAACCTCTTATCTCCGGAGCTTCAGATACAAAGGTGACAATATCGCCCACGACAATATCTTCCTGCTCTACCTTCTTAATTACGATACAGGTCTCATCATCAATGGTAGGATTCATACTATTACTAATAACCTGCAATATACGATATCCGAAGATATAGGGCACCTTGCCGTTGCCAGCCATGAACACTACTACACACAATACAATCATGGCTACTAAAAATAACACTTCCAGCACTCTTACAATTCGTTTCATCTGTCATGCCTTCTTCTTTTTTTTCTTCTGTCACTTTTTTCACGCTTTTGCTCTACCAGCATGGCATTGGCCATCTCTGATTTACGCTTTAGCTGCAAATCAGAAAGCTCATTCATAATCAGCTTTCGTACATTGGCATCCGGCATATCCAGTCCGTTTATAATCTCGTCCAACACCTGCCTGATGTACTTTGTTGTAATTTCCTTTTTCCTTCGGGGACGGTCTGCATTCAAATAATCCGTCTGCTCTATATAGTTGCGAATCATAAAATAATCCCAAAGGAAGGAATTGTAAATATCTCTTTCCAGCTCCTGTGATATAACAGGTTCCTGTTTCACCATATCCACCTTATAACCGATTCGATCATAGTCATGAATATAATTCCACAGCTTATGACAAGCCTTATAATTCAGATTCTTGCCGATTGCATTGGTTTTTACAATCGGATGTCTGACCGGCGGATAATGGCGCATAGTGGTCATAAAACCGCTGACTGCCAAATCATTTACTTTTCTATGAATCTGGTAAATACGAGAAAAAATGCCCATATTTTCCTCTTCATTCTCTACATCTGTCTGCTTTTCCTTGATTTTGATTTCCAGCTTATAGCTAATATTCTCAGTATAATTATCAACCAAGGATTCCACCTCAAAAAAAGTGCCGCACTCATCCTTGCTGTTATCAAAAATCACATTAAACCTCTTATTAATAAACCTTTGCAATTCCATAATCAAGGTACAGACAAATCTGTTTTCATAAGTGTTTAAGCTTTCTTCCTTAAACACATTTAAGATTCGATTGGGTACTACCGTACCGTCTTCGTTAATCTTATCAATCATATTGCTATGCTGCAAAAGATGCAGAATAGACTCCGGCGAAATATTTCTCGCCATTGCAATGTTGACTACCTCTCTGTCCTCTTCAATAAATTTACGAGGATTCAATACTACAGTCTGAAGTGCGGGAAGTGCTTCTTCAATGGCCTTTACCCACTCCTCATCAATACTTTTTACCATTTTGGTACTAAAAAAGCTGCAGTAGTTATTGCCTGTTTCCAGCAGATTGTAAAAATATTGATAATACTTGTTGTCCAAAAGCTCCTCCGGGAGATTGGCAAGCATTTTCTCATATACATTTTCAACATTGTCTTTGTTTTCTTCAAATGACATCTACATTCACCTTAGCCTGTACTCAGTTTTTTCAGACGACGCAGGTAGTTTTTGCTAATCTGCATATTTTCCTCTCCGAAAACATGGTCTAAATAAGTAATCAATCCATCAATTTCATCCCGGATAAAGCCCATGCCCAAGGATTCGAATTTTCTCAATATCTTGCAGGCAAAAATAAAGTCAATTCCGCCAATCTCCGTTCCTCCGCATGCTACATAGCAGGGAACATAATCCTTCATCTGCTTCATAATACGGTTACCGAAGGTCAAACGGAAATGCTTAATCAGATAAGCATCCAGCTTGTCCATCTCCATTAGAATCGATTCAGAAATAGGATATTTTTCCTTGGCCTCGTCATACAATTTAACAAGATGCTTATAACTCAAATACAAAGGTTTCTGATCCGGGGCCTCAAAAAATTCTGCCTTCTCATCCAGATCAATAGGAATTGCACGGTCATAAACCTTATCAGATACCGCAAAAGTGGAATCATCATTGTTAATAGTACCTACATACAATACGTTAGGCGGAATCCACACCTTACCATCTCTCATTTTATCAGGGTCGGTTGCGGTGCGGGTAGACACAAGACTGATATACCGCTCTTCCTCTCTGGGTAATTCCAGAATGGACAGCATCTCAGCAAAATAGTACTCTACTCGCGCAATGTTCATCTCGTCGAGAATCACAAGGCGCAAATCTTCCATATACTGGGCTTCATAGAGTGTCTTCAAGAACTCCGGCTCAGTATATTTCTTTGTGAATTCATTATAATATCCCACTAATTCGGTTCTGTCTCTCCAAGAGGGCTGTACCGAACAAATAACGGCGGGATTTTGCAAAAATTGCCCCAGTGCATATGGCAGTGAAGTTTTACCGGTACCGGAAATACCCTGTAGGATTACCATCTTAGCAGCCCCAAAGGCAGCAAACAGATGCTTCATTACCTCCAGGTCATAATATAATCCCAGTCTGGATGCCGCAAAATTGCGGAATCTCTGGCAGAGCTCCTCCAGCTCAATGGTGTTATCATACTCCGGCATGACGTATTCCGTTTTGAAATACTCATCCACAGATGACAATCTGGGGAAGCGAAGCTCGCTTACCTCCACAGTTGCTACAACCTCTTCAACATCCACCGGCTCTGCATCTGCCAGAAACTCCTCACCCGGCTCTCCGAGAATATCCGTATTTACCTGCATTCCGATCTCAGATACCTTCATCGCCAGAATCTTATCTTTCTCATACTGTGTTTTCAACACTTCACGGTTCAATCGGACTACTTCGTCCTTCAGCTTTTCATACTCTACCACCGGAACCTTAAAACGAAAAGCGATTTTAAGCCCTCTGTATATAAGATAAACCAGCAATACAATGAGAAGTGCAATCAAAATATGCACCAACACCACACATATCCAGCCTGCTACATCCAATTCACCACGGTAAGTTCTGAATAAGCCCATATAATAGGGGATATCCACCAAACCTACCACCAAATCGAACAGTGCATATACTACATCCATAAACAACTCTATAATGTGGTCCATCACTGTGTAAAAATAGTAAAAAAAGCCGTTCATGTTCCGCTCCTTACAAATCCTTTAGCTTTGCTGTCAAAAAATCAAATCCTGCTTAACCAACTGCAGTAAACTGAATCTGTGCCTCAACCAAATCCTTCATAATCTGGTCTACACACTGATCGTCCTGACCCTCAAACCACATATACATATCAATCTGTCTTGATACACCGGGCTGAAGAGTAAACAGTCCCTGAGACACATAATCAGAGGTCTTGCCGGCACTGGTAATCACACCATCGTCAAAGCTTGATACCACATCAGCAGTAACAGGATCAGTTGTAAGTCCGTTGGTTGCATAGGTACTGCTTGCAATGAGAGTTGTGCCGGAGTTAGGCTCATAAATATACACTTCTGTTTCATCAACAACCAATGCAATACGAACTGCCTCAATAGCAGAATGATCGGTAGTATCAGAATCACCGTCGGTAATTACCTTTACAAAGGAGCCTTCCACATTGGGGTTACCATCGGTAACACCAATATTAGCAGGATCAACAGTATTGGGATCTACTGTCATAATTCCAACATTCACTACCTCTGTGCCTTCTGATTTCAGGTAGTAGGTACAGCTTGCTACATAGTCTGCAAAATTAACGTTTGTAACAGCTTCAGTGCCTGTAACGGTAAAACCGGTATAAACAGGTGACAGGAAATCAGGAATATAATCTCCTCCAAGCTCCTTGGTCAGCAAAGTAGCGGGATACAGAGTAGCTGCTTCCACTGCAGGGGTATTGTCTGATTCCACACTCATATCAATGGCATTTCTCCAGGTAGTGTTATCCTTGGAAATCTTCAGACCCTCGGAGGATGCTGCGGTCATCTGCAAACCGTTTACAACCGGATTGCTGGTCAGTGAGAACCATGCGAAGGTAGCTGTACTGAGCATAGCTGCCATTACGCACATCATTGTTACTGCGCTTCTAATGTCTCTCCACTTTCTTCTTTTCATTTTTCTCTCCTTTTCTTTTGAAAATTGATTTATATATATTGTGCACTAGGCAATTAGTACCTGAATTTCATAATCATCTCTATGCTGCCGCCCAGTATGTCGTTAATACATTCCGGGTCTTCTCCCTCCAGCCAGATGACTACTGTAAACTTATCTATTTCCTGAGCCTGAATCTCTGCCCTTTCCCCTGTTGCCACCACATTAGAGGCCTCAAAGGGCTTGGTAGTAATCGTGTGTATGCCCGTCTGTTCATTGTATGTATACTGCTCAGGATCCTGTAACGCTTCCTGAAAGGGGAATTCATATTCCGAATGCTGCTTTTCCGCACCGCCGGACTGACTTTCTGCCGCCAGCATCTTCATTTCACCATTGTGATAAAGCATCACCCAGGTAGCTTCTTCAATTCCTTTCGTCGCCCTGCGTATGGATAAGGAATAATTGTAGGTAATGGGGTCATAGCCCACGTTTTTCACATAAAAGGTATAAGCCACATAATCCGGGCCGTTGTGGTCACCATCAACCTGTGCCACCTGCCTGTCAATGTCGAAAATACTGATATTGTCTGCCTCTGGTATGGCTGTTCCTGTTAATGTCAGCAGCTCCTCCGGAAAATCAGGAGTATCACTCAGCACCAGTCTCTTCTCTCCGGCATGATCAACTCGGATGACAAATTCACCGGCCTGCGTATAAAAGGATGCCATCACATATGCGGCAATCAACAGAGTACTGATAATCCCGACTCCCTGCCAGGCTGCCACCATACGGAAGATACTTCTCGTAATACTTCTGCCGCCCAACCACCAATAGTGAAATCTCTCCAACAACGGGAAACGCATTTTCCCTTTCTTTGTTACGAAAAAGCTCCTCTTTATCCCTGGTTCATTTTGCGGTCTATTATTTCTATCTCGTCTTTGCATTTTATAAAACACTCCACCAGTTCCGGTTGAAATTGTCTTCCTGCTTCCTTCTGCAATATATCAAAGGCCTGCTGTCCTGTCATTCGTCCTTTATATGCCTTCCAGCTCACCATACCATCATAGGAATCTGCAATGGCACATACTCTTGCCATAAAAGGAATCTCTTCCCCCTTCTTTCCGAAGGGATATCCTGTACCATCATATCGCTCGTGATGCAAAACTGCAACCTGTCGAAAATAGGGCATAATGTGTTGTGGAAAAAAAGGAAAATAAACGCTCTTTTCAGCCTGTAACACATACAGGGTATGCTTCTTAATCTCTTTCTTTTCCTCTTCTGTCAGTTCTTCGATCTTATTGTAAATATCCATTGGCACATAATGCCTTCCAATATCATGCAGCTGGAATATCTCCTCTGAATAGTCCATGATATCCTCAGGCAATTCATCATCCCATATTCCCTGTTCCTTCGCCTTTTCAAAAAGCAATTGCGCATACCATGATACTCGATACATGTGCATACGCATATCCCGGGGAATATTACTATAGAGGCATTCAATATTGGGATATTTACCCTTTCCGGATTGTTTGATACGGCTTCTGTCGGAAACTATCATTTTTCACCCTCTATATCGACATACTTTACCTTTAAGTTAAGATATTATACCACATACGACATAATAAATAAACCTGTAATCGACAGAATTTTTCAATTATCTGAAATTTTTTAAATATTTTGTCTTTATGCGCGCAATTTAAGATATTTTTATAAAGTAATTTACCATATTATGTGTTTTTTACTCTTTATTGCAACCAAAAAGAGCCTACCTCAAAATAAGGTAGGCTCTGACAGAGCTTATCGCCACATCTGCAGCAAGACGTTTTCTTTCAATATTTACCACTCAAGCAATGCTGTTCCCCAGGTAAGCCCTGCGCCAAAGCCCGACATCACAATCTTATGCCCCCGCTTTAGCATTCCCTTCCGGTTCATCTCATCTAAGAGAATGGGTACGCTTCCTGCGGAAATATTCCCGCAATGATCCAGGCTGATAGGGAATTTAGCTTCGTCTGCTTTCAGGCGCTTTGCCACAGATTGAATGATGCGGATATTGGCCTGATGCAGCACGTAATAATCAATTTCACAGGGCTCTGCCTGCTCCAACACACGCATAATAGATGCAGGCACTGTACTCACAGCAAACTTATAGACCTCCTGTCCATCCATATGTACATAATCATAAGCTTTATCATTGGAAACGTAAGGGTTATTGTTCCGTCTGCCCTCACATGCCAGTACATGTCCCTTAGCGCCGTCACTTCCCTGTTCAAAAGCCAGCAAACCGGTCTCGTCAGCCTTTACCACGGCTGCACCCGCACCGTCTCCAAATAACACGCAGGTACTTCTGTCATCCCAGTCCATGATTTTGGACAGGGTTTCTGCACCAAGAAGCAACGCATTTTTATAAATCCCCGCCTGTATATAAGCATGTGCCGTATGCAATGCAAACAAAAAGCCTGAGCATGCCGCATTCACATCAAATGCTACTGCCTTATCCGCACCGATTGCAGCCTGAATCTCACAGGCAGCGGAGGGTGTCACATGGTCTGCCGTAATGGTTCCTACAATGATCAATTCAATATCCTCTGCCTGCATACCTGCATTTTCAAGAGCGCGCTTTGCAGCCTCCACACACATAAAGGTGGTGGTTTCCTCCTCTACCAGATGGCGGGCTCTGATACCTGTTCTGGTGCGAATCCACTCGTCTGATGTATCCATTATTTTAGCCAAATCGTCGTTGGTTACCACCCTCTTGGGCAGATAACTTCCCGTTCCAATGATTCTGGTTGTCATATTTTCCCTCGCTTCTGTTACTGTCTTATGCCAGAAAACACTTTTACATAGCATCTCTTGGTGTTATGTCCACTCCCGCAAAATGTCATGTACCGTCTCCAGCTTGGTAGCTCTGCATGCATTGGTGCCGCAAAACAGCAGGGCATTATCTATATCGCCCTTTGCCGCATTCACAAGGGCATCTGTAATACAATAAGGCGTTTCCGTAGGCTTACAAGTGCTTACACACAAATGGCACTTCTCATGGGGAATCTGTCCCTGCGCCGCTCTCTCCAAAAAAGCATTGCGAATGGCACGCCCCGGCATACCCACCGGACTTTTTACAAGGGTTATATCATCCTTTGTTGCCTGAATGTAGGCCTGTTTATATACATCCGGTGCATCGCATTCGTAAGTGGTCACAAATCGAGTGCCCATCTGGACACCATCTGCGCCCAACTCTGCCATATGTTCTGCATCCGCTCTGGTATATACACCTCCGGCCGCCACTACCGGAATATCCTGCTGTCTTGCTCTGCCGCAGGATTTCACATGTTCTACAATAGAACGGATTTCCTGCTCATAGGCATGCTCCGCCTCCGGCTCCTCTATCCCCTGCAGCTCCTCATAAGAAAATCCCAGATGTCCTCCTGCTTTAGGTCCCTCAATTACCACAAGGTCCGGAAGACGGTCATACTTTTTCAGCCAATATCGCAAAATAACCTGCGCTGATTTTAAACTGGATACAATTGGTGCAATTTTTGTTTTGCTACCCTTTACCAGCTCCGGCAGACTCATGGGAAGTCCTGCACCGGATATAATCAAATCTACGCCTGCAGCAACTGCTGCTTTCACATATTCCTCATATTTTCTGGTAGCCACCATAATATTGACACCTATGATGCCTCGCTCAGATGCTTTTTTCTTACACTCTGCACTCTGTGGCTCTTTCTCCAGATAACGCCTCCGAATATTCTGCTCGATTTGTCTTGCCTTCTTGATTTCTGTTCCGATAGCCCGCAGGTTCGTTCCGATAGGGTCCTCATCAAAGGTCGGCTCCCGAAATCCAATCTGAGCCGTAGAGATAATTCCTACACCGCCTTCTGCTGCCACTGCTCCCGCAAGACCTGCAAGGCTGATTCCAACACCCATTCCTCCTTGAATCACAGGAATACGAGCGGTCAATTCTCCAATTTTCAGCGGTTGTAGTTGTACCATCTTTTCTAATACCTTTCTATTTTCATTCACCCTGTCTTATCCGATTGCAAAGGTCAGTTCAGCCTGTGCGGCCAGCTTGTCGCCTACATACGCCTTTGCTGCTCCGATACCGATAGGACCCTTTACCTTGATAATCTCTGTCTCCAGACGAAGCACATCTCCGGGCACTACCTTATTCTTAAATTTTGCAGAATTAATTGCTGCAAAGTATGCTGTTTTTCCCTTGAAATCAGGCTGACTCAAAATAGCCACCGCACCCACCTGTGCCAATGCCTCCACAATTAACACGCCGGGCATTACCGGCTCTGTGGGGAAATGACCTGCAAAATAAGGTTCATTGTAGGATACGCACTTTTTACCTACCGCACGGACCCCCGGCTCCAACTCCTCAATCGTGTCAATGAGCAAAAACGGTTGCCTGTGAGGTATAATCTCCATAATCTCCTTAGTTGTCAGTTGTGACATATTACCGCCTCTCCTGCACAGTCTGTCATCCATGCATTTTATACTGATTTATCTGTTTACTGATATTTCTTCACAAGAATACTTGCATTGTGACCACCAAAGCCCAGGGAGTTGGACAAGGCATAATCAAATTCGCCATACACCGCCTCCTTGCAGTAATCCAAATCCAGCTCCTCATCCGGGGTCTGATAACCCACGGTGGGATGAATATATCCCTCCTGCAATTCCTTCACACAGGCAATAAATTCCACAGCACCTGCTGCCCCCAGCAAATGTCCCACCATGGATTTGGTGGAGTTGATTCTGATATTCTTGGCATGCTCTCCAAAGCAAAGCTTGATAGCGCGTGTCTCAAACAAATCGTTGTGGTGCGTACTGGTGCCATGTGCATTGATGTAAGTAATGTCTTCCTTGGCAATGCCCGCATCCTTTATCGCATATTCCATTGCCATCGCTGCGCCGGAGCCATCCTCCGCAGGAGAAGTAATATGGTAAGCATCGCTGGTACAGCCGTAGCCCACGATTTCTCCATAGATTCTGGCACCACGTTTCTGTGCATGCTCCAGTTCTTCCAGCACCACAATACCGGCACCCTCACCCATTACAAAACCGCTTCTGTCCTTATCAAAAGGAATGGAGCATCTGGCGGGGTCTTCACTGGAGGAAAGTGCTGTCAGCGCAGTAAATCCCGCAATGCCGATGGGCGTCACACTACTCTCAGTTCCTCCTGCCACCATCACCTCAGCTTCACCATATTGAATCGCACGGAAGGCTTCACCGATAGAATTCGTACCGGTAGCACATGCTGTTACCACGTTGATGCTTTTACCCTTCAAGTCGAATTGGATAGACACATTACCGGCAGCCATGTTGCAAATCATCATAGGCACCAGTAAAGGATTTACTCTGGAGGGACCTTTTTCTACAAGCTTGCTATGCTCCCTCTCCATAGCCTGCAGAGAACCGATGCCGGAACCAACGGATACGCCCACCCGGAAAGGGTCCTCCTTCTCCATATCCAATACTGCATCCTCTAATGCTTCCTTGGTTGCAGCCACAGCATACTGGCAAAAAAGCTCCATACGCTTTGCTGCTTTGGGGTCCATATATTCCTTAGCATCAAAGTCCTTCACCTCTGCTGCCAGTTTACATTTATAACCTTCTGCATCAAATTTAGTAATAGGTCCGAAGCCAATCTTATTCGCCTTGATTCCTTCCCAGAAATTTTCTACACCTAAACCGATGGGAGTAATAGCACCCATACCGGTAATCACTACTCTTCTGCTCATAATCTTCCTACTTTCTGCCTGTTCTATCAATTACATGTGCATGCCGCCATCTACGGAAATCACCTGTCCCGTAATATAAGATGCCTTATCACTTGCAAGAAATGCTACTGTTTCTGCAATATCCTCAGGGCTTCCCACCCGCTTCAAGGGAATCTGGGCAAGAACCGCTTCCTTGGCAGCCTCTGTCATAGCCTGTGTCATATCGGTGTCAATATAACCGGGAGCCACTGCGTTCACTGTGATACCACGGCTTGCCAGCTCTCTTGCCACACTTTTGGTAAGTCCCACCACACCGGCCTTACTTGCTGAATAATTTGCCTGACCGGGATTACCCAACAGCCCGCTAACAGATGCCAGATTGATAATGCGACCACCTTTCTGTTTCAAAAAAGCGCGATACATATGCTTGATTGTAAAAAAGGTTCCCTTTAAATTGGTATCGATTACCGCATCAAAATCCTCTTCACTGATTTTCATTACCAGATTATCCTTGGTGATGCCGGCATTATTTACCAGAATGTCAATATGTCCATACTTGGCAAGGGCATTCTGTATCATCTCCCCACAGGCCTCGTAATCGGACACAGAGCATTGTACTGCCTCCGCCGTACCGCCGGCATTTTCAATCTCAGCTACTACCTGCTTTGCCTTCTCTTCCGAACCGTTATAATTTACAATCACCGTAGCACCATACTGCGCCAGAGTTAATGCAATCGCTCTGCCGATACCTCGACTGGCACCGGTCACCAATGCAACCTTACCTGCTAACATATCTATCTCCTCACTTCCCTATATGCACACCTTTTCTTCCAATTCCGCCGGCTTCTCTATATGTACGACTTTCTTCCAATTCCGCCGGCTCCTCGATATGTACGACTTTCTTACAATTCTGCTAACTTCTCTAAATCTTCAACCTTTTCTATATTTAAGACTCTTACGTCCCTGTTAATCTTTCTCATAAATCCTGACAGTGTCTTGCCCGGTCCGATTTCCACAAAGGTGTCCACACCGTCTGCAATCATGCATTCCACACTCTGCTGCCATTTTACAGAAGCTGCCACCTGCCTGCGCAGTAGCTCTTTGACTTCTGACACATCTGTCACATATCCACCCGTTACATTTGACACATAGGGAATGCTCATTTCTGATAATTCTACCGTAGCCAATGCTTCTGACAGCTTTTCACCTGCACCTGCCAGCATAGGTGAGTGGAAGGGACCGCTTACCTTTAAGGGAACACAACGCTTTGCTCCTGCAGCACTAAGCTTTTCACCTGCCAGGGCAACAGCCTTTTCCTCACCGGTAATTACAATCTGTCCGGGGCAGTTATAATTGGCGATAGATACCTGACCGTCAACCTCCTGACAGATATCTTCAATCACCGCTGTATCCAACCCAAGCACCGCCATCATGGCGCCGCCGGTGGGTACTGCCTCCTGCATATAAATGCCGCGCTTGCGTACCAATCTGAAAATATCCTCCAATCCCATAATGCCGCTCACTGCCAATGCGCCGTATTCTCCAAGACTTAAGCCCGCTGTTACGTCAGCATGATACCCCTTCTCTTCTACAGCCTTCCACATCGCAAGCTCTGCTGCCATCATAGCAATCTGGGTATATTCCGTAATATGAATATTGTCATTTTCCTCAAAACAAAGTGCTTCTACATCCAGACCGCTTGCCCGCGATGCCAGTGCAAAAATCTCCCGACACACGGGATATGTATCATAAAAATCCTTTGCCATACCCACATACTGCGCTCCCTGTCCCGGGAAAATGAATGCTGTCTTACCCATATTTATTCCATCCTTCCTGCCTAGACTCTTCCGAGCAATTTGCTGCCCTCGCCGATGATTCCCTCAATAATTGCAGCACAGCTTTTCTCCTGCTTAATCATACCGGCAATCTGACCTGCCATTACTGTGCCGTTTACCACATCACCCTCTACCACAGCCTTGCGAAGAGAACCTAACGTCAGGTATTCTAATTCTTCCATACCCGCGCCCTCTTTTTCCAGACGAAGATATTCCTTGGTCATGTTGTTACGGATACAGCGAATCGGATGTCCATGTGACATACCTGTCACTTCTGAATCAATATCCTTCGCCTTGATAATACGCTCTTTGTATTTTGCATGGGTAATTGCTTCTGTAGCAGTACAGAAAACAGTACCCATCTGCACAGCCTCTGCTCCCAACATAAACGCTGCCGCAAAGCCTCTGCCGTCAGCAATACCGCCTGCAGCAATCACAGGAATAGACACTGCATCCACCACCTGAGGCACCAACGTCATGGTGGTAGCGGCACCGATATGACCGCCCGCTTCCATGCCCTCTGCCACTACCGCATCTGCGCCGGCGCGCTCCATCAGCTTTGCCATTGCCACACTTGCCACAACCGGAATTACTTTAACATTGTTTTCCTTCCACATGGGCATAAGCTTTGCAGGATTACCGGCTCCGGTAGTTACCACCTTCACGCCTTCCTCCACTACAATGCGGGCAACCTCCTCCGCATTGGGATTCATCAGCATGATATTTACACCAAAAGGCTTATCCGTCAGTTCACGGGCTTTATGAATCTGCTCTCTGACCACCTCCGGCGGTGCACTGGCCGCTCCAATGAGACCTAAACCTCCCGCATTAGATACAGCCGCTGCCAGATGATATTCTGCCACCCATGCCATACCACCTTGAATAATCGGATATTCAATTCCCAGTAATTCGGTAATCCTCGTCTTCACAGTCTACCTCCTGATTGGGGAAGCCTAAGCTTCTACACCCTTACTCTTCATGTAGTTCATGATATCGCCTACAGTTGCCATCTTCTCAAGGTCCTCAGTAGGAATCTCGATTCCGTACTCTTCTTCAAATGCCATAACCAACTCGAACAAATCCAGGGAATCTGCACCCAAATCATCCTTAAAAGAAGACTGCTCTGTAATTTCCACCCCGTCTAAGCTCAACTGCTCTTCAATAATTTCTTTTACTCTTTCAAACATTTCATTCTCTCCTTTTGTTCTATGTTTCAAATATTTTGATATTCAAAGTATATGTATTTAGTTTTAGTTTGTCAAGGGGAAATATGGAAATAATCAAAAAAATTTAGGAAGGTTCCTAATAACATGACCCCGGAGAAGATTCCACGCCCACATTGGTCTGTATTATTTGTCATCTACAGGAGCCTTAGTTGCTCTTAGGATTGTCAAATATGTGTTGTTGCCCCAAATTCGTATGTTTGAGCGTAGCGAGTTTTCGAATTTGGGGCAACAACACATATTTGACAATCCTAAGAGCAACTTGGCTCCGCAGCCGCAAATAATACAGACCAATGTGGGCGTGGAATCTTCTCCGGGGTCATGTTATTAGGCGCCTACAGTCCTTCCTTTTCCGCGCGATACCGACACCCTTCTTCCGCAGAGCCGATTACGCACACATCTGCCTTTCCTTCCTTGACACACAGCTCACAGGAGGGACAGGGACTCATGCTTTCTCCAAAGGGTCTGGGCACGCTGCCGCCCGCGCTGCTGTGTTCACAAGTGGAACACCAACAGGAAGCACATTCCGGGAAATTACCGTGCTCCACCATCAGCAAATCCATTAAATTTAATTGTCCTTCTATCTCATTCTTGCGACCCATTTCATATTCTCCTGATATTGTAAATATTTCAAAATTGCAACACGACTTGTCTCTGAATATTGCCTTCCGCATCCAGAAATGCACCTTGCTGACTGAAATTTACAAGTGCTTAACCCTATTTAAGTTAAAATAAAAATCATATGCATTAGAACATTCTTCGAATGTAAGTCCCGTTTCCTTTACCCAATACTCTACAGCTGCCTCTTTACTTTTGAATTTGGATAACATTACTGTTGTTTCTGCCATCCTAAACAAAGCGTTCTTGAAGTCTTCATAACTCACACCACAATCTACATCATATATTCTACTAGCCAGCAAATCCAGTAAGTAATCTTTCACTTCATTTTTAGTTTCAGAATTTAACCTTTCTCCCAAAAACAACTCATTAACCGTAATCCCCAATATCTCACATAAAGGTTTATACTTTGAAGCATCCGGTAAGCAGTTTCCGGTCTCCCATTTGGAAATAGACTTACTTGTAACACCCAATTGCACTGCTAATTGTTCTTGTGTTATTTGCTTTTCCTTCCGACATTCTGAAATGAATTTACCAATTTTTTCTTGATTCATAATGTACTTCTCCTTTCAAAAACATTATAAACCAAATGCCAGACTCATTACACCCACTCAAAGTAGATATTATGAAAATTCAAATAATCACACTTTGTTAGGACACCTTACTCCTTTCGTAAAAGTGCCTCCATATTCGACGCCCTTCCATGCACATATCAAGAACACCAAATCATCTAGTTATTAGCAAATGCCTTGTCCTATCCGTCGATTTTGATGCCATAAACACGATTGTAACATCGAGATTTTGAATTTTGGATATATCTATCTGCCAGTTTTCATCAAAAATGAATAAAATGTTCGCCGTTCATCCTCAAATCATTCTCTTATTTGAAAAAACCGCCTTCTTCTGGCATATATATATCCTTAAATGTCAAGAGCTATCTGATATCACCCTAAATTTGGGGCTAATCTCAGCATATAGCAACTCTTAAAAAGCCTATTCTATCCGCCAAAAGCGGAGGGAAGTGCAAAAAAGGGAGGCAATAATTGCCGATGCCTCAATTCATCAAAAATTGCCGGTAGAAATAGTCTTCTACCGGCAACGTTAATAACGCTATTCTTCTACCATTACTCTCTACAGAGTGCCCTGGCCAAAGAGCTCTCTCACATGTGCAACTGCTTCCTCAGAAGCCTTCTGAGCAGGCACGTAATAAGCCTTTTCTCTTGCAATCTGGTAAAGCTCCTCCTGAGACTGCTCGCACGCATTGCGGAACTGCTTCAGGGTCTGCTTTAACTCTTTATTTTCTGACTGGGCAATCATCTCCGCATAACGGGTTAATTCTCCGTTGATAGCTGCAAGAGTATCTGATACCATAATTTTTTCTTGCATCTGCATAATATACCTCCCTACTGTAAAAACTTCATTAACTGCTGCTTGTTCTGCATTGCAGACTGTGCACCTTTTTCAAAAAAGTGCTTAACCTGTGCATCGGTTGCTTCCTTTGCATATTCCTGCATTTTACAGTGGGTGGTATCATAACCGCCTATCAGGTGACGCAGATTTTGTAAATCCAACTCTGAAATATTACTCATCTTCATGACCTCCTAAAATTTATTTACGAGGTTAGTGTTAGCGCCCCTTTTTAGATTTATGCATACTTATAAAAAATTTGCAAACACAGATACTGACAATACTGTCATAATTCCAGCCACTACAATGGACAGGCTGCTCATGGCACCTTCTATCTCACCCATTTCCATAGCCTTGGTGGTTCCCAATGCATGAGAAGCTGTACCGATTGCCAGTCCCTTTGCAATAGGCTCCGTTATCTTAAAAATACGGCAGATTGCTTCCGCTATAATATTTCCAAATATACCGGTCACCGAAATAGCAACCACGGTAATTGTCACAATACCGCCCATTTTCTCTGATACACCCATGCCGATAGCCGTGGTGATAGACTTGGGAAGCAAGGTTATATATTGCTCATGGCTTAATCCAAAGGCGAGGCTCATAAGCCATATGCTAACCATGGCAGTCAGCACACCTGCCCCAATGCCACCGAAAATCGCCTTGGGGTGACGCTTTAAAAGCTCAAGCTGACGATACAAAGGAATTGCCAGACTGACTGTTGCCGGGGTCAGAAAGAAGCTGATATACTTTGCACCATTACTGTAAGCCTCGTAATCAATATCAAGCAATAACAAAATAGACACGATAATAATAACCGCCACTAAAAGGGGAGTTGCAATGGCAAGCTTTGTCTTGCGCTTCACCCAAACGCCAATCCAATAGCAGATTAGAGTGAGCACCACACCAAAGAAAACCGACTGCGTCAATATCTCTTTCATACCTGAGAGCCCTCCTTCTTTGCTTCTGTCTTTTCCTCTGCCTTTCCTTCTGTGTTTCCTCCTGTGTTTCCTCCTGTGCTTCCTTCTACCTTTTCTCCGGCCTTGTTGCCTCGGATAACATGCTGTGCTACCCTTCCTGTCACTGCCATAATCAATATGGTAGATACCATGCATATCACGCACAGCGGAACCAGCATTTCCTTTAATTCCTCAGCACTGGCCATAATCCCTACCGTGGGCGGAACAAATAAAATCGGCAGGATGTCTATCAAGAAATCTGCCGCCCCTTGTACCTTGTTAAGAGGAATGATTTTGGTAACCAAACCGATTAACATCAGTATCAGACCGTACATGCTCGCTGCCACCGGAATCGGTATCAGGTATTCCATTAATTCTGCAATAAAAGAAATTGTTAATATAATTGATAATTGTCTTATAAATTTCATACTATATTCCAATCTTTAAAGCCTGTATCTGCTTACTTTTGCCACACTCAAGCCGGCATGCTACATCTGGTGTCTCACCACTCCATACTCATCATCCAGCCTGAAGTAAGGACATTCCTGCTGATTGCCGGACAGAAAGCGAAACATCTCATCTTCATCCAGATTCACAAGACAGCAATAGCATTCGTAATCCTCATCATATACGTAGTTTACACACATTTCACAACTACCCTTAGCCATAGTATCCCTCTTTTCCCTACTGTTTCATACGGTTCATTCGTTTCCGTGCAAATATTGGTAAATCTCTCTTTTTCCTACTCCGCGATCCTTTGCCACCTGCTTCATGGCAGACTTGTTATCCATACCCTGCTGCTCATAATAAGCCATATGCTCTTCTATGCTCATGGTCTCCCAGGAAGCAATTTCCTCCTGGCGCTTCTGCTCCCTACTCTTGCCCTCCAGCACCAACACATATTCCCCTCTGGGTTCTTCTGTCTTGTAATACTCCAGCGCAGCCTCCAAAGTTGTAGGCATCACCGTTTCAAACTTCTTGGTAAGCTCCCGGCAAAGAGTAATTTTGCGTTCTCCCAATGCCTCATAAAGCTCCTCCAGTGTTTTGACCAAATGATGAGGGGCTTCGTACAGAATCATGGTACGGCTCTCAGATTGCAATTCGTCAAGTATGCTTCGCTTTTCCTTTTTATCTGCCGGCAAAAAGCCCTCAAAACAAAAACGTCTGGTGCTTAAGCCCGACAAGGTAAGCGCGGTGATACATGCCACCGGTCCCGGCAGGGAAGTCACCTTCACACCGCTTTCGTGACACATCTGTACCAGTACCTCGCCCGGGTCTGAAATAGCGGGAGTGCCCGCATCCGTAATCAGCGCGATATTCTGTCCATTTAACAGCTGTCCTACCAACTGTTTTGCTTTTTCCACTTTGTTATACTCATGATAGCTGGTCAACGGTGTGTGAATGTCAAAATGATTTAATAATTTAATACTGTTGCGCGTATCCTCTGCAGCAATCAAGTCCACATTTTGTAATGTCTCAATAACACGAGGTGTCATATCTCCCAGATTGCCGATTGGCGTTGCGCACAAATATAAAATTCCCGGCATAATTACCTCCCCAAATTAGTACCCGTAAATATCATATATCTCCGGTGTGTATACCCCCGGTGCCTGATATACAATCAGGGGCTTCTCCACTGTCATCCTCGGTTTACCTCCACGGGTTGCCTCCAACAATACCATGTTGGGCTCCTTGTCCACATATGGGTAAACCAGCTGCATCCTCTTGGGCTCCAGCTTATATTTTGTCATCGTAGTAATAATCTCTGCCAGACGAAAAGGTCTGTGTACCAGAAAAAAATGTCCCCCCGGCTTAAGCAGCTTGGCCGCCTGACTGATAACATCCTCCAGGGTACAGAGAATCTCATGTCTGGCAATAGCCTTGGGTGCATCCGGATTGGTAATCCCATGATTGCCAATCATATAAGGCGGATTACAGGTAATACAATCAAAGGAAGCAGACTTGAAAATACTGCCTGCTTCCTTGATGTCTCCTGTTACGATATCGATTTTATCGGAAAGCTGATTCAGAGCAACACTTCTTCGTGCCATGTCTGCGCTTTCCTCCTGAATCTCCAAGCCGGTCAGATGCGCACACTTGTATTTTGCTTCCATAAGAATCGGAATAATGCCCGTTCCGGTTCCCATGTCCAGAAGAATATCCTCTTCCCGCGCATGGGCAAAGCCGGTCAGCAGCACCGCATCCATACCAAAACAGAATTTCTCCGGATTCTGAATGATCTGATAACCATTTCGCTGAAGCTCGTCCAGTCGCTCGTTATTTTTCAGATTGATTGTCATGATTTTCCGGTTTCCTTCCATCTCTTTTGCCATTTCTGTATCTGTGATATCTCTTGTCCTTGCGCTTCTCCCTACGCTCCTCCTGCTGATTTCCCGCATCAGGCTGCGTTACCTGCGCATTTTCGTTTCTGATATCCTGTGTTTTATCGTCCTTTATATCCTGTCTGTTATTATCGTTCCTTCTTCCGGGTTTGTCGTGACGACGTTCATTCCTCTGACGATTGTCCCTTTTCTTATCCTGTCGGTTCTCTTGACGGTGTTCACCTTTCCTATCCTGCTGCCCCTCATGATGTCCTTCCTGATGAGCTTCGTTTCTTCTGTCATTCCTGTCGTGGCGACGTTCCTGACCACCGTCATTTCTCTTTTCGGATTTATCGTGACGACGTTCCTGCTGGCGCTCCTGAGCAGCTTCCGTTTCTTCCGCAATTTCTTCCTTTTCCAGACGTTCCAGTTCTCTCATTTCTTCCTTGGACAGTTCAATATGCTCTTTTCTGTTATTCTTTCTCTTGAAGCGCAGTCTGTCCACCTCGTAATCACGGATTTCCTTTTCATCATCCACGTCTACTACAACCTTGACAATCTGGCGCAACACATTCACACTCTGAACCTCGCCCTGCAAGCCGTCATCTGTAGTAACAGTATCACCGATACCGGGCAGTCTTCGATTCAAGTCCTCGTAGGTTTCTTCCTCGTTTTTCAGGCAACACATCAATCTGCCACACACACCGGATATCTTGGTAGGATTCAGAGAGAGATTCTGCTCCTTTGCCATTTTAATAGAAACCGGAATAAAATCAGACAGATAGCTGTGACAGCACAAGGGGCGTCCACAAATACCGATTCCGCCAACAATCTTCGTCTCATCACGAACACCAATCTGGCGCAACTCAATCCTTGTCTTAAACACACTTGCCAGATCCTTTACCAGCTCGCGGAAGTCAATACGTCCATCCGCGGTAAAGTAAAACAATACCTTATTGTTATCAAAGGTATACTCTGCATCAATCAGCTTCATTTCCAGCTCATGTTTACGGATTTTTTCGAGACAGATTTTATAAGCCTCGCGTTCCTTTTCCTTGTTAGCTGCTTCCTGCTCCACATCTCTCTCGGTAGCAATACGAAGTACAGGCTTCAAGGGCTGAATCACCTTGTCGTCCTCCACCTCATGGACACCCGACACTACCGTTCCATATTCAATGCCTCTTGCAGTCTCCACAATAACGTGGTCGCCACGCTTTATCTCAAAATTTAGAGGGTCAAAGAAATAAATCTTGCCCGCAGTACGAAATCTTACTCCAACTACTTTAATCATCTATATACCTCACTTTTTTAGGTCCTTTGCCTTGTTATTCCTACAAAAATAGCAGTCAGCGGTTCCTAGGGACACTGCCAACTGCTATTTTAACATACTTCTTCAAAAAAAACCACTACCCAATTAACCATTCTCCTGAATCTCCAGCATCAACAGTTCCATAGTCAATTCAAAATTCACATTCGCGTTCAAACGTGTCTTAGCTTTCTCCAGTGCTTCGATAACACTTTCAATTCCCTCATAACTGCTACGCTGTGCCACACGGCGCAATGACTGAATCTCTTCACGAAATACCAGATGATTCACATCATTGGTTGCCTTAAACAAAAGTACATCCCGATACCATATGGCCATAATGTCCAGATAGTCATTGACCTCCAGCTTGTATTCGCTGATTTTCTTAATGGCCGCGGTAATTTCATGGAGCTCCATATCCTGAATATATTTTAAAAGAGACAGCGCTTCTGCCTTTACATTTTCAAATTCTTCACTGGATGCCAAAGCCTTTGCCTTACCGATATTTCCTCTGGCAAATGCCACGCATACCTCAGCCTTGTAATCCGGTATTTGAAGCTGCTCCATCAGAAATTTCTTCACTGCTTCATCAGCCACAGGCTTCATATTCAATACCACACAGCGACTCAGAATCGTGGGCAACAAAGAATTTACATTGGAGGTAAGCAATATAATTACTGCATACTCCGGCGGTTCCTCCAAGGTCTTCAGAATCGCGTTCTGTGCCTGAACAGTCATCTTCTCCGCTTCATTCATAATGTACACCTTGTAGGCACTGCTATAGGGCTTAATTGCCACATCATTATTGATTTGCCCACGAATATCATCCACACTGATGGTGTTGGGCTTCTCGTGTGTTACTCTGATAATGTCGGGCTGATTATCCGATAAAGCCTGCTTACAGGAATGACACTCCTGGCAAGGCTCACCCTCTCCATGCTCGCACTGTAATGCCATCGCAAACACCTTGGCAATAAACTCCTTACCGGAGGATTTCTCACCATTGATAATGTAAGCGTGGGAAATCTTCTTGGAGGAAAGTGCACTCTGCAAATGCTCTTTTATCTGTTCCTGTCCGATAATGTCCTTAAATGTTGCCATTCTAACCCCCCATTTGTACTGTACATTTTTATCAAAATCAAGTAAAAATGTCCAAAAGCAATCCTCGTATTTCTCCGATTTTATTGAGAATTGCAAGATTGTCTTTTTCGTCCTTCATCAGCTCCTGCGCCAGCTGGTCAAGATTCTCGTCCACCAGTCGGATAATTCCGTAAACCCTGTGACGTCCCCTTCTGTCCAGAAAATTTTCCCTGGCAAAGGAATGAGAGTGCGTTATTACTTCATTGAGGAATTCCTTTACCAGACCACGGTAATGCTTCATATCCTTCACATCGCGGCGCTTGGAAAGTCTTTCTCCCTGCATGGTAATCTCTTCCATGAGGGTGCTCAATCTGGCCTGTAATTCAGCCTCCTGCACGTGACTGGCAAGCGTAAACTTGAAACTACCATCCGTGGGCGCTGTTTGCGTGGTTTGTGCAGTGGGCGCACTTTGCATGACTTGATTTACTTTTATATCCATACACCCACCTGCCTTTCCTTTACAATATTAATTATATCGAAATTTGTATGAATACACCATACTTATTTGCCATTTGCCGACTATTTCTCACATATTATGTATCGGTTCCTTTGCCCGTTAAGGTTAACTCCGTCAGCATTATGACAGATTTTCTTTTATGTATTCCACAATTTCGTCCAGACAACGCTGCAGGTTGTCATTTTGAAAACGTCTTGTAATTCCTGCCTCCAACATCTTGTCCTCTGCAAAATCTGCGCTATCCGCCAGAAATCTGCGGCATAATTCCTCGTATTTGGGATTCTCCTGCTGCCGCTCTCTGTCCAATGCACGCTGCAATCTGATACCGTCATCCAGCTCTATCATCACCGGAAGCATGCTTTCCTGCCCATAATATTTCTTCATATTCTGATAGGCCTCCAAGGTTCCTATCATGATATAGCTTTGCTCGCTAAGCTGTAGCTGCTCGTCATCTACTGTAAAATAACGCCAAAGTCCATGTACGGTATGGTATGCACGCTCCTCTATAATTTTACCCTGCTGTAAGAGCTTCTGAAAGCCTTCCTCATCCGTAAAAAAATATTCCACACCGTCCTGTTCCCCCGCACGGATAGGTCTCGTAGTATAGGGCACGATAGTTTTCAAGGCTATCGTGCCTGACTCTAACAATTCTTTAAAAATTGTATCCTTTCCGGTGGAGCTTTTCCCCATAAGATAAACTATTTTACCCATTTTTCTATTGTACCTCAACCACACGAATCATATTGGTTTTACCTGCAATACCCAAGGGTACGCCTGCCGTAATTACAACAATATCGCCGTTCTTTACATAACCGGCACGCTTTGCTTCCTGCACCGCATCCTCGAACAGCTCTTCCGCATCATCTTCTCTGCCGATACAAAGGGGTGTAACGCCCCAGAGCAAATTCAGCTGTCTGGACACCTTTTCTCCCATGGCACAGCCGATAATCGGACATGCCGGCTTATATCTGGAAATAGATTCCGCTGTAAATCCCGAAAGCGTTACCGTAATAATTGCCGCCGCATTCAAATCCATAGCAGTAGAACAGGTTGCATAGGCAATGGCGGTCGTCACATTTCGCTTCTCAGAAGCTGCCAGCTTCGCCATTCTGGAACGATAATCAATATCTCTTTCTGCACATTCCGCAATTCGCGCCATAGTCTTCACTGCCTCTACCGGATACAGACCTGCCGCACTTTCTCCGGAGAGCATAATCGCTGTAGTACCATCGTAAATCGCGTTGGCAATATCCGTGGTCTCAGCTCTGGTAGGTCTGGGATTCTTAATCATGGACTCCAGCATCTGAGTTGCCGTAATAACATGTTTTCCTTGTGCATTTGCCATCTTAATCATCTTTTTCTGCAGTACGGGCACTTCCTCCAAAGGAATCTCCACACCCATGTCACCGCGGGCTACCATAACACCGTCGGACACATTGAGAATATCCTCAAGATTATTGATACCCTGCATATTCTCAATCTTTGCAATGATTTTCATATCACTGCCCTGTTCCTCCAGAATGCTGCGCACCTCCAAAATATCTTCCTTAGTTCTGGCAAAGGATGCCGCCAAAAAGTCAAAGCCCATCTGCGCGCCGAAAATAATATCCTGTCTGTCCACCTCACTGATATAGGGCATGGAAAGAATAGCTCCGGGTACATTCACACCCTTATGATTGGACACAAAACCTCCGTTTACTACACGACAGACAATATCAGTTTCTGTGATTGCTTCTACGGTCATTTCAATCAGACCGTCATCAATCAAAATGGTGGTTCCGACACTAATGTCATTTTTCAAATTTGTATAAGTAATAGATGCTCTTTCGCAATTTCCCAGAATATCTTCGGTAGTGAGGGTAAAAAGCTGTCCGGCCTTCAATTCTACCTTGCCGCCCTCAAAATCACGCAGACGTATTTCAGGACCCTTTGTATCCAGCAGAGTTGCAACCGGCAGTCCCAGTTCCTGTCTCACCTTTAGCACTCTTTCATATTTAATCTTCTGTTCCTCATGTGTTCCGTGGGAAAAGTTAAATCTGGCAACATTCATGCCTGCCAGCATCAGCTCCTTTAAGCGTTCCTCACTCTCACTTGCGGGTCCGATTGTACAAATAATTTTTGTTTTTCTCATAAAAAATCCTTCCTCAATATATAATAACATATTAGGGCATAATGCACTCTGAAACTACTTCAATACCTTTACAAGATGGGGTGCTTTCGCGGATACTCCCTGGACATTAAGCCCCTGATTCAAATATTGCAGAAGCTGAGAGTACATAGCTTCCTCCAGCATCTCACCCGGTACTAACAGTGGTATCCCCGGTGGATATAAATTAATAAACTCTGCCACATATCTGTCTATTGCATCCTGCAGAGGAATCCTCTCATTATCCTTATCCCATGCAGCTGATAGTGGAAGTCTCTCATAATTCATATCCTGTGTGGCTGATAGCGGAAGTTGCCTTGTTGCACATTCTGTTTCACCTGCGGGCTGCTCCTGCTCCACGCAATCTGCTTCGACAGCAATCCGTCCTTCCGCTATATCCCTATCAATAGATAGTAGGGCGTAGCACATTCTTTCGTAAGCTTCTCGGGTATCTCCAATAGTAAACATTGCAAGACAATAACTTCCTGCCGCCATTTCTAATTGTAAATGATACTCCTGCAACAGAATATCATAAATCCGCTGCCCGGGCAAACCTATCCTTTTAGAAGATATTACAAGCTTACCCATATCCTGTGCTCCGTCCATAGGCGAAAACTGCAGGAATTTACAGTCACTCAATATTTCCAGCATTTGAGTAAAATTCTGCTGAAATTCCAGAAATAGAGCTTCACCCTGCTTTTCTACCAACCGGAGCGCATTGTCAATACTTGCCATTAATACATAGGATGGACTGCTACTTTGATAAATATGCAAAAAACGGCGCAGCCTATCTCGATTTATGATATTGCCGTTCACATGAAGAAGTGCTGTCTGGGTCATAGCCGGCAGAGTTTTGTGAACACTGTGAATTACAACATCAGCACCCAACTGGCAGCTGTTTGCATGAAAACTAAGCACCTGCGACGAAGTATCCTTCTCTTTCGAAGATGATTTCGTCAGACCCAGATGAGCTCCATGAGCCTCATCAACAATCAGCGGAAGTCCTTTTTCATGAACTACTTCTGCTATTCCGGCAATGTCCGCAATTCTGCCCTCATAGGTGGGCGATACTACAAATACAGCTTCTATATCCGGCTCTGCCTCCAACGCTGCTTTTACCTGCTTCGGCGTAATTACATCGCATATATCATACTCCGAAAGAAGTGTCGGATACAGATAAGAAACTGTTAAATTTCTAAGGTATGCGGCATGATACGCAGCCTTATGACTGTTTCTTGCCATAAGAAGATGTCCCCCGTAAGGAAGCGCCGCACTGATTGCACTCAAAATACCGCAGGTGCTGCCATTCACAAGGTAAAAGCTTTCCTCTGCACCGTACAGCCGGGCTGCCTTTTCCTGTAGACTGCGCAAAATATCCTCCGGCTGATGAAGGTTGTCAAAGCCCTCAATCTCTGTAATATCTATCTGCAATATTTCTTCGGGCATGCACCCCAACTGTCGACGCTTGTGCCCGGGCATATGATAAGGATAATACTCCGACTCTCCATATTCCTTTAACTGTTCATACAATGCTTTCAAGAGTTACCCTCTTTCTTTCAAATAATTTTCGTGACTTTCTCACACATACTGCAGCTTATCTGCACAATCAGTAGTAGTAACAGATAATCGGCGAACCCTCATACACATAATTATAAATTTGTGCCGCTGCTTCTAAAGGTAAATTCAGACATCCATGAGAACCGTTCGTGAGAAAAATATCTCCACCAAAGCTACTTCTCCATGTCGCATCATGCATTCCAAAATTACCGTAAAACGGCATCCAATACGTGACGGGAGTCTCGTAATTTTCTCCTCTCAAAACTGCATTCATGGTTTTATAGGTAAGTCCGAAAATACCCGCCGGAGAAACGCAGCCCGGCGAATTCATATTCCCCGAAACAAAATCCGTTTCAAACACTATCACACCCTGTTGATAAACATATAAATGCTGATGCGTAAGATCAGCCTCAATGTAGGAAGTCCCAATATCATTTTGTCCCTTCCAGACCCCTTTTCTAACGTAAATCGGTTCTCTGTGCTGCTGTTCCCCTGCCTTAATCAAGGCAATTAGCACTTCTGCTTCGCCACTTCTGTCAGTTCTCCAACCATAAGATAATCTGGGCAGACTCAATTCCACACCCAGCGTGGTTGTGAAATTTGTGTATTTGCCGAAGGTATCATAAGTATCGGCATTATTGTTCACAAATTCTGCAACAGCTTCTTCGTCCAGTGTCGGCTCTCCTTCTACAAAGGAAGCCCAGTCTTTTATGACACCACTGTCAACTATTGTCTCGTTACCGTTCCAGCCATATGTAATTTCCGCACTTAACCATTGATTAATAAGCTCTACCTTGGAACGCATTTCTTTGTCATCAGAAGTAATTTCCGGCACTTCATAGCAACCCTGCTCCCATAGATCTACCTTTTCTGCATTGCCCATCACAGCCGCCTCCACGCAGGCAATCGCATGCTCCACATCAAAGGTTGTACCAATAGTTTCAGGCACAATTTCATAGCCTCCGATTTCCTCTGAATACTCACTAATGTACGCATCTTCCGGAGCTATCATATTTTTCTTTTGAAAAGCTTCAAGGCCCTTTACTTTTTCAGCGAGAAGCATCGAGTCAAAATGTGTTTCCTGCAGCAATGAAAAGCTTCTTCTGTCGTTACCCTTAGCGGTAATCCATTGCCATCCATTCTGTTGCTCCAAAATTTTACTTACTGCACCCAAGCTGTCTATAAAAGAATAACCTATCTCCTCTGCTGAAAGCTTTCCCAGTACTGCCTCTTCACCAGCTTCATCTCTTCCCCAAATTTCAATACTGTATACATAGGCATGCGTATCCAAATATGCTGCCACATCAGCCGCTACCATGTTACTGCAATCCATGTTGTTAATATAGGTATTGGGGAAAAAGTGCTCCTCATAATAGACCACTTTTTTATAATACCAGGCGAAGCAGAGTGCCGTTAGGAGAAACAATCCAATGGGTATCAACCACAACCACCTTTTCGTTTGTTTCTTTTTAACGGGAAGAACCTCTTTCACTTCTGCATCTGCTACTTCTGTATTCTGATTTTGTGATTTATCTTCTATATTTTTATCTTCTATTTTTTTATTTTCTTCCATTTTGATGCTCCATAAGCTTCTCGTACTTTATAACTAATCAATGATGTAAACTGTTGCAAACTATATTTGTGTAATTATATATTATATCATCAAACACCACAAAAAAATAGTGCGAAAAAGACCAAAAAGCCTCTCTCGCACGCTTCTTAGAATACTGCTTGCACCAATATCATGTAAAATACCGTCCCCGCACCAATACTGAGCAAAGTATTTTTCCTCCAACAATGAAGTGCCACTACAAGGGCAACTGCCAAAAATTCCGGTATACCCCGACTACCAACGAAAATATTTACTGACTTTAAACAGTATATTACCAGAATTACCATAATCGCTGGCGGAAGTACTTTTCCCAAGTATTTAACCGTTTGGGGGATTTCTCTCTTTCCTCCCAGAATCCAAAAAGGCAATGCTCTGGTCAACAACGTGCACAGCGCCACAACACCTATAATAGCTACTGAATGTTCCATAACTTACGCCCTCCCAATAAAGCAAACGCCGTAATAGTCAATGCCGGCAACAGAAATTTGTCTGCACCAAAGACAAACAGGCACAGCACTCCAACTAATGCAGCTATTAATGCCGGTCGATGCTCACGACTATCCATCCACTGATTCAACACAATTACTACAAATAAAGCAGTCATGGAAAAATCCACACCGGTTGTATCAAAGGTAATTAACTCACCAATCACAGCGCCCAACACAGACCCCAGTATCCAGTAGGAATGATCAAACAGGGCAATAAGAAAGGAAACTCTTTTTTCATTCATTTTATCCGGAACTTTTAGACTACACAACACCGAATACGTTTCATCTGTCAACGAAAAAATCATATAGGGGTATGCCTTACCCATTTTCCGAAATTTTTCTATAAAAGATAATCCGTAAAATATATGTCTGCCATTAATAAATAGAGTCATAACAGCAGAATATACCAAACTTGCACCTCCGGTCAGAAGAGTCACCAACACAAACTGCATACTTCCGGCATAAATAAATAAGCTACAGAAAAAGGCCCACCAAAAACTATAGCCTGCATCCTGAATCATCAGTCCGAATGCTATTCCCAAAAAAATGTATCCCAGTAAAACCGGAATTGTTTTTGTAAAAGCAAAACGTATCTCGCGCAACATTTTCTTACTCACTTTCTCCTCGTCATGTCATATGAAGAATTTTTTAGCTAAAGCGTAACAGAATCTTCTCTATTTTCTATGGCAAAAAAAAAGCACCTATGTGCTGTCAACAGAAAATAAAAATGAGGCATCAGGGATTCTTCGATAAACACTGGTCTTGCTACCTACTTTTGTAGGATTCTTTCTAGTAATGTTCATAGGACTCCCTCACGAACATTGATTATCCTATCATGAGAAACATAATACGTCAACCCCTAAAAAATTTTTTAGGGGTTGACGTCTATTTATAAGGTTTTTAAGGGCCGTTTTTAATGTTCCAGAAAGGCACGAATTTTCTTTCCATCTGCCGTCTTCCAAGGAGTTTCAACAGAGCTTCTTGCAACCAACCCATTGGCTGTTGCTGCCTGTATATATCCATCCACAATCCTATGTACAATAAAAATACGATACCAACTTGTTTCAACGCATTGCCCCGTTACCTTAATCTCTTCATTAGTAGACAAGCCACCGAGTTTCTCGCCGTCTGTACGTGGCATACCTCTTAAATTTACAGTTTTCTGTACATACATGGTAGCATCCATGTCTGTATAAGTGTAGCAAAGCATAGATCCTTCTGCTGTTCTTGTGTCTGTTTCCCCACAAACGCAAGTAGCTGTCTCTGTTCCGTCTGCTGTGTATGTAGCGTCATTGTTTGAAATGTACTCAAAAAGGTGTGACCTGTTACTATAATTGTTTCGTTGTAAGTATCTCCACCCTCACAAGTGAAGGTCTTTTCTCCCTCTGTAGTACAGGTAGCTTCTGTATTCTCCCCTAACCATAGAATGTAATTATCTATAGTATCAGAATTTACAGCAGTGATAGGCTCATTCTTATCTATGAAATCATAAAAGCGTATTATCTTTTTCTTCATAGGTTTTCTCTCTTTCTGTGACAATAGGATTATTTGCTACAGTGAAGAAAAATCCTACGAACAACAAAAAAAGAGAACTGCTACGAAATGTAGTAATTCTCTGTAAGAATCAATGGGTAATGCCCAGAGCCGGAATCGAACCAGCGACACGAGGATTTTCAGTCCTCTGCTCTACCAACTGAGCTATCTGGGCATTAAGACATAAGTCTTGAGTAGCGGGGACAGGATTTGAACCTATGACCTTCGGGTTATGAGCCCGACGAGCTTCCAGACTGCTCCACCCCGCGTTATTAAATTGTATCTTGCTATCTTATATAGCATATGCTTTAAATGAATTATTATTCCTTAAAGCAAATGGATGGAGGTGGATTCGAACCACCGAAGCAATTTGCAGCAGATTTACAGTCTGTCCCCTTTGGCCACTCGGGAATCCATCCATATGGAGTTTTAGTCCATGAAGCCGATGATCGGACTCGAACCGATAACCTGCTGATTACAAATCAGCTGCTCTGCCAATTGAGCCACATCGGCAATATCATATTGCAATTATACACATCTATAGCGCATGCCGCAACATGGAAATGGGGCCTACAGGGCTCGAACCTGTGACCCTCTGCTTGTAAGGCAGATGCTCTCCCAGCTGAGCTAAGACCCCATAAACGACCCAGAAGGGACTCGAACCCTCGACCTCCGCCGTGACAGGGCGGCGCTCTAACCAACTGAGCCACTGGGCCATTATAAAGATACAAAACATTATTGTATTATACCTTCAAAACCGAACACTGAATATCTATCTTCAAGACTTCCGTTAAGCTTCCGGTCCTTCGACCTTCGCTTCTCTCTGGAATAACTCCCGACCTTCTGGTTAAGCCTTCGACCGATTAGTAAATGTCAGCTGAACACATTACTGTGCTTACACCTCATTCCTATCTACCTTGTCGTCT
>SVFK01000012.1 GCA_015056915.1 Lachnospiraceae bacterium
TACTAATCGTCGAAACGACAATTAACTGGGCAAGGCTTCCGCCCTTGACCTGATGAAGGCCCTGCCTCTCAACTCCGACAAAGGTTGCACCTCTGTACTCTGCTCGGAGAAGATGTAATTCGTCATTTACCGGTATATGACTCATTTCATCTCCCCCGGTTGCTTCAACTTCCGTTCCGGAACTCTCAGCAAAATTGTTTTTTAATGCTTAAGAAACACTAAGCATTAAAAAAGCAGCTTCCCAAAGGAAACTGCCAAAAGCATCGCGCGTTGCTTATTCAATTTTTTCTATAATACACTTTATCATAGATAAAGGCATTTGCAAATGGACAAATGGTGGACACTTGGTAGACATTTGGTGGGCAAAATATCCGTAGCACTCAAATCTCTTTCCACCGGCTTCGTACCACTTCGCCATATATACACTATAGCATAATTGAAAGCGTATGAATAGTGACAAAACATGGACAAAATATGGACAAAACATCGACAGAACATGGACAAAATATGGACAAACCACTAATTTATCCTCCCCCGCTTCCGTAAAGCCAATCTTCACATATACACTTTAACATATCGAAAACTGTTTGAATAGTAGCAAAACATTAGCGATTTATTAGTCAAATGTTAGTTATTTATTAGCGAGACATTTTATCGCCGTTTGTTTTGTATCTTTCGCCATCATAATTATATCACTGTTTTTCCAATCATAAAAGATGGACTTTGGGGTGAAATTGAGTGGATTTAGGGTGGAATCTGGGTGGAATTCGGGTTACTTTAGGGTGAACAATTCATTTTTCTCATTTATATCACCATTATAACAATAACATGAAAATAGCGATTCAGAAAGGGAAACAATAGGGCAAACCTAGGGCATTCATGGGGCAACCTAGGGCACCCATGAGCATAGATAGAAAGGGCATTTAGATAATTGCCCGAAATAAAACATAATTCTACAACGCAAAAAGGACGCTTCCTAAGTTTTCACCTAGAAAAGCGTCCTCTGAAATACAAAATCTTCTAAAATTGAACCAGTTCCTAATACTGATATATGCATGAACATGCACTATCAAGCATTATCGGTTGCAAAATCGTTGCAATTTTGTTGCAAAATCCAATCTCAAAAGCTCGAAACCCTTGATTTTACTGGATTACTCGATGATAGTAGCAACACGACCAGAACCTACAGTACGTCCACCTTCACGAATAGCGAAGGTAAGACCCTGCTCCATAGCGATAGGATGGATCAGCTCGATGGTCATTTCTACGTTATCACCAGGCATGCACATCTCGGTGCCTGCAGGAAGGTTACATACACCAGTAACGTCGGTAGTTCTGAAGTAGAACTGAGGACGATAGTTGTTGAAGAAAGGAGTATGACGACCACCTTCATCCTTGGTTAATACGTAAACCTGAGCGGTAAACTTGGTGTGGCAGGTAACGCTACCGGGTTTGGAAAGAACCTGACCTCTTTCGATTTCAGTTCTCTGAACACCACGAAGAAGTGCACCAATGTTATCACCAGCCTGAGCTTCGTCAAGCATCTTACGGAACATTTCGATACCGGTAACAACGGTCTTCTTGGTATCTTCCTTAATACCAACGATTTCAACTTCGTCGTTAAGGTGAAGGGTACCACGCTCTACTCTACCGGTAGCAACAGTACCACGACCGGTAATGGTGAATACGTCTTCTACAGGCATAAGGAAAGGCTTGTCGGTATCACGCTCAGGATCAGGAATATACTCATCAACAGTAGACATTAATTCCATAATCTTGTCGCCCCACTCGCAGTTAGGATCTTCAAGAGCCTTAAGAGCAGAACCCTTAATGATAGGACAATCATTGAATTCGTACTCTTCAAGCTGCTCGGTGATTTCCATTTCAACCAGCTCAAGCAACTCAGGATCGTCTACCATATCACACTTGTTCATGAATACAACGATGTAAGGAACACCTACCTGACGAGACAGAAGAATGTGCTCCTTGGTCTGAGCCATAACACCGTCAGTTGCAGCAACTACAAGGATAGCGCCGTCCATCTGAGCAGCACCGGTAATCATGTTCTTAACGTAGTCAGCATGTCCGGGACAGTCAACGTGTGCATAGTGTCTCTTGTCAGTCTGATACTCTACGTGTGCGGTAGAAATAGTAATACCACGCTCTCTCTCTTCGGGAGCTTTATCGATGTTTTCGAAATCTACTTTCTCGTTACCAGCTACTCTCTCAGCCAATACTCTGGTGATAGCAGCGGTCAGGGTTGTTTTACCATGGTCAACGTGTCCGATGGTACCAATGTTACAATGGGGCTTGTTTCTTTCAAATTTAGCTTTAGCCATTATTGTAGTCCTCCTTAAAATAATGAAATCTGTTTTTTTATTTTCGCCGAAGTGGTATTGCGCGCACTTTGGCGTATTTAACTCGGCTACCTCTGATTATATTAAATAATCAGAGGTTTTTCAAGTTATTTTTAATGAATTATAGATAATTATTTTGCGGGCTAAATTTATTTAGCCTTAGCAGCTAATACCTTTTCCTGTACGTTCTTAGGAACCTGCTCATACTTCTCAAAGAACATTGAGTAGTTACCACGACCCTGAGTTCTGGAACGTAAGTCTGTAGAGTAACCGAACATCTCAGAAAGAGGAACGTATGCTCTTACAATCTTACCGCCGCCAAGGTCATCCATACCCTCGATACGTCCACGACGGGAGTTGATATCACCGATAACATCACCCATGTAGTCTTCGGGCATAGTTACTTCTACCTTCATGATGGGCTCCATCAATACGGGAGCTGCCTTCTGCATTGCATCCTTAAATGCCATGGAACCGGCAATGTGGAATGCCATTTCAGAAGAGTCAACCTCATGGTAAGAACCATCGTATACATTAGCGTATACACCAACTACAGGGAATCCGCCAAGGATACCAGCCTTGGTAGCTTCTTCGATACCTTCACCAACTGCAGGGATGTATTCCTTAGGAATAGCACCACCGACAACGCTGGATTCGAATTTGAACAGCTGATCGCCGTTGGGGTCCATAGGCTCGAATTTAACCTTACAGTGTCCGTACTGACCACGACCACCGGACTGCTTAGCATACTTGGAATCAACTTCAACAGCCTTGGTGATAGCTTCCTTGTAAGCAACCTGAGGAGCACCTACGTTAGCCTCTACCTTGAATTCACGAAGCAGACGGTCAACAATAATCTCCAGATGCAACTCACCCATACCTGCGATAATGGTCTGACCGGTTTCCTGATCAGTGTGTGCGCGGAAGGTAGGATCTTCTTCTGCAAGCTTAGCAAGTGCCTCACCCATCTTGCCCTGACCAGCTTTGGTCTTAGGCTCGATAGCCAACTCGATAACGGGCTCAGGGAACTCCATGGACTCAAGGATTACAGGATGCTGATCATCACAGATAGTATCACCGGTTGTAGTGAATTTAAAACCAACTGCTGCTGCGATGTCACCGGAGTAAACCTTATCCAACTCTGCACGCTTGTTAGCATGCATCTGCAGAATACGTCCAACACGTTCCTTCTTGTCCTTTGTTGCATTTAATACGTAGGAACCGGAATTCATGGTACCGGAGTACACACGGAAGTAAGCTAACTTTCCTACGAAGGGGTCTGTCATAATCTTAAATGCCAGAGCAGAGAAAGGTTCATCATCAGATGAATGTCTTTCAATTTCATTACCTTCTATATCAACACCCTTGATAGCAGGGATGTCCAAAGGAGAAGGCATAAATTCTACTACAGCATCCAGCAATTTCTGCACGCCCTTATTTCTGTATGCAGTACCACAACATACGGGTACAGCAGTACATTCACAGGTACCCTTTCTCAGGGCAGCCTTTAACTCGTCAACAGAAGGCTCTTCACCTTCCAGATAAGCCATCATTAAATCATCATCTAATTCGCAGATCTTCTCTACTAATTCAGAATGATACAGTTCAGCATCATCCTTCATGTCATCAGGAATATCAACGATAGAAATGTCATCACCCTTATCATCATTATAGATGTAAGCTTTCATTTCAAACAAATCAATGATTCCCTTAAACTCATCTTCCTTACCGATAGGTAACTGGATGCAGATAGCATTCTTACCAAGTCTGGTCTTAATCTGCTCTACTGCACCATAAAAGTTTGCACCTAAAATGTCCATCTTATTGATGAAAGCCATACGAGGTACATTGTAGGTATCAGCCTGACGCCATACGTTTTCAGACTGAGGCTCTACACCACCCTTTGCACAGAAGACACCAACAGCGCCGTCCAATACACGGAGTGAACGCTCAACTTCTACAGTAAAGTCAACGTGTCCGGGAGTATCAATAATGTTGATACGATGCTCTAAAGCGCCGGGCTTAGCCTTGCAGTTTTCCTGCAGGGTCCAGTGACAGGTAGTAGCTGCAGAAGTAATGGTAATACCTCTTTCCTGCTCCTGAGCCATCCAGTCCATGGTAGCAGTACCTTCATGAGTATCACCAATCTTGTAGTTAACGCCGGTATAGTAAAGAATACGCTCGGTTGTAGTAGTCTTACCGGCATCGATATGAGCCATAATACCAATATTTCTGGTTCTCTCTAATGGATATTCTCTTCCAGCCAAGATTTTTTCCTCCTATCTTCGTTATAAATACGGAAAAATGCAAAGTGTATGCATTCTTCCAGACGAAATATAGTTTTCTTAGGCAGCGCATTTAAGCTGCCCCGGCAAAACTTTTCGCCTTAGAAACGATAATGAGCAAACGCCTTGTTTGCCTCTGCCATTTTGTGCATATCTTCTTTTCTCTTAACAGCAGCACCGGTATTGTTAGCTGCGTCAAGAATCTCATTAGCCAGTCTGTCTTCCATGGTCTTCTCGCTTCTCTTACGAGAGAACATTGTCAACCAACGAAGTCCAAGTGCCTGACGTCTGTCTGCTCTAACCTCGATAGGTACCTGATAGGTAGCACCACCGATACGTCTTGCTTTTACTTCCAGAACAGGCATGATATTGTTCATAGCCTCTTCAAATACTTCGAGAGCCGGCTTGCCGGATTTCTCTTCTACTTTCGCAAATGCTCCGTATACAATCTTCTGTGCTACACCCTTCTTACCATCAAGCATAATGTTGTTGATAAGCTTGGTAACTACCTTATTATTGTATAAAGGATCTGCTAATACATCTCTTTTCTGAATATGTCCTTTACGTGGCACGGTTCTTCCCTCCTTAACAAATTTAATTACTTACGTTAAATCATCGGTACTCACATGTGTTTCCCCAAGTGTTCGCGCTGTATATCTGCATCACAGAATTCCAACACTTTCTTAGTTCGTTTAGTGGTACAAAACGCAAAATACGCTCTCTGCGATATTCACCGCAGCTTACCTGTTTGCCTAATTACTTCTTAGCGTCTTTAGGTCTCTTAGCGCCGTATTTGGAACGAGCCTGTTTTCTGTTAGCGACACCAGCGGTATCAAGAGTACCACGGATAATGTGATATCTGGTACCGGGTAAGTCCTTAACACGACCACCACGGATCAAAACAACGCTATGCTCCTGCAGGTTGTGTCCTTCACCGGGAATGTAGCTTGTAACTTCGATTCCGTTAGAAAGACGCACTCTGGCGATTTTTCTAAGAGCAGAGTTAGGCTTCTTAGGAGTAGCTGTCTTAACAGCTGTACATACACCACGCTTCTGAGGAGCAGATGCGTTAGTTGCTTTCTTGTGAAGAGAGTTGTAACCCTTCTGGAGAGCCGGTGCAGTAGACTTCTTTACAGTAGTCTGACGTCCTTTTCTTACTAACTGGTTAAATGTTGGCATTCTGTTTCACCTCTTTCTTTAAAATATAGTTGTTAATTACTGACATACAAAAATGCATCCGCATGTCCAGTGCGCCCAATGGGGCACACTAAAATAGTATACTTGCTTGCGAATGCATTGTCAACAAAATTTTTATTTGTTTCTATATTTTATTATTTGTCTGCTAATTCTCCATTTTCCTTCAAAACAGTTAAGTATCTGCTCAAGGCATCCTGCCAGATTGGAAGCCTTTCAAATCCGTTCTCTGACAGCTTGTCCTTACTCATGCGGCTATTGGCAGGACGGTTTGCTTTGGCGCCGTACTCCTCTGTGGTCACAGGTATCACATTCATAGGAATACCCGCCTCCTCAAATATTGCACATGCAAACTCATACCATGAGCAAGTGCCTTCATTGGTGGCATGGTAGACACCATATTTTTCCGTCAATACCATATCAACCAAAAGCTTGGCCAAATCATAGGTATAGGTAGGCGAACCAAATTGGTCATTTACCACACGAATGGTATCATATTTCTGGGAAAGGTTCAGCATCGTCCTGATAAAATTCTTTCCATTAACGCCAAACACCCAAGCTATACGAACAATAAAGTACTTGTCCAAGGTGTTCTGGACTGCCAATTCTCCTTCGTATTTTGTCTGTCCGTAAACACTCTGAGGCTCACGCTCATCCTCGGGCTCCCAAGGACGTTCTCCTTTGCCGCTAAACACATAGTCTGTACTGATATATATCATCTTAATATCAAGCTCTTTACATACACTCGCTATATACTGTGTGCCATCGGCATTCACTTTGCGGCAGACATCCTCATTCTCCTCAGCTGCATCCACAGCAGTATAAGCTGCACAATGAATAACCGCATCCGGCGCCGCCTCCTTAATCACTCTATTCACGCTGTCAGCATCAGTGATATCCATTTCCTGAATATCCACACCCACAGCCTCGATTCCTCGTTTTTCCAATTCCTTTACTACATCATAGCCTAATTGACCCTTTACTCCTGTTACAAGAATCTTCATAATGATATCCATGTCCTTCCGCTATATACAAATATTATCTTTACTATTATATCCTCAGAAAGAATATTTAAATAAAGGTGTAATCATTTCTAGGATTGATGGAGCTGACTTGATACACACGCGAAGGGGTCTCGCTTATCTCCATTATCAGAAGAAGCCAACCGCTTTCCCGCAATTTTTCTGAAATTTTTTCATACAGGTAGTTGCACATATTCTCCACTGTAGGATTCATCATATTAAAAGGGGGCATCTCGTTCAAGTACTTATCCTGATACACCTCTAACATTTCATTTACCTGCTTCTCTATATCAGAAAATCTGACAAACCCCTCCTGAGCCAAAGCGATGCCCATAGATATTTCCCATGTATGAGAATGAATCTCTCCCATTCTCCCTTCCATTTCCACGGAATGATTCATATTCAGGTAGAATTTATACTTGTATTGTCTGTATAGCATTCTTCATCCTCCGGTTTCTCCAGCAATGTTTTTACAACCTTGCGCAAAATTGGTAATATTCTATAATCCTTTGCCAATGTCTCTGAAATCTCACCGGCTTCCTCGATAAGCGTTTTCGTCTTCCATGTGCTTTTTCTTTCAATGGAATTAATAATTCCGGCAAAGCGCACAAAAAAGGCAAATAAATTATACAGGGGTAGCATCAACACATAAAAAATCTTCCTTGCATAGTATCTTCTGATATCCGGAAAAGGCTCCATAAAAGATACAATGTTGCAGTAATACATAAAGGCATCCAGCATATAAAGCCCATAAATCAAGCCCATTGCAATAATAATGTTAGAGAAATCATAATTCATACATCCCATTGCAATTAGTGCAAAATACCAAATCATACGAGGAAATGCAAAGGTATGGTCCTGAATCAGTACACGCATACTCGGATTCTTAAACAGCCCTGTAAACATATTACTCATTTTATTCTTCATAAACATATTGGAAACTTCCAACTCACCAATTTGCCAACGCTGTCTTTGCGTATAAAACTTATTTACACTTTCTATGGGATCTACCATAAATAGAGCATCATGACACAGCAAAACATCTTTTTTCAGAATATCCTTTATCTGAAATGACAAATGTGTATCCTCACATATGGTATTGGTATTGTATAAATATGTTTTCAAAAGAATTGATTTTCTAAACGCAGAAAAAGCTCCTGACAAGGTAAAAATGCTGTGAAACTGCGATTCATAATTTCGTCCTGCCAGAAAAGCCTGAGCATATTCTACAAATTCCATTTTCTGAAACTGCCTCAGCCAGAAACTCTTGGTCTTATCAATCAAATCCGGCTCTGTCAGAATCACGCCTGTCATACAGTCTATTTCCGGGTGATTCTCAAAACGTTTCACCATGTTGGTAAGCGCATCTTTGTGAAGAATACCGTCACTATCAATATTAATAACATATTTTCCGTTGCTATTAAAAATTGCTTTATTTAATGCCTTAGACTTACCCTGTCTCGAATACATCCACCACATTCCCAGATGCGCAAAATCTAATTGTGCTCTCTGAAACTCCTGAAAGCTATTGTCCTTAGAGCCGTTATCTACCAAAAGTACCTCTATGCACTCTGTGGGGTAGGTGGATTCATAAATTGATTGAATGCATCGATACAACGTCCCCGCAGAATTATAAACCGGTACAATTAAAGTAATAACCGGCTTAAACTCTGATAAATCCTTTTCTTTATATTTTAAACGTATTTTCTTCCACACCAACACTATGGAATATACAATGTTGGGAAGTACTTCTACCAGCAACGGAATAATTACCCACGCCGCCCAGTAGCAAAGAATACTAGTTAGTTTTGTCATTATACTGAAAATCTCCTACTCGTTGCTGCCTTACCTGTCTTCTCGTAAATACATAAAAATATAACAGAATAGCAATCACATAAAATACAAGTCTGCCCACAATCGTATGTGCCAGATAATAAATCTCATTTCCATATAGATGAACCATAATACAGATAACAGTTAATCGTAAAACATTGGCACCAATCACTATGAGCACACCTACGATTCCTACCCACAGCTTCTCATACCACTTATACGCCTGAAAAAATATCAACAATGATAAAAACACAAGTATTTCTACAAGACCTGCACACTCAAAATCAATATACAAGGAAACGGGACCGTTAATATTTTCAATAAACAGAATCCCATAGCTGACATATGACTCAAACATGCCTGTCAGTCTTCCCACCCAACCGGTCAGATAACACACAATTCTTGCAAGGGGTACCGTTAACACCGGTTCTAAAATAACAAAAAGAAATATAAATAAGCCTACAGCTCCTACCAAAAAGGAGAAAAAAAACTGCTGTTTTCTTCTAAAAATACTAAGTGCATATATCCATATTATCATCAACAGCAATAATATCGCCCAATTTTGCATCATCAGCACCAAACTTTCCCTTATTACAGATCCATCTGTCGTTTATATTCTCGAAACATCTCATCCTTTATCGGAATATATGAGCTACCAAGCAGTAAGCGCTCACCCATTGCATATAATGCTGTGGGACTGTCCCCCACTTCTACCTGAATCAGCTGCATACCATGGATTGTTGCAATTTCCTTAACGTCGTAATATACAGTCTCGCAAATCAACTCAATTGTAGGAATATTTCCCTGAAACTTTTCCATCGCATTCAGATATCGACCATTATATTGCTCCAAATATTGTTTCAATTCTTTTTCACAGCAGTTCTGTTTCTCCAAATCCATTTGCTCAATTATCATACACAATATCACCAGAAAGGAATGCGTATGCTTATTTTCATCCGTCTCCGGTGTCATATTATGCATGGCATTAAAATGAAACTGCCACCTATACATTCTGTCCATTAGAATCTTTTTTCTTCTTTCCGTATTTATTCAAAAGTATCGTACTTCCGGGTATGATAAGCAATGCTGCTACTGCCGATGCCGCGGGCGTAATACTTGCTCCTGATGCTGTAACAGCCACATCACCCGTTACATTGGAACACTGAAACTGAATTGTTCCAATATTATCCAAATCAATACTGCTGTTCTGGTATTGCATTTCAGATAGCGGAATGCGAAGCTCTACCTCTGCATTAACATTGCTCTCCTTTTTGGTGAGATATGCCAACGCCCCATTCACCTCTTGAGTAGATACTGCACCATTGCTATGCAAAGCTACCATCTGATAGGTTCCTGCACCCAGGTGTGAAATATTACCTGTTACAACTTCCTTAGTATCAGGAAATCTCACACAAAAAGTAGCCTGATTACCATCAATGATAAAATTGTAGGCATCACAGTTAACCTTCGAACCGTACTCCCTTGCAAATACAATATGTAAATATACATAAGTTCCATCACAATAAAGCTGAACCTTATTTCTTACATCTGTGTTGTAGGTTCCTTCCGGTGTCATATAACACACCCCGTCTATCCAGACACCATTTACCCAACAGTTTTCCGAATTATCCCAGTTATATTCATAAGAGCAGGGAAGGCTGTCCCAGTCAATTCCGAATTGGGAAGGTGTTGCGCCTGATGCATTATCCATATAAGCTGCCAACCCAAAGGTACTCAAAGGACTAACCTCCTGTACCTGACTAAGCTGCTCCTCCGGTTCCTCTCCCATGCTTATAGATATCTGCACCTGTCCAACAGCTGCCACCTCACCTACAGGCTCCTGAGCGTATACTACATCAGCCGCCACTTCTGAGGAATAGGCATAGGATTTGATAATCTCCACGGCAGCACCATCCGGTAACACCAGTGCCTCCAGCGCCTGCACTGCATCAGCCTCCGTCATCCCTGTAACATCAGGAATATTTACATGAAGCTCCGTTGCCTTAACCGGCATTACAATCATTAATGCACATATCAACACCAACATCAAACGTTTCATTATTGAGACCTCCTCTCCGATACTTTAACACAAGAATCCAATATACCACACATCCTATCATACCAATTATAGAAACAACTGCACCGATTCCAAGGTCAGTGTATTCCACATGTAAAATAGTAGTCCCTTTATCAACCACGATTAAATTATTTCTTGCCAGCTTTTCTTGTCCATTATCCTTCACAAAACAATCCAGATTAGCAATACCGGTATTAACACCATCACCATCTGACTCAATAGTAACCTGTGAGCTCTCATAAGTTACCTTCAGCGGTACAATTTCTGTAGTGCCTACCTGTCCCGGTTCTGCTTCAAAGATTTCATTTAGAAATATAAGCAGCTCCGGAATCTTGTCCTGATGATAATAATATACCGGATTAAAACCCAGAAAAGTAATATTAGGATTATCCTGTCTTACCACATATGCCAGACTGGTCGTATTATCATAATAAGCATCTTTGACTATTTCGGATGCACCCGACAGATATACCGTATTCCAAACGTCGTATCCCGCCGTCTGGAAATCCAGCTTAAACTGAGAACCATTATCGGTAGACATTACCGGGAATTTCTCCGTAAACGCCACAAACTGCGCATAAACACCCATTATTTCAGCCTTACCGGACAACTTGCTCATAGGAATATGCTGCATATCAATGTATACCTGTACACCCCTGTCAGCAATTTCCATTAACATTTGTTCCGCTGTGGTTTTGTCATTATAGGTGAAACCTGACAGATACAGCTTTTTATATTGAGTCAATTCTTCTACATTGTAATCATCTATGCAATTACTGTGCCCATATCCAAACTGCGGATACAGGTAGCAAATAGACTGCGCATGTTCTCCAATGGCGAGATTTTCATATTTTTTAATAATGCCGAAGGTTCCCTGTGCTTCATCCAGATGATACAGCCATACTTTATCATTTTCCTGATATAGCGTATATCCCACAAGCTCCGCAGCACGATTCATGTCTTCCATATTCTCTACAGAAATCAATCCCTTATCCACAAGAACCGTATCATCTCCCAGCTCCAGAAAACGGTCAAAAACGTATTCATAGAAGCCATTTTGGGCTGCTTCATTGATATTCACGATATTGTCAAGCGTCTCTGCACCCTGATAGGCCCACCCAAAGCTGTAGAGAACACTGCTTTCATCCATATCCTTACTCAAATACCAACTGGGAATAGCTCCCCATGTACTGTTATCTAATATTCCTAATCTGTTCTGCGTAAGCTCCACTGCCTCCGGCAATAAATACTGACTCATATCCTGCTCTACCGCTTCAGCGACCGAATGCTCTTTGGTTTCCACCAAAAGCGTAACCGTAAAAAGACTGTCCAACAGCATTGCCATGGTAAACAAAATGATAGCAGAACGTTTCAATTCCTTCCAAAAAAGCAGAGAAAGAAAAAACATACACATTGCCATTGGTACAAAACGCTGCATCCAGAACACCTGACTCATGGGAAGAAGTCTTACTACTGCAGAAATCGTAGTGGTGGTGGATACAAAAATCAAAAGCGAGGTAATAAAGCCTGCTCCGGTTTTCTTATTCGCAGCTATGATACCCAGAATAATAATCACAAAAATAACAAGACCAAAATAGAAGCTCCTCATATATCCCGCGCCATTGCGGAAGAAAGGATTCAAGGATTTTACTGCTTCCTGTGCCCACTGACTGATTGTTGCAACAGAGGCCTCAGAATCCTGAGAGGTCAAGCCGCCTCCGGTAAGACCCGGCAACAGGAAAATACCGGATGCCAAATATGCAAAAACTAAATCTATTGTTACTAAAATTATTCCACGCCATTGTCGATTCATAATGCCATATACGACACCGAAAACAAATATAGAGATACCGGCCATTGCCGCTATCATAAAATGAGTAACTGTAATCAACCATATTACAATTGCCAGTCCTATTAGTTTATTCAGCCTTTTATAATGAATAATTTCCCAAACACAATAGAATGCAAAAGGTAATAAAGAACTGATAAATATTCTGGGGATATTACCTTCTGCCATAAATATTCGAATATTATCCGGACAGAAGAAAAAAAGATTACCCGTCAAAAAAGCCATGCCCAGCCTATTCTCTGTCTTACCCAGCAAAAACCACCCTATCATATTCAACAGGTATGCAACACCGGCAAACAAATAAAAGGCATTCAGCACATCTCCTTGGGTACAAAACTGCAAAAGTGCAACTACATAGTACGCCAATGGCGGCCAATATCGAAACAGCTCCATGCTGTTGTACCAATACTCTGTATATATCGGATATAACACGCCCTCCCTTAAGGAGTGATGTAAATAATTGATTTTAAACAAATGACCAAAGGTGTCCGTATCCACACTATCAGGATAAATAGAATTGAAATAAAGATATGACACGAAAACCAGTGCAACAGCACAAGCAACCAATAAAAAAGCTATACTTCTTGTTATCTTTGGTTTTGTCCTCTCCATCATATGTCATCCTTTTCTCTTCATCCATTGTATGAGTTTATATTATATCACATATACTTCATCCCGGCAAAGTGCATTTTACATATTTCTTCATATCAACAATAAAATCATGCAAAACAAACAAAAAATATGTCTTGTCGTGCCCGTTCAGAGTGTTTTTTACCCACAAAAACAGGATATCTAAAGTCATACTTAACCTTAGATACCCTGTTATTACTTCTTACATTAACTCGCTTTGCGTTTCAGTGTTTCAGCTCACTTTACAGTACAGTACTTTCTTCTGTGGAAACCTCTTGCTCATCGTTCTCAGGTATCTGCACTCCGATTTCGATTCCCTCATCCAAAAAATCTTCAGCATTGTCATCCAGCGATTCACCTTCTACCTCAAAGTTGCCTGTATAATCTGTATTCAGTCTGGTATTACGATATCTCTTCATACCGGTTCCTGCAGGAATCAGCTTACCGATAATAACGTTTTCCTTCAGACCAATCAAGGGATCAACCTTACCCTTAATAGCTGCCTCAGTCAGAACCTTGGTAGTCTCCTGGAAGGAAGCTGCTGACAGGAAGGAATTAGTTGCCAGAGCCGCCTTGGTAATACCAAGAATAATCTGCTTACCGTCAGCAGGCTCTTTGCCTTCAGCAATCAGCTGCTCATTCATATCTTCAAACTCAAGTACATCAACAAGAGTACCGGGAAGGAAATCAGTGTCTCCGTTATTCTCAACACGCACCTTCTTCAGCATCTGACGTACCAATACTTCAATGTGCTTATCAGCAATGTCTACACCCTGCAGACGATATACACGCTGTACCTCACGGAGCATGTAATCCTGTACGGCACGAACACCCTTAATCTTAAGTAAATCATGAGGATTTACACTACCTTCTGTCAGTTCATCGCCGGCTTCAAGCATCTGTCCGTCCACAATCTTAATACGGGAACCGTAAGGAATCAGGTATGCCTTGGATTCACCGGTCTCGTCATTGGTGATTACAACCTCACGCTTCTTCTTGGTATCGCGAATCTCTGCTTTACCGCCAAATTCAGCAATGATTGCAAGTCCCTTAGGCTTTCTTGCCTCGAACAACTCTTCTACACGAGGAAGACCCTGTGTAATATCGTCACCCGCAACACCACCGGTGTGGAAGGTTCTCATGGTCAGCTGTGTACCAGGCTCACCGATAGACTGTGCTGCAATAATACCTACAGCCTCACCTACCTGAACAGCTTCACCGGTCGCCATGTTAGCTCCGTAGCATTTTGCACAGATACCGTTGCGAGAACGACAGTTCAAGATATTACGAATCTTAACCTCTTCAATAGGCTCACCCTTCTCGTTCACACCAATGCTTAAAATCTTAGCTGCACGGCTGGGGGTAATCATATGATTGTGCTTTACAATCATATTGCCGTCTTTATCAAAAATATCATTGCAGGAATATCTTCCTGTAATTCTATCCTTCAGACCCTCGATGGTTTCCTTGCCATCCATAAATGCCTTAACTACCATACCGGGAATCTCGGCTTTGCCTTCACAGCAGTCAACCTCACGGATAATCAGCTCCTGAGATACGTCTACCATTCGACGTGTCAGATAACCGGAGTCAGCGGTACGAAGCGCTGTATCGGACAGACCCTTACGCGCACCATGTGCAGACATAAAGTACTCCAATACGTCCAGACCTTCACGGAAGTTAGACTTAATAGGCAACTCAATGGTTCTACCGGTAGTATCAGCCATCAGACCACGCATACCTGCCAGCTGCTTAATCTGCTGGTTGGAACCACGCGCACCGGAATCTGCCATCATGAAGATGTTGTTATACTTATCAAGACCTGCCAACAGTACATCTGTCAGCTCCTTATCGGTCTCATTCCAGGTCTCAACTACTGCACGATATCTTTCTTCCTCGGTAATCAGACCTCTGCGGTAGTTTGCGGAAATCTTATCTACAGTCGCCTGAGCAGCTGCCAGCATTTCAGGCTTCTTCTCAGGAACGGTCATATCGGAAATAGATACGGTCATAGCAGCTCTTGTAGAGTACTTGTAACCGATTGCCTTTACATCATCCAACACCTCTGCTGTCTTGGAAGCACCATGGGTATTGATAACCTTCTCCAGAATCTGCTTCAGACCCTTTTTACCTACATGGAAATCTACCTCAAGCTTCAAGAGATTTTCAGGATTGCTTCTGTCCACAAAACCAAGGTCCTGAGGAAGAATCTCATTAAAGATAAAACGTCCCAGTGTGGATTCCACGTTGCCGGTAATGATCTCACCCTCTGCATTTACCTTGGAAATACGTACATTAATTCTGGAATGAAGAGTAATCACCTTATTCTCATAAGCCAGAATTGCTTCATTTACATTCTTAAAGAATTTACCTTCGCCCAACGCACCGGGTCTCTCCTGTGTCAGGTAGTAAATACCAAGTACCATATCCTGTGAAGGAACGGCAACAGGACCACCGTCAGAAGGCTTTAACAGGTTGTTGGGAGACAAAAGCAGGAATCTACATTCAGCCTGTGCCTCAACAGACAGAGGAAGATGAACTGCCATCTGGTCACCGTCGAAGTCTGCGTTGAACGCGGTACATACCAACGGATGAAGCTTAATAGCCTTACCTTCTACCAGAATCGGCTCAAATGCCTGAATTCCCAATCTATGAAGAGTAGGAGCACGGTTTAACATTACAGGATGTTCCTTGATAACCTCTTCCAACACATCCCAAACCTGTGTATCCAGTCTCTCTACCAGCTTCTTAGCATTTTTAATGTTCTGGCTGATTCCCTTTGCCACCAGCTCCTTCATAACGAAGGGCTTAAAGAGCTCAATAGCCATTTCCTTAGGAAGACCGCACTGATAAATCTTCAACTCAGGTCCTACTACGATAACGGAACGTCCGGAATAGTCTACACGCTTACCTAACAGGTTCTGACGGAAACGTCCGGATTTACCCTTTAACATGTCGGACAGAGACTTCAACGCTCTGTTACCGGGGCCGGTAACGGGACGACCACGTCTGCCGTTATCGATAAGTGCATCTACTGCCTCCTGCAGCATTCTCTTTTCATTACGAACGATAATGTCAGGAGCACCCAGCTCAAGCAGTCTCTTCAGACGGTTATTTCTATTGATAATTCTTCTGTACAAATCATTCAAGTCGGAGGTTGCAAAACGTCCGCCATCCAACTGAACCATAGGGCGAAGATCAGGAGGAATAACAGGAACCACATCCATAATCATCCACTCAGGCTTGTTACCTGAACCACGGAAAGCTTCTACCACTTCCAGTCTCTTGATGATGCGTGCACGCTTCTGACCGGAGGACTCCTTCAAGCCGGTCTTCAGCTCTACAGCTTCTGCTTCCAAATCAATCGCCTGCAACAGCTCTTTGATAGCCTCTGCACCCATACCTACACGGAACTTGTTACCCCATGTCTCTCTTGCATCCTGATATTCCTTCTCGGACAATACCTGCTTATATTCCAGATTGGACTCGCCGGCATCCAGTACGATATAGGAAGCAAAATACAGAACCTTTTCCAGAATTCTGGGGGATAAATCCAATATCAGACCCATGCGGCTGGGGATACCCTTAAAGTACCAAATATGGGATACGGGAGCTGCAAGCTCAATATGACCCATACGCTCTCTACGAACGCTTGCCTTGGTAACCTCTACGCCACAACGATCGCAGACTACGCCTTTATATCTGATTTTCTTATATTTACCACAATGACATTCCCAGTCCTTGCTAGGTCCGAAAATCTTCTCACAGAACAAGCCTTCTCTTTCAGGCTTTAAGGTTCTGTAGTTGATTGTTTCCGGCTTTAACACTTCACCATGGGACCAGTCGCGGATCTTATCCGGAGAAGCCAATCCTATTTTGATGGCATCAAATGTCATAGGCTGGTAGGTTGTTTCATTCTTTGTTTCTAACATTAATGGCACTCCCTTTCTAAACTGATATTAAAATTCTTCGTCATCACCGTCAAAGCTATCATCAAATGCATCATCAGAGAAATCATCCTCGTCTGCACTTACCAGCTCTCCGCTCTCATCGAATTCCTGTGCCTGATAGCCCATTGCACCTAAGGAGTTGTTGTCGTAATCGTCGTACTTACGATCGCCTTCCATCTCATAACGGTAATCGGTATCACCGTAATCAATGGTCTCCATAATCTCAACTTCGGTCTGATCCTCACGAAGAACTCTTACATCCAGACCAAGTGCCTGTAATTCTTTTAACAATACCTTGAAGGACTCAGGGATGCCGGGTTCAGGAATATTGTCGCCCTTGATAATTGCTTCATAGGTCTTCACACGTCCTACAACATCATCAGACTTAACAGTCAGAATCTCCTGCAAGGTATAGGATGCACCGTATGCCTCAAGAGCCCAAACCTCCATCTCACCGAAACGCTGTCCACCAAACTGAGCCTTACCACCCAGAGGCTGCTGTGTTACCAGGGAGTACGGTCCGGTAGAACGTGCATGAATCTTATCGTCTACCAGATGGTGAAGCTTCAGGTAATGCATGTGTCCGATAGTTACGGGACCATCAAAATACTCACCGGTTCTACCGTCACGAAGACGAACCTTACCGTCACGAGAAAGAGGAACGCCGTTCCATACCTTTCTATGCTCACGATTCTCGGAGAGATATTCCATTACCTCGGGAAGCAGCTCTGCCTCATGCTTACTTGCAAAGGTAGGAGCAGCTGCATCATATTCTTTTCCTTCCTTCTCTGCCAAAGCTTTTGCTTCTTCAGCATCAAAGGGCAGATTTACATAGTCATTTGCCAGATCGAGAGTATCCATAATATCCTTCTCGTTTGCTCCGTCAAATACAGGTGTTGCAACATTAAAGCCCAGAGCCTTTGCAGCCAAAGAGAGATGAATCTCCAATACCTGTCCAATATTCATACGGGAAGGTACGCCCAGAGGGTTAAGCACGATATCCAAAGGACGTCCGTTAGGCAGATAAGGCATATCTTCTACCGGTAACACGCGGGAAACAACACCCTTGTTACCATGACGACCAGCCATCTTGTCACCTACGGAAATCTTTCTCTTCTGTGCAATATAAATACGAACTGCCTGATTTACACCGGGAGATAATTCGTCGCTGTTTTCACGGGTAAATACCTTAGCATCCACAACGATACCATACTCACCGTGAGGAACCTTTAAGGAGGTATCTCTTACCTCTCTTGCCTTCTCACCGAAGATTGCGCGGAGAAGTCTCTCTTCTGCGGTCAGCTCTGTCTCTCCCTTAGGAGTTACCTTACCCACCAGGATATCACCGGCACGAACCTCAGCACCGATACGGATAATACCTCTGTCATCCAAATCCTTTAAGGCATCATCACCTACACCGGGAACATCACGGGTAATCTCCTCGGGTCCCAGCTTGGTGTCACGAGCTTCTGCTTCGTATTCTTCAATATGAACGGAGGTATATACATCCTCCTGTACCAGTCTTTCACTTAACAGAACCGCATCCTCGTAGTTGTAGCCTTCCCATGTCATAAAGCCAATCAGCGGGTTCTTACCCAATGCCAGCTCGCCCTGGGAGGTTGAAGGACCGTCTGCAATCACCTGACCCTCTGCCACATGGTCACCCTTGAATACAATGGGCTTCTGATTGTAGCAGTTGGACTGGTTACTTCTTGAAAATTTGGTCAGATGGTATTCCAGCTTTTCGCCATCATCACACGTTATTCTTACCAAATTAGAGGATACATAGGTTACTGTACCGGCTTTCTTTGCCACTACGCAGACACCGGAGTCAACAGCAGCCTTAGGCTCCATACCTGTACCTACTGCAGGTGCTTCTGTAGTCAAAAGCGGAACTGCCTGACGCTGCATGTTGGAACCCATCAGCGCACGGTTCGCATCATCGTTTTCCAGGAAAGGAATCAATGCGGTAGCCACAGAGAATACCATTTTCGGGGATACATCCATGTAATCAAACATAGCCTTAGGATATTCCTGAGTCTCCTCACGGAAACGACCGGATACGCTGTTACGTACAAAGTAACCGTTCTCATCCAATGCCTCATTTGCCTGTGCTACATGATAATTGTCCTCTTCATCAGCAGTCATATATACTACTTCCTCTGTTACACGAGGATTTTCAGGGTCAGCCTTATCAATCTTACGATAAGGTGCCTCTACAAAACCATACTCATTAATTCTTGCATAGCTTGCAAGAGAGTTAATCAGACCAATGTTAGGACCTTCAGGAGTCTCAATAGGACACATTCTTCCGTAGTGGGAATAGTGTACATCTCGTACCTCGAATCCGGCACGGTCTCTTGACAGACCACCGGGACCCAATGCAGACAAACGTCTCTTGTGAGTCAGCTCACCCAAAGGATTGTTCTGATCCATAAACTGTGACAGCTGGGAGGAACCGAAGAATTCCTTTACAGCAGCTGTAACAGGCTTAATATTGATAAGGGACTGAGGAGAAATTTCCTCAGCATCATGTGTCGTCATACGCTCACGTACCACTCTCTCCATTCTGGACAGACCGATACGGTACTGGTTCTGAAGCAGCTCACCTACGGCACGAATACGTCTGTTACCCAAATGATCAATATCATCATCATTGCCCAGACCATATTCCAGATGCATATTATAGTTGATGGAAGCAATAATATCTTCCTTGGTAATATGCTTCGGCACTAACTCATATACATTCTTCTTAATTGCTTCTGCAAGCTGTTCAGGGTCCTCGCCAAACTCTTCAATAATCTTGGAGAGTACAGGATAATAAACAAGCTCATGAATGCCCAATTCTCTGGGGTTGCAATCCACAAAATTGGTAATGTCAACCATCATGTTGGACAGCACCTTGACATTTCTTTCCTCAGTCTGAATATATACAAAAGGTACTGCTGCATTCTGGATTGTATCCGCAAGCTCCGGAGTAACCTTGTCGCCGGCGGAAGCAAGCACCTCACCGGTAGAAGGATCTACTACATCCGCTGCCAGTATCTGATGTCTGATTCTATTCTTCAGAGCTAATTTCTTGTTGAATTTATATCTACCAACCTTAGCCAAATCATATCTGCGGGGATCGAAGAACATCGCATTAATCAAGCTTTCTGCACTTTCAACACTCAAAGGCTCGCCGGGACGAATCTTTTTGTATAACTCTAACAGACCCTCCTGATAATTCTCAGCAGTGTCCTTTGCAAAGCTTGCTTCAATCTTGGGCTCATCACCAAATACTTCGCGGATTTCTTCATTGGTTCCGATACCCAGTGCACGTATCAACACAGTGATAGGCACCTTACGAGTTCTATCTACACGAACATAGAAAACATCATTGGAATCGGTTTCATACTCCAACCATGCACCACGGTTAGGAATTACGGTACAGGAGAACAATCTCTTACCGATTTTGTCGTGACCGATTGCATAATAAATACCGGGAGAACGCACAAGCTGGCTAACGATTACACGCTCTGCTCCATTAATAACAAATGTACCGGTTTCTGTCATAAGAGGAAGGTCACCCATGAAAATCTCATGTTCACTGATTTCTTCCTTCTCCTTATTGTAAAGGCGAACTTTAACCTTTAAAGGTGCTGCATAAGTAGCATCTCTCTCTTTACATTCCTCAATAGAATATTTCACATCGTCTTTGCACAATTCAAAGTCTACGAATTCCAAGCTTAAAGAGCCGCTGTAATCAGCAATAGGAGAGATATCGTCGAAGACTTCCTTCAAGCCTTCGTCTAAAAACCACTGATAGGAATCCTTCTGGACTTCAATCAGGTTGGGCATCTCTAAAACCTCTTTTTGTCTTGAATAACTCATACGCATAACCTTGGTACCGGCAATCGGACGTATTCTGTTCTTTTCCATTGACATTTCACCCCGTTCTTTCAGATTTAAAGCCTATTTTTAAGCATAGCACCGCACAATAGTGCACTATCCATAATAGCACAATATGAAAATAGGGTCAAGGAAAATTTTTGAAATTTTTATGCAATAGAATAAATTTAGAAAAAAACAACAAAAAGACGAGTGTGAATGCAAATCCTCACAAAAAGAACCATGCACAAATGTACATGGTTCTCTGTTTCACTTGATTATCATCAAAACTTAAATTACTTAAGGTTAACCTTAGCGCCAACTTCTTCAAGTTTCTTCTTGATATCTTCAGCCTCTTCCTTAGAAGCGCCTTCCTTCAGAACCTTAGGAGCACCATCTACAACGTCCTTAGCTTCCTTCAGACCAAGACCGGTTACTTCACGAACAACCTTGATAACCTTAACCTTCTCTGCACCAACCTCTGCCAACTCAACGTCGAACTCGGTCTTCTCTTCTGCTGCCTCAGCAGGGCCTGCTGCTGCAACCACAACGCCTGCTGCTGCGGATACACCGAACTCCTCTTCACAAGCTTTTACAAGATCATTTAATTCTAATACGGTTAACTCTTTGATAGCATCAATAAGTTCCTGAGCTGTTAATTTAGCCATTTTCATTTCCTCCATTTTTCATGTTTAAAATAATTTATTTGTTTTGTCTTTTGAAACTCAAGCAATAAATGACTTGAGAATCACGATACGCGCCTACTCTGCTACAGGTGCTTCTACAGCTGCTTCTTCAACTGCGGGAGCTTCTTCTACAACAGGTGCTTCCTCAACTGCGGGTGCCTCTTCAGTTGCTGCAGGTGCTTCGCATGCGCAAGCGCCGCCTTTTTCTGCAAGCTGATTCATAACACGAGCAAAGTTGGTGATAGGACTCTGTAAGCTTCCAAGCAGCTTGGAAATAAGTACTTCTCTGGAAGGAATACTTGCGATAGCAGACATTCCCTTTGCATCGTAAAGAGTACCTTCTACCACACCTGCTTTAATCTCAAGAGCCTTAGCACTCTTAGCGAATTCAGCCAATACTCTTGCAGGAGCAGTTGCATCTTCGGTAGAGAGAGCCATTGCGCTGGGACCTTCCAAATAAGGTGCCAGACTTTCGAAATCTGTGCCCTTGAACGCAAAGTTCATCATTGTGTTCTTGTAAACCTTGTAGGTTACTCCTGCCTCACGCAACGCCTTACGAAGCTGGGTATCCTGCTCAACGGTAAGTCCGCGGTAATCAACCAGAACTACTGACTGAGCATCCTTGATACTTGCAGAAATCTCTTCAACGATGGGCTGTTTCAATTCAATCTTTGCCATTTCTTTACCTCCTTTTAGATTTTCTTGCCGAAAGGAGCCTCTGATATAAAAAAGCCTCCCAAAAGACAGGGAGGCAAAAAGTCATTATCAAAACTCTTTTCCTCGGTAGGCGGTTTGACACTTACGTTCACATCAGTGAACACCTACTGTCTTCGGCATGGTCGTTTACAACCTTTCAGATAATAACATAAGGGGCTGACAGTTGTCAACCCCTTATTGTAATTTTATTAAACACGTTTTTGGTTTAGAATTTTGCAACACTTACCTTTACGCCAGGACCCATGGTGCTGGTTAAGGTAATGCTTCTTAAATACTGACCCTTTAATGCGCTGGGCTTAGCCTTTACAATAGCATCCATCAATGCATTGAAGTTCTCCTGAAGAGCTTCCTCAGTGAAAGAAGCCTTACCAACAGGTACATGTACAATGTTGGTCTTGTCAAGTCTGTACTCAATCTTACCAGCCTTGATATCAGCGATAGCCTTGGTAACGTCCATTGTTACGGTACCAGCCTTAGGGTTAGGCATTAAGCCCTTAGGTCCCAAAACTTTACCGAGACGACCAACAACACCCATCATATCAGGGGTAGCTACTACTACATCAAAATCAAGCCAGCCTTCATTCTGAATCTTGGGAATCAGCTCTTCGCCGCCAACATAATCTGCTCCGGCAGCCTCTGCCTCATTCAGCTTATCACCTTTAGCAAATACAAGAACCTTAACATCCTTACCGGTTCCGTTAGGCAGTACTACTGCACCACGAATCTGCTGTTCAGCGTGACGTCCGTCACAACCGGTTCTGATGTGTACTTCGATGGTCTCATCGAATTTTGCAACTGCAGTCTTTTTTACCAGAGAAATTGCATCTGCGGGCTCATAGAATGTTGCACGATCTACAAGCTTTGCAACCTCTGCATATTTCTTACCATGTTTCATTATTATACCTCCTAGGTTCCAGCGGCAATATACATTGCCTCCCAAATGTTATTAAATTACTCGTCTGCGAAGAATTGCTACGTAATTCTTCTGAGCAAAACACAGAAAATCTTAGACACGGTACTTTCATGTCTTAGTTTTTCTTTTTACTCTTCTACAACAATACCCATACTGCGTGCAGTACCAGCAATCATGCTCATAGCTGCTTCCAAGCTTGCCGCGTTCAAGTCAGGCATCTTCATTTCTGCAATTTCCTGAACCTTAGCCTTGGAAATAGTAGCAACCTTAGTCTTGTTAGGAACACCTGAACCGGACTTAATGTTGCAAGCCTTCTTTAACAGTACTGCTGCAGGGGGAGTCTTAGTAATGAAACTAAAGCTTCTGTCTGCATATACAGTAATAACTACAGGAATGATAACATCACCCTTGTCTGCTGTTCTTGCATTGAACTGCTTTGTAAATTCAACAATGTTTACACCATGCTGTCCGAGTGCGGGACCAACTGGTGGAGCCGGTGTTGCTTTGCCGGCAGGAATCTGTAATTTGATATAACCTGTTACTTTCTTTGCCATTGTGGCACCTCCTATAATGTGGTAAATCGGCGCAGGCGCTCATCTTGCTCCTGCTCCCACTGGAATGCGCTTGCATCCCTTACATGTTGCCAGGGCTTACACCCTTTTCCACCCTTTCCCCTGCGGAGTGCGGATGGATTTATATTTATCCGGGCTGTCATAACAGTACCGGAAAATATCAAAATAATATTTCTTTTATTAAAGCTTTCTGACCTCTGCGAAGCTGATTTCAACAGGAGTCTCTCTTCCGAACAATTCTACATTGATAGTAGCGGTCTGCTTACCATGGTCAAGCTTCTGAACCACACCAACAGTGTCCTTCCATACGCCTGCCACCACGGAAATACTGTCTCCCTCTGCAAAATCAATGGAAACATTTTCAGTTTTAATACCCAAAGGCTTCATCTCAGCTTCCGTAAGAGGTACCGGTTTGCTTCCCGGTCCGACAAAGCCTGTGACACCACGAGTGTTGCGAACAACATACCATGTATCATCATTCATTTCCATATTAAGAAGTACATAACCCGGGAACATTTTCTTGGGAACAGTCTTTTTCACACCATTCTTAATCTCTACAACATCCTGCATCGGTACTCTGACCTCCAGAATCTGCTCAGCCAGATGCTTGTTGTTCTCGATAGTCTTCTCAATATTGGCTTTGACCTTATTTTCATATCCTGAATAGGTATGGACTACATACCACTTTGCCTCTGCCATACAATCACCCTCGCTCTATAATGATGTTAAGATATTCACACCGTGCTGAATGAAATAATCCAACACTGCAATGAGCACTCCAACTACGACTGAAATAATAACAACTGCGATAGATTGCTTTAATGTAGACTTTTTGTCAGGCCATGAAACCTTTTTAAATTCAGACTTTACGCCTTTAAAGAAGCTGGGGCGTGCCTGCTTTTCTGCGGAATCTCCCATTTTAACCTCCAAAATTTTGATTTCCAATAACAATGGAACAACGATTATTTGGTTGCCGATGAGACTTTATTTTGTCTCTTTGTGCATTGTATGAGTCTTGCAGAATCTACAATATTTCTTGGTTTCCATTCTGTCAGGATGAGTCTTCTTATCCTTGGTAGTATTGTAGTTACGCTGTTTGCACTCGGTACATGCTAAAGTAATTCTTGTACGCATTTCTCTACCTCCACGTGTTTTATTCTCTAATTTTAAGCATAAAAAAAAGACCTAAATCTTATCTCGCTTGCTAACTATAACACAAAGCCCCTCCTACGTCAACAGTTTTTTCCACACAACAGGAGGTTTTTCCCATGCTTTTTACCCTTTCCCCCTTCTCTTTCACAAAAAAATCTTGTTTCTACCTATTATATGTGGTATTATTAATGTATAAGAGTGGGTTATTGTGCACTTGAAAAGGATTTCAATGCACCTTGATAGTACCACGTTTGTCACAACATTTCAAGGAAGAAAGGAGGCGTGACAATGAGTTCAGTTCTTAATGCTGTTTATAACAATTATCTTACTACTTATAATCCTAAGAACCTGACGCGCTTTGACACTCATAAAAAGAGTGAGCTTCGCAACGTCTATAATTCCATTGTCAAATTAAATAAAGAGTCTCCGTGGTATCTTCCTACAACCAATAAGGATACCCAGCATTATGCTGTTGATTTAAAGGAAAATGCCAGAGAGCTTCACAATACCATTGCTCATCTGGGCGGTTTAGAAGAAAACAGTATTTTCAGCAAAAAAAGTGCTTACTCTTCCAATGAGGAGATAGCCACTGCCACCTTTATCGGCTCCAAGGTTCCCGAGGGTGCCTCTCCCGAATTCCAATTGGAGGTACAGTCACTAGCTTCCGCACAGGAGAATCTGGGACTATTCCTTTCTGAAGGAAAAGTGGATCTTCCTGCCAATACCTATTCCTTTGATGTGGCAATCAACGATATGAATTACGAATTTCAGTTTTCCATCAGCGAGGGCGAGACCAACCGTGATGTTCAGGATCGTCTTGTGCGCCTGATTAACAATGCTGATATCGGGTTAAAGGCTTCTGTTACAGAATCCGATTCCCGCTCTGCACTCAAACTGATATCTGAAGCAACCGGCATCTCTGTGGGCAAAACGCAGATTTTCCAAATCAGTGATTCTCATACCAGCAAAACTGCGGGAACGGTTGCTTATTTCGGACTGGATTATGTAAGTCATGAACCCTCCAACGCCCATTTCCTGATTAATGGCGAGGAGCATTCTGCCACCTCCAATCATTTTACCGTAGGCAAGCAGTTTGAAGTGCAGCTGCAAGGCATTACACCGGAGGACAGTGCAGTCCACATCGGTCTCAAAACAGACATGGAATCTTTGACCGATAATGTGTTACAGTTAGTCGGTGGTTATAATGATTTTATCAAAGCCGCCTCCGCGTATCTGGATACTCAGACCAAAAGCCAGAAGCTAATTCGCGAGTTTGGCAACATAGCTTCTCAGTTTGGCAATTCGCTGGAGTCCATGGGACTGAATCTCGCCGAGGACGGTACTCTGGCCGTTGATAAGAATCTCCTTCGTCAGACGGCTATGGAGACGGACGACATCAATGAAACCTTTGGTTATCTGAAGGATTTTTCATCCTCCCTGCTCCGCAAGAGCAATCAGGTATCCCTGAATCCTATGGAGTATGTAGAAAAAACCATTGTCGCCTACAAGAATCCCGGCAAGACCTTTGTAAGCCCCTACAACACCAGCGCTTACAGCGGCATGCTGTTTAACGGATATTGTTAATCCTATATCGTAATTTACAAGGGGATGTTTCCATGTTTTTTCTTGGGAGCATCCTCTTTTTTATGCTTTAAAGTCTTTAAGGCCTTCAGAATCTTATCGCGGGTTTCCTCGGGACGAATCACCTCATTGACATAGCCGCGGCTTGCTGCCACATAAGGATTCAGGAAACGGTCCTCATATTCCTTCTTACATTGCGCACGCATTGCTTCCGGGTCGGAAGCCGCTTTGATTTTGCGTTTAAATGCAATATTAACTGCGCCATCCGCACCCATAACCGCAATCTCAGCGATAGGCCATGCAAACACCATGTCTGCCCCCATTTCCTTGGAATTCATAGCAATATAAGCGCCACCATACGCCTTGCGCATAATTAAAGAAATCTTGGGCACAGTAGCCTCGGAATAAGCATACAGCACCTTCGCTCCATGGCGGATAATACCGTTGTGTTCCTGAGCAGTACCGGGAAGAAACGCCGGTACATCCACCAGAGTGACTAACGGTATATTAAAGCAGTCACAAAAACGAATGAAGCGTGCCAGCTTGTCAGAGGCATGATAATCCAGGGAGCCGCACAGCTGTGAAGGCTGATTAGCCACAAAACCCACACTCTCTCCTGCCATTCTGGCAAAACCCACTACCACATTGGGGGCAAATTCCTTCTGCACCTCAAAGAAGCTTCCGGGATCTGCCACACAATCTATTACCCTCTTTACATCATAAGCAGTACGGGAATTGTCCGGCACGATATTTTTCAACTGTGCACATGGATTCCCCTCTAACTTTGCAAACATATTCTTACGCAAAGACAACTTACTGAACATCTTGTTTACGGAAAACAAAAGAGATTCCTTTTCCGTAACCGGTCCAATCACAGGCGCAGTCTCCTCATAGCAACTGGGCAGATAAGTCAATAACTTTCGTACCCCCATCAGACACTCACCCTCTGTATCATATGTAAAGTGCGACACACCACTCTTTTGGGCATGTACCAGAGCACCACCCAGCTCCTCTACACTCACCTCTTCATTAATAACTGTTTTTACCACATTAGGTCCGGTAATAAACATCTTGGAGATATCCTTTACCATGAAAATAAAATCACAGATAGCCGGTGCATAGCAGGCTCCACCGGAACAGGGTCCTAGGATAACAGCAATCTGCGGTATCATGCCGGAGGCCTTCGTATGCCTCAAAAACATACCGCTGTAGCCACTCAAGGAGGAGATACCCTCTTCAATTCTGGCACCGCCACTGTCATTAATGCAAATCAAAGGTGCTTTCATAGCCATAGCCATATCCTGTATCCTAGTGATTTTAAAGGAATGATATTCTCCTAAGGTGCCGCCGATTACCGTAAAGTCTTCACTTGCCACGAATACCAGTCTTCCGTCTATCTCACCGTATCCGGTCACTACACCGTCACCGGGTACGCGGCGTTTATCCAAATCAAAATCATTAATTCTGGACTCTATGAAGCCATCTACCTCTACAAAAGTACCCTTGTCTAAAAGTACGTCGATACGCTCTCTTGCCGTAAGCTTTCCCTGTTCATGCTGCTTGTCGATTTTTAACTTACCACCACCCAGGCTAGCCTTTCCGCGTCTTTCGTCCAAATCCTGCAATGCTTCTTCCCAAGTCATACTTCATCTCTCCCAAAATTTTCTTTGCAACTTTTACTAGTTTGCCATACTCATCATTTTCATTTCTTTTTCGTCATTTTATTTGAATTTCAATTCTTTTGAATATCAAACTATTTTTATAATAACAGCTAACATCAAAAAAGGCAAGTAGAATTTTTTCTACCTGCCTTTGCTTTTTACTTTTCCTGCTCCACCATCTGTAATGCCGCTTCAATGACCTTGTCCATATCATAATAACGGTACTGGCCCAATCTTCCACCGAAAAGTACATGTTCTTCTTTGGCTGCCAATTCCTGATACTTTGCAAACAATTCATTATTACGCTCATCGTTGATGGGATAATAGGGTTCATCACCACGCTCCCAATTCGCGGGATATTCTCTGGTGATAATCGTACCTTCTCCGGCACCAAACTCAAAATGCTTGTGCTCAATAATTCGGGTAAAAGGAACCTCTCGCTCCGTATAATTCACCACTGCATTGCCTTGATAATTATCACATTCCGGCAAGCACTCCTCTTCAAAACGAAGGGAACGATACTGCAGCTCACCCAGACAATAATCAAAATATTCATCAATCATACCGGTATATAATACCTTATCAAAGGTATCCGGCGCCTGCTTTGCTTCGTTGTCCGCAAGGAAATCTCTGTATGTAACACCCAAGCGTACCGGAATATCCTTTAACAGCTTCTCAACAATCTGTGTATATCCACCGATGGGAATTCCCTGATAACGGTCTGTGAAATAATTATTATCATAGGTAAAACGTACCGGAAGTCTCTTGATGATAAACGCGGGAAGCTCGGTACAGTCTCTGCCCCACTGCTTCTCCGTGTAGCCCTTCACCAGCTTTTCATACACATCGCGCCCCACTAAGGATAATGCCTGTTCCTCCAGATTCTGCGGATTCTCCACCTTACAGTCAGCCTTCTGGCTTTCAATCCTGACCCTTGCCTCCTCGGGGGTACGAATCCCCCACATTTTGCTGAAGGTATTCATATTAAAGGGCAGATTGTACAATTCATCCTTGTACACCGCAACCGGAGAGTTGATATAATGATTAAACTCAGCAAATTGGTTGACATAATCCCATATCCGACGATTGGAGGTATGGAAAATATGTGCCCCGTATTTGTGAACTTTAATACCGTTTTGCTCCTCTGTATAAATGTTTCCGCCTATATTTTCTCTTTTGTCAATGCAGAAACATTTCTTGCCTGCCAGCTTCATTTCATGGGCAAATACCGCGCCAAAAAGACCCGTTCCCACGATTAAATAGTCATATCTCATTACTTACTCTTCTTACCCTTTGCCTTATATTTATCAATCTGAACAAAATCATCCATCAGCTCCAGAATCTTGTCACGACCGGTCTGATTCAATCTCAAATAGTACTGCATGACTCTGTTCTCAAGAAGCTGCGCGCCCAGAGAGGCATCTCTCTCCAGAGAGGAAAAATCCACAGGATTCAGACTCAGCTTGTCACACATTTTAATAACAGTACCATAAGCCATACCTTCAATTCCTCGCTCCAGAGCAGTTACTAATGTGCTGTAAGGAATACCCATTTCCATTGCAAACTGACGTACACTGCGATGCTGTCTTAATATCTCTCTTTTCAAAATCTCCGCTTTTGTCATAACACACTCCTCCACATTCCAGAAGATGTTTTTCTTCTATCAATAATATACGATATTGCGTATTGTATTTCAAGTTTTATTCCAAATTTTTAGATTCTTAACAGAATCTTTAGGCTTTCTTAACACCCTTCATTTTCGCCATTTCACGAAGGAATCGGCATTCCATACACCTGCACAACCTCCAGTAGGGGACTCTCATACAGGTCATATGGTGTTACAATCAAACCGCCGTCACTGTCAAGGTCATATCCGAATTCACGATAGGCGTACCAGACAAGATGAGCACAGTGTGTACCGAGCAGTGTACCCTTCGCACCTTTCGTCTGTATGCCGTCCCACAAGCCCGCTGTCAACCGATAAGGAATTGCCACCAATGCTTCCTTAGCATAATCGGCAATCTGTGCCCGCTCCTCCTCTGATGCGCCTGTCAGTCTCAATACAGCATAGGAAGGATATCTTCCCCAGCCATTTACCGAGCGGACTTCCGAATCCGTTCCTATCGTTATGGCTTCCAGTGTCTGACCCTCCACCGCATCAATCACGATTGCAGCATGTCCGTTTCGCCAGCCCAGAAAATGGCTGTTAAATGTAATCAGAATATCGCCGTCTTCCAGTATCGGAAGAATAATTTGTCGGGGCTGGGTCAGCTCTTCACGAAACAGTAAAAAGTCTTGTTCGCATCTGGCACTTACCCTTGCAAAATAATTCTGCTGCGCCACCAACATCTCCCTGCTTCTGCCGCTTTCCCATAACGTATCGATTCCCACCGGCGACACCCCCGTCTGTCGATACAGAAAACCATATTCCTCTTCCATCAACGTCTCGTGTTCCAAATAATTCGAAATATCCGCCATTGCATATTTCGGAGTATAATGCACTTCTCTTTCCGCAAGGTGAGTCCAAAGAGTCAAAGAAGCCGCCAGCAAAACAGATATGCTTACAATTATTACCCCTCTTCTCTTAATAGCCTTACTCCTTTTCCTTATCAATGCTATTGCCTCCACAATTTTTTATGAGTCTAACCGCGGAAAAGGAATTTATACTTGATTTTGTGGCATTTCCCCTGTGGCTGTGATAAAATAGGCTTGTATCGGAAACCTCGAATACTGTGTACAAACAATAAAAGGATACTATGAAAACAATTACAGAATTAACCGAAGAAGCTGAAAATTACTTTACTCAAATAGACACACACGCAGAAGATATTCAATCAAGCTATCAGCATATTATCTCTGTGCTTGACGATGCATTGTCTCGTCAGGATGGGGAAGCTCTATTACAGCTTATCCCTTACATAGAACAGGGCGATGGTCGGTTTGCGTTTCAACATGTCGGCAAAACACACCGCTTCCATCGTATGCTTCACATCATCAGACTGGAAGCTGCCTTTCACCAGAGTCTTTTTTCCGAAGGCTGTACCTCTGCCCGGGAGCTTTGGGAGAAATATTCGCTGACACTTTTTGCAATGCGAAGGCTTCTTTTTTGCCTGTCCGAAGAGTCTATGGCAGAAGCTGTTCATTATTTGCACAATCGGCCCATCTCCTATCTTGCCGCTTTTACGATAATGCAAAATGAACTGCCGGCTCTGAATAAAGCTTTTTATGAAACACTTGCGCAAATCTACGAAGAGATATGGAGTACTGAGGAAATCAGACAATTTTATTCCCTGATTTCATCCGCACAAGGAGGCTTGGAATGAACGATCACAAATTCTGTTTTATTATTTGCACCAATGATGAGCTTCTCCTGAGCGAATGCCTTCATTACATCAATCATCTGATGATACCGGACAATTATGAAATAGATCTTCTAACTATTAGTGATGCCGCCTCTATTACCCAAGGTTATCAGGCCGCCATGGAAGCATCAGATGCCAAGTACAAAATCTATATGCATCAGGATGTATTTCTGCTGAATAGACATCTCCTTGCAGATTTATTGGATATCTTTCAGTCCGATTCACAGATTGGACTTGTCGGCTTAGTGGGATATGACACCATATCCCCCAACGGTATTATGTGGCATGCTCCGAGGTGCGGAGGTCTTTATACCAAAAAGGATGCCGCTACCTATCCCGCACTTTGCGATTATCGCTATTCGGTGGCACAGGACGGATACTCCTGTGTGGCAGAGGTGGATGGGTTCTTTATGGCGACCTGTCAGGATGTGCCCTGGAACACCGTGGAATTAGATGGTTGGGATTTCTATGATGCTTTTCAAAGTGTTGAATTCTTACAGCAGGGCTATAAAATAGCCGTCCCACTTCAAAGGCATCCCTGGGCTCTTCATGATGACAATCAGATCCTCAATCTCACTCATTATGATAAATATCGCCAGCGGTTTCTGGAAAAATATGAAGCTTTCCTTGGGAAGCATTACACCGAAGTACTAAGGACAGAAGCCGGAAAGGAAAATTAACATATGAAAATACTTTTTTATGATATGGGTGGTTATACCTACAATGATTTCTTATACTATCTGCAGGCTGCCGGGCATACCTGTAAGACGGTTTACTACCATTTCCCTGACAAATTTGAAGACGAATTCTTCTGTGAGCGTTTCTCCAAATATCTGACAGAAGATCAGTATGACGTGGTTATCAGCGTCAACTTTTTCCCACTGGTGGCTACAGTCTGCGATAAATTTCACATGAAATACATCTCATGGTGCTACGACAGTCCCCTTGAGGACAGACTCAAGGAATATTTTGCCTATGAGACTAATTACATTTTCCTATTTGACCGCATTGAGGTTGCACAATATCGCGCAGAAGGGTACACACAGGTCTTCCACATGCCGCTGGCAGTGAACACAGACCGCTTAGACTCCCTGAAATACAACTCAACGCAAATTGCATCCTATCAGGCAGATATATCTTTTGTAGGACATTTGTATGATTCTCCTCTTGATGTGCTTTTGTACAATGCAGACCCCTATATCAAGGGATATATTGAGGGAATCGTTCAGGCGCAGCTTCGTATTTATGGGTACTATTTTGTAGATGATATGATTACAGACGATTTGTTGGATGGCATCAATGCCTCCTTCCGCGCATTAGGACAGAATGCTCTGTCGCTGAACAGACGTGGGCTCTCCTATGCCATTGCTACGCAAATCACCCACATGGAGCGCACCTTCCTGTTAGAGCAGATGGGCGAATACTATGATACACATTTCTATAGCACGGAAGCCTGTGATTTTACCACGCCGGTAAAGCGAAAGGGACCTGTTAAATACTACAGTGAAATGCCCGGTGTATTCCGCTACAGCAGATTAAACCTTTGTCCCACATTGAAAAGCATTCAATCCGGAATCCCTTTACGTGCACTGGACATCATGGGTGCAAAAGGTGTTCTGCTGTCCAATTATCAGCCGGAATTAGCAGAATATTTTGAGGATGAAAAGGATTGTATCATGTACAGTAGTATGGAGGATGCCTTTGCCAAGGCTGATTTCTATCTGAAGCATGATGAGTTACGTCAAGCCATTGCAGGCAACGGATATGAAAAAATCCGCCGGGAATTCTCTTATCCCCAGCGGATTCAGGAAATGTTCGAAATAGCACAGCTAGTGTAGATGACACTTCTCCATGACTTCTCTCAATACCGTGCACCACACTTGTGCAACCGTCTCCATATTATGCTCTTTCATAGCAGGCTCCCAGCCTGCTATTTGTTTGATATAAGGCAGATGTGGATAGGCAGACTCCAGATACTCTGCATGACCATCCTCTGTGCAATAAAAGAACATGGCAATACTCAGCTGCTTCTGCAGATACTCCTCATTCTGCAGATTCTTAGCCAGCAACAAATGAATCTGCTTACAATTCAACAGATTATATGCAAGATTATCTGTGAGGGTACACTGCTCAAATCCCAACAGGTTGGTGGTGAGCAGGATGTCCGGTGCCAACCGTTTGATGTCCTCTATAAAATTCTTCCGGTTGCCCTTTTCACGAAGCAGATACACCACCTCGCAACCGATTCCCTGCTCTGCCCTTTCCCGGAACAGAGCACCATATGTGTCAAATATGCTTTGCTTTTCTGCAACAACTACTATTCTCAAAGTTATCTCCTTATTTCCTCTTTTAATTTGCGGTAAACATTCCGGCCTATGGTTCCGTCCAGATTGGAAAAGGCTCTATGCACGTCCGCCATACGCTCCTGATACAGCGGGTCCTCTCCCTTCAACACCATATCGATGAATTTGGGGAATTGCGGCTCCGCCCCCCATTTTGCCTTATAATAATTGTTGGTATAATCCACCGGTGCATTCCTGCTATTCTCAGCATTATACCTTCTTTGATAGATATAAATCGGCTTGCCGGAAATCATATACTCCGGAATCATGGAGCTGTAGGTAGTAATGAGGGCATCTGATAGACCAAAAGCAATATTGTAATCCCCTGTAGTATCCAACACCCCATTGTCTGATTCCTGAATTCTACGCTCCAATTCCAGTACAAAATTAAGTGTTTCATACATTTCCCTACTCTCTAAAGTAGTCTTCATCAGGGGGTGGGGGCGCCAAATGAATGCACATCCCTCCCTATTTAATAACTGATCAAAAATAGCGGTGTGATGCCGTTTTGCATAATCTCGTTTTCCGGGATATTTCAACGTAAAATTATAACTCTCAATAAAATAAGACAAGTGAGTGTTCAACAAAAAGACCTTACGCCCCTGGAGTTTTTCCTCCCAGCCTTCCGGATACGCAGGCTGCTTGTGCAGATTCTCCACAATGGCATCCACTTTGGGAGACCCCAGTGCCAGAAGCTTATCTGCTGCCACACCATGATCCATATAAATGCGCTTTACCTTTTCCGATTGCACCAGCACCTTATCTGCATATTCCACTGCGTTGGCACAGCACATATTGGAACCCACGTTCGGATTATAATATCCCATCATACCATAGGGACTGTACACCAACATATCTGTGTATTTCTTCAAATGATAGGAGTAATATTGTTCCGGTACTCTGGTTACATTGTTAGTGTCGTCATACGGATTATGTATCAAAATCATATCCGGGAGCTCTGCTGCCGGATCAAACTGACTGTAATGAGTAATCGGCACATACTCCGGGAACAGGGATGCCTCATACACCACCCTTGTCTTACGATAGCGGCTGTCTAAGGTATAGTAGGGCATTACCACCACCTTGGCCTCACATTCCTCATCCTCATTGGCCGCTCGCCACACGCTCTCCAGGCTGGTCCACATGGAAGCCTTATACGGCATAAAGACTACTTTTAATATTACACGGATATTTCTTTTCACATCCTCGCTTATCTTCTTAATCTGCTCGTCCAGCTTCTGCTTTATCTCTGCATCATCCGGTCTGTCTTCCTTGTCAAGCTCTTCATGTACGATAAATAAAGACTCACAATAAGCTTCCAGCCGGGCAATAATATCCGTCTGCTCAGGGTTCGCCTGCTCGATAGTATTACCTATCAGCACAGCTCCCTCCTGACAATCTGACAGAATAGCTCTGACATTATCATATTCCTTCCGGCGCAGCTGCTTTCGCAATTCCACATGTGCCTCCTGCAGGGTTGCAAGTAATTGAATAATCTGTTCTTTTACCGCCTTACGCATAGTTAATTCCTTTCAATCAGTACCTTTAATCAATACCTTCCAAATCGTATCTTACACTTTCTTACAAACCGCCTGTAATGGCAATATTTTCACCCGTCATAGCCGCCCCGGCATCGGACAAGAGATAAGCGATGACCGGCAATATTTCCTCCACATATACATTCCGCCCCAAGGGACTGTTTTCTGCATTTTGCTCTATGATTAAATGGGGAAGCTCCGACAAAAATTTCGTCTCCATCATATCCGGCGAGATACCGTTTACAGTGATTCCCTTTGACATATATTCCGCGGATAATGACTTCATCAATCCCAGCAATGCATACTTTATGGTCACATAGCAGGACTGAAACTTAGGTGGCTGATTGCGAGTAACAGAAGATAACATAAAAACGACTCTGCCGTAACCCGCCTTGGCCATTACAGGCATGAATGCTTTTAGTATGGTGACAATTGAATGCACCGATATTTCCCAAGCTGCTTCATAATTGTCCCAGTCATCCTTGTGAAACTGCTTATTATATGCCTTGGGTGCCGGCAAGTGCACAATATGATTGGGAATATCCCCCTCGTCCTTAATCCTTTGTATCATTGCCGACACTTCTTCAGAATTCCTGAAATCCGCTTCCAGGGGGATGATATTTCCTTTCCCCTTAATTTCACTTATTAACTGCCCGAATTCCTCATTCATCCGATGATACTGTGCATAAATCACTTCATAATCAGAATATATCTTTCTAATCAGATTCATCCCCACATCCGAGGATGCCCCCGTAATCAATAATACCTTCTGCATATTCCTTCCACTCCTGCCCTTCTTACTCCAAAAAGCCTACCTTCAGGCATCCCCGTACGACTTTCTCCGTATCTCTCTTTATTTCAACCTTTATTACTGCCTGTCGCACCGTGTCATTCAGCTCCTGCACCGTTCCGTAAACAGTCAGCACATCTCCCACATAAACAGGCTTTACAAACTTCGTTTCCACCTGCTGAATCAAGCAGTATTTGCCCGGCAGATATACGCCGCCCAAGGTGGAAATAAGAGAGGCTGACAACATACCATACACCACACTCCCCTTAAATCCATGCTCTACCGCATATTGACTATCAAGATGTAACGGATTCACATCTCCTGTAAGACGTCGGAAATCCTCCATCATCTCCTGTGTGATGGTACATACAAAGCTTTCCTTCAGACCTATCTGCAAATCTTCAAATCTGTATTCGTTCATTGCTCACCTCTGGACATAATAACTTCTACCATCTCACCCACATTCTTAAAATTCTTTGCCTCTTTAATATTAAATTTGATTCCAAATTCATGTTCAACGGCAACCACTAAATTAATATGTTCAAAGCTATCCCAATCCTCAATGTCCTCCGCACATGTTGAAGCGTTGACAATGATGCTCTCGTCGTCAAATACACTCTGAAATATTTTGTTCAAACGTACATAAACCTCTTCTCTTGTCATTTGTTATTCCTCCACCTGAATCACTGTATTTTGCGGGATATACTCTCCGGTTAATTCATACATCCACTCCGTATTACCCGTCGCATCCTCTGACACCTTAATAAAGCCCCTGGTACTGTAAAAATCTCTGACCATGCCATTCTTGGATGTGGGATAATAGTAACCACGAATACGTGTAACGCCATGCTCCTTACATTGGGACACAAGTGTATCCAGCATTGCCGCTTCCATATCGCGCTTTAACACACGACAGCTCATAAGCCACAAATCAATCCGGCACTCATCTTCCACCACATGTCCAATCACTACAGATACCACTCCATTGTCACCAAATCGATCCGACAGCTTGCCATATAAAGTAATATAAGAAGCATCTGCCGCAATGTCCTCCAGTTCTGCCTGGGTATATCTGTGAGTTGTAAGGTTAAACTGATTACTCTTGTTGGTAAGCTGCGCTATCCGTGCCATATAGATAGGCTCAAAGGGCTTAATAACAGCCTTCATCTCCAAGGAAAGTAAGTAATCATGATAGTCTGAAAAGCTTGCCTGCAGCTTGGCACGTACTACATTTTCCTGATACATTTCATTCCGCTTGGCATCCTCTGAAGAGAACGTCGTAACCTCAAAATATCCACCTCTGTCAATATTTTGGATGTAATGATGAGCTTCCCCTATCTCCGGTACACAGATTCCGGGTATTTGCTCTCTCACAATATGCCGCTCTGCCGGATTATCGTCAATAAACACCAGACTGTCCGGTAACACTCCCAGCTCGTCCGCTATCCTTCTGACATTCTCATCCTTAGCTTCCCAATTGGCTTTTATGACAATAAAATCATCCTGACTCAATTCACTATCAGGGTGTTGCAGGCCTGCTAACGCATTTTCTTCCTCATTCTTAGAGGCAATATTTAGCACCACACCTAATTGCTGATGCTCTTTCACATAACGCTGGAATTCCGAATACACCTGTCCTTCCGCCTCTTCAGGACCCAGAACGATATTTTCCACTCCATCGTCTCCGATAACACCACCCCAAAGTGTATTATCTAAATCTAAGACAAAACCTTTCTCATTCTTTCCGAAGATGGACTTAATCATATTAGCCACATTAAAGGACAGATAGGGAATGGCATTCACATTTAAAGCGTATTTGTACATGTGATAATAAAAAGGATCTGACCATTCCTTCAAACCGTAATCGGCAGAAAGATAATTAATATCACATATGTAAAAATTCTCATGCTCCTGCGCATAGGAATAAAATTCCATATTCAACCGGCTTAAGAAATTCACCTTTCCGTGGATATCACTGGCATCCTTATTCCCCAAGAGTCTGTAAGCGGGCATTTCAAAATTATTCTGAATAATAGGACAATGATAACGCTCCTTCAGGCTCTCCCAGACACTTTGAAATCGCTCTATTTCTGCCAAAAGCAAGTTGTCAACCGTCTCCGAATCATCGGATAATTTAGGATAATTGATAATATTACGATTGGTGGTATGGATATAAATAATATCCGGTGCAAATGCCTCTAATTCCTGATTAGGGAACACGGCATCCTGATAATACTGATTGTACTCACTCTCATAAAAGCTGGGACGGATACCGTAATTCAGTAAAAACAATTCCAAAATCAACCTGATATCATGGGTAGTGGAACCACCTAAAATAGCAATTTTCTTATCGAGCCAATTGTCATTCGCTGCCAAAAGCTGCTTCTTTATACTTTTCTTTTTGGCTATAATATCCTCCGGCTTGAAGGGATATTGTAATTCTTTCAGCATGCCTGTCTCTCCTTGTATGGCTTACCACTCTTCCAGAATCTGTTTCATCTTACTGCATAGATTGTAATATTCACGGATATATTCTTCAAAAGTCAATTTACGCATACCGTTATAAAATGTAACGTCCCATGTCATATCCTTATGATACCATTCCAAGCCCATGTGCTTTGCCACACTGGGATATACCGGAACCTCCGTACAATGAACACTATATTTCTGGTAAATGGAAATGTCCGTATTCTTTTCCAGCATTTCATCTATCTCTTTATCATCAATTCCCAAATATAGCAAAATCTGTCGGGCATACTCACATATCAATTTCGGTTGCATGTGAGTCATATCACGGTAGAGCATTTCCTTCCGATAATTCTCCCGAATGTAGGGTAATATTTTAATATCACACTCCTGTTCTGCATATTCCAGAACCCGCAATGCCATATCAATATGTTCATTTACCTGTTCCTCCGTATAAAAATCCTCGGAAGTCAAGGCACTTACAATTTCTTCTACACCCTTTCCTTCTGCTATCATACGGTTGATATTGATATCTCCCACTTCAAAAGGACCGTGCTTGCTAGTTGCTTTATTTCTAATATAAAACTCATTCTCCGCACTTTTTCGACCGCTTTTCATTTGCAGCCAGTACGGTCGACCTACTGCATAGGGAAGTGTAACGACCCTGCAGGAAGCAGGCAATTCCTCTTTACTGAAAAACAAGGGGTCTCCTTCTTCATGATACATGCACAAATACAAATCCAGCATACCCTTCAATAGACTTAAAGACTTTATAGACCAGCGGCTTTTCCAGTAGTGTGAAGAAAAACGTAATAAGTAGTATTCATCAGTAAAGCTTTTTATCTGTCTTAAAAATTCTGAAGCTGTAACAATTTGGCAATTCCCCGCCATAATAGCAAGTTTCTTACCCGACATGATATATTCTGCTATATACCTCTCCACATAGTCTTCAAATAGCACAAATCCCTCAGCCAATAGTTGGTTTTCCGTAATCGCATAAGGTTCATCCAAAATGATAATATAATCCCTTTCATTCTTCACATACTGTGACCAATCCGTAATTGTCAAACCATCCTCTTCATTAATCAGATATTCCTGATGTTCCATCTGCGAGGATACACAGGCTGTTATTTGATAACGCTCTTTATAGGTAAGATAAAACTGCTGTGCATTTTCTCCAATTCCCCAGAGTACAAGGTTCCTTGTCTTTAACCTTGTCTCGATGAAATTGCGCATTTCTGCTGTTTCCTTCTTCATCTCGTTTTCTCCTTCATCATTGCAGCTTACTGTACAATATTTTTCCAGCCTCGTTTCTGGGTAATTGCTCTACATAGCATACCTGAAATGCAGCGGAATTAATATTGGTCTTATCTGCAATATATCGCTTTATCTCATCATGTGCCGTCTCTGTGTTAACATAGATTCTCATACAGGTATCATCTCCCACACAGGCACATTCCACATCAAAAGCGGATTTAATAATATTCTCGCACTCGTCCAAGCCGACTCTATAGCCCCACAGCTTGAGAAAACGCTTTTTCCTGCCTACAATGTAGAAAAAGCCATCCTCATCCGTCCTGACCAGATCTCCGGTATAGAGGATACCCTGTCTCTCATCGCCCAGAAGCAGATCCTCTCCGCGCTGCGCATAGCCTAACGTAACATTGGGACCCTCATACACCATCTCTCCGATGACACCCGGTGTAGTAATCGGATTCCCTGCTTCATCCACCAAATATAGCTTACCGTTGGGAATTGCCTTTCCGATACTTCCACATTTCTCAAGAGCCAATTCCGCAGGCAAATACGCCATCCTGGCACTGCCCTCAGTCTGACCGTAAGTAGGAATAAACTTCCTGCCGGTATTATGAGCATATTCTGCACACTCCCGATACAATTCATCGCTTAATTTTCCACCCCCCTGAGAAATCATTCGAAGCGAGGGCAGATTCATTCTAAAGAAGCGCAGCTTCTTCAATATCTCATAATAGTAGGGCACATTGGTAAGACTGGTGACCTCCTGTGCCTTAAGGAATTCCCAATACTTGGGATGTAATGCATTCATAGAAGTCAGCAATACTGTTGCCCCGGCATACAGATGACTGTTTAAAACAGACAATCCCATGGTGTAATTTATAGGTAAATCCACCATGGGTCTTTCTGTACCATCCAATTCAAAAAAGGCGGAAATATTTCTCGCCTGAGCCTCCAGATTCTCATAGGAATGGCGCACCAGCTTGGGGCTTCCCGTAGAGCCTGAGGTGGTTAACAAAAGGGATAAATCCTCATACAAGGGATAACCCGTCCTGCCCGTTGCTACCAATGCATAATCGTAAGCCTCCAATAGAACGGTCTCATCCACTTTCAACATCGCAATCGGTTTCCACAGATATTGTGGTTGATACAGCTGTATTAATTCCGCCAGTAATTCAGCATCCATGGAAGCAGCCAGCATCAGAGGAACCACACGATTTATCATGGAACCAAGATAACCCATGGCGGAACCAACGCAATTGCTGTTTAGAATAAAAATCACGGTTCTTTGAGCAATCGCTTTACAAATCACATCAGCAAAATCAACAATATCACCATAAGTCGCCCTTTGCCCTAAATCATCAATCATCGCGATATGTGCTCGCTCTTTTTTATCTATATCCAAAAACATATCTTCACTGAATCCTCATATACTAATGATTTAATCTCCCGCCATCTACAACTAAATTGTGACCGTTTATATAGGATGCCTCATCGCTTATTAAAAACATAACAGCCTTTGCTACTTCCTCGGGTTCAGCAATTCTTTTCATTGCAATACGCTCCAGCATCGCAGTCTGCTGCTTCTCCGTCCGGGAATTGCCCATATCTGTATTGGTCATACCCGGAGAAACCGCATTCACTCTAATGCCGAAAGGAGCCAACTCCTTGGACATTTCCTTCGTCGCCCAAATCAATGCTGCTTTACTGGAACCATATGATATATTTCCGCCATAATTTTCACATCCGCTTACGGAAGCAATATTGACAATATTACCACTCTTTTGCCGCATCATGGCTTTGGATACTATTTGAATCATTTGCATAGGTCCGAAGAAATTCACCGCAAAAGTCTCTTTGAGCATTTGCATCGACTGCATGGCAAGCATACCTCCATATGCCATGCCTGCATTATTTATTAAAATATCTATCGAGCGCTTTTGCTGTAAAATATATTTCATTTGATTGGATATTTCTGTTTCATTACACAAGTCAAAGTATACTGTTTCGATCCTGACCTGGTGCTTTTGGGCAAGCTCCTTCATGTCACGTTCAAATTCCACACTTTTCTCGTGAGAACATACCCACATATCCGCTCCGCGTTCTGCCAAACATTCTACAATTTTTCTACCGATGCCTTTTCTTCCACCGGTAATAATTGCATTTTTACCTTGCAAATCTCTTGTCATATTACACCACACTTATCCCAATTCGCTGTACAAAACCTTCCCGGAATCACTTCTGGGAATTCTTTCAATTGAAAGGACTTCAAACGCACGCATATTTAACCCTGTCTTTTGCGCAAGAAAGCCTTTTATGTCCTCCGCGCTGCCATTGACCGCATATATTTTAACGTGATTATCTTCACCTGCCACAGCAGTTTCATATCCAATCTCTTTAAGAAGGTTCTCTACCTCATCCAAATTCACTCGATTACCATATACCTTCAAAAACCGTTTCTTTCTTCCGGCAATATAGTAATAACCGTCAGCATCCATATATGCCATATCTCCGGTTTCAAGTAATCCGCCACGCTCATCTCCCAAAATCAAATCTTCCCCTGATGATGCATAGCCCATAGTTACATTTTCACCCCTATATACTAATTCACCTACAATTTCACTATCCTGTATTTCATTGCCCTCTACATCAATCAACGAAAATCTTCCACCCGGTATCGCAATGCCGATACTTCCGCACTTTTCAACAGTTTTGTCCCATGGCAGCCAGGACATTCGGGCAGTAGCCTCTGTTTGTCCGTACATGACAATCAGTTGCATTCCCTTATCATTACAAATCTTTGCAAATTCTGAATGTAGCTCTTTCCCTAACTTCCCTCCGGCTTGGGTGATATAACGCAATGAAGGTAACTCCAATTTCTCAAAATGTAATTTCTTCAACATCTCATATGTATAAGGAACTCCGCCAAAATTATTCACATTATACTTACGAATCAGATTTACAAACTCTCTCTGCATTACTGTAGCCTCTGTCAATACAATGGAGGCTCCTTGCAACAAATGAGTGTTAATAATTGAAAGTCCATAGGTATAACTCATGGGTAAAGTAGTAATTGCTCTATCACTGCTTCTTACGTCTAAATATTCAATAATAGAATTGGCATTAGCCTTAATATTCTTGTAACTCTGCTTTACATACTTGGGACTTCCGGTACTACCGGATGTTGTTAATAACAAAGCCAAATCCTCTACTAACGGATAATCTTCACCTTTACAACATATTAATTCATAACCATAGAAATCATAAATGCTATTCCCTTCTGAAAATCCCTTGGGCTGCCATATGTATTTCGGCTGATAATTTTCCTTCAGCTTTTCAAACATTTCCGGATTCATTGTGTGGTTAATCATTAACGGCACTATGCGATTTCTCAAGAAAGAAACATATCCGGTCAAAGCTGCATATGTATTACTGCATACCAGAAACACCAGACATCTCTCACCAATGACATCAGCTACTTTTTGAGTATGCGCAACAAAAGTTGCATAATCCACCTGTTGGTCCTCAAATATAACCGCTGTATTACTTTCATATTTCTCTATATTTGAAAAAACGGTCATGCCATTACCTCCTCTACATCACAATGTCGTACTTTTTCAACAATTCAATTCCCTTTTTATAAGATGAAAAATCTATAATGTCTTCCGGGTTCATTTCAACATCAAAAGCCTTTTCCAATTCTACAACCAATTCTACTTGTCCAACACTATCCCACGCCTCTATACTTTGATATGCCAATTCTTCCAGCTCATGCTCTGACACTCCAAATGAACGTATAAACACCTCATTATACTTTTCAAGATTAGTCATAACCAAACACCTCCTACTCTATAGATCTACATGATACTTTTTTAAAATGTCTATTCCTTGATAAAAGGATTTAAACTGAAGGATGTCCTCCGGCTCCATCATAATATCAAAAGTCTCCTCTAATTTGGTTACCAACGCAATATGTCCTACCGAATCCCAATCACTAATTTCACCTCGTACTACTTTTCCTTTATCAAAATCTTCATCTAAACCAAATAGCTCTTGAAATATTTTCCAATAATTATCCATCATTCTCCTGCCTCCAGAATCCATTCATCCGCATACCTGTCCATAAACTGAAATCCCATATTTTTATGATACCTGATAGAAGGTTCATTGTCCAACACAACCCAGCCTTGAAGGTAATCTATTTTTTTCTCTTTCAAGCGTTTAAGCCGTTCATATGATATCAACGGAGCCATACCTAACATCTTGTATGCATCTCTTACGGCAATCGCTGTACCTTCTGCCACATCACCATTTTCCCATGTAATCGTAGCAGCACATACCTTGTTGTTATGATCTACTATGCACAAATAGCCTCCATTCTCAATATTTTTCAGTTTTTCGTCTCTTGTCTTAAAAGCAATATGATAATCTTCAATAAAAGAAACTTCTTCTAATAATTCTTCAATTTGATTCAGTAAAGACACATCTGCAACCAAAAATTGGTATCCACCTCGGTCTAAGATAATCCTACCTTTCTCAATAGCCTTTTTCTCCTCCACAATGTAATTTACATCTCCCCGTATTTGAATCGATGTTCCTCTTTTTTCAAACCTGTTGGTTTCTAACGCCTTGTTTATCAGGCTCAAATCATTGCCATTTCTGAATATGTTTCTGACAAGTATTTTCTTATCCATAGCAGAAACACAAAACGGTATATTAGCATCCACATACAAGCACAGCTTATAATACTTTTCTTCATCAAAGAAGAAAAGTATTCCGGCATCGCAACTTTCATAGAAAATCCTTCCCAACTCTATATATCGCTGAAGCTCATTAGGCATTGCATACATATTTGAGAATGAGATTCTACACTTCTTTTTCGCTTCCTTTATTAATTTGTAGTATTCCTCTATACTACTTAATTTCTCCATTGATATACTCTTCCTCTAATTTCTTTCTATCAATCTTCGTTATATCTAACCCACTCATTCACATATTTATTATGTAACTGATATCCTAAGCCCGTATGATAACGCATTGACACCTCATTATCAACCAATATCCATGCCACAATTTTCTGTACCTGATTCTCAAATAACCATTTGAAACGATGATACATCAATACTTGTGCCAATCCCTGCATTTTATACGCATCTTCAATAAGTATACCTTCACCATATGCAATGGCACCTTCTATATAGCTTACAGAAACAGCACATATCTCATCCTTTTCATTAAGGATACACAGATAGGAACCGGGAAGCAATGCTTCCTTTTCCCGGGAAGTTCTATAGTCAATCTGATAATCTCTTATAAAATAACCGGACAGCATCAATTTATCGACCGCGTCATAATACGTATCATCAACTGCAACACATTGATACCCCTTCCTTAACAGCTTATCTGCAAATCGTTCAAAGCGTTTACAGTTTTCGTATATCCCTGCTACATCTCCGGAGACTTGTACCACGGTCCCCTCTTTTCGGAAACTCATGTCTGCCATACGTTTTTCGATATCTGCTAAACATGCCTCTTCCTTGCCCTTCCGGTATACATTTTTGATTACTGCTTTCTTATCCAAATCAGGAATGGTAAATTCGCTTGTAGCATCAACATACATACACACACGATAATACTTCTCTTCGTCCAGTAATAATAAATAGCCTCCGCAGGGTGTACTCTCATAATAGGCCTTGCCAATTTCTATATAACGCCGGACATCCCCCGGCATGAAGTAATTATTGGAAAAGGCATTCTGACACTTTTCTCTGGCCTGTCGTACTATCTCCTTATATTCTTCGATATTATGAAGCCTTTTCATATTGCAGTTTCTTCCTTCCTCCAGGCTTAATTAGAACAAAGACGTTCCATCATTTCCACAATACACTTTATCGTTCTAAAGTTTTCAGGGATAATGTCTTCCGGATTAATCTCAACCCGGAAAACATCCTCCAACTCCATAACCAGATTCACAATCTCAAAAGAACCGATAAATCCTTCCTTTAGCAAATCTATGTCCATATCATCAGCTATCGTAGGATTGATTTCCTGCAATATCTGTAACACCTGTTCCTTCACGTTCATTCTTACATCCTCCTATCCTTAGCCATTACTGTTCTTTTAATAAATTCTCAACCATACTGATAATCGCATTCGCCGTACAGAAGTTATCCGGCTCCACCAAATCTACATCTATTACGATGTCAAAAGCAGCCTCCAATTCCACTACTAATTTTACAATATCAAAGGAATCAATAATCTCTGTCGCTATAAGATCCCTGTCCATATCCTCTACAATTTCCTCATTAATTCCTCCTAATACTTCCATAATTTTCTCTCTCATTTGTCAGTCTCCTTTTCTTCTCCGCAGTTTAATTCATAGGTCTCATGTGCATCTCGTATCAGTTGCAGCTGGCCATTTTCCAGCAAATATATCTTAGGAAGCTTTCTGCTTAAGAACAAATACATTCCTTCCGTCACAGAATAAGCTCCGATTTTCTCAAACAGGAATACATCCTCTTCCCGAATATCCTTTAATCTGATATTTTTAATCAACACATCTGCTGTCGTACATAGGGAGCCGCACACGCATACATTGATCCCCTCTGTTTCATTCTTATCAAGTATTGCGCTCTCCACATATTCCCCCTGCTGTAACTGATAGCATCGAACAGGCGGAATACGCACCCCCATCACCTGTCCGTAATAATTCACATGATGAATGCCACCATCCACAATACAGTAGGTCAACTCTGCATCACCTTTCACATCCACAACCTTTGTGATGTAATTGCCGCAATCCGCTGTCAGAAATCTTCCCAATTCTACCGTCAGCTGCACCTTTCCTTTGGCAACGGATAATGCCTCTGCGCACTTTTCTAATATAGTTGCGGCTTCTTCCTTTCCTCCGAAATAATCTATGGATAAGCCGGGACCATACTCTATGTGAGTCAATTCAAGCTGATAATCATTTCTCAACTCATCGGTAAAATCAACCAGCATCTGTACTTCATCCGCTATTTTATCTGCCTTTTTCTGCGTGCCGGAATAATAATGGATTCCTTTGATTTGCAAATGCGAATACTGCTGCCTGCGCTCTACCATTGTGCGAACCGTTTCTCTGTCCACTCCGAATTGATTGCCGCTTGTCAGGCGTATCAGCACCTCAACTGTTCTTCCGGTATCCGCTGCGCAACGCTCCAGGATATTCAAGTGCTTCCACGATTCTGCCGTAAAAGTCTTCACTCCGTATTGCATGGCTGCCAGAGTGTCTTCATACCCCTTATTGACCCCTGACAATACAATCTTTTCCGGTGCAATCTTCTTACGCATGCATATCGCCATTTCTCCCGGCGAGCATACTTCAAACCGTTCAACCAGAGCATCCAAGGCAGAGACCAGAAAAGGATTGGCTTTCATGGCATAGCACAGCGCAACCTCCTGTTCCTTATGTAGCGCAGCTTTGGTATCTGACACCCGTTGTTTGATTTTCTCTACATCCAGAACATATGCCGGGGTACATTCTTTACTTAATCTTTTTAAAATAGTAGTATTCATTCGTTATTTTCCCAAATATTCCTTAGCTAATTTCTTTCGGTCTATCTTGCCGTTAGAGGTTAATGGCATCTCTTCCACACGAACAAAACGCTCAGGAATCATATATTTTGCCACCTTTTCAGCCAATAAGGTTCTGATAGTTGCCTTGTCTATGTCTCCCTGATAACATGCAACGATTTTTTTCTTTTGCTCATCATACAGGCAACATACTCGCTCAATCTGAGGAATACTGCCCATATGCGCATCTATCTCTAACAATTCAATTCGATGCCCCAGATGCTTAATCTGAAAATCCTTGCGTCCTACATAGACCATATTCCCATCCGGCTGATAATACGCCACATCACCTGTCCGATAGATCAATTCATGGTATCTGTCGTTTAAAGGATTTTGCACAAATGCCTTATCTGTTTTGTCCCTGTCTCGGAAATATCCTAATGCCAGAGTAGAACCTGCCACACAGATTTCACCTTCTATTGCAGGCTCGCAGATCTCTCGGTCCTGCTCATCCAACAGAAATACGCGCTCATTTGAAAATGCTTTTCCTATGGGCAGCTTATCCCCTACATCTGCTCCCGGCTTTATCACATAATAAGTGCAATTACAGGTTATCTCTGTAGGGCCGTACAGGTTCACAAAGGTCGCTTGGGGCAACACGCTCCGCCACTCCTGCAGATGTGAAATCGGCATCACCTCTCCACTGAATAATATCTTATTCACAGCGGAAGGCACCTTGTAGGCAAAGCCCTTTAACGATGTAATCATACACAAGGCCGATACTGCCCATATCAGGGTAGTTACCTCTTCCCGCACTAAAATGTCCAATACTCTCTGGGGGAAAAGAAAAGCTTCCTTGGGAATAATATACATTGTGGCACCGGTTAACAGCATAGAATAGATATCCTTAACGGATACATCAAAATCAAAAGGCGCCTGATTACCGATAATGTCTTTGTCTGTAATCTGAAACAGTGTAACAAAATCATTCATAAATTCAATAACAGACTTGTGACCTACTACCACACCCTTGGGCACTCCTGTGGAACCCGAGGTAAAATTCACATACAAGGCATCTGTATCTATCATCTTCTCTCTGATGTCAAGCAGCTTCTCTTCACAGACCTCACTACTTACAAGCTCTTCTGCCAGCAAAATGGTGCCCACACCCTTCATCTGCTTTAGAGCCTCTACATGCCCCTTGTCTGTAATCACGACCGGAGCCTGCACAACCTCTAATATCTTTTCCAGTCTCTCTTTGGGATGTATGGGATTCAACAGGCTATAACAGCCCCCACTGTATACAATTCCGAAAAAGCTTTTCAATGCCAAAATACTCTTTTCCATATAAACCGGTATCGTCTGTCCCTCTAACGAATAGACACTTAATGCACTGCCAATTCTCTTAGAATCCTCGCACAATTCGCGAAAGGTACATTGCCCCTCCGAATCCTTGACTGCGACTTTATCCTGATATTGCACAGCTGCCTGCTCCAAAATTTCCACAACATTTCTTTCCATTGTCAGTTCCTTATTATCCTCTTAAGTTTCTATTCTTCCATCAGATTTTGATCCATTCCTGTAAATTGCATGATATCCATTGCCTTATACATTTGTGTTGCGATGTATTCCACATATTCTGCCATATTCAGATATTTCACGCTATAATATGTGGTCAGTCTGTATTTCTTATCCTTGAGCGATTCAGACATTCCCAGAGCTTCACGTACCTCAGGGTAAATCAGCAATTCAGTGCCGGAGGCTTCCTCCAGCAAATGTCTACTTTCTTCTACGTCAAATGTCAAACCTTCCAGACCTATCCTCTTTAATATTTCTCCTGCCACATACAATACTATTTGCTCATTCCACTCATTCAGATTCCGACACAAATTTTCTTCCCTGTGCTGCTCTATAAAATCACTTAACTGAATATCATCATGAACCTCCAAAGAGCGGAACCGTTCTATTTCCTGCTTAAAATAGTCTAAAACATAATCTGCCGAAAAACAATGTCCCTCTGTTATGCGCTTTACGATTGCATCAATATCGTCACCCTTCAGACAACAGTTTTCCATGATTTGATCTGTTCTGGACAGAAACAGAGTCTCATAGCTCATTCGCAAGCGGTCTCTCTCCCTTATCAGGTAATCACTGTACTTGTCTCTGTTCCTTTCCACCTGAGGGAAATATCCTCCAAACCCATAATCTGCCACTGTAATCATTCTGCAATGTGGCTGAAAAACATCCTTCCGTAATAGCTTACGATAAAAATTAGTCTTTTCACAGGAGGAACGTATGTATATCTCACACCACCTGCAGATATGCTCATACTCCAGATAACGATTCCTATAAGCCTCCCGCAATTCGCTTTCCGGGAAATATACGATATAGTAGTCTTCTGTAATCTTACAATCAGCCTGTAATAACACACAGAGCTGACCGATTAATTGCGTACCCATACATATCAGTATCTTTTTCTCTTCAATCATACTTTGAGCCAAGTCTCTGCTGATGTAATCGTAATACTCTCTCTTTCCTAAATGTAACAATCTTCGTATGTATAAACCAAAGTATTCCTCGCCGCAGATAATTACTAATTCATCCTCAAGGACGATATTATCCAACAAAACCGTTTCAACATTCCATTTTGCATATTGCTGCAGCTTCACTTCCTGCTTATGGTCTGTCACCGCATATTTTATAGTTAATTCCTTCCGGTAGCTTTCCAAAAAGGGAGTAATCTCTTCCGGACATCCATATAGCACTATCTCACGTTCCCTGATATTGCCACACACTGTGCTGATTTCCATTTTATTTCTCCTACCACATCTGCATAATTTCCATGGCTTTTTTGGTATATTCCACATAATGCTCCATGTATTCTTCAAAGGTCATCTGTACCATACCATTTTCAACCATAACCTCGTATTGCGTATTCTTATCCACAAATTCTAACTGAAGATATTTGGCCACACTGGGATAGATGGGTACATCTCCTCCTTCGTGTAAATGATTGGGAGATTCTCGTTCCAATTCGTCCACTTCCGCATCGGATATCCCTATTCCTCTCAATAATCGCCGTATATATTCCCATATAATACATTTATTTGGGTGCATAAAATTCGAATATAACAGCTTCTTTTTATAATTTGCACGAATAAAATCTCCAACCTTGATATCTATCTTTGCTTCTGCTATATCTATCATTTTCAATGTATATATTATATGATTTATAACTTTTTTCTCAGAATAGTAATCCTCTGATGACAAGCATTCTACTATCTCCTTCGTCGTCTTTCCTTCCTCCACCATTCTGTTTATATTAATATCCTCCCGCCTATATAAGGTGTGCGCATGTTCTATATTGCGATCCACATTGTACGGATGAAGATAATATTTATTATATACATCTAATTCCGTGGTTATTTGCGGCCAATATAAAGGCAACAGCAGATTGGACAGACTAAGCACCTTGCAATCCGATGGTAATTCGTCTAAATCCAAGGAATATGCACTGTCGCGATCCAAAATCTTAGGAGTATATACATATAAATCGCATATATCCTTCATATAATAAACTAAGCGATTAATCACAATTGCCTGCCCTTTCACTGTCCTGGAACGCACACAGACATATTCTTTATTGAACGAAGGTACCTTACAAATGCATTCATAAATATCTCTTAATACACACTGTCCATAAAAAAGCGCAATTTTTTTCCCCGAATAAATTGCCGCCGCAATGTTAGATTCCACAAAATCACTATACATCTCTTGCCCATCCGATTTCAGCTGCAATTCAATAGTGCGGAACGCCATCGCACCACACACTACAATATAATCATTCTCCTCAATCTCTTCTCTCCGGTATTCCTTTACATCCAGCTCACCCAGAAGTGCATCTTTTCCCCATTCCTTTTTAAGGTTACTGACACAATGAGAAATATTTAGCTCGCCCTTATGCTCTTGATAAAACGCTTCCGCCACCTCACCTGCACCAAAGAGTATAATTCTTCTGCCGGAAAGTCTTTCTCGCACAAGCTCTTTAATTTGTTCTTTTGTCATATTGTCCTCTCATATCTCAGATACTTTGCCTGTCTTTAATATAAATATCTAAAGGCTGCACAAAATTAATCTTACCTTTACTTAACGATATGTGTAAATTCAAAGACGATACATTATCTGTTGAAATACGACTATATAATGTCTTTACTCCCATTTCTTTTAATTTATGGAATTCGTAGGCGTACAAGCTCATGCCGGCCCCCTTCGATTGCCATTCGGGCAATATTGCTCCTAACACAGTTTCGTACTCTGTATCACTAATTCGAGCTGCCATCAATACACCGACCAACAGCTCCTGATAGTAACAGCCCAAAACAATTTTCTCGGCAGCCTCATACTGCTTTATATAGTCTCTCAGCACGATGTGTCCTTGTTCTTCTTTGCAATCCACAGTCAGGAAAAATCTTCTGTCTTTCTTAAATGCCTTACAGGCAATTTCAAAAACATCTTCCGTGATTCCCACCAGCTCTCTTACATCCATTCGCACAAGCCTTTCCAGACCTTCCAGCGTTGCCAGGCTAATCCGAGCTTTTATCGTCCTGTCTACAAGAATATAATGATTCGCACGCATAAGATTTTGGTCCAGCTCCATAGAGGAACACACCTCAAGCCGCACACTATCCACATCGTTTTGTAACAATTTTTCTTCCAATGCAGTCGTGCTATCTATCATAATCTTTGAATAACTATAAGCTTTATCGTACTGTTGCACTCTGTAATTCCTCTTCTTTTTCCTTCAAATACACCTTTTCTCTTGCTTTAATTCCGTAATATAGCATAGTGTTAATCGGCGTTGGTACATTACACATCTCGCCATACTTCATTACCGTTCCTGCAAAAAAATCTATTTCTGTTCTGCGCCTTGCTTCTATATCCTGTAGCATGGAAGTTTTCTTCTCCGGCGGATAATTAATCAATATTTGAACAACATCCTCTAAATCCTGTTCTGTCAAATGTATTCCTTTAACCTTTGCTATATCCACGATTTCCTTCATGGAAGCCCGAAGTAACACAACTATCTCTTCAAACATTCCAAAATACTTGAATTTTGCTCCGGTCAGAACAGATACCTGATTAGCCCCAATGTTTATCATCCATTTTCTCCAAAGCATTCTCAGCATGTCAGGATATACAACAGCATTCAGTCCGGCTCCAAACAAATAATCTCTCACTGCCGCAACCTCATCAGCGCACTCAATATTTTTATCATACCCTAATTGAATTTCTCCACATGCTTTAAATGTAACATCATAATTTACTCTGGCCGCATCAGTACGCATTACAATTCCATAAAAAACTCTGTTATTGGGAAATGCATTCTGAATTACATCAGTCGCAGTAACACCGTTGAGTAACGGTAAAATGATTGTATGCTCATCCGTCACAGCTTTCAGATCCTTCAAGGCATCATTCAAATCGTAATTCTTTACACAAATAATCACCAAATCTAAAGCATATTTTTCTTTCTCTGTATTGATAACAACCGGATAGATTATTTCTTCGTTTACCGACAATCCATTAGATACTCGTCGGCTCCTTTTCTCGTTCCCTACAACAAAGAAATCATCCCGATATTCTTTATGTAAAAAACTACATATCATTCCACCGACAGCACCGGTTCCTATTATGCCAGCCTTATTTATCTTCATCATATCACCTGTCTTCCCACATCTTCTTTAACGCTTTTCTGTCCAATTTTCCAACATAGTTTCTGGGAATTTCATCAATTACAACAAATTCAATCGGTACTTTATAAGTTTCTAAATGCTGTAATAGATAAAGCTTCATTTCATCCAGTTCTACTGTCATTCCTGATTTTAAGACCATATACATAACCGGCACACTTCCCAAAATACCACTGGGATCATTCACGGGGATACAAGCACATTCTGCAACCTTGTCATTCGACAGTAACGCATCCTCGATTTCAAAGGGTGATACTTTCTTTCCACCGATGTTGATAACATCATTCGCACGACCAACCAGGAAAATAAATCCATCTTCATCTATGTAAGCCAAATCACTTGTGGCAAGACCGCCTGCAACCAATACTTCCTGCGACAGCTCCGGTTCATTCCAGTATCCTTGCATACAAGTTGCACCGCAGATAACCAATCTTCCTACATTATCAACAGATGAAGCGATTTCCGCATCATTCTCATCTATTATTTTTACACTCATATCCTTAACCGGTTTACCAATAGACTTGATTTTATCAGGATGAGCATTCAAATCCATATATACCGCTCTACGCGCTTCCGTGGCACCATAGTTGATTAATAATCTGGCATTGGGAAGAATCTGCGTAACCTTTTTCCGAAACTCTACATCCATCGGCGCTGTACCTATTTCAACATAGCGCATATCTCCCAAAATCTTTTCCATATGCCCACGGGTTACTTTATCTAAGATGCTTAACGCTGCAGGCGCACCGGAAAAAGCTGTACAGTGGTACTTTTTCATCCTGTCTTCCATGTTTTTAATATTTGTAAATCCATCATGTACTACCAGCGAAGAACCATGATACATATATGCCCCCATGGTTCCTAATGCGTTGGAATGATTTAGCGGTAACGGCGCCAGCACCACATCATCCTCTTGCATCTCTACCGCATTTACAATATTGTGTGCTCCTGCCACCAAATTCCTGTGTGTCAGTGCCACGCCCTTTGCCAATCCTGTCGTTCCGGTCGTATAAATGATATCCGCAACGTCCTCCAACGAAGCTAAATTCTCTACACGACCAACTGCTTCCTGTATATCATATATTCTGTCATATACAAGCTTTTCAATGTTTTCACATTCCATATTGGAAGCTGCAATCATATATTTTGCATCTGTGCTTGCAATGATATGATTTAGCAAATCCTGTTTGGCATTAATTGCAACAGGAACACAGATGCCGCCCAACAAATGTAAACCAAAGTAAAATGCAAAATATTCCTTTTCGGGAATGGCAGACAAAAGAATTCTGTCTCCCTTTTGTACTCCGTTCTTCTGTAAACAGAAGGCAGCCTTACTAATCGCTTGTGCAAGCTCCGAATAAGTATAATCCCCATTCATTGTTGCAATGGCTAATTTATCTGGTGTTTCATCCGCATGTTTATAAATTGCACCTTCAATCGTGATACTCATCTTCTGTCTCCCATCACAAAATATTAGATACTAAATATCTATCCCGTATTTCTTGAGTATTTCTTTTCCACCTTCAAAAGATGTCAGCGCAGACACGTCCTCTAGTGACATTTCAATATCAAATGCCATTTCAATGGACACTACCAAATTAATATGTCCCACTGAATCCCACAACTCAATATTGTCCATTGTCGTGTTCTCACCAATTTCATCCTCTCTCAATGTAAAGGTCTCTATGAAAGCCTGCTTATACAATTCTAAGTTTTCCATGCTCATTCTCTTTTGTCTCCTTAATTGTCTCTTAATTTTTCGTTCATTTTGGTAAATTTCATAAAATCCCATGCCCGATACAGGTAACTTGCATGATATCTGATACATTCTTCAATATCCAGATATTTACTACCGGCATAGGTAGTTATTTTATACTTTTTGTCCTTTAGTCTCTCCTGCAATCCCAAGGCTTTTTCAACGCCGGGATACACAGGTAATTCTGTACCTGACTCTTCCTCTATCAGAAGTCTGCATTCTTCTGTATTCATTTGCACCGGTGGTATTTCAAGTATTCGGGCAAGCTGTTCAACGACATATGATATAATCGGTTCATTCCATTCATTAAGATTCCTACACAAACATTCTTTTTGATGTTGTTCGATAAACGCTCCCAGTTTGATGTCTGCATGTACCTCCAATTCCTTAAACCGTCTGACTTCCTCGGCAAAATGATCGGCAACATCCTCTGCTTTAAAGTACTGCACATCCAGTAGCTTCTTTATGGCTTCCTCTAACTCTATTCCCTGTAAACACAGCTTCTCTATTTCCCGGTCTGTTTTATGAAAAGCATTGGTCTCATAATCCATGCTCTTCAACTCAAAGTCTCCCAACTCCACAAACACACCCAGCATATAACGACTTACCGCATCCCTGTTCCTTTCATATTGTGGAAAATAACCTCCGAAACCATAGTCAGCAACTGAGATCATCTTACAATCCTGCTTAAGTGCCTCTCTTTCCAGCTTTTTTGAAGAGTATCTTTTCTTTTCACAATCAGAATATACATATACATCGCACAATCTTCCCAAATGCCTTTGCTCCTGCATTCGATTCCTGTAAGGCGCTTTAATATCACTTTCTGCAAAATATACTACACTGTACTCCTCTGCTATCTTCTTACAATTACGAAGCAGCAGTGCAACTTGCTTTAACAAATGCGTTCCCATGCAAACCAACAGCTTCTTCTCAAAAAGTAGTGCCTCCACACATTCCGCACTAATATAGTCCCTGTATTCACACTTTCCTGCGTGCTCTAATCTATTCTGTAATTGACCAAAATTTGCTTTATCACATATCACAATCAACTCTTCTGTCAACTGCATTTCTTTAAACAAAAAAGCCTGCGTATTCCATTCACTAAACGACTGCATTTCTATGTCGTTTCTGTCATCAACCATGATACCTTTGATGTTTAACTTTTGATTATAAGAATGTAAGAATTCTCTATTCTCATCAACATTTCCATATAAAACAATTCCGCGTTCCTTAATATCACCAATTGTTTTGTTCATCTTCTGCTCCTTACCACATCTGCATAATCGTCATCGCTTTTCGGGTGTATTCTGCAAAATGCTCTATACTTTCCCTAAAATCCATCTGCACTACACCATTTCCGGTCAGAATCTCATATTTTGTGTTTTCATCAACAAACTCCAACCCTAAATACTTCGCCACACAGGGGTAAATAGGAACATCCCCGCCCTGATGAATATGCAACGGAGCCTCGCTCTCCAAACGGTCTACTTCTTCAACAGAAACATTGATTACTTTTAGGAATCTTCTGACATATTCCCAAATAACACTCTTATTAGGATGCAGAAAATTTTGATGCAATTTTACCTTGGTATAATTCTCGCGAATATAATCCGCAATTTTTACATCTACATCCATTTCCGGAACATCTAACATTCTCAGCGCAACTCTCAGGCTTCTATGTAAAAATTGTGTAGAATAATAATCCGCCGAGGACAACGCCTCCACTATCTGTCCGGTAGTCTTTCCTTCTAATACCATTTTATTGATATTGAGATCAGCACGCAAATAATGTGTGTGTGAGAAATTTAAGTCCTTTTTAATCATGTAGGGATGCATGTAATACTCATTATATACATCCACTCTTGTTTCAATCTGAGGCCAATATATCGGCATGACCAAGCTTGATACACTGATTATTCGGCAATCTGCCGGCAAATCCTCCGGCTTTATAAAAAGAGATTTGGTTCTCTCATGCATCATGGGAGCATAGACATACAAATCACACAAATTCACCAAATAATTGGTCCGTCTGTCTTTTACAAGCACATCTTCTGATTTTGCCATTTTGTATATCGAAGCATATTCCTCAACAAATGCCGGGACTGTAATCAGAGATAAACGCAAATCCCTGATTCCGCATCTTCCATAAAAGAAGGCAATTTTCTTTCCGGAAAATATCACCTTGGCAATACCCGACTCCACGAAATCAGCATACATTTCCAATCCGTCCTTTGCCAACTGTAATTCAATTCCGCCAAACACCTTCGGTCCGCACACCACGATATAATCATTTTCCTGCAGGTCTTCCTTGCAATACCTTCTGACATCCAATTCACCCAGAAAAGCGGCTTCTCCCCATTCCTTTTCAAGGTTGCTGACACAATGAGAAATATTTAATTTATCCTTATGCTCTTTATAAAACTCTTCTGCGACTACGCCTGCACCAAACAGAATGATTCGTTTTGCTGACAGCTTTTCTCTCACAAGAGCCTTGATTTCTTCCTTGGTCATAATGCTATTCTCACATTCTTAAATGTCGTTCTCTATTCGTATGACTTTCTTTTCACCATTTTACCATACTCTCCACACTTTGTGTGTAGCATATCATGGTAACGTATCATCTTATCCGATATGGAAAAGGTGTAAGCCGTCTTTCCTTCCTGCACCAGCTGCTGTAGCATATAATTGCTCAGCACCATATAGTAATTACTGTTGCGGCACTCCGGCTTGATAATGGTTCCACCCACTACAGCTATTCCTTCTGCTTCTGCATAGGTGGCACTATGCGCCACAATCACACCGTTCTCACGTATGATGTAGCTTCGTCCGGTTCCGGTTCGTATGCGCTCTGCCAGCTGTGCTGACAGGTTCTCTACAGTGTAGTGTCCGCCGATTTCCTCATCGGCACAAATCAGTTCTGCAATCTCCGTAGTGTCATTCTCCGTTGCCAACAGGACTTCTACCTCCGACTGCATAGCTCTGTAGCGATCCATGATATATATAGCTCCATAGGTTGCCCGGTAGGCTTCACATTCCTGTACCAACTGCTTTATAATGTCACTTCTGCCGGATACCATCGCCACCGAATGCTCCTTTAACAGCTCTGCCACAGGTGCAATATTGCAGCTTGTCCTATGACTGTATATCTGAAAGCTGTCGTAGTATTGCATCACCACCAGTATCAATTCCCGGCTGTCTGCATCCTCCTCCAACCACACCTTCATGTGCTCGGAACAGACACCGTAATTGGCAATATCAATATAGAGGTAAATACAATCCTGCACTTCCCTTTGAAGGTATTGCAGGATGCGCTCTTTATCCTGATGTATCGCTTCTCTCATAATCTCTCCCGTATCTGCACCATTGCCGCCAGCAATTCTTCATAATCCTGCCACTTCACATTTCCCAAATGACCGATTCGAATCACTGTATCAGCAAGGCTTCCGCCATTGGGCGTTACGATTAGTCCATATTCTTCCTTCAATGCCTCATACATTTCCCTGGCATGCGGCTTCAGCAGCACCGGTGTCAAAGCATTGGATAAAGGATAAGCAGGAATTGTAAATCCCTTTTGCTGCAGCTGTTCCCTGAATCGTTCTGCAAGGCTCTGCATCTCTTTGTTCATCTGCAATATACCTTGGCTCTGTATCTGCTTTAATCTGTGATGCAGCTCCAGTAATATACCCACAGCCGGTGTAAACGGAGTCTGTCCTCTGGTCATATTGGCAATGTGCTCTTTAAAATCAAGATACAGGGAACCGGAGTCCGTCTTGAGCACCCGCTCCTCATACATTCTTGCACTTATCACCGCCATGGATATTCCGGGGGATAAGGCCAGTGCCTTCTGGGAGCTTAGAATCAGCACATCCACATTGTATTTCTCAAAATCAATCTCATCTGCCCCATAAGCACTGATGGCATCCACAATCAGGTACATATGATTTCTTTGACAAAACTCTGACAACATAGCGATGTCATATAATTGTCCGGCGGAAGTCTCGTGGAGATTCACCAGCAGGGCGCTGTAGCCTTGTCCGTCTGCTTCAGCCATTCTTTTTGCCGTTAAGGTATCTCCGAATGGCAGCTTAATCTCGTCATAGGGAATACGGTGTATTCTGCAAATATCACTGAATCTTTGACCGAAGCTTCCTCCGTTTATAATCAATAGCTTGTCTGCTTCCGTAAAACAATTTATCACTGCGGCTTCCATTGCTCCGGTGCCCGATGCCGTCAAAAAGACGGTTTTAGCCTCTGTGGGTGCACCGACACTCTCTTTCAGCAGCCTTTCATTCTCCAGCATTATCTCGGAGAATTCCGGGGTCCTGAAATAGGGAAGCTGCCTGCCGGATATCTCCAACGTCTCCGGGAACATTTCAACCGGTCCTACCGTAAATAATTTCATACTTCCTGCTCTTTCTGTGTATCAATATAATTTAGGATTCTCTCGTAGTCATCGAAATAGTCAATCTCTGACCAGAACAGACCCTCTACATCCTTGGTGTATATCTGATGCTCTTCCTTATCCGTAAAGGAATATAAGGTATTCTCCCACCATAGCTGATGCTTGGAGGTATTCACCAATTGCTCCAGTCTCTCCCGGAAAATCGGCATAAACTCCTTACTCACCTTAGCTATTCCCACATATTCACAGCTTCTGTATTGTAAGGGCAAATCCTTGCCGTACTTCTTGATACAGCCGTTATCCGTTGTGGCAAAGAAATAGTCACCGTTGACTCTTCGTGATTTATCCACCAGCATTACTGCCTGATGTTCATCTGCCATAACCATTTGAAGAATGGCATCGGAGAAAAACACATCCGCATTCATTATGAGGCAATCTTCCATCAGCTCTTCTCTTGCAAACCACAGACTGGCAATGCTGTTGGTTACATCATAAAAAGGATTGCAATAATAGGTAACGTCATAACCCTTCAACGCTTCTCGTACCACATCCTGTTGGTAGCCTACGCACACGATTATTTCAAACCCTCTTTTTTGAAGTAAATCAACTGTCTGCCTAATCATCGGCACACCGTTAACCGGCAATGCAGACTTCGGTATATCCTGCACCATTCTGGAAATACGTGTTCCTTTTCCTGCCGCCAATAAAATAGCTTTCATCTGTTGTCCCCCAATAAAAAAAATCTACTTTCATGCCGTACCCTTTCGCGCAACACGATAAGTAGAATCTCCATTTACAGCATCCTTGCTCTCATTTCCTATATTTTAAATTATATCGACATAATCACTGGTAAACTTTAGCGAATTTTGATACAATAGCTTATACATATAATAGCACATTTAGCACTGTTATCGCTACTTGTTTATAGCAAAAAGAGGAATTAGTATGACGCCTATATCGATTTGTGTAATTGCCAAAAACGAAGAAAAGCACATGGACAACTTTCTGTCCGCAATCAAGAAGCATATGCGCAACTATCCACACGAAGTTGTCATCGTAGATACCGGTTCCACCGACCGAACAGTGGATATTGCCAGAAAATACACCAGCAAGGTATTCCACTTTGAATGGATTAATGATTTCAGCGCAGCAAGGAATTATTCCATAGAATGCGCCTCCTTCAACTGGATTCTGGTGTTGGATTGTGATGAATATCCGGTAAATATCAGGACGGAATGCTTTGACCAGATGATAAAGCAATACCCCCGCAGTGTAGGATCCATTCAGCTTCTGAATCATTGCTGGACCAACGGTCAGGATCGTATCCTGAATGGTGAAGTCCCCCGTTTCTTTTCCAAGAAGAGGTTCCATTACGAGGATATTATTCACGAACAGCTGTGTTCCATTGACAGGCAGCCCTACGACATCATTACTCTCCCCATCACAGTGGAGCATTTTGGTTACAGTGGTTCTGCCGAAGCTCTGCAGGCCAAGGCACAACGCAATAACGAGCTATTATTCAAGGCACTGGAAGTGACCCCGGACGACCCGTATCTCTATTTTCAAATCGGCCAGTCCTATAATCTGATCAATGATGCCGAAAATGCCTGTATTTACTTTGAGAAGGCTCTCAGCTATGACATCAATCCCGAATACGAATATGCTCATCAGCTGATTCAGGCATATGGCTATGTATTGTTGGATTTACACCGTTATGAGGATGCTTTACACTTGGAAAGTGTCTATGACGCCTTCGGGGTGACTCCTGAATTCTCATGTCTGATGGGACTCATCTATTTAAATAATAAACAATTCATACCAGCCATGAGAGAATTCCTTAAGGCGACCACCTACCAAACTGCCGAGGTGGACGGTGCCAACACCTATACCCCTCTATACAATATGGGCTACATTAATGAGCTCTTGGGCAATAAAGAAGCAGCCATTCAATTATATGAAAGCTGCGGCAATCATGCACCCGCCTTACGGCGCCTTGCAAATCTGAAATCTTAGTGATTTCATGTAAGAAATGCCCTCCGACTACAACTGCAAATAGTGATTTTAAGAGAAAAGACAAGAAAAAAGGGATTGGTAAAAACCAATCCCTTTTTGGTAGCATTCGCAAATTATCTTACTGAAGTAAGGAAAGAACGCCCTGGTTAGCCTGGTTAGCCTGAGCCAACATTGCCTGTCCTGCCTGAGCAAGGATGTTATTGTTGGAGTACTTAACCATTTCAGTAGCCATATCGGTATCACGAATCTGGCTCTCAGCTGCTGTAGTATTCTCAACTACGTTGTCCAGGTTGTTGATAGTATGCTCTAATCTGTTCTGGATAGCACCAAGGTCAGAACGCTGTGCGTTCAGAGTCTTGATTGCGTTCTTGATAGTGGTGATAGCTGCCTTAGCTGCAGTGCCATCAGCACCGGAAACATCAAGAGTTGCAGAACCTGCTAAGCCCTGGAAATCCATTGCATCGATAGAAACAGCAATCTGGTTGCCATCTGCGCCTTCTGCACCAACCTGAAGTTCAACATCACTGAAGGTACCGTCTAACAGCATCTTCTCATTGAAGGTTGTGGTTGTAGCTACACGATCGATTTCTTCAATCAACGCATCAACTTCGGACTGGATGTAATCACGGTCTTCAGTCTGATTGGTTCCGTTAGCTGCCTTAACTGCAAGTTCGTTCATTCTCTGAAGCATGTCGTGTACTTCGTTCAATGCACCTTCTGCAGTCTGTACACAAGAGATACCATCCTGAGCATTCAGGGAAGCCTGAGTCAGACCACGAATCTGACGTCTCATCTTCTCGGAAATAGCCAGACCTGCTGCATCATCTGCTGCACGGTTTACTTTGTAACCGGAAGATAATTTCTCGGTTGACTTAGCCTGAGTTGTTGTGGTTAATCCTAACATTCTGTTAGAGTTCATTGCGGTTAAATTGTGTTGTACTACCATAAGTTTTCCTCCTTGAATTTAAATGATAAAGTCGCGTCCTTGCGACACATTAGTTGCTTGGCAATGTCAGTTAAAAGTTCGCACCGCTTTCGACCTTCACTGCCGGAGTCTTCATTCCCTCCGGTGTGCGATTCCGTCGGTCTTGAAGATTATTGAAAGCAATTTGTTTTGCTTTACTTGTAATATATATCGGAGCGTTTTGGGGAAACTTAACCCCTTTTTCAAAAAAATTTATATTTTTTTATTTTTTTGTATCATACAGCTGTGGCGGAGCATAAGAAGCATTATTTACCTTCTTATAATAGTCATATACCGCCTTGGAATTCTTGCGGTTCTGGCGTATTCCGTCCCGCTCTTTGGCAAAGTACTGTTCTATCAGCTGCTTGTTACGGCTTTCCTGAGCCTGAATGGTAACGCTCATCTCCGTAATGGTTGCAATCTGCTGCTGCAAGCCTCGTATTTCTGCGGCGTACTTACTGCGATTATTCCGGAGCTGCTCGGACAGCTTGGCATATAGAATCTCAAAACCATCATCCAATCGGCTCAGCTGCTCAATCAACCTTCCCTTTTCCTCCACCGCTTCATCAAAACCGCTCATATCGACTGTTTCGGCGAGAAACACCTGTTCCTGACGTTTATTATATTCCTGTATTTCTGCCAATACCGCTATTTTTTGCTCCAAGCTCTCTGCAAGGATGGTCAACTGATTCTCCATTAAGCAGTTCCTCTCTCTCTGTTAATCCGCATAACTTCCTTCCAGTTATCACGAACCGCGCGAAGATGACTATTCACCTCTTCCAATATTTCTTTATCCTTCTTAACATTGGCTTCCACAAGGCGTTGGGACAAATACAAATAAATACGCTCAAAGTCCTGTGCCACCGCATATTTCATATCGAGAGTCTGGCGAAGATAATCAACAATTCGCTGTGTCTTCACAATATTCGTATGCGCCTTCTGCACATCCTTCTGCTCAATCGCCAGTTCTGCAATATTGCAAAACTTAATGGCTCCTTCGTACAGCATCAGTGTCAGCTCTGCCGGCGAAGCCGTCAGCACCTTGCTGTTATTATATTGGGCATATGCATTAGGTAATGCCATGTCATCAACCTCCTAAAAGACTTGTTACCGCATTCGCGTTGCTCTGCATCTTGGCCATAGCTGTTTCCATTGCTGCAAATTTTGCATACCATTTATCTTCATAATCAGCTAATGCTCTTTCCAAATCTGCAATCTTACTGGTATAGTCATCATAATCCTCTGTCATCTTCTTATCATCAAAGAAGCTGCCGTAGCTGCGATAACCCTCTACAGACTTAGACATGCTGTCCATTTTGCTGTACAAATTCTTAGACAACTGGGAGAAGAAGGAAATAACTGTATCCGGATCACTGGCAATTAATCCCTTCAGTACATCTGCCTTGCCCGAGGAAGCATCATCATCAGCATCACCGGCAATATGATAAGCATTCTTCTCGTTGTCAGGTGCTTCAAAATATCCCAAGGTCTCAATACCGAAATCACTCAGGTACATCATCTTGCCATTCACCTCAACACCGGAAGACATGATTTCTCTTAATGCAGAGCTGACACCGGACAAGTTGCTGTCACGGCGAAGTAATGCTTCTTTAATCTTCTCTTCGTACTTCTCAACCTCAGTCTCAGACATTGCTGCCTTCTCTTCATCCGTCAAAGGCTCATAACCCTTTGCAGAATCCGCATTATACAGCTTGTCCATCTCGTTGATAATGGAATTGTATTCCTTCAGGAAATCCTTTACCATATCATAGATACCATCTACATCATCCTGAGTGGTAATGGTAACCGTTTCGTTCTCAGCAGTCTCGCTCAGTGCAGTAAAGGTCAGACCGTTAATCTCAAATACATTGTCACTGCCGGTAAAGGTTGCGCCGTTCAGAGTAATCATCGCATCCTGTCCGGATATCTTGGTTGCGCCGGTTCCTGCTACCAGACCGGGATCAGCCACTACCCGTGCCGCAAATTCAGCCCTGTTGTAATATGCGTCTTCCACTTCACCAATAAGCTTATCGGTAGCTTCCGCGCTGTATGTAACATTACCTTCTGCATCCGTGGTTGCTGTAATATTTACATAGGATTCCACCTCTGCGAGCTTCTCATTGGCCTTATTCAAGGTCTCTGTCTGAGTTGCCAGAGTGTCTGCGTCCTTCTTCTTTGCAGAAATCGCACTTTCCTCTTCCTTCAGTTTTTTCAATTCTTCCTCTGCCGCTCTCTTGGCATCCGCATCGGTAATGTCCTTGATTTCGGCCTCTTTGGCTTTGATTTCTTCCTTCTTTGCCTCTAACTGAGTCTTATAGGTATCAGCAGACTCCAAGGGATCATCTGCATACTTGGCATTGATTTCGTCAATCTTTTTCTGCGCTGCATCACGGGAGCTTACCAGAGTCTTATATTGATTCAAATAGGAATCCGTTCTGGATGCAACCGAATCATCAATCATGCCCTGCATATTGGCAAGGGTTGCTGCCCTGTCTCCTGCCACATAGTATCCTGCAAATTCCTTATACTCTTTGATAGTAGCATCCTGCTTGGCAGGGTCGATTTCATTCCAATCTGCCGCACTGTAGGATACCTGCAATCCCAAAGCCTTCAATGCTGCCGCACCGTTAGCATCGGATGCAGTAAGACTAAAATCATTCTCCACACCCGATTCCTTGGCACTGATGAAGAATCTCTGGTTGCCTGCATCAAAGGAAGCATTCAAACCGGCATCCTTCACCTTATTCAAGAAATCAGAAATGGTAGTATCTGCCGTCACCTCAATATCTACGGATTTGCCCCCTGTGGTCAGATTAATCGTACCACTACCGGTAAATCCCAAATCACTCATTTTCGATAAAGCAGTTAAGTCTTTGCCGTTGGAACCACTTATCTCAGCACCTGTCAGATAAGCTGTCTTAGCAAGCTGTTTTACCTGCAATGACTGTACGCCGTTCACAGCGTTTTCGCCGGTAATTACACTTACAGCAGATGTATTGGACACCTTGGTAGTCTTCTTGCTGTAAGAGGATACAAAGCGCATATTATTTACATATTTGGACTGCAGATTTTTCAGCTTGGTATTCAGGGATTTCCAAGCATCCTTTTTCCATTCCAGCTTAATCTGTGCTTTTACCGCAGCATCCACTTTAGTCCGTCTCGCCGCCACAAGATCCTGAATAACACTTTCTGTATCCATACCGGACATAAGTCCTGATAATCTCATTGCCATATGGATGTCCTCCTATCTCTTTTCATCCACAAGAATACCTGCCAGCTCCCACACCTTAGCAATCATATCCAAGGTCTTCTCAGGAGGAAGCTCCTTAATCGTTTCCTTGGTATTCTTATCTACGATTTTAATAGTAACACGATTGGTAGCTTCATGAATACCGAATACCGCTTCCGAATTGACACTCATTTTACGATTCAGCTGTTCCACAGCCTTTTTGATTTGTTCGTTGGTAGCCTGCTGGTCCTGACCCTGATTTGCATTGCTCTGGCCTTTGCCCTGTGCATTCTCTACCACACTGGTAGTCTTATCTACCATTTCTACGGGCTGTACCGGATTGGACGGTACTTCAACTTTTTCTGTTGCTACAGGCTTGGGTGCTACACTTCCCTGTGCCTGTATACTCATAACGCTTGATAATGGTTCAATTGCCATATCTGTCACCTCCATGTGTAAACAGTGCCTTCCTTCGGCACAACCTTTTGTTTCCTGTAAAAATATACATAAATATAGAGTTTCTAAAGTCTTTATCGGTAATTTCCCAAAGAAAATTAATAGGGAAGTGCAAAAAATTTTGCACTTCCCACTTAATATTTCTTTTTTCTAGCCCAACAGATTTTTCAGAGCATCCATACCATCTGCACTTACTGCTTCTTTAGTTGCCTCCTGAATCTGCAGATATACTTCCTTACGATAAATAGGAACCTCCTTGGGAGCAGAGATACCGATTTTTACCTGATCTCCCTTCACCTCCAGAATCGTTATTTCCACATCATTGTTAATAATAATCGCTTCATTCTTTTTACGGGATAATGCCAGCATCCTACTCACCCTCCTTTTTCGCCTGAAGAATATCGTAAATAGGGAATTTCACCGGATATGCTCCGCTTTCCACGATAATCTGGCACGCCTTGCGCTCGTCCACATTGATAACAAAAGGTCCCTGCAGATTCACGGTCATCTTAGTCAAATCAGCAGGCACTGTTACTGTTACCAGCACCAGTATATTCTCTGCATTCAGTTCACCTACACTTGCCAACAACTCGTCATCCACTTCGGGATCATAGTCCGGTTTTACAATAAGCGGATCCATTACCGGCATTGCAAAATTCGGCTCATCAAGGGATTGTAAAAAGCGAATGCCTACATTGGTTCCCTTTTCTTCATCATGAAGTAGGGTAAAATGCTTCAAATCAGGAAAACCGATGATGCCCTTTTCAAAGGTAATAACCTTGTCATCTGCGATTTCAATTTCTCCGAAAATTCTTGTATTAATATTCATACCTTCTACCACACCTTTCTACTCGTTTATTTAAATAAAATCTAACAATGTCGTCTGCATTACCTTACCGGCTGCCATCAAAGCCGCCTCATAGGTGAGCTCGGCACTGGTAAGCTGAATTGCTACATCTGTAATATCGGCATCTTCATTCTCACTCTTCAGTGTTTCGAAGGTGGTTTTCTGATTTTGCATACGATTGCTGATAAGCTCCAATTTACTGCTTCTTGTACCACAATTGGTAATACAAAGGTTAGCATCATCCAGATAACCCTGGAATGTAGTAATCGAGCTTTCAAACAGCTTTTGGCACTTATCTCTCGCAAGAGTCAATGCCTTCTCCACCGCATCCTTCTGTGTCGCAAGCTTCTCGGCATCTGCGCCGGTAGCCGTCTCCTGCAGCTTCTCTATTTCTACTTGAACCGCTTCCAAATCCAGCACATTCTGCAATGCATCCACCAAGTCATCTACCTCACGTCCGATTCCATGCTGGAAGCATTCATCAGCGGTAGAATTGACACGAATGGTCTGATTAAAGCCCACATCATATTCAATAACCTGCTTTTCCGGGTCACCGGTCAAATAATCATCATTATATACGATTTCCTCATCTGTACCCGGTTCACTCTTACAGTAGAAATAATGCTCCGGTCTCAAGTCTCCCTGCAACCAGCTTTCCTTCTGATAGGTAACACGAATCTCTCCTTCATTTACCGAAGAAGTAGACACTTCATCTCTGACTGCCATCAGCTCCTCATAACGATTCTGACCCAGCAGCAATTCTCCGGTCTCAGGAACATAAATCACAGCATCCGGGTCATTAGCCGTCTGTGTGTAAGGGTCATCGTAGGAATGAACCTCGGTAATTGTCACACCATTACCCGGCCATGTTACATCTGCGTATGTACCATCTGCCTGCTTCTGCTTGAAGCTGATGGAAGGAATGGCACCTTCTTTGCAATCAGAATATGCCAGTCTGATACGATATACATCCACAGAGGAAACATCTGTCTCATCTGTTGCGATTGACTGATAGGTGCTGGAATTAATGTTCAGCAATTCATCGGTATTGACCTTAGTAACCATTCCGATTGCAGTACTATCCAACTGCTCCGTAATCTCATAATTAAGCGTCTGCTCCTCCGTGAAGCTCAAGGAGGTATTGGTACGATAACCGGTAAATACATATCTGCCTGCATAATCTGCATCGCCTGTGCTGTACACTTCATCACCCAGCGCTTTCAGCTGCTCCAAAATAATCTCCCTATCAGATGTAGCCAAATCGCCATTGGAGCCCTTGGTACACTGTGCAATCATGTTTGTAACAATCTGTGTCAGGTTCTTCAGTGCATCCTCTGTCACACTGAGCCAGCTTACCGCATCAGGAATATTCTTGCTGTAATACTGTGTTACCTCTGTCACATTGCTACGGAGTCTCAGTGCTCTGATTGCCACAACAGGGTCATCAGAAGGACGATTAATTTTCTTCTGTGTAGACATCTGCGTACTCAGCTTGTCCTGATACATCTTATTGGTATTAATGTTGGCCAGATTGTTTCTTTGCATGATTTTGTTTGTTATTCTCATATTTACTCCTATCTGCCTGCTCACTAATGCTTGTCAGTAGTAACCTTTTTACACTCCGGTCTGCAGAATCAGTCTGTCATAAATCTCCGTCAACGTCTGAATCATCTTAGATGCCAGATTGTATCCGTTTTGATATTTTACCAGATTCACTGCCTCTTCATCCTCATCCACACCGGAGATGGATATTCTCTGATTATCGATGGTATAGGAAATATCAGTAAAGCTGGTATAGAAAATATTGGCACGTTCCGCGTTCAGTGCTACGTCAGAGAGCACACACTGCAGAAATTCCGAAGCACTGGCTCCTCTGAAGGTCATCTTATCCTTATCGGTAGCCAAGGACCTCAAATCCTCCAGCAGGTCATTCTGTTCTACACCATCGCCCTTTTCGTACTTATTGGCAAGAAGTCCCGGGTCAATTTCTATCGCATCCAGAATACTGAAATTAGAAGCTGTCATACGGTAGTAGCTGTCATCATCTACTTTAACCGAAATATCCTGCTGATTTTCTACTGCGATATCATATCTGGTGCCGTCCGGGAAATCAAATTGTTCATCATCCGTAGCGTAATCAGATGTAAACAACATAACTCCCGGTGCATTATCGGAATTGAATCCGGCTGTCAGGATATCATTAAACTTCTGAGAGAAGGTTCGCAACCACTCATTCATCTGATTCATATAATAGGGAATACCCTGATAGGAAATACCTTCGCCGATTTCAGCCACCTTGCCGACACGGTCGTTTGTAATGCGCTTTCCGTTCTTAGTACCGTCAGATAAAGTGAAGGTATAAGAGTAGGTAGGCTCTCCTGTGTTTTCATCAAAGGTACAAGTATATTCCCATGAATCATAGTAAAATTCCTGATTACCCAGGTTAATAATACCGCCCTGATCAGAAAGATTACATTTATTCAAATCCTTCAGGTAATGCTGATCCACTTCTATGGTTACCGTATCAAGCTGACCGTTAGCCGTAGTGCCTACAGCCACCACTTCACCGATAAAATTCTCACTATTATTACCGTCACGCATCTCAATTAAGCCCTGCAACGCGCCGCCGATAACGGGATTGTACAAATCAAATTGCTGACCGTCCTCCCAGTAGATTTCATACAAACCATCAATGTCTGTCTGATTCATTTTCTCATAGCTGGTTCTGGCAACACATTCCATTCCACGGTATTCGCTGTTATCCACCAATATCTGTCCGCCTGCAATCTTTACCACGAAACGGTTAGCTCCGGTTTCACGCTCCGGATTGTTGCTATCGGTAATGGGTGTCTCCGTGGTGGCAATATCAACAATGGCAGAAAGCTGATCCAACAAAAGCGTTCTTCTGTCACGAAGCTCGTTTGCAGTCACTCCTGTAAGCTCAATTGTGTTAATCTGCTTATTCAAGGTGGCAATCTCACCTGCCAGAGAATTAATCTCATCTACCTTAAGCTTAATTTCCTGATTAATATCCTTTTGTACCGCTTCCAGATTGCCCGCCAGTCCGTTAAAATATTCTGCAAGCTCTCCCGCATAACCTACAAACTGAGATTTGGCCGATGCATCATCAGGATTTTTCAATAGCTCCTGAATACCGGTAATCATGAAATTATCAAAAATCGTATTGAAGCCTGCATTCGTACCGTCGTCATAAAAATAGGTCTCTACCTGCTTCATATAATACTGCTTCATGTCGTACTCGCCGACCTTAGCATTGTTGTTCCAATACTTGGTATCGTAAAATTCATCTCGAACACGCTCAATGGCAAGGGTCTCAACACCCGCACCCGCACAGCCGTATGTCTGGAAAATTCTCAAAGCATTGGCCGCCTGTTGGGATACCTGCTGCCTGCTATACCCTTCCGTCTGCACATTGGCAATGTTGTTGGAGGTGGTATTCAGTGCCGCATTACTTGCCAGCAAACCGGTATATGCTATATTCAATCCAAAAAATTGTGATGGCATAACACTTCCTCCTTACTACATTCCTAACGTATTGATAATATGCTCCAGCATTTCACTGATTACGTTAATATAACGGCTGGATGCATTATATGCATTTTGGAATTTAATCATATTAGACAATTCTTCATCGGAAGACACGCCTAATACCTGCTGTCTTGCACTTTCAACCGCTTCCACCGTGGTGGTCTGATTCTCGAAAATACTGCGATATACATAACCGGAATTGGCTACCTGAGCTACCAAATCCGTGTAATAATCAACAAATGTGGTCTTCTTCTGTACATTGGGATTCAAGGTGTATATCTCTTCGGTAAATGCTGCCTTTAAAGCCTCCGCCGTAGCATTGTCCTCAGAACCGTCATTTAATCTGAAGCCCAGTGTAGAGGGTCTCTGCATCAGTCCCTCATCAATCTGCAGATTCATAACCGTATACAGGGTGTCCGAGTAAGTTTCATTCTCTTCGTTGTATACCCAGTATTCCTTGCCGTCTGCACCTTGCACCTTCTGATAACCCATTGTGGTAACCTTGGTGAACATTTGCAGAGGACTACCGTTTTCATTACGCATGTAGCCGCCTTCTTCAGACTCACAATACTTCACGCCCTCGAGAACCGCACCATCCGCAAGAGTCAAATCACCTTCCTGAATACCGGCAGCCTGTGCCATAATATCATTTATCTTGGTAACCACATTGTGAATCATCTGATCGAATTCTGCTTGAATATTCATGATAACAGACTGGGATACCTGATCGTAATTGCCTGCCGATACATCTGTATAATCTGCTCTGTGACTTCCGCGTGCCAGCAGCATTGCTTTTAAGCCGCCAATGTCTGTACCCAGGTCAGAGGATATTTCCACACTAAAGTCAAAAACCTCTGCACCATCGATATTATATACTCTCGTTCCGTCATCCTTAACATTGTAGGATGCATTCTGAGGCCAGAAGGGAGTATAAAAGCCGGTGGTCTCGTCTACCTCCATACCGATTTCGTAACACATACTACCCTTTACGAAATCAACGCCTTCTATCTGTACATATACATTACCGTACATATCCTCCGTATAACTCATCTTGGTCAGGTTGCCCAGCTCGTCCAGAATCTGATCACGTACATCGCGCAAGTCATTGGCATGCTCGATTCCACCGCTTTCAATCATTCGAATCTGATCGTTCAATTCCAAAATCTGATTGCCGTAATCATTAATCTTATCTACCTGTTGTTTAATCTGAACGTTAAGATTATCCTGATAAGAAGACAAGCCCTCATATACGGATTGGGCACGCGCCACGAATTCTGACGCCCGCTGTACCAAAAGTCCCTGTGTTACGGAGCTGGCAGGGTCCTTGGTCAGCTCCTGTATCGCCGTCCAAAGGTCTGTCATCGTAGTCTGGAATGCCTCACCGTTCAATTCACCCAGCTGGCTTTCCACTTCCTCTAATACCTCCGTGGAAACCTCATAAAACATACTGCGTCCGGATTCCTTACGATAGGTTTTATCCAAAAAATAATCTCTTACATGTTTTACACTGGAATAAGTGACACCCAGACCGGTCTGCTTGTTGGCCACAGAAAAAGGGTCTACGGACAATGTAACATATGTCTTGTCCGACAGCTGTGCCTGTTGCCTTACATAGCCGACAGTATCTGTATTAGAAAGATTATGCGCTGTGGTATTCAGCGCATTCTGACTTGTCTGTAATCCGGATGAACCTATATATAAACTACCCATTAATGGCATGATATTTCACCTCTACATTTCGCAAGGAGTGCATTTATTGCTTCGCATCAAATCCACGACTGCTGACACCCATGGTGTCGCCCGCGCTATATGCACCTCTGTTATAATTTGCAGTTTCCGGTGCCGTCTTCATTGCTTGGAGTAAATTCATCTCAAATTCCACCATCTCCAGCGCATTTTTAAGAAGCTCACCATTCTGTTCATTGACTCTCTTGAGTCCCCTCACAGCCGCCTGCAATCTGTCATGTGCTTCTGCCAGCATCCTTTGTTCTACAGGTCTGCCGGCAAGCATATCAATCAGATTCTTTAATTTTAACGTTGTAACATCCTTGTTCAACACATTGGCAATATCCGCAGTAATCTCTGTTCTTCTCTTTTCCAAAGAATTGATTCTGCTTACCAATTCCTGTTCCTCATCCGTGATCTTTTGTAGATTTTCAAGATTGCCGCTTACAATAATCGGCGTTTTGTTCTGAGATAATCTCAGTAGCCCCTCATATTCACTGCCTTCCTTATTCAGTACATCTATCAGGTTTTCCATTAAACTCGCCACTGAAATTACCTCATTTCTTCGTACTTGCTTAATAATTTGTCAGCGAAACTCTGGTTGCTGACCTCGTAGGTACCATTCTGTATCCTTGCCTTGATGGGAGCCGTTAACTCTTCCCTGATATCAGGGCTGCCTGCTACTGCTGCCTTAGCGACCTGAATATCCTTACCAAAGCTACTAATCTGCACCCTGTCGGTCTGTGCTGCGGCACTGGTCTTCTGACTCCTGTTAACCTTCTGGGACTGATACAACTGCTGCACCTGTGTATAAGCCTCTATACGCATATCTGACTCCTCCTTTCATATGCATTCGTTTTATTATCAATCAAAACGATTCAATATGTTTATCGGCGGGTTTTGGGAATACTTTAGGTTTTTTTCACAATCCTTTCAAAATCTGTATCAAATTCTTGCCTTCGCAGTTCGCCATTGCAAAAATGGATTCCTTTTCCTTATTCTTTTGCAGGAACAGAACACAATCCGGTTCAAAGTGTTCTCCGCAGACTTCATCTTTTCTTTCAACCGAAGCACCTTCTCTTCAATTTTCTTGATTGTCTCTGCAAACACTTCATCACTCTGCCCTGATGGGTCATCCACCCCCCAGTTCTCCGTATACCGACCCGGTACATTGGGACAAAAAAGACTGCTATCGCATGGATAACAATCTTTTTGTAAGCCGGATTGCAACCATCCGGCAAATATATTTTATTTAATAAATTTATAAGAAAATGAAATCAAAAAGGTTGCATTTCGATTAACAATTAAGGATTCATAAAAATTATAAAAAATTATAAAAATCTCACATTAATAATTCTACAACAAATTAGTCTTACTAGAGCTTCTGCTATTAAAGCGGTTCTATCTTTCTACGAAAAAAAACGGAAGATGATTATCTCACAGTCGTTTTCTGCTGCGCCCATATAGTAAAATTATCTTGTTTATCTGAAAAGACACTTGATGACTCGTACATTTATGCTTGTATAATTGATAAATAAAAAAGAAATGGAACTGATTCATTTCAGATCCATTTCTTTTTTATTACGCTTTAATTATTTCTTCAATAGGCTTCCAAACATCACTATTCATGACATTCTCATCCCATTCAGTATTTGACATGTAGATTTGAGAACCTACAGCTCTAACAAATCCCCATTTGATTTCGGGATATTTTTTAGCATACGCTTTCAACGCATCAAATTTCTTTTCTGCATATCCATCAACATTGTTTGAGCTTCCATCTGCCTTAATTCCGCCCTTTGCCTCAATAATCCAAACATCACCATTTTCAGTCTGAATAATATAATCTGGATAAAAATGACTTCTTCGGAAACCTCTTCTATATAAAAAGATGTATTCTGAAGCCAACTGACATAACAGCCGGATTTTAGGTCTGTTATCTGTTCACATCTGCAAAAAAGACACAAAAGTGGGGTGGCCGTCAAACCACCCCTTTGCCTTAATTAATACTAAATAATGATATTAAACTTTCATCTTCAGATATAATCTTGGCAGATGCAATCGTATTATATACTGCCTGTTCATCATACACATCTGAAGGCACAAGATACCATAAATGAGTTCCTGCACCTTTTTCCAAGTCAATAATCACTCTTGCATATCCTTTATACTCGACACCGGAAATCATAGTGGTGGTCGCTACTATGGCACTAACATAGTTATCCTCTTTTGTTTCTTCAAAATATTCGTCAACATTTGCCCAAGCAAAATGTTCTTTCAAGTCACCATTCATATATTGATTAAATGTTTCTTGCGAGAGACGACCGCTAGTATAAATCTGCAACCATTGAGTTTTGTCTTTGTTATATAAAAAGCCGGCTGTTCCATCGGAATTTGACACGGATTTTGTTCCCAATGTTGCATCTCCGTCAAAACTCAATATAAATTCAAATCCAGACACATTTACTGTTGTTTCAACGGTTCCTTGCGTTTTATCGTCACGGTACTCAAATATTTTGCAATTCATAATGGAAATCCCATTGGCCGCTTCTTCACTATATACATATTCTGTCATAGTTGAATAACTTTTTGGATTTTCTGTTTCTTCAATTTCAGATACAGGTTCTTCGACAACTTCCTCTGTAGGTTCTTCTATTGCTTCAACAACAATTTCTTGCGATTGAGCAGATGAATTGGGTTCATTACCTTCTGTGTAATAAATTCCTTCAAATGTATATGTCATAACACAATCTTTGATTTCATCATAGTTCCCTTCAATAGAATAATCTTTTATTTCAAAAATATATTCTTTACCATTAATTGTTAATGTTTGTGTATCACCACCCATTTTTTCTAATTCGCCGGTAGTACATAACCCCCTTGCGATAGAAATGTCAGATACCCAATAAAAATCTGCATTTTCTTCTAATTGTTCTTCTGTTTTCTCTTCACTTTGTGTAATTACATCTCCAGTTACACAATCCGTCATTTCTATTTTGCTTGAAACTACCCAAGTATGTACGTCGGGAGTAGCACCACCTTCTTCTGGAGAACCACCCATATCTATATAAAATTGTCTTAATTCTTCTGAATATCCGTGAGTAACATTATAAGTTTCGATTTTGATGAAAGTATTTGGTCCGGCATCTTCTGACGGTTGTACTTCCACCATTTCTTCCACTACCACATCTTCAGTGTTTTCAACTTTGGCTTCTGTTTCGTTTGAAGCATTTGTTTCTTCATTAGTTGTGCCACTACCACACCCAATGAGTGTCATAGCAAGCATAGCTACAACGAGCATTAAAGCATAAAATCTTCTCTTCATAAATTTTCTCCTTTGCAAGCACTGTATTTTAATGCTAATTTCATTTTATTGCTTTTTACATTATACCACATTGAATATCGCTTTCAATATCTATTTTAACATATACTATTTATTTCACTTCCAACATACAATTAGAACGTGGAGGTGATATCATATGAAATTTGTACCCAGAAAGGGGGATAAGGAAGTTATATCCTTTCGTATTCCCAAAGACCTGTTATCTGAAATAGATAAATTTGCCAATAATAACTCTTTAAGTCGGAATGAGTTTATGGTTCAATGCTTGGAATATGCCATAAGCAATATCGAAGATGATAACGAAGAATAACCCAATGCAGATATAAATATATCTACTTTGGGTTATTTCGTTTTATTTCACAATATATCGTTAATCAAACAAATAGATTTTTTCCAAATCACTTCTTCGGGAACCGTGCCCTAATCGTTGCAATGCCATTTCCCTTGCCTTTTTTTCTCCGACTTCTTTTATTTTTTCCTTGTAGTATCTTCGTATCGTTGCTTTTCGTAGGGCGTGGTAACTGCTTTTACTGGAAATTATATTTTCAAAATTGAGATGTCGGCAACATCTGGAGAGATATGCACAAACACTATCACTTTTCTATTCTGTATTATCGGCATAGATAACTGTATCAACCTTCGTGCCGATAACTTCATTTGAGCCATGCTCCTTCCACGGGCTACAGCCTACTACCATAAAGCCCTTGTCCTTTGCAAATCTCTCAAAATCAAACTGTTGGAATTGTGATAAGAATTTCATAATTTCTATCCCCTTTCTGAATTATCTCTGTAGGTGGTGTGATTCCTTCTAGAGCGTTATTCTCTATGATGTTCATTAGTGTATTGAGGTTGTATGTATTATTTGCCATATCATCACAACCTGTCGTTATTTTAATCCTTCCTTCCGACCATGCCCTTAGTATCGAAAGGTTATTCTTTATAGACTTTTCCATTCTTTCGTCTTTTGTCATAATAACTACACCACCCTTTCCTTATATAACAATTATACCATATTGTTAAATATTTATCAATCTACTATGTTAAACTTTTAACATAGTAATAATGTGTTTTCTGTCTTATTTATACGCATAAAATTTCAAACGGCTCCAACCTTGTTGATATACTCCGTCAAAAGCAAATGGTATTCGTGGCTTACCTTATGCGTGTACTCCTCTACCATCTTTGCCAAATGCTCCGTGAGCCTTTCCAGTTCCCCTTTATATTTCAAATACT